>DASRGG010000016.1:0-145398 GCA_035651155.1 Candidatus Limnocylindria bacterium | reverse complement strand
GCGAAGCGCGTTCGCTGAGCAGCCGAGATCTTTGGCGACGTCGACGAGGGTCTTCCCGGACGACCGCAACAGCTTGACGGCGTTGGCGCGGAACTCCTCTGGATACGCGGGTCGAGTTCTCGGCACGTGGACCTCCTTCGTGGGCACGTTGGCCCCAAGTGTTTAGGCGTCCACGAAATCGAGGCAAGTCCAATAGAGGCGCGCGTCGGGATCGGTGGTGCTCTCATGGGTGTCGTTGCGGCGGTGCTGGCCTTTGAAGTCAGCGACGGCGCCGGGCTTCGGGCCCTTGCCCTTTGGCGCGTCCTTGGGCTTGAACGACCCCTGGCTGGCCCAGGCCTGGGTGAGCGTGCCGTCGACGCTGAAGTGCTCGTCGCTGAGCAGGCCCGCCGCCCTGGCCTGGCGAGCACCGCATGGAAGAACCGCTGGGCGACGTCCTCTTTGATCAGCCGCTCGCGGTTCTTGGTGAACACGGTGACGTCCCAGACCGGATCGTCGGCGTTGAGGCCGACGAACCAGCGGAAGAGCAGGCTGTAGTCGAGCTGCTCCATGAGGAGCCGCTCGCTGCGCACCGAATAGAGGAGCTGCAACACGAGGGCCCGCAGCAGCTGCTCGGGCGGGATGGAGGGCCGGCCGATCGGGCTGTACATCTTGCGGAAGACCGGGTCGAGATCCGCGAGCGCACGCTCGACCATCGTCCGGATCGGCCGCAGCGGGTGCCGCCGAGCGCATCATCCGTCAGAGCACGGAAGCCGGACGCGGACGTCCTAACGCCAGCAGGGGTGCGATCACCTTCTCAGTTACAACCTCGAACTGGCGTCGCTGGTCGAAGCTGCTCAAGCGAAGCAGGATCGTCGTCGCGCCTACGTCGATGAATCGTCTTAGATACGCGCGGCAGTCAGCCGCTGATCCGACAGCGACCCACGTCGCGAGGAAGTCCGGCGTGTAGTCGGCGTCCGAATGCAGGTCGAGGAAGCGCTTCGCCTCCGCGAAGGCGGCGTCCCGATCGTCGTTCACACAGATGTTCGAGCAGACCGACACCTCGAATGACGAGGTCAGCGCTCGGCCGATCTCCGCCGCGTACGTCTCGATAAGCGCGAGCGATCGCCGGACGTCGTCCGGCGGTGTGTGCGTCGTCTGCCATCCGTCCCCGAGACGCGCGACGCGCCGATATGCCTTCTCCACGTTGCGCGGCCTGGTCATGTCCGGGTTCGCGGCGATCCAGATGGGGAGCGGACGCTGCACGGGCCGCGGCGCGATCGTCACATCGCGGAACCGTGTGTACCGACCCTCGTACGAGACGTGCTCCGCGCTCGAGGTCAGCCGGAGGATCTCGACCGCCTCTTCCATTCGTTGCATGCGGCTATCGCGTTCGACGCCAAACGTCTCGAGCTCGTGGGCGAAGTCTCCACTGCCTGGTCCGCCGCCCTGGCACGCCACGAAGACGGTGCGGCCTCCCGAGAGGTGGTCCAGACTCGACCATTGATACGCGAGGAGGAGTGGATCGCGAATCGGCGTGCTGGCCATGCAGCTCACCCCGAGACGGACGCGCTTCGTGCGCGCGGCCAGCGCGCTGAGAAGCGTGATGGCATCCAGCCGTGGCTTCGCCAAGAGGGAGTCGCCGACCCAGAGCGACTCCCACGGACCAGCGTCGGCGAGCTCGCCGAGCTCGAGCATCTCGCCGACCGTGGTCGCTCCGATGACCACACCGCGGTTCGGGAGAATGAGCCCGAAGCGCGGCGCGGCGGCGATCACAGGTGCGCCCGCGGTGCGATCCTTGCGTGCTCGAATCGCTCGAACGCGAACGGCGCAAGATCGACGCTCGGCGCGCAGCCGAGCGCAAGCCGTGCGACGGAGGCACCGACAGCGGGCCCGACCCCGAAGCCATGGCTCGAAAGGCCCGTCGCGAGGAGCAGCCCCTCGACGCCCTTCACGGGCCCGATGACCGGGAGCGCGTCTGGCGTCACGTCGATGTAGCCCGCCCACATCCGATCGATGCGCGCGCCCTGAAGGCTCGGGATGAGACGGACGAGGTCGCGGAACGCGCGCTCGATCTTCGGTCGGCTCGGCGGCGGTTCGTCGACGCGCGGCCAGTCGAATGGATTGCGGCGCGGCGCCGGTACACGTCGTACGAGATCTTCGACGAAGAAGCGGTCGATGTGCATGCGGAACATCTTCCGGTTCTTCAGGTAGTTGGGCAGGAAGATACGGAAGTGGCGCAGGGACTCGAGGCTTATGTCGTGATCAGCCCACGCCGCGGTGCCGAAGCGGATCTTCCCGTCCTCCTCCTGGCAGAAGCCGACAGGTGGGGTGGATACCGAGAGTGCGGTGATCGGAGCGGCCGGGGTCGTCTGCGCTGCGGTGCCACGGACCCAGCGGATCGGCAGATCGATGCCGATCACGCGCAGGAGGCGGCCCGACCACGCGCCCGCGGCGAGGATCACGGTGCCCGTAGGTCGGTCCCCTCGATCGGTGCGCACACCGGTGACGCAGTCGCCGGTACGCGTGATGCCGAGGACCGTCGTCCCGAGCTCGATCGTCGCTCCGGCGCGCGCGGCCGCCGTACCGATCGCCTGCGTCGCCTTGTCCGGCTGTGCGTGGCCATCGTCCGGCGTGTACATGCCGCCGAGCCACTCACCAGTGAGCGCGGGGACAAGCTCGCGCACGTCCTCGCTCGAGACGAGCCTCGTGCCGAAGATCTCGGCCGCGTTCGTCTCCTTCATCCACGAGCGGAACTGCGTCATACGCGCCTCCGTGTCGGCGACGCCGATGAGCCCACGACGAACAAGGCCGAGATCGGGGATCTCCTCGGCGAGCTTGCCCCACTCGCACCAGGCCTCCTGCACGAGGCCGACCTCGAGCGGGTCGCAGCCCTGTCGCCGCGTGAAGCCCCAGTTCCGACCCGACTGCACCGCGCCGATCGACCGGCGCTCGATGAGCCGCACGCGCGCGCCTCGCTTGGCGAGTGCGTACGCCGCGGTCGTGCCCGCGATGCCTCCGCCGACGATCGTCACGTCGGCGGCCGGTGAACGGTCCTCACTCACATCACACCTCAGGAGGCCGCGGCCGATCCCGCTCCCGCCGGGACGCGAGACGACCGAGCCGACGCGATCGCCGCGATGACCTCCGGAAGGAAGGCCGGCAGGTCCGCGGGCACGCGCGACGTGATGACATTCCCGTCGCGCACGACCTCGGCATCGACGTAGGTCGCCCCGGCGGCGACCACGTCGTCCTTGATCGAGAAGAACGAGGTGAGCTTGCGGTCCTTGACGAGCCGTGCGGAGATGAGCATCGAGCCGCCGTGGCAGATCGCCCCCACCGGCTTTCCGCTCGTGCCGAGCGCGTGAACGAACTCGATCATCGCCGGCTTGCGGCGCATGAGGTCCGGCGCGAAGCCACCCGGGATGACGACCGCATCGAAGTCGCTCGGTGAGACGCTGTCGATCGCAACGTCGGCGGTGACGGGAAGACCGTGCTTCCCGGTGAACATCGTGGCACGGCCGCTGCCGACGATCGTGACGGTCGCACCCGCCTCCTTAAGGCGGTAGTAGGGGTACCAGAGCTCGACCTCCTCGTAGAGGTCCTCGGCGAGGATCGCGACGCGTGCGCCAGCGAGTTCCTTGATCATGGTCTGCCTCCTCGGTGTTGTGGTACTGGTGCGCTCTCGTCCTGTCGCGGCGCACCATCGCGCCACGCGCTCGGATCTACGACTCCTTGCGGCATCCGTCCCTTGAGCACGTCGATCACCGCGTCGGTCGCGTGCTCCTGCATCGCGGCGATTGACTCGACGGTCAGGCCTGCGACGTGCGGCGTGAGGATCGTGCGGTCCGTCGCCGCGAGCAGGAAGCTCGTGGACGGCGGTTCTTCCTCGAAGACGTCGAGCGCGGACATCCCGATGTGGCCGTCCGCGAGCGCGGCCTTGAGGCTCGCCTCGTCGATGATCCCGCCGCGCGAGGTGTTCACGAGGATCGCGCCGCGCTTCATCAGCGCGAGCTCTCGCGCGCCGATGAGGTGGCGCGACGTCGGCAGGAGCGGGACGTGCACCGAAAGGATGTCCGCGCGCGCGAGTACCTCGTCGAACGCGACAATCTCGACAGCGGGATCCGACGCGACCGCTGGATCGAACGCGATCAGCCGCACGTCGAACGAGCGGAGCAGATTCGCCACTGCGCGCCCGATGACGCCGAAGCCCAGCAGCCCGACGGTCTTGCCGTGCAGATCGTTGCCCGTCAGCCGACCGGTCCGGTTCCACTCGCCGGCGCGCACCGAGCGGTCGCACTGGACGATGCGACGGAGCGCCGCGAGCATGAGGGCGACGGTGTGCTCCGCGACCGCGAGCTCGTTGGTCCCACGAGCGACGCAGACGAGGACGCCGAGGCGCGTGGCGGCATCGATATCGATCGAGTCCATCCCAACGCCGACGCGGGCGATCAGGCGGAGATCCGGGAGCTGTGTCAGGACGGCCTCTGTGAATGGATCGGTGCTCGCGATGACGGCGAAGCACCCGCGCGCGAGCTGCGCGATCTCCGTTTCGGTGCGTGGACCGCGCTTCGGAGCGAGAACAGGGACGATGCCGGCGGGCGCGAGGCGCGCTCCCGCCCGCGGGTCGTCCATCGGGTAGTCCGGCCACGTGACGAGAACCTGCTTCATGCGACGCCGACCTCGGACGGCACGTAGCCGAGCGCCTTGTCGACGACGTTGTGGAGCGGCGCCCCGGCACGCCAGCGCTCGAGATTCGCGGCGAAGAGGTTGACCATTCCTTCCTGCCACAGCGTGAAGTCGGCGGACATGTGCGGGGACAAGATGACGTTCGGCATCGTCCAGAGCGGATGCTCGGGCTCGAGAGGCTCGCGCCAGACGACGTCGAGCGCGGCGCCCCCTATGCGACGTTCACGAAGCGCTTCGACCAGGGCGCTCTCGTCGATCACCGCACCGCGCCCGACGTTCACGAGGATGGCGTCGCGCTTCATGGCCGCGATCGCGGCGGTGCCCATCATGCCGTCCGTATCGGCCGTGAGCGGCGTCGCGACGACCACATAGTCCGCCTCGGGGAGGACATGGACCAGCTCCTCCTGCCCGACGATCCGCTCGAATCCCTCGTCGGCGGGATGCGCCGTGCGGCCGACGCCGATCACGCGCATCCCCATCGCGTGCGCGACGCGCGCGAGCCTGCGATTGACGGCACCGACACCCACGACGACGAGACACGCGCCTCGCATGAGCTTCGTGAGGCGCGGATTCCAGCGCGCCGCCGCCTGATCGGCCAAGGTCGGACGGATGTCTTTCGCGAACAGGAGCATGAGGGTGAGCGCGTACTCCGCCATCGCGTTCGCCGTCACGCCCCGCGAGTTCGTCACGACGACGTCGCTCGCCGCGACCTCCGGCGAGAGGCTCGCATCGACCCCCACGGCCGCGACGTGGACCCACCGCAGCCGCGGCAGCCGATGGAAGACCTCAGGGACCAGTCGGCTGCGGAAGTTCCACACAAACACCACGTCCGCGCGCTCCGCCGCCGGACCGACCTCGTCGGCGCCGACGGCGAACTCGAAATGCGCGAGGTGCCCGGTCTTCTCGAGAAGGCCGGGTGGCATCGCGCGGTTCGGCCGCAGCACGACGAGGACGGTCGGCAGCGGAGCCATTACGCCTTGACCGTCGCGCACAGCGGCACGATCTCCTTCACGAAGCGCTCCATCTGCTCCTTGCCGAAGCCGGGAGTCTCCCAGCCATGCATGTAGAAGTCGATGACGATGTGATCCGCGCCGGCGTCGAGGAGCGCACGAAGGCGATCGGCGCACTGTTCGTTCGTACCGATCATGAGGCTCTTGTCCGGCTGCACGAGCGTCTGGTCGTCGATGCGCTCGCGCGCCTCCGCGTGCGTCATGCCGTTGATGCGCGCGAGGAGCCTCGGGTATGCGTACTGGCGGAGCCACTTCGCTTCGTCGGTCGCCAGCACGTAGCTCACGATCGCGAGCTCGAGCTTACGTCCGTACTTCTCGGCGTGGCGAAGGCTCGGCACCCACGTCTCAGCGACTTCCTTCGGCGTCGGGACGAGCGGGTACAGCGCCTGCGCCCAGCGCGCGGCGCGGTCGAGCGACTTGTCCCCCCCGCCGATCCACATCGGGTACGGCTGCTGCACGGGTTTCGGATCGAGCTCGAGCCCGCTGCAGTCCCAGAACTCGCCGGGCTTCTCGATCTTCTCGCCGGCCCACAGCTTCACCATCGTGCTGAGGGCCTCGTCCATCCGCCGGCCACGCTGCTTCGGATTCACCATGCCGACCTTGTAGTCCTCGTCCCACCATCCGAGGACGGGACACGCGAGCGTGCGGCCGCCGCTGGCTCGATCGAGCGACGCGAAGTACTGCGCCCAGTGGAACGGGTGCAGTGTCGGCACGACGAACTCGAGGCCGACCTTCAGCCTCTTCGTCGCGCTAACGATCATCGGGACGACGACGGTCGGATCCAGCAGGTACCGCGTCCCGAAGTCCGCGAAGCTCTTGCTCTTCGGCATGGTGTAGTGCCACGGGATGTGCACGGCCTCGAAGCCGAGCTCCTCCGCGGTGCGCGCGAAGTCCACGATCTCGTCCGCGGTGGGCTTCTGCACCCCCCACGGGAAGAGGTACGCGCGCAGGTGCTTCATCGTCGCGCTGGTTGCCTGTCGGTCGGTCATGTCCTCGTCCTTTCGTGAATGGATGTCCATGCGGGAACGGCGGCGCCCGCGAGCTGCGGGACCGCCCCGAGGAGTCGTTTCGTGTATTCGTGCGAGGGGTCCCGGAGCACGACCGCCGGATCGCCCTCTTCGACGAGGCGGCCGCGGTACATCACCGCGACGCGATCCGCGAACGCACGCGCGATTGAAATGTCGTGCGTGATGAGGAGATACGCGATGCCGCGCTCCTTCTGCAGGTCCGCGAGGAGGTTCAGCATCTGGCTGCGGATCGAGACGTCCGATCCGGAGAGCGGCTCGTCCGCGATGACGAGCACAGGGTCCATCGCGATCGCACGAGCGATCGCGAGGCGCTGTCGCTGGCCGCCCGACAGCTCGTGCGGGAAGCGCGGGAGATAGAAGGACGCGGGACGCAAGCGGACGCGCTCGAGCAGTTCCTCGGCACAACGGATGCGCGTCGCGCTCGGCGTGCGCCAGAGCGCCTGCAGCAGGGCGCCGCCGACGGTCCGCCGAGGATTGAACGATGTCGAGGGGTCCTGGAAGATCGGCTGCATGGCGATGCGTTGCTCGCGCAGGCGTCGGCCGGTGAGGTGCGTGAGATCGAGGCCGCGCAGCACGATCTGGCCCTCGTCGGGGTCGATAAGGCGCTGCGCGAGCCGCGCGAGCGTCGACTTCCCGGATCCGCTCTCGCCCACGAGCGCGAGCGTCTTGCCCGCACCGACGCTCAGGCTGA
Source organism: Candidatus Limnocylindria bacterium (assembly GCA_035651155.1). GTDB lineage: Bacteria > Chloroflexota > Limnocylindria > P2-11E > P2-11E > CF-39. The sequence continues at coordinate 138,004 of DASRGG010000016.1, read as the reverse complement.
CGTCGTCGACCGCGACGACCGGCGCGCCGCCGCCGCGCTGCGGGAACGACTTGCGGAGATGTTCGAGGACGAGGATCGGCTCGATCGTCACGAGCGCACTTCCTCCGAGGAGCGCACGGCGTCCTCGAGGAGCCAGCACGCCGCCGCATGACGCTCGTCGCCCTCGACCGCGAACGCGGGCGGCATCTCGCCCGCGCAGCGCAGGAGACGCGCGGGGCAGCGATCGACGAACGGGCAGCCCACGAACACCTTCGCGAGGTCGGCGACGTCGCCGTCGATCGTGGCGAAGCGGCCGCGCACGTCGCGAGCGACGCCCGCCGCCTGGATGAGGCCGAACGTGTACGGGTGGCCGGGACGTCCGAGCACGCTCGCGGTCGCGCCCTGCTCGATGGTCCGCCCGCCGTACATGACATAGATGCAGTCACAGACGCCGCCGACCACGGCGAGGTTGTGGCTGATCATGAGGACGCCCACGTCGAGGCGTGCGCGGATGTCGGCGAGGAGCTGGATGATCTCGGCCTGCGTCGTCACGTCGAGCGCGGTCGTGGGCTCGTCAGCGATCAGCAGGCGCGGACGGCACGCGAGCGCGATCGTGAGCAGGACGCGCTGCCGCATGCCGCCTGAGAGCTCGTGCGGATATGCGTGCGCGGCGGATCGCGGCAGGCGGACGAGGTCGAGGAGCTCATCGGTTCGTGCGCCGACCTTCGCCTCGCGATCATGCTTCTCGATCGCCTCGGCGATCTGCCGGCCCACGCGCATCACCGGATTGAGGAAGCTGAAGGGATCCTGGAACACGATCGCGACCGGGCTTCCCCGCAGCCGCTCCCACCCGAGCGGGCCGAGCGAGGTGACGTCGCGGCCCTCGACCTTGATCCGACCGCCCGTGATCTGCGCGCGCGCGGGCAAGAGCCCGAGCGCGGCGCGCGCGACGGTCGATTTGCCAGACCCAGATTCGCCGACGAGTCCGACAAACTCCGAGCGCCAAACCGCGAGCGACGCGCCCTGGAGCGCGTAGACGTTCCGTGAGCGTGCCCGGTACGTGACGTGAAGGTCGTCGATCTCGAGGATCGGCGCGCCGCGCTCCAATCGCGCGCTCGTGCGCTCGCGCTCCATCGTGACGGTCATGCGCGCACTCGGTGTGGATTGAGCAGCGCGCCAATGGCGTCGCCAAGGATGTTGAACGCGAGGACCGTCATGAAGACGGCAGCGCCTGGGAAGGTCGTCATCCACCACGCCCGCAGGAGGTTCTTCAGACCGTCGTTCAGGAGCAGTCCCCAGCTCACCATGTCCGGGCTGCCGAGGCCGAGGAAGCTGATCGACGACTCCTGGAGGATCGCCTCGGCGACACCGAGGCTGATGAGCGGGATGATCGCGGGCAGGGCGTTCGGCACCACCTCGCGCAGCAGCAGGATGAACTCGTGGTAGCCGAGACACCGCACCGCGTCGACGTAGGGCATCTCCTTCACGCGCAGCACCTCCGCGCGCATCACGCGCGCGGTCCGCGCCCAGGACAGTACCGCGATGACGATGATGATGTTGACCAGACCCGCGCCGACGAGCGCGACGATCGCGACACCGATGATCACCGTGGGCATGACCTGGAAGATCTCCGAGATGCGCATGAGCACGAGATCTACGCCGCGTCCGAAGTAGCCCGAGATCGCGCCGACCGTGACGCCCAGAATGCCCGCCATCCCGGCCGCGAGGAGGCCGACAACGAGGGAGACGCGGGCGCCGATGACAACCCGCACGAGCATGTCGCGGCCGAGGTGGTCGGTCCCCAGCCACGCGCTCCCGGACGGCGGCTGCAACACGCTGCGCGAGATGGCCGAGGGGTCGCGGTCGAGGATGCCCGGGCCGAAGATGGCGACGAGCGCGAGAAGCAGGATGAAACCAAGCGCTACTGCGCCCGCGCGCTCCCCCGTGACGCGGTCGAAGACGCTACGGACGCGCATTGTCCGCCCGCACCCGTGGGTCGATAGCGAAGTAGAGGAGATCGATAAGCAGGTTCACGACCACGACCGTGATCGTCGAGAAGAGGAAGATGCCCTCGATGACCGGGTAGTCGCGGTTCGCGATGGACGAGATGAAGAGGCTGCCGACGCCCGGCCATCCGAAGACGGTCTCAGTGAGCACGGCGCCGGTAAGGACGTAGCCGAAGTTGAAGCCGATGACCGTGGCGATCGGCGCGAGGCTGTTGGGAAGCGCGTGCCGCCAGAGCGCTTCGCGTCGGGTCAGGCCCTTCGCTTGGGCGGTGAGGACGTAGTCCTGATGGAGCGATTCGATCATCGCCGACCGCGAGACCCGTGCGACCACCGCCATGTACGCGAGCGTGAGCGTGATCCCGGGCAGGACCAGATGGCGGAGGTAGTCGATGAGCGCAGCGACCGCGCTCGGCGCCGCAGAGACGCTGCGCATGCCGCTCGCAGGGAGAATGCCGAGCGACACCGCGAAGACGAGGATGAGCATCATCGCGAGCCAGAACACGGGAACGGACTGGCCGCAGATGCTCACCATCGTGATGAAGGCGTCCCACTTCGATCCAGCGCGCGGTGCCGCGACCGCGCCAAGCAGCACACCGAGGATCGATGCGAGCGTGAGCGCGGGCACCATGAGGAAAAGCGTGTAGACCGCCCGCTCGAGCACGATGCTCAGAACGGGCGCCTGGTGCGCGAAGGAGTAGCCAAGGTCGCCGCGCGCGAGCGCGACGAGGTAGAGCCAGAACTGCACGTAGAAGGGCTGGTCGAGCCCGAACTGCCGCCGCAGTTCGTCCGCGTAGCCGGGCGGCGCCGGGAACTCACCCATGAGCGCCTGCACCGGGTCGCCAGGCAGGATGCGCGTGACGACGAAGCCGACGACAAGGATGCCGAGGATCGTCGGCACGGCCCAGCAGAGCCGTCCGAGCGCATAGCGCAGGACGTGGCGCGCGGGCTTCGCGGCCGGGCTTCCCGCCCGGCCGCTAGCCAGCTCGACACCCGGAAGCGTGCTCGTCGGATCTACCGTGCGAGCCAGGCTCGTTCCCACTCGCCCCAGTTCGCCGCGTACCACACACCACGGACGTTCTTCGCTGCCACGTCGTAGAGCTTCGTCTCGACGAGCGGGAAGACCGGGATGTCCTTCGCCAGGATGGTCTGGGCGTCCTTGTAGTACTTCCCACGCTCCTCAGGTGTCGTCCCGTAACGACCCTGCTCGAACAGCTTGTCGACATCGGGGTTCGAGTAGCTGCTCGCGTTCCCGAAGGTCGTACCGATCGAGCTCGTCACGTACGCGCGCTCGATCCCAAGGGCGGGATCCCAGTTCGTCGTGTAGGACTGGAGGTAGATGTCGAACTCCCCGCGCTTGAAGGCTTTGTCCGCCGCGACCGCGACCTCCGGCGCGTCGACGGTCGCGTTCACGCCGATCGCCTTGAACATGCTACGGATGGCTTCGGCGACGGCGACGAAACGGCTTCCCGCCTCGACGAGGATCGTGATGTCAAAGCGCTTCCCGCTCGCATCCGGCTTATAGCCAGCCGCGTCGAGCGCCGCAGCGGCCTTCTTCGGATCGTACGGATACATCGTGTCGAAGTTGACCGACGTGTTCGCCGCCGAGGCGAGCCGCGAGTCGAACTGCGTCGTCGCGACCTTCCCGAAGCTGTTGAATACGGTCTGGAAGATGAACTGGCGGTCGACGGCCATCACGAGCGCGTGACGGACGTCGGCGTTCGCGGTGAGCGGCCGCTTCATGTTGAAGAACATGAGCGAGTCGTTCGGCGCGAACGAGTCCTTGACGAGCGCCAGGTTGGGCTTCGTCTGGAGCTGCACGGCGTCGGAGGCGGGGATGACCTGCGACGACACGTAATGCACGTCACCTGCAGAGACCGCGAGGACCATTGACTGGACGTTCGGGATGACCTTCCCGACGATCGAGTTCAGATACGGCTTTCCCTTCTGCCAGTACTTCGGGTTGCGGACGAGCGTCCACTGCTCACCGCGCGTGAACTTATCGAGGATGAAGGGGCCGGTGCCCACCGGCGCGGTGAGCGAGGCCGGATTCGTCTTCACATCGGTGCCTCCGAAGACGTGCTTCGGCAGGATCCACACACGGGTGAGGGAGAGGAGGAACGGCCCGAACGCGCGCTTCAGCGTGATGACGACCTTCTTCGGATCCTTGTCATCGATGTTCGAGATCGCCGCTGCGGCCGGCGCGAACGGGGCGAACGTCTTCGCGGACACCTGCTCGATCGTGTACTTCACGTCGGACGACGTGAGCGGCGCACCGTCGCTAAACGTCGCGTCAACGAGATCGAAGGTGTAGGTCAGGCCATCGGGCGAGATCGTCCAAGATTTCGCGAGCTGTGGCGCGGGCTTCGCCTGTTCATTGTCGAAGTAGACGAGGGGCTCGTAGATCATCGTCCCGATCTCCTGCGTCGGCCCGTTCGTCGTGAGGTTCGGGTTGAGCGGAGACGGATCGGCCTGCAGTCCGATGATCAGCTGCCCGCCTGTGACGGGCTGCTCGGACGCCGCGCTCGGCGATCCAGAGTTCGACGAAGATGCCGGACCGCACGCCGAGGGCAGCAGCAACATCGCCAGCGCCGGTCCGATAAGGCGAATGAGGCCTCTGCGGATCCGCATAGTCCCTCCCCAGTCCCGGGCTTTCGGCCGCGCCGGCTCGCGCCCTCTGGACATGGCGTGTAACATGCTACGCACTGTATGTCGCTGTCAAGGCCTTCCCACGAGCGGCGAGCACTCCGCCCTATCGATGCCCGGCCCACGCGGACACGCGAGGTCTTCGATGTCCTCCGAACGTCGATCATCCAGGGTGAGCTCGCGCCCGGGAGCCTGCATTCGGTGGCCGAGCTCGCCGAATCTCTCCATGTGTCCCGAACGCCCGTTCGCGAGGCGCTCATCGACCTCGCCGGGCGAGGCATGGTGCGCTTCGAGCGCAACCGCGGCGTTCGGGTCCTCCAGATGTCCGCCGACGACCTGGAGGAGATCATCGCGATACGCGTCCTCCTCGAGGTCCCCACTGTCCGCCAGGCGGTGCGGCAGATGACCACCGCCGCTCTCGAGGAGCTCGAGAGCTTCGTGAGAGCGATGGAGAAGGCCGCCGCGAAGCACGACGAGGCGAGCGTGGGGGCCCTCGATAGAGCCTTTCACCATGCGCTCCTGCTCCGGGCCGGCAACCGCAGGCTCGCCGACTACGTCGATCGGCTGCGAGACATGATCCGTTCGCGGGGCATCACGACGGCGGGCGAGTCGCGGACGCTCCAACAGATCGCCCAGGAGCACCGCGACCTGCTCGATCTGGTCAGAGCGGGCGACGCGAAGGCCGTGAGCGACGCGATGCAAGCCCACATCGCCCACACGCGTGAGATCCTCATCGCGCAACAGCGAAGCCGCGAAGCCGAGGATCTCGGGAAGAAGCGATCGCGCGAACACGTGCCTGTCGGATGACGACGGTCGCTCGTGTGATCGGGCGCCAGCTTCAGGCAGCTGGCGTACGATACGCGATGGGACATCCCGGCGGAGAGGTCATCGACCTCCTCGAAGGTCTGCGCCTCGAGGGACTCGAGGTCATCCTCACGCATCACGAGGCGTCGGCGGGCTTCATGGCCGACGCGATCGCGAGCTTCGACGGCACGCCCGCCGTGTGCTTCGCCACGCTCGGTCCCGGCGCCACTAACCTCGTCACGGGTGTCGCACAAGCATTCCTCGACCGCTCCCCGGTCATCGCGCTGACGGGTCAGATGCCGATGGATCGCTACGAGAACGCGACGCACCAGAAGCTCGATCTCGGCGCGCTCTTCGATCCAATCACGAAATGGCACGCGCGCGTCAATGCACAGAACGCGTCCGCGGTCATCGCCCGCGCCCTTCGCGTCGCGACAAGCGAGCGGCCAGGGCCGGTCTACCTCGAGATCCCTAGTGATGTCGCCCGGCAAGAGGTCGTAGGCGGCATCGGTCGCCTCGCGGAGACCGAGCCGATCGCGCCGCGTATCGATCGGGCGCGCTCGCTCGACCCCGATCAGGGACGCGCGGCCGCATCGCTCCTGCGCGAGAGCACGCTGCCCGTCGTAGTCGCGGGCCTCGACGCGCAGGCTGCGCGAGCGAGCGCGGAGCTTCGGAGGCTCGCCGAGCGGTGGCAGATCCCCGTGATCGTCACGCCGAAGGCAAAGGGCCTGATTCCCGAGAACCACCCGCTCTTCCTGGGCGTGATCGACATGCTGGGCATGGACCGGCTCTTCACGTACATCGAAGGCCGCGATCTCGTGATCGCGGCCGGGCTCGATCCGGTCGAGCTCGCGCATCCGTGGAAGGCGGCCGGGCGGCTGATCCATCTAGGTCCGCTGCCGAACGACGACCTGTTCTACGCGAGCGACGCCGAGATCGTGTCCCCCGTGCGCGACGCGATCGCGACGCTGCTGGACCGCGCCGGCGAGCCACGACCGAAGTACGACGTGCAGCAGGTACGCGCCTTTCGGAACAACTTCTGGGCGTACGTGAATCCCTCGCGCCCGTCGCTTACCCCACAGGAGGTCATCGCGGAGCTCCGACTCGCGCTGCCGCGCGACGCGATCGCGACCTGCGACGTGGGCAACAACAAGTCCCTCGCGGGCCAATGCTGGCCCACGTACGAGCCCGATACGTTCGCGGTCTCGAACGGCCTGTCCTCGATGGGGTATGGCCTCCCCGCGGCGATCGGCCTCCAGCTACGGAATCCGGGAAGGCGCGTAGCCTGCGTGCTCGGCGACGGCGGCCTCACGATGCTGCTGGGCGAGATCGAGACGGCGGTGCGGTTGCGGCTCCCCATCCTCGTTGTCGTGCTCGCTGACAGCGCGCTGTCGCAGATCAAGCTCGGCCAGGAGCGACGAGGCTATCCCGCGACCGCGACGACGTTCGGCCGCATCGACTACGTCGCCCTCGGGAACGTCTTCGGCGCTCGGGGTATCGAGGTGCGCACGCGTGACGAGTGCCGGAAGGCATTCTCGCAGCAGCCCGATGGCGTGCCGACGATCGTCGCCGCGCATGTCGACCCTTCCGCATACAAGCTCGAGCTGTAGACGGTCATCGCTATGAAGGAGAAGAAGTGTCAGAGCTGAAGATCGGCTATAAGGCATCGGCGGAACAATTCTCGCCACGCGCGCTCCTCGAGTACGGCGTGCTCGCCGAGGAAGCAGGCTTCGACAGCGTCCTGATAAGCGATCACTTCCAGCCGTGGCGCTACACCGACGGCCATTCGCCCTTCTCCATCGCGTGGCTCGCCGCCTTGGGTGAGAGGACCAGGCGCGTCACGCTCGGAACGAGCGTCATCACACCGACGTTCCGGCTCCATCCTTCCGTGGTCGCGCACGCATTCGCGACGCTCGGGTGCCTCTATCCGGACCGCGTCCTGCTCGGGATCGGGACCGGCGAGTCGCTGAACGAAGTGTCGTCGATCGGCGTGCAATGGCCCGACAGCAAGGAGCGCTTCGCGCGGATGAAGGAGGCGATCGAGCTCATGCGCCGGCTCTGGCAGGAGGAGTTCGTCACCTTCGAGGGCACGTACTACAAGACCGTCAACGCGACCCTGTACGACCGTCCCTCGTCGAGGATTCCAATTTACGTCGCCGCGACCGGAGAGTCGGCGGCCAGGCTCGCCGGTCGGACCGCGGATGGCTTCATCTGCACTAGCGGGAAGGCGCGGGACCTTTACACGCAGACGCTACTTCCCGCCGTCGCGGACGGTGCGAAGAAGGCCGGGCGCGACGCAGCGAAGATCGAGAAGCTCATCGAGATGAAAGTCTCATTCGATATGGACCGCGAGCGCGCGCTGAACGACTGCGCGTACTGGGCCGCCCTCGCGCTGTCGGCAGAGGAGAAAGTCGGCGTCGAGGATCCGCGTGAAATGGAGCGGCGCGCCGCCGCGCTGCCGATCGAGAAGGCTGCGTCGCGCTGGATCGTCTCGGATGATCCGGAGGAGCACGTCGAGCGGATCGCAGAGTACGTGCGCCTGGGATTCATTCACCTCGTGTTCCACTTCCCCGGGCCGGACCAGCGACGGTCGATCGAACTGTATCGGGACGAGATCATCCCGCGCCTGCGGCGGCTACCAAGGTGCGTTGAGCCACGCCCCCGGCGCGCGGAGATCGATCGCAAAGGGTGAGATCGGTCGCGGGATCGACGGTGAGCCCGAGACGGACGAACCGAATAGGGTCGCTGCTGTCAACAGCGCCTGAAAATGCACCCACCTTCGGCGCTGGAAAACGCACCCACCCCGCCGCTCAATCGGCGGTCTTGGCCCGCCGTCCGGCATCGAGGTCCTTCCCGCGGAGCCGGTAGCTGTCGCCCTTGAGCGAGAGGATCTCGGCGTGGTGGATGAGTCGGTCGATCATCGCGGTGGCCACGACCTCGTCGCCGAAGACCTCGCCCCAGGCGGAGAACGGCTTGTTGCTGGTCATGATCAGTGACGCCCGCTCGCAGCGGTTCGAGACGAGGAATTGTGCCCTCGGGAGCGGGCGTCGGACGTGGTCGTCGGCAATCATCGCCGCGGTGCAATCCAAACGATAACCAAAAGGACCGTGAGGCTTGCCCAGAACGCCAGGAAGAGGCCGAGGTTATCGACCCAGACCGTCGTGAGAACCGACAGCGGCGGCTGCGTCGTGCGTCCGACGAACATGGCGAACAGCTTCATAGCACCATAGACGACCCATACCACGAACAGGCCGAGCCGACTCACCTCTCACCCGCGCTCTCTTGTTCGTCAAAACGCTCGTCTTGCGTGTCGAGCCTCGTACTGAGCGCCCGCGCGACATAGTCGGCAGACGAGACCAACCGCTGGATGGCGACGCCAATCATTGCGCGAGCGATCCCAAGAGCGCAAGAACAATCCATGGGTCCGACTCTTCCCGCCAAGCCCACCACTCATGAACCGCAACTCCGCCACACAGCTTGAGACCGACCGACTGCGACTGAAGGTCGAAACGTCTGGAGTGACCTGATGTCGAGATCGTACGGGTGCTGACGCAATGGTTTGCCAGACCATTGGTCAACTGAGAACGAATCAGGTAGCAGGCAAGACGCAGTTCGACTCCTAACCAAAGCGCGAATCGAATTCGACCTATGACCTCGTTTTTGAAGTCCAACTTGAGAAGCGTGCGAAGAGGCGCAGACTTTCGCCGACAACCCGCACGTCCCGCTCCAGGAGGACCTACGAAATCAGGTCGAGCGCCGCGCCAACGATTGCCTCCTGATCGATCGAGAAGTAGCGGTACAGGTCAGCGACGTCTCCAGACTGCCCGAAGTCATCGACTCCGAGGCAGGCCATCGGCACGCCGGTGATGGCCCCGAGGAACGAGAGCGTGTGCGGATGGCCGTCGAGCACAGAAACGATCGGCGCCGCACGGCCTGCCGGGAGGACGACGTCAAGGATCGCGTCGTTTCCTATCGCCAACCCTTGTCGGCTGCGCCAGGCCCGGAACAGGAGATCAGCAGAGGTTACGCAGATCACATCCACCGGAACCTCGTCCGCAAGCTCATCCGTGGGCGCAAGGACCTCCGGCATGATCGCGCCCGTTCCGCAGAGAACCACCCGGGGTGCCCGTACGGCCCGGCGAATAAGGTAGCCGCCCGACACGACCTGCCGACGACGCTCCTCGCGCAGAACCGGGTCGTCTGGAGGCGAGTTCAGCGCCTGGCTGATCGGACGTGTGCTCAGCCTCAGATACGACGAAGTGCCACCCGGCTTGCCGACGAGCGAAAGAGCCTGAAGGAGGATCCATTCGAAATCCTGGCCGAATGCGGGCTCCCACGCGATGCAGTGCGGCTGCTCGAGTCCGAGGGACGGCGTCGTGACCGAATGGTGTGCTCCACCCTCGGGCGCGAGGGTCACGCCGGACGGAGTCCCGACGATGATCGACTGACCGCCGGCGTAGTGGCCGAAAGCCCACGGCTCGAGCGCGCGACCGAGGAACACGTCATAGAGAGTCCCTATCGGCAGCAGCGGCTGACCGTCGCGCGCCCAGGTCAGCCCGTCGCGCCTCCTCCTGTCGAAGTGCCGCTCCCTTTGACCGATGATACCAAAAGAGATAGCAGCAATCAAGAGCATGCAGGGACTTTTTCAGCAGCGCCCTAGCACCTCGGGCATGCCGTCCACGCCCGCCTGATTGATCCGCCGACACGAGATCGCGCCTGGGCGATCAGTCCTCGATGATCTTGCGGCCCGCGAACCCCGTGTCGAGGTCGTGCCAGAACGAGATGCGGTCCCCTTCTCCGAGCTGCCAGCAGAGGTAGACCTCGCGTCCGCGCATGCGCGAGCGGAAGTCGATGAGCCCGCGGTCGGGATCCTTCACCTCGATTCCGAGGTCGGCGATCTCGCGCAGCAGCGCCTCGATCTCGCGCGCGACGGGCTCGCTCGGGCGCCGGCGATAGCTGATGATCCGGCGCTGCAGGTCCTCGAGCAGCGGCCTCGCCTTCGGGAGCAGCGCCTCGGCCTCTGCGCGCGTGAACTGCGGCATATGCTCACGTCGAGTATCGCGCGCCGCGCCGGGCGACGGGCTGGGTCCGGTCGGCCGCAGGGAGATGACGATGGCGACGTACGTCCTGCTCACGAAGGTGAGCGCCGCCGGCGTGAAGACGATCCAGTCGAATCCGCGCCGTATCAAAGAGGTGAACCGGGAGATCGAGGCCCTGGGTGCCCGCGTGGTCGCCCAGTACGCGACGCTCGGCCGCTACGACTTCGTGAACATCGTGGAGGCGAAGGACAGCGAGGCGATCGCGCGCATCTCCGTCGCCCTCGGCGCGAGGGGCACGGTGTCGATCGAGACGCTGACCGCGATCCCCATCGAGACCTTCATCCGCGCGGTGGGACGCAAGGGCGCGTGACCGCGAAGGGCGGAGGGGAGGGCGCGGCGATCGGGTCCGCCGCGATCAGCGCGAGGCGCCGATGCGCCGCGCGAGGACGGCGAGATCGAGCGGCTCCGGCGCCGGGAGAGGCTGGTGCGCGGGCGGCCTGCGCCAGTTGCGTACCAGCGAGACGGCGCCAGCGACGAGCACGATCGCCGGGAAGAGGACGTCCTGCGCCTGAAGGAACAGGTCGAGGCGGTGGAGCAGCACGCCCAGCGCGACGAACACGAGGCCCTCGATCTCGTCGACGAGCAGGAGGAAGAGGAGCGCCGCGGACGCGAGCGAGCGCTGGCGCGCGAGATCCGCGAGGAATTCGATACCCACCACACCGCACCGTAGCCGCCCGACGCACCGCCGGCGATAGCGAGTTCGGGTCACCGCGGGCGTCCCGGATGAGCGCCCAGGTACTAGTACCCGCCGGGCCTCAGGCGGGCACGGCCTCGCGAGCGAGGTCCTCGGCCGCGCGCACGGGGGCCTCGGCGGCGATCTCCTCGTCCCGGGCGGGCGCGACCGCGCCCCAGCGGACGGCGAGCGCGAGCTCCCGGCCGAGCGCGTCGGCGACGCGTGCCGCCACGTCCCGCGTCTCCGCCCGGACCCCGAGGCGCTCGAGCGACGCGACCTCGTGCATGAAGCCGCACGGGACCATGCGGCCGAAGGCCGCGAGATCGGTCGACACGTTGAGCGCGAACCCGTGCGTCGTCACGCCGCGCGACACGCGGACGCCGATCGCGGCGATCTTCGCGGGCCGCCCGTCACGAAGGTCGACCCAGACACCGGTCTTCCCCTGCTCCGACCGGCCGGCGATCCCGTAGCTCGCCAGCACATCGATGAGCGCGCTCTCGAGACCGCGCACGTAGCGCACGAGGTCGGCCCGTTCGCCGAGGCGCACGATCGGATAGCCGACGAGCTGGCCCGGTCCGTGATAGGTGATGTCGCCGCCGCGATCGACGCGGTAGACCGAAGCACCCAGCGCTCGGAGCTCGGCGGTATCGACGAGCAGATGGTCGAGGGTGCCGCGGCGACCGATGGTGTAGACGGGATCGTGCTCGAGGAACAGCACACGCTCCTCGCCGCCCGCGCGCACGCGTGACGCGACCGCGTCCTGGAGCCGCCATCCCGCGAGGTAGCCGACACGGCCGAGCCACGACGCGACGAGCGGCCTAGACGCCGACATGACGCTCCGCGTGATACGACGACCGCACCAGCGGACCCGACTCGACGTGGCGATAGCCCATCGCCATGCCGGCATCGCGCAGCCGCGCGAACTCGTCCGGCGTCCAGTAGCGCTCGATCGGCAGATGCGTCGGCGACGGGCGGAGGTACTGCCCGATCGTGATCACGCGCGTGCCCTGGGCGACGATGTCGCGCATGGTCGCGAGCACCTCGTCCAGGGTCTCGCCGAGGCCGAGCATGATCCCGGTCTTGCAGACGATACCGTCGCCATGCGCGGCGATACGGCGCAGCACCCCGAGCGAACGCTCGTAGCGCGCCTGCGGGCGGACCCGCGGATACAGACGCGGGACGGTCTCGACGTTGTGGCCGAGCACCTCGGGCTTCGCCTCGAGGACGGCGTCGAGGGCCTCCGCTCGGCCGAGGAAGTCCGGAATGAGCACCTCCACGGTCGTGCCGGGCGCCTGACGGCGGATCTCGCGGATCGTCTCGGCGAAGACGCCGGCGCCGCCGTCGGGGAGCTCGTCGCGGTTCACGCTCGTCACCACCGCGTGATCGAGGCCCATGCGCGCGACCGCCTCGCCCACCCGTGCCGGCTCCTCGAGGTCGACCGTGCCGGGGCGGCCGGTCTTCACCGCGCAGAAGCCGCACGAGCGCGTGCACGTGTCGCCGAGGATCATGAAGGTCGCGGTGCCAGCGCCCCAGCATTCGGCCATGTTCGGGCAGTGCGCTTCCTCGCAGACCGTGTGCAGCTCCTTCGTCCGCATGAGCCGACGCAGGTTCTCGTACGTCGGTCCCGTCGGCAGCCGCACCTTGAGCCACTCCGGACGCGAGCGGTCGATCGGGACGACGGTGTTGGCATCGCCCCGTCCACGCGAGCGTGGACGCTCGACCTCGCCGGGGACCTCGAAGCGGATCGGAGCGAGCTCGGCCATCAGTACACCGGCACCGACGGCGCGACGTCCTGGAGCCAGTCGCGCACCGCGGTGAGGAAGCGCGCGGCGGTCGAGCCGTCGACCACGCGATGGTCGAAGCCGATGACGATGTTCATCATCTGCCGGATCGCGATCGCGTCGTCGTCGGTGACCGTGAGCGCCTTTCGGATGGACTCCGACGACATGATCGCCGCCTGACCCGGCGGCACGATCGGGCTCGACACGATCGTCCCGAGCGGGCCGGTGTTGTTGAGCGTGAACGTGCCACCCGAGAGATCGTCCATCGTGAGCCGCCGTGCCTTCGCGCGATCCACGACATCGCGGATCGAGCGCATCAGGCCGGCGATGCTCTTCCCGTCGGCGTCGCGGATCACCGGGACGATCAGACCGTCCTCGCCCAGCGCGACGGCGTACCCAAGATTGATCTCGCGATGGAGGATCAGACCCTGGTCGGTCCAGCTCGCGTTGACCTGCGGGACCGTGCGCACGCCCTCGACGACGGCCTTCGCGATGAAGGCCGCCGGCGAGAGATCGAAGCCCTCGCGCTCCATGAACTCGTGCCGGACCTTCTCGCGGTACCTCATGAGCTCGCTCACGTCGACCGGCATCACCGCGTGAGCGTGCGGCGCGCTCCACGCCTGGACCATGTTGTTCGCGATCGCGCGGCGCATCTGCGTGAGCGGTACGAGCGTGTCGCCGGCGAGGCTCGGGGCGGGCGCCGGGCGCGCGGGTTGGGCCTGGATGACGCGGCCGGCCGCGGCCTGCTGCTGCGGCGTGGGCTGCGGCGGCGCCGGTCGCGGCTGCGCGGCCTGCGGCTGCGGTCGCGCCTGCCGCCGCGCGATGAAGTCCTCGACGTCCTTCTTGGTGACGCGTCCGCCGAGACCGGTCGCCTCGACCTCCGAAAGATCGACGTCGTTCTCCGACGCGAGCTTCCGCACCGCCGGCGTCGCCCGCACGCCGGACGGACCGGGGCGCCCGTCGCCTTCGCGCACCGGGGGCGGCGCCGCGGTCGCCGCGGCCGCGGGCGCCGCCGGAGCGGACGGAGCCGATGGCTGCGGCCGCGCCGCCGGGGCCTCCGCGGCGACGCCCGCCGTCGCGGCGCCCGACGGACCAGCCGCCTGCGATGCCGCGGCGGCGGCGTCCGCCGTGTCGAAGATGGCGAGGAGCGTCCCGATCGGGACCGTCTGCCCCTCTTCCACTTTGACCTCGCGCAGCGTCCCCGCCACAGGCGACGGGATCTCGGTGTTCACCTTGTCCGTCTGGACCTCGACGAGGAGGTCGTACTTGTTCACCGTGTCGCCGGGATGCTTCAGCCACTTGCCGATCGTCCCCTCGGTGACGGACTCACCGAGCTTCGGCATCTTCAGCTCGAACATGTCACTCCCTAATATGCCGCGAGCTCGCGCATCTTCGTCGCGATCCTCCGAGGATCCGGCATGAACCAGTCCTCCTGCGGTTTGTTGTACGGCATCGCGGGGACCTCCGGTCCGCCGAGGCGCATCACCGGCGCGTCGAGCGCGTCGAAGGCCTCCTCGGCGATGAGCGCCGCGATCTCGGCACCTGCTCCGAACATCCGATTGTCCTCGTATACGACCAAACACTTTCCGGTCTTCCGCGCTTCCCGGAGGATCGTCCCGGCGTCCAGCGGCCGCAGGCTGCGGACGTCGACCACGGCGACGGAGATCTCCTCCCGCGCGAGCTCCTCGGCCGCGCGGAGCGCGTTGTGGAGCATGAGCCCGTACGCGAACACGGTGATGTCCGTGCCCTCGCGCTTCACGTCCGCGGGACCGAGCGGGATGACGAAGTCCTGATCGTCCGGCGCGTCGCCCTTCACGGCGCGATACGTCGCCTTGTGCTCGAGGAAGATCACCGGATCGGGATCGCGCAGCGCCGCGCGGAGCATGCCCGTGATGTCGCGCGGCGTGCTCGGCACGACGACCTTGAGTCCCGGGACGTGCGCGTAGAAGGCCTCCACCGACTGCGAGTGGTACAGCGCGCCGTGCACGCCCCCGCCCCACGGCATGCGGATCGTCAGCGGGACGCCGTAGCCGCCGTTCGAGCGGTAGCGGATGCGCGCCGCCTCGTCGACGATCTGCTCGAAGGCCGGCGCGCTGAAGTCGGCGAACTGCATCTCCGCGACCGGGAGGAGGCCGCCGATCGCCGCCCCGATCGCGACGCCGACGATGGACGACTCGGCGACCGGCATGTCGATGATGCGGTCGCGTCCGAACTCCTCGATGAAGCCGTCCGACACGCGGAACACGCCGCCGCGCACGCCCACGTCCTCGCCGAGAAGCACGTAGCGCTCGTCACGCCGGAACTCGGCGAGCAGCGTGTCGTGCACGGCCTGGACGTTCGTCTTCTCGGTCATCGGTCGCCGCCGAGGAGTGGAGGGAACGACCCAGGGTCGCGCTCGCGCGCCATCGCGTACGCCGCGGCGACGATGTCGTCGCGGCTCGGCTTGGTGAAGTAGTCGGCGTCGGTGCCCACCGGCGTTCGCGAGGACACGGCGGTGAGCGTGCGCGCCGGCAGCTCGAGATGGTCGATCGCGCGCCCCGTCTCGAGGACCTGCTGGAGGATGTACGCCGATGCGCCGCCGGGCAGGTCCTCGTCGACGACGAGCAGCGCCCCCGTCCTGCGCACGCTCGACGCGATGGCGTGCCGCGTGTCGAACGGCAGGAGCGTGCGCACGTCGACGACCTCCACATCGACGCCGAGCGCGGCGAGGTCGGTCGCCGCTTCCAGCGCGAGGCGGCACAGCGCCCCGTACGTCACGAGCGTGAGGTCCGTGCCCTCGCGGATCGTCTCGGGAACGCCGAGCGGGAACGTGAACTCGCCGATGTTGGCGGGCATGCGCTCCTTCAATCGGTACCCCGAGAGCACCTCGATGACGATCCCCGGGTCGTCGCCGCGGAGGAGCGTGTTGTAGAAGCCGGCGGCCTGGGTCATGTCGCGCGGGACGCACACGTGCACGCCGCGGAGCGTTCCCAGGAGCATCTGCATCGGCGAGCCCGTGTGCCAGATCCCCTGGAGCCGGTGCCCCTTCGTGCGGATCACGACCGGCGCCTTCTGCGCGCCGCCGGTGCGGTGGCGCAGCGTCGCGAGATCGTCCGACGCGACCTCGAGCGCGAACAGCATGTAGTCCACGTACTGGATGTCCACGATCGGCCGGAGGCCGCGCATCGCCGCCCCGATCCCCTGCCCCATGATCGTCGCCTCGCGGATGCCGGTGTCGACGACGCGATCGGCCCCGTACTTCGCCTGGAGGCCCTCGTACACGAGGTTCACGTCGCCCAAGATGCCCACGTCCTCGCCCAGGATGACGATGCGGGGATCGCGCGCGAGGTTCGCGTCGAAGTTCCGCAGGAGCACCAGGCGCCCGTCGAGCGTCTCCGCGTCCGGCGCGTAGCGGGGCGCGACGGGCGCGACCCGCAGCGGCGAGGACTCACCCTCGCTCAGGAGATGCGAGGTGTAGCGCGCGACGTTCTCGCGACGCGACCGCTCGACGAACGCCGCGAGCGCGTCGCGCGCGGCGCTCTCGCGCCCGCGGACGGCCACGAGCGCGCGGAACGCGGCGGTGTGGATGAGCCTTCGGTTGAGGTCGCTCTCGGCGCGCAGCGCCGTGACGAGCTCGCTCTGGTCCACGCCCGCGTCCTCGGCCGCGGCCTCGATGAGCGCGATCGCCTCGTCGCGCTCGCGGCGGATCGGCGCCTGGAAGGCTTCGTAGGCCCGCTCGCGGATGGCCTCGACCTCCGCGCGGTCGCTGCGCTCGAACGCGTCCAGCGTCGCGGCGTCGGCGATCTCCTCGCGGATCATCCACTCGCGCATCCGCTTGATAGGGTCGGCCTCGACCTCGAAGCGCAGACGCTCCGGCGGCTTGTACCGCTCGTGGCTGCCGCTCGTGGAGTGGCCCTGCGGCTGCGTCACCTCGACGACGTGCACCAGCGCGGGCACGTGCTCGCGGCGCGCGATCGCCGCCACCTCGGCGAACGTGTCGACGAGGCCGACGTAGTCCCAGCCCTTCGCGGTCCGGATCTCGTAGCCGGTCCCGCCGTTGCGCTGCAGGCCCCTGAGCGCGGCGGAGACGGAGCTCTTCACCATCTGGTACTCGTTCGGGACGGAGATGCCGTAGCCGTCGTCCCAGACCGCGACGACGAGCGGGATCTGCAGCACGCCGGCCGCGTTGACCGATTCCCAGAAGATGCCCTCGGCCGCTCCGGCGTTGCCGATCGTGGCGAAGCAGACCTCGTCGCCGTTGCGCGAGAAGCCGCTCGCGACGCCGCGCAGCAGCGGCGATCCGCGATAGAGCTTCGACGCCCACGCGAGCCCGACCGACCGCGGCATCTGCCCGGCGACCGGCGAGATGTCCGACGCGGTCTGTCCGGACGCGAGGAGGTCGACCCACCGGCCGCGCTCGTCGACGGTGCGCGACGCGTAGTGGTTCGACATCTGACGGCCCGACGAGAAGGGCTCGCGCGACGGATCGGCGTCGGCGTAGAGCTGTGCGAAGTACTGCTCGATCGTCGCGAGGCCGGTGGCGAAGTGGAAGGTCTGGTCGCGGTAGTAGCCGCTGCGCCAGTCCCCCGGGCGGAAGGCGTGCGCCATCCCGAGGTTCGCGATCTCCTTGCCGTCGCCGAAGATCCCGAAGGGCGCCCGTCCGACGAGCACCTCGCGCCGGCCCAGCTCGCTCGCGGCGCGGCTGCGCACCGCGAGGCGGTAGTCGGCGATGACCTGCTCGGCGGACAGGCTGACCTTGGCGCGCGGGGTCGTGAGCGTGACCGCGGGACGTTCGCCGGTCTTCATGCCTTCACCGTCAATGGTGCCATTGCCCGGTGGATCAGGCGGCGACCGCGCTTTCCGCCCGCGCGAGGAAGGGCAGGACGGCGTCGAGGAACTCCCGCGGCCGCTCGACCATCGGCAGGTGGCCGCACCGCTCGATGATGCGCACTTCCGCCTGTGGGAAGACCGATTTCGCGTCATCGAGATGGTGGAGCGGAAGGACCGCGTCCTCGCGGCCCCAGACCACGAGCACCGGACCGCGGTACCGCGACGCCCGCTCGATCCATCGCGAGCGCAGCGCGGGCCGGACCCCGCGGATCGTGACGCCGGACCGCAGCGCGCGGACGAACTCGGGATACGACGCGAAGCCGTAGCGCTCGGCCTCCTCGTAGAGCGCCTCGGGGATGCGCGACGTGTCGAAGAAGCAGGTGCGCAGCACCTCGCGTCCGTGCGAGGGGCGCCCGAACAGCTTCGCGAGCGCGATCGCCCCCGGCAGCGTCGCGAGGCGCAGGAAGAGCGCGATGTCCGTGCCGAGGCCGCCGCTCGCGACGAGCGTGAGCGACCGCAGCCGTTCGGGGGCCGTGACCGCGGCCATGTAGGCCACCGCGCCACCCATCGAGTTCCCGACCAGATGCACCGAGCGCAGACCGAGCGCGTCGAGCAGCGCGACGACGAAGCGCGCGTAGAACGGCTCGGCCGGATCGAAGTGGCTCGCGCGGCGCGGGCGCTCGCTCTCGCCGAATCCGGGAAGATCCACCGCGATCGCGCGCCGACCCGACGCCGCGATGGGCTCCATCACCTCGCGCCAGTTCTCGGCCCAGCCGCCCACGCCGTGGATCAAGAGGACCGGATCGCCGTTCGTCGCGTCGCCGGCCTCGAGCACGCGCGTGCGCAGGCCCATGACGTCGACCATCGCTGCGCGCACGTCCATATACTGCGCGCGATGCTCTTCTACTACCTCTGCACCGTCGGCGAGCAGAAGCACCGCGAGGCATATCCCCAGGGCGCGCAGAGCAAGGACGCCGACGTCTACAAGTGGGTCACCATGCACTCGGGCTCGCCCGCGGTGTGCCAGCGCGAGCATCCGGGCGCGCACGTGTGGCGTCCCGACGAGGGCGGCGACGAGGAGCGCATCGTGCGCGGATACGCCGTCCTGCAGTGGGACAAGGAGGGCTTCGAGCCGGGAGCCGCGACGCCGACCGTCGGCGACCGGTACGACTCCCGCTGGGGGCCGTCGATCGTCGTCGAGCGGAGCGACGATCCCACGACCGGGGCGTACCTGCTGCTGCGCGTCTTCCCGCACGGCTATCGCGGGAAGGCGGCCGAGATCGGCGCAAAGCGCGGCGACGCGCCGCGGGAGCTCGTCGGGAGGGTCTAGGCCGCTACCGCTGCTCGCCGTTGCGCCGCGCGGGCGCCGTCGGCGCGTACGGCAGCGGGATGAACTCGACGCTCGGCCGCTGCTGCCGGGTCTGCGGGTACAGGTCCATGAGATCGTAGACCTCGCGCGGCAGCTCGTCGCGGACGGTGAGCCCGAGCGCGCGCAGCTCGCCCACGTCGAGCGGGTAGTCGTGGGTCCACCGCCCCGAGGTGAGCGTGGTCGCGATGCGCTCCGCGTCGTCCGGCGCGTGGTGGTCGGCCAGGAGCTTCACGACCGTGTCGTGCACCTGCCGCAGCGCCTTCTCCGCGACGTCGCCGAGGATGAGCGTCGCGTCGTCGCGATTCGGGTTCGGCTGTGCGAGCGCCTTCAGCACCGAGGCCGCGGGATACGACGTCTGCCCCATCCCCAGCTGCGGATCCACCGGGCCGAGGACCGCGTTCGCGTCCATCGCGATCTCGTCCGCGGCGAGCGCGATGAGCGCGCCCCCGCTCATCGCGTAGTGCGGGACGAGCACGCGCACCGATCCGGGATGGCGGCGCAGCGCGAAGGCGATCTGTTCCGCGGCGAGGACGAAGCCGCCCGGTGTGTGTAGGAGCATGTCTATGGGCATGTCGGGCGGGGTGAGCCGGACGGCGCGGAGGACCTGCTCGGAGTCCTCGATGTCGATGTACCGCGCCACGGGGAACCCGAGGATGCTCATCGTCTCCTGGCGGTGGATCATCGTGATGACCCGTGAGCCGCGCGACCGCTCGAGCGCGCGGATCGCCAGTTGACGCTTCGTCTCCAGCCAGCGCCGCTGGGCGAGCGGGATGAAGAGCTGGGCGATGAAGAACGCCCAGAGGAGCCACGAGACGTCCACGGGCACAGGATGCCGCATCCCTCACCTCCGCGCTCGCCCGCCCGCATGGCGGCCGGCGGAGTGCCGCGGGCGCGGGAATAGCCCGAGCCTGACGACGTGTTTGCTCTCGACGGAACGGGATCACTCCCTGTCCATCGATGGCGACATCCGTGGAAAGGAGGTGGATCGTCATGGTCGGGACCATCGTGCCGTTCTCGACATTCGCGACGCCGCTGTCCGAGCCGTTCGTCACGCTCCGTGAGGCGATGGATCGGCTGTTCGACGAGAGCGTGGTCCGCCCGGTCGCCGCTACGTTCCCTATCGACGTGCGGCAGACCGCGGACGAGTTCGTCGTCACAGCGAACGTCCCGGGCGTCGACCCGGAGAAGCTCACGATCGACGCGACGGTCGACTCGGTCGCCATCTCAGGCCAGACGTCCAGCGAGGCGCCGCAGGGCACGTGGCTCATCCACGAGCGACCATCGGGCGCGTTCGTGCGTAAGATCTCGCTCCCGCTCCCGATCGAGGTCGACGACGCCACGAGCACGTACGCCAACGGCGTCCTCACGCTGACGCTGCCGAAGGCGGCGGCGGTCCGCCCGCGGCAGATCAAGGTGAAAGCCCTTCCCGCGGGCATCGCGGCGAAGGCGGCCTAGCCTTCGCCGCGCGCTCCGATCTCTCGGATGAGGAGGTGAATGACGATGGCGATGACGACCACCCTCGCCCTCGCGGTCGTCCGTGTGATGGTCGGCCTGCTCGTCGCGGGTCACGGCGCGCAGAAGGTCGCCGGCGCGTTCGGCGGCCCGGGCATGCGGACGTGGACCGGCCACGTCGCGGCGCTCGGCATCGCGCCCGCGCCGCTCTTCGCATGGTGCGCCGCGGTCGCCGAGCTCATCGGCGGCCTCGCCCTCGCGCTCGGCTTCTTCACGCCGGTCGCGGCCGCGCTCGTCACGACCGTCATGCTCGTCGCGATCGCGAAGGCGCACTGGAAGAAGGGCCCGTGGGCCGCGAAGGGCGGCTACGAGCTGCCCCTCATGTTCGCCGTCGCGGCGGCCGCCGCGGGGCTCGCCGATGAGGCGACCTACTCCCTCGACGCGGTCATCGGCCTCGCGCCGACGCCGGCGCTCTTCGTCACCACGCTCGCCATAGCGATCGTGACCGTGCTTGCCGGATTCGCGATCGCCGCGCCGTTGCGCGTCCGGCAGCGCCAGTCCGCGTAGGCCCTTCCTTCCTTCCCGACGGCCTCCACGACGGAGGCCGTCGGTGTCTCGGCGCGACGGCCTGACGGTCGCGCGCTCGCCTCCCCGCGTCGGTGGAACCCGATCCGCAGGGTCCGCCGCGGGTCCCTCGATGCGCTCGGCCGCGGGGCTGGCGAGCGATCGCGCGGAGCGCCCGCTACGCGCTCGCGTGCCGTCGATGCTCGAGGTGGTGCGCGTGGGCGTGAGCGTCCTCGGCCTCGCGCGGCGGCGCGAGGACGGCCGCGACGTAGAAGCGCGTCGGCGCCTGCGCGTAGGCGGAAAGGAGCAGGTGCACGTCGAAGCGCTCGAGGAGCCGCGCCCCCCAGGACTCACGGAAGCGCGTCGCCCACCGCGATCCGAAGCGCTCGCGCGCGAGGCGCGCCATCTCGTGGAGCTCCCAGTCGAGGACGGCCAGCTCGTGCGTCGTCGCGCAGTCGTCGCTCGAGCAGCGGAAGCGGTAGCGGAGCGGCAGCTGCAGAACGTCGACCTCCGCCGGACGTACGAAGCCCGCCGACGCGACGCGCTCGCGCGCGAGGGTCGCGAGCGATTCGACCGAGGCTCGCAGGTGCGGCCGGACGAACGGCCACCGCAGCCGCCATCCCTCCTTCGCTTCGACGTACGCGGTCATCGTCACCTCACCGCTCACGCCCGCCGTCTCTGGTCGCGGATCGCGCTGCTCGGGCGTCGTGGTCACGTGCAGCCACCCCCACTTGGCGACGTGCGGATCGGTGTCGTTCCCCTTCCACGGGAACGGGGCGAGCCGCAGCAGGCGCCCGCTCTCGCGGTCCACGCCGATGACCGACGGGCGCTCGACCGGGAAATCGTTCGCGGCGACCGTCTTCGCGAGGACGAGGACGTCGCGCTCGGGACGATCGACGAGATCCTGGGCCTCGGTCACGTGCGCGACGCGTCCACGAGCTCGACGACGCGGCGCAGCCCGCGCGCGCTGCCGGGCATTTCGTGCGGCGGAAGGATGTGCACCCGCAGGCCGGCCGCCGCGGCGCCGCCGTCGCTCACCGCGTCGTCGCCCACCATCAGCGCGTCGGGCGGCTCGACGCCGAGCATGTGACACGCGGTGCGGAAGATCTCGGGCGCCGGCTTCGGGGTGCCGAGCTCGAACGAGAGCGCGTAGTCGTCGATCAGGTCGGCGAGGCCCTTCGCGGCGAACAACGGGCGCAGGTCGTACGCGTGGTTGCTCACGATGCCGACGCGCACGCCGCGGTCCTTCAGCGCGCGCAGCGTCGGCTCGGTGTCCGGATACGGGACCCACCCCGCCGGATCCATGACCCGCTCGTACAGGACGCGATCGATCCCGGGGATGCGCGTGTTCGCGCGCGAGAAGAGCCGGGTCCACACGCGCCGATGCGCCTCGCGCGAGAGGTCGCGGCCCTTCGCGTGCTCCTCCGCGCTCTTGCCCGCGTCCCACAGCTCGGTCCAGATGCGCCGCGCCTCGTCCGCATCGAGCGCGACGCCGCGCTCGCGGGCGGCCGCGACGATCACCGTCGGCGCGTGCGGGCTCTCGAAGAGCGTGTCGCCCCAGTCGAAGAGCACCGCGCGGATCGGCGCCCTCGCGCTCACCAGCGCATGCGCTCGTGATCGGGATCGAAGGTGATCTTCCACTCGCGCCGGGGTCCGGCCATGACGTTCAGGTAGTAGAGCTCGTAGCCCGGCGCGGCGGAGACGGTGTGGTAGCCGCGCGGCACGAGCACGAGGTCGCCGTCGCGCGCCGCGACGCTCTCGTCCATGGATCGGTCCGCGGTGTAGACGCGCTGGAGCGCGAAGCCACGCGGATCCCGTAGCCGGAAGTAGTATGTCTCCTCCAGGTAGGTCTCGTTCGGCGGATCGTCGGTGTCGTGCTTGTGCGGCGGGTAGCTGGACCAATGGCCCGCGGGCGTGAGCACCTCCGTCACGAGCAGCCGCTGGGCCTCGCGGTCCTCCATGAGGACCTGATGGATCGTGCGCCGCATCGCGCCCTCGCCCCGCGATTCCACCGCGGCGCCCTCCAGCCGCCGTGCGCGCGCGCCGCCGTCGGCAGGCGCCCACCCGATCGCGATCTCGCACGCCTGGGTCGCGCGCACGCGCACGCTCGCGCCGGGAGGCGCGTACACGGCGTCCGGCTGGCCGTCAAACGGGGACGCTCGTCCGCCGACGCGCGGCCAGCGCTCCCCCGCGACGGAGACCGCGCTCGTACCCGACAGCCACACCAGACACGCCTCGCGGTCGCGCGTGCCCCGCGTGATCGTGTCGCCTGCCGCGAGGCGCACGACCTCGAAGCCGACGTACCGCCAGCCCGCGCGCTCGCGCGTCACGTTCAGGACGCGGCGCGATCCGTCGGGCGCGTCCGCGCTCGGGATGCGCAGCCGCGTCACACGTGCCACCGCTGCCGCGCGCGATGGGCGGCCCGCCGCTCCGCCGCGTCGCGGACGGACCGGTCGTCGGCGACCTCCGCCGTCGCGACATCCCACCACGCGCCGCCCTCGTCGACGCCCTCGTACCGGTCGACCTGCACGTACACGACGGTCGTCTCCGTCGCGTGCTTCGCCCGCAGCAGCGCGGTCGCGAGCTCGTCGAGGCTCGACGCGCGCAGCACGCGAGCGCCCAAGCTCTCCGCGTTCGCCGCGAGGTCGACGGGCAGCGCGCTCAGCGTCTGCCGATCGCTGTCGAATCCGAGCGAGCCGTTCGTCCGGTAGCGGTACTGCGTCCCGAAGCCGTCGAGGCCGAGCGAGCGCGACAGCGCGCCGATCGAGCTGTGACCCTGGTTGTCGACGAGGACGACGACGATCTTGAGGCCTTCCTGGATCGCCGTGACGATCTCGCTCGGCATCATGAGGTAGCTGCCGTCGCCGACCATGACGAAGACCTCGCGCTCCGGGGCCGCGAGCTTCACGCCGATGCCGCCCGCGATCTCGTAGCCCATGCACGAGTAGCCGTATTCGACGTGGTACTGCTTCGGATCGCGCGCGCGCCAGAGCTTGTGGAGCTCGCCGGGCAGGGATCCCGCGGCGCACACGAGCACGTCGTGCTCGCCCATCGCTCGGTTCACCGCGCCGATGACCTCGCGCTGCGCGGGGAGCGGCGCATGGCGCGACGCGATCGCGCGCTCGGCGGCTCGCTCCCATTCGTCCTTGCGCTTCGTCGCCTCGGCGCGATAGTCGTCGTCGACGCGATGCTCGACGAGCGCGAGCGTCTCGAGCGTGACCCGCGCGTCGCCGACCACCGCGAGCCCGCCCATCTTGAACGCGTCGAACGCGGCGATGTTCACGTTGGCGAACCGAACGCCCGGCCGCGCGAAGAGCGCGTGCGAGCCCGTGGTGAAGTCGCTCCAGCGCGTGCCGATGCCGAGCACGAGATCGGCCTCGGCGGCGATGCCATTCGCGGCGCTCGTCCCGGTCACGCCGATCGCGCCGAGCGCGGACGGGTGATCCCACGGGAGCGCGCCCTTCCCGGCCTGGGTCTCCGCGACCGGGATCCCGGTGCGGTCGACGAAGCGTCGCAGCGCGGCGGTCGCGCCCGAGGAGATGACCCCGCCGCCGGCGACGACGAGCGGCCGGCGCGACGCGCCGATGAGCTCGACCAGACGGGCCAGCGATGCCCGATCGGGCAGGGGGCGGCCGATGTGCCAGACGCGCTTCGCGAGGAATTCCTCGGGCACGTCGAAGGCCTCCGTCTGCACGTCCTGCGGGAGCGCGAGCGTGACCGCCCCAGTGTCGCTCTGACTCGTGAGCACGCGCATCGCGGCGATCGCGGCGGGGACGATCTGCTCGGGGCGCGCGATCCGGTCGAAGTAGCGAGAGACCGGGACGAAGGCGTCGTTCACCGAGATGTCGCCTCGCGATGGCCGCTCGAGCTGCTGCAGCACCGGGTCGGCGCGCCGCGAGGCGAAGACGTCGCCCGGGAGGAGCAGCACCGGAAGGCGGTCGATCGTCGCGAGCGCGGCGCCGGTCACCATGTTCGTCGCGCCCGGACCGATGGAGCTCGTGCACGCGAACGTGCCGAGACGATCGCGCATGCGCGCGTACGCGGCCGCGATGTGCACCATCGCCTGCTCGTTCCGCGCCTGGTGGAACGGGATCTCGCCGCGGTACTGGTACAGCGCCTGCCCGATGCCCGCGACGTTGCCGTGCCCGAAGATGCCGAACACGCCGGCGAAGAACCGCTCCTCCACGCCGTCGCGCTCCACGTACTGCGCGGTGAGGAAGCGGACGAGCGCCTGCGCCATGGTGAGCCGCACGGTGCTCATACGGGCCCGCCCGCGAGGAGCGACTCGACCTCGGCGGACGTGGGCATCGCGTCGGCACACGCGAGCCGCGACGCGACGATGGCGCCGGCGGCGTTCGCGAACGCGAGCGTGCGGTCGAGCTCCCACCCGGAGAGCAGCCCGTGCGCGAGCGCGCCGCCGAACGCGTCTCCCGCGCCCAGGCCGCAGGCGACCCGGACCTTTCGCGCGGAGACGTGCACGCGCCGGTCCATCGTGAACGCCGACGCACCTTCCATCCCGCGCTTCACGATGACGAGCTCGGCGCCGGCGGACAGGAGCGCGCCCGCGGCGTGCGCGGGGTCGCTCGTGCCGGTGGCCATCTCCATCTCGTCACGGTTCCCAATGATGACCCGCGCCCGCTTCACCGCCTCGGCCGCCCAGCGCCGCGCCTCCTCGTTCGACGACCAGAGCGCCGGGCGGTGGTCCAGGTCGTGGACGATGGTGCCGGTCGCGGCGTCCATCGCGGCGAGCGTCGCGCCGCGGCTCGGCTCCTTCGAGAGGCCCGTGCCGGTGGTCCAGAAGAGCGCCGCGGCGCGGATCGCGTCCATCGGCAGCTCATCGGCGGTGATCGTCATGTCCGGCGCCACAGGCTCGCGGTAGAAGAGCAGCGGGAAGCGATCGGGCGGGTAGATCTCGCAGAACACCAGCGGCGTGCGCAGCGAGGCGTGCGTGCCGACGTACGACGCGTCGACGCCGAATCCCGCGAGCGCCTCGCGTACGTACTCGCCGAAGCCATCCGCTCCCGCCTTCGTGATGACGGCGCTCCGGCGTCCGAGACGCGCGGCCCCGACCGCGACGTTCGTCGGGCTGCCGCCGAGCGACTTCGCGAAGGTGCGGACCCGCGCGAGCGGCACGCCGATCTGCTCGGGATAGAGGTCCACGGACACGCGACCGATGGTGAGGACGTCGTGTCTAGCCACGCATCCTCACGAAGTCACGACTGCGCTCGACGTCGCGCGCCGGATCCTTCTCCGCCGCGGGCGCCTGGGCGAGCGCGATGTCCTGCTCGAGCACGGCCCACCCGGCGTACCCGCCGGCGCGGAGAGCCGCGAGGACGTCGGCGATGCGCGCATCGCCGTCGCCGAGCGGACGGAAGAGACCCTGCGCGACCGCGCGCGCGTACGGGACACGCCGCTCGCGCGCCGCGGCCGCGAGGGACGCGTCCGCGTCCTTGAGGTGCACGTGCGCGACGCGACCGCGGTGCTCGCGCGCGATCCGCACGGCGTCGCCGCCGCCCACGAAGACGTGACCCGTGTCGAGGCAGAGCGCCACGTCGCTCTCGCGCAGGACGCGATCGATGGCGAACGCGCTCTCGATCGCCGTGCCCACGTGCGGATGGAGTGCGACGGTGAGCCCGCACGACGCCGCGACGTCGACGACCCGCGGCAGCGCGGCGAGGAGCGCGCGCCACTCCGCCTCCCGCAGCGTGTACGGCGCGTCGTAGCCATCCTGTCCCGTCGCGGCCGCGAGCACGAGGATCGTGCCGCCGAGCGACGCGATCCGGCGCGCCCGACGCTCGACGAAGAGCAGCTCGCTGTCGAGACGATCCGGGCGATGCAGCACCGCCGTCGCGAACGACGCGATCACGCGCAGGCCGCGGCCCGTGAGAAGCGCGCGCGCGGCGGCGAGGTCGTCGGGAAGGAAGCCCGGCGGGCCCGCCTCGATGTCTCGCAGCCCGAGGCGCGCCATGTCGCCGAGCACGCGCTCCGGCGGCAGCTGGTACCCCCAACCCGGGACCTCGCACACGCCCCACGAGATCGGCGCGGCGGCGAGTCTGAGAGGCGCGGCCATTCTCTCCGTACGCTAGCGTCGAACGGCACGGACGGGCGAGCGCGACGAGAGGAAGCGGAGGAACAGGGGATGCGGATCGGTCTGCTCGGCGTCGGCCGGCTGGGCGCGGCGCACGCGTCGACGCTGCGGGCCCTGCCCGAGGTGAGCGACCTCGCGATCTACGACGCGGACCGCGCACGGGCCGCGGAGGTCGCGGCGCAGGTCGGCGGACGCGCCGTCGACACGATCGACGCGGCGCTCGACCGCGTCGACGCCGCGGTCATCGTGACGCCGACGGGCATGCACGCGCCCCTCATCAAGCGCTGCCTCGACGCGAAGATCGCGACCTTCTGCGAGAAGCCGATCGCCATCGGGATCGCGGAGACGCGGGAGATCGTCGCGCACGTCGAGCGCACCAAGGGCCGCCTGCAGATCGGCTTCCAGCGCCGCTTCGACGCCGGATACCGCCGCGCGAAGGACGCGCTCGCGGGAGGCAAGCTGGGGCCGGTGTACTCCTTCGTGATGGTCAGCTGCGACCGCCTTCCGCCGCCGGACGCGTACATCGCGACCTCGGGTGGACAGTTCAAGGACCAGCTCATCCACGACTTCGACATCACCCGCTGGCTCTTCGACGACGAGGTCGAGGAGGTCACCGCCACCGGCTCGACGCTCGGCGTGCCGCAGTACGAGGCGATCCGCGACGTCGGCACCTCGGCCGTGCTCGTGAAGCTGCGTGGCGGGTCGCTGGGGCTCATCACCGGGCTGCGGCACAACGAAGCGGGGTACGACATCCACGTGGAGATCCACGCCGCGAAGGACACGCTCGCCATCGGCGTCGACCCGCGCACGCCCTGGCGCTCCGTCGAGGCCGACGCGCCGGCGCTCGCCGGTCCGCCGTACCCGTCGTTCTTCGTGCGGTTCGCGGACGCGTACCGGTCCGAGCTCGCGCACTTCCTGCGCTTCGCGCGCGGCGACGCGCCGAACGCGTGCACCGCGGCGGACGCGCTCGAGGCGCTCCGCGTCGCGGAGGCCGCGAGCCGCTCGTGGCGCGACGGCCGGACGGTGAAGGTCGCCGACATCCGGTGACGGTCGGCGTTCGGTTCCTCGGCTCCGGCAACGCCTTCGCCGATGGCGGCCGCTCCCACGCGTGCGTGCACGTCACCGCGCCGGGGGTGTCGCTGCTCCTCGACTGCGGCGGCTCCGCGCTTCCCGCGATCACGAGGCTCGGACTGGCCGACGGCATCGACGCCATCGCCGTGTCGCACCTGCACGGCGACCACTTCGGCGGCATCCCCTACCTCGTCATCCAGCAGCACTTCGCGGGCCGAACACGCCCGCTCGTCGTCGCGGGGCCGCGCGGCCTCGCCGCCCGGCTCGCGGCCACCGAGCAGGGGCTCTATCCCGACTTCTTCGGTCACACGAAGCTCGGCTTCGCCCTGCGCGTCGCCGTGCTCGGCACCGATGAGATCGCGCTCGGCGGTGCGAAGGTCGCGGCCCTTGCGGTCCGCCACGTCGCGCTCGCCGATCCGCACGGGCTTCGCGTCCGTGTCGGCGACCGGCTCGTCGCGTACTCGGGCGACGCCACGTGGAGCGAGCATCTGCCGCGCGTCGCGAAGGGCGCGGACCTGTTCATCTGCGAGGCGACGAACTTCGAGCTCGACGACCCCGCGCACCTGTCGTACCGCACGCTGATGGAGCATCGCGGCGAGCTCGACTGCCGCCGGATCGTGCTCACGCATCTCGGCGCGACCACGCTCGCGCACCTCGCCGAGCTCGAGCTCGACTACGCCACGGACGGGAAGACCATCGAGCTGGCCTGAGGCGCTGGCCGATCAGCGCGCGCCGGTCCCGGTACGATCCACCAGCTCAGGGCGCCGAAGCCGTACGTGCCCGGACACATCATCGCGATCAACCTCCAGGCCTCACGCCGCGCCGTCGTCACGATCGGCGCGAGGGCCGATGGCACGGACTTCGTCCCCACCGCCCGTCGGGCGAAGCCCGACGGCCGCGGCGCGGTCACTCGGCGATGAGGTGGACGCGCTCCGGCCGCACGCGCACGAGGACGTCCCCGTCGAAGGGGGTACCGGCGCCAGGATCGGGCTGGTCGACGAGCCACTCCCGTCCGTCGACCGTGACCCAGTAGCGCATGAGGTCGCCGAGGAACGCCTTTCGCGCGACGGAGCCGGGGAGCGCCGGCCCGTCGCCCGGCGCGCCCCGCGCGGCGAGCACGAGCGACTCCGGCCGCACGCAGAGCCGCACCGCGGCGCCCGACGCGAGCGCGAGGCCGGCGGGGACGCGCACCGTCAGCGACCGCTCGCCGAACGACACGACGGCACCGCCGTCGCGCAGCTCCGATACGGTCCCGGGAACGAGATTCACCGCGCCGACGAAATCGGCGAGGAACGACGTCCGCGGGTGGTAGTAGATGTCCCACGGCGTGCCGGCCTGCTCGACCTTGCCGGCGTTCATCACGGCGATCCAGTCGGAGAGCGACAGCGCCTCGTCCTGATCGTGTGTGACGTAGACGAAGGTCATGCCGAGCTGCTGCTGGAGCGCCCGGAGCTCCCAGCGCAGCTGCACGCGCAGCTTGGCGTCGAGATTCGAGAGCGGCTCGTCGAGCAGCAGGATCTCGGGACGCAGCACGAGCGCCCGTCCGACGGCGACACGCTGCTGCTGGCCGCCCGAGAGCTGATTGGGCCAGCGCTCGCCGAGCTTCCCGAGCCCGACGAATTCGAGGGTCTCGTTCACGCGACGCTCGCGCTCCGCCGTCGGGACGCCCGCGACGCGCAGGCCGTACGCGACGTTGTCGCGCACCGTCATGTGCGGGAAGAGCGCGTAGTCCTGGAAGACCATCGCCGTGCCGCGGCGGTGCGCGGGCAGATCGTTGATGCGCCGCCCGCCGAGCAGGATGTCGCCGCGGTCCGGGTCGTAGAACCCGGCGATCATGCGGAGGGTCGTCGTCTTCCCGCAGCCCGAGGGGCCGAGGAGCGTCGCGAACGAGCCGCGCGGCACGTCGAAGGACACGTCGTCGACCGCGGCCGTCTCGCCGAAGCGCTTCGTGACGCGCTCGAGCCGCAGGTGGATGTCAGGCACGGGCGCCTCCAAGTGCGATGCGGCCTCGCGCGAGGAGCGCGACCGCGCCGAGCGCGACGATCGCGAGGCCGATGTCCGCCACCGTGAACGCCGTGGCGCGTCCCCAGTTCAGATCGCCGACGAGCTGGAAGATGCGGATCGTCGCGACGGTGCTGCTCGGCGTGAACAGGAAGATGACGACGGACAGCGTCGTCACGGCACGGACGAACGTCGTCACGAAGCCGACGCGCAGCGATCCGCCGAGCATCGGCACGAGGACGTCACGGAAGCCGCGCAGGCTGGAGGCGCCGAGGCTCGTGGCGGCCTCGTCCAGCGAGCGGTCGATCTGACGCAGGCCCGCCACCGCGGCCTGATAGCCCACCGGGATGTTCCAGAAGATCATCGAGATGATGATGAGCACACCGCGGTCGAGCCAGTCGAGCCACGGCTCGTTGAACGCGAGGGCGTAGCCGATCCCGAAGAAGAGACCCGGTATCGCGGCGGGCATGATGAGGAGCAGGTCGAGCGCGCGGCGGCCGGTCCAGCGTCCGCGCTCCACGAGCCACCCCGCCACGAGCGCGAGCAGCGAGGAGAGCAGCGCCGCGGCGAGCCCGTACACGAGCGTGTTCTGGAGCGCCGTGCCGTTCGCGCCGCTGGTGATGTACTCGAAGTTGCCGAAGGTGAGCGCCGTGTTCTGCGGGAACGCGACCGTGAGCGCCGAGACGACGAGCGAGCCGTAGACGAGGGCGATGATCCCCGCGAGGAGCATGCACGCCGCGAAGCACGCCCACGAGATCGCCGGGGCGACCGGCGGGCGCGGCATCGAGGACGCCCGGCCCGTGACGGTCACGAACGAGCGCGGGCCGTCGAGCCGGATCTTCGCGAAGTACAGGACGAGCGCGAGCGCGAGCAGGATCGTGCTGACCGCGGCCGCGCCCGGCAGGTCGCCGAACCCGCTGATCAGGCCGTAGGCCTGGGTCGGGAGGACCGTGAACGTCCCGCCGATGAGCGCCGGGTTGCCGAAATCCTCGAGCACGTAGATGGCCGTGGTGAGGATCGCGGCGCCGAGCCCCGGCCGCGAGAGCGGCAGCGTCACCGTGCGGAACACGCGCCAGCTGCCCGCGCCGAGGTTCCGCGCGGCCTGCTCGATGCGCGCGTCGCTCCGCGAGAGCACGTCGGCGATGAGCTGATACGCGAACGGGAAGAACGCGATGGTCTGCACGCCCCAGATACCGCCGAGCCCGAAGATGCTGATGGTCTGTCCGAAGACGTTGTAGGTGATGAGGCCGCGGGGCCCGAAGAGGATCACGTACGACGCCGCGACGACGAAGGGCGGCGAGAGGAGCGGCAGGATGCCGATGAGCCGGAAGAACGGCTTCCAGCGCATGTCCGAGTACACCATCGCGTACGCGTAGACGAACCCGAGGGTCACGGCGCTCGCGGTCGACAGCGCCATGACCTCGAGCGAGTGCAGCAGCGAATTGCGCCAGGTCCCGCCCGAGAAGAACTCGCCGTAGCTGTCGCCCGGCGTGAGGATCACGCGGACCTGGGGATAGACGATGAACGCGCCGACGAGCACGACGACAGCGAGCAGCGCGAGCAGGACGCCCGGCTCGCGCCGCAAGCTGCGCATCGTCGTTACGAGACCGCTGGGATCGCTAGATGCCCACCGTGGTCTGCCACAGCTTCAGGATGCGGTCCTTGTTGTCGGTGGCCCACTGGCGGTCGTAGTTCACGAGCTTCACGTCGCTGAGCTTCGGCGAGCCCGGCGCGGGCGCCACGTCGGCGCGCGTCGAACCGCGGTTGCTGAGCTTCACGTTGAGGTCGCCGGCCTCCTTGGTCAGCGACCAGTCCACGAGGGCCTTCGCCGCGTCGAGGCTCTTGGTGCCCTTGATGATGCTGATCGCGCCGACCTCGAAGCCGGTGTCGGCTGGGACGTTCAGGTCGACGGGGTTGTTCTTGCCCTTCTCGGTCAGGATGTCGTGCGCCCAGTTCGGGCAGCCGACGAACTGGCCCTGGTCGATGAGCGTGAGCGCGCCCGGCGACGTCGGGATGTACTGCGCGACATTGGCGTGGAGCCTCTTCATGTAGTCCATCGCCTTGGCCTCGTCGCGATTGAAGCGGAAGATCTGCGTGGCGATGAAGATGTAGCCGCCGCCGGTCTTCACCGGGTCCGGCAGGATGAGCTTGCCCTTCCACGACGGGTCGAGCAGGTCGTCCCAGGTCGCGGGCTTCTTGCCGCCGAGCTCCTTGCTGAGCCGGTCGTTGTTCGAGATGAATCCGAAGATGCCGGTGTACCAACCGACCCAGTAGCCGCTCGCGTCTTTGAACTTGGCGTCGATGTCCTTCGCGTTCGGCGAGTTGTACTGCTCGAGGAGGCCTTCCTTGCCGAGCGGGTCGTGGAACTCGCTCGAGCCGCCGATGAAGACGTCGGACTTCGGGCTGGCCTTCTCGGTGCGGATGCGGGTCTGCAGCTCACCCGCCGCGGCGAGCGGCAACACGTTCACCTTGACGTTCGGGTACGCGGCGTTGAACGCCTTGAAGAACTCGTTGTTCGTCGACTCGTTGAGCGCCGAATACACGGAGAGCGTCCCGCTCACCGGCGCCTTCGTCGCGGCCGCCGCGCTGGTCGCGGCCGCCGCGCTGGGCGCCGCGGAGGCGGCGGGCGTGGCGCCACCGCATGCGGCGATCGCCGCGGTCGCGCCGGCGAGCTTGAGGAAGGTCCTTCGGTCGTAGCCTCGCTGGCTGTCCTGCATGGTTCTCCTACTCCTCCCAACCCCGCGTCGCGGGTCGGCGGAGAGTCTAGACCGGAGGGCCGAGCGAGCGGTCACGGACATACGATCGGTTCGTGCGGATCGACGAGCGCGACCTCGCGCAGGCCCGCGAGCACCCCCGCGGCACCGAGCGGCGCACGCTGCTCCGGTATCGCGAAGCGCTGAACGACGTGGCGGCGTACGCGCGCCTACCTGTCGCCGACCGCGACGCGATCGTCCGGTGGGTCGAGATCCGCCGTCGGCTCGCCCAGACGGGCCTCGACCACGACGAGTCGAACCTCGCGGACCCGCTCCTGCCCCATGCCACGCTGCGCGCTCTCGTCCTTTCGGGCGAGCGCGCCGCCGCAGGGGGATCGGCGACGGCGGATCCCGGCGGCGACCTGCGTGACGTCGTCGCCGCGATCCGCCGGTCCTAGGCCGCGGCGCTCGGCGTGAGCAGGACCGACGCGAGCATCGCCATCCCGTTCACCGTGGCGTGCAGACCGACGCAGGGGAAGAGGCTCGCCGAGCGCGCGCGAAGGTAGCCGAGTCCGAGCCCGGTGACGAGGACCCACGGAAGGTCGAGCACCGCGCCGTGCGCGAGCGCGAACGCGACGGAGCTGCCGACGACCGCGACCGGCACGCCCCATCCTTCGAGCAGCGTGAACCCGAGACCCCGGCAGAGCGATTCCTCGACGATCGGGGCGTAGAGCGCGATCACGACGAAGTTGGCGACGAAGGGCGCGATCCGGGTCGCGTCGGCGTACCGCGGCACGGCCTGCTCGCGGACGTCGTGGCCCACGACGACTTCGAGCGCGAGCGACGTGAGCCAGGTCGCGCCGAGCGCGACCAGACCGACGCGCAGCGCGTCGCTCCACGACCGCGGCCGCCGGAGCGCGAACGCGTCGCGCAGCGGCAGACCCCGCGCCACGAGGAGCGCGAGCACCAGCAGGATGGTGTCCAGGACGAGCGCCCCGATGGCCGTCGACCAGCGAAAGAGGATGTCCGGCGCCGGCAGGGCGTCCCGCGCGCTGAAGTGCGCGGCATACGACACGAGCGCGACGGCGCCGATGATCGCGGCCCACGCCACCAGGCGGCGCGGGTGACGCGTCAGGCGGTCGCCGCCGCGCGGAGCGGCGCGAGGAGCTCGAGCGCGCGGTCCATCTCCTCTGCGGTGTTGAAGTAGTGCGGCGAGAGCCGGATGAGGGCGGGCCGGCTGTCGGCGACGACGCCGGACGCACGGAGCGCGTCGACGGCGCGCCGCGGCTCCCGATGCTCGAGGGTGACGATGGCGGTGCGCTCGCGCGCGTCGATCGGGCAGCGCACCCTCCAGCCCTGTGCCCGCGCGCCGTCGACGAGCCGCTGCGACAGCGCCATCTGCCGCCCGCGCACCGTCGCGATCCCGATCTCGCGGAGGAGCTCGATGCCCGCGCGCGCCGCGT
The DNA here is from genome assembly GCA_035651155.1 of Candidatus Limnocylindria bacterium. Lineage (GTDB taxonomy): Bacteria > Chloroflexota > Limnocylindria > P2-11E > P2-11E > CF-39. Next base: position 103,509 of record DASRGG010000016.1, on the reverse strand, counting down.
AGATCGCGGCGACCGCGGGCGTGCCGTACTCGAATCGGCGAGCGCCCTTCCCCGGATCGAGGTGCTCGACGTCGAACGCGAACGGGTCCGCGACCCCCCACCACCCCACCGCGCTCGGACGCGCGGCGTCGGCGACGTCGCGCCGCGCGTAGAGGAACGCGATCCCCGGCCCGCCCATGAGCCACTTCAGCGTCCCGCAGACCAGGTAGTCGACACCGCTCGCGTGGACGTCGAACGGGAGCGCGCCGATCGATTGATACGCGTCCACGACGAGCGCAGCACCTCTCCGATGACAGAGCTCGGCGAGCGCCTTCACGTCCTGGATCCAGCCGCTGGTGAAATAGACATGGCCGGTGCACACCGCCGCGGTGCGCTCGTCGATGGCGCGCTCGAACAGCTCGAGCGGCACGCGGACGCGGTCCGGGCTCCGGACGAACTCGACCCGCGCGCCGCGAGGGGCGACCGCGAGGAACGCGTGCCCGTCGGTCGGGAAGTCGAGGTCCGCCACGACGACCTTGGGCCGCCTCGCGTAGTCAAGCGTGCTCGCGATCCCCACCAGCCCGGCCGACACGTTCGGCTCGAGTGCGACCTCGTCCACGTCGGCGCCGAGCACCGTCGCGATGTCCGACCGCAGCGCCTCGTACTCGCCGACCCAGTGGTCGTACCAGGCGCCGCCGCCGAGCTCCGTCCACTCCTTCGCGAACCGCTCGATGCGCGCGCGCCCGCGCCGTGGCAGCGGGGTGAGCGAGCAGTTGTTGAGATACACCAGCTCGTCGGCGATCGGGAACTCTTCGCGCCAGCGGGACTCGGCGGCGGTCACCATCCGATGGCGTAGCTCTCTCGCCGCGGGTCGGCACCGCCCTCGAGCGTGCCCGGCTCGAGCTCGCGGATCGCGCACACACCCGCGGATGCCGGCGTGAAGTCGGGCATGTCGCGGACGACGTGGCCGAGGCGCGCGAGCCCGTCGCGCACGTCCCGCGCGACACGCCCCTCGACCTGCAGCACGCCGGGCTCGTAGGCGTGCGGGAAGAACGTCCACGGGAACGACCTCGAGATGACGCGCGGCGCCTCGATCGCGGCCTGGAGATCCATACCGAAGTCGACGACGTTGCAGACCGTCTGGACCATCGCCTGGCACTGCGCGTCCTCGCCCGGGCAGCCGAAGGGCATGAGCGCGCGCCCGTCCTTCATGAGGAGCGCGGGATTCGGCGTGAGGCGCGGCCGCTTCCGCGGCGCGATCGCCGAGGGATGCCCCGGCGTGGTCCAGAGCTGCGCGCCGCGCGTGCTCACGATGATCCCGAGGCCCTCCACGAGCGGCGATCCGAGCCCCGGATCCGACGGCGTCGCGGAGAACGCGTTGCCGTCCGCATCCAGCGCGCAGCAGTACGACGTATCCGGCGCGCCCACGCCCGTGGCGACCTTCGGACGGTACCCGGCGTGGCCGCTGCGGCCTTCGTAGCGCCACGGATCGCCCGGCTCGGGAAGCTCGGGCCACGCGCGGTCGTCGCGGATCGCCGCGCGCCGCTCCTCGGCGTAGGCCTTGTCGAGCAGGCCGCGGATCGGGACGTCCACCTGATCGGGATCGCCGAAGAACCCTTCGCGGTCCGCCGCGGCCAGCTTCATCGCCTCGGTGTAGCGATGGAGATAGGCGAGCGATCCCGGCCCGAGCGACGCGATGTCGTAGCCCTCGAGCAGGTTCAGCGTCATCGGTACGAGCGGCCCCTGCGACCACGGACCGCACGCGTACACGTCGATGCCGCGGTAGGTCGTGTGGACCGGAGCCTCGATCGTGACGTGATAGTCCGCGAGGTCCTGCGCCGTGATCCGACCGCCGTTCGCCCGCTGCGACTCGACGATCCGCCTGGCGATCTCGCCCGTGTAAATCGCGTCGCGCGCCGCCATGATCGCCGCGGCGCGGCCCCGCGACGCGTTGGCGCGCTCGATGACGACCAGCGCGCGGAAGAGGCCGGCGAGATCCTTCTGCACGAGGAGCTCGCCCACCTTCGGCGCCCGCCCGTTCGGAAGGAAGACGCGCGCGGACGACGGCCATTGCCGCAGCCGCCCCTCGAGCGTCGCGATCGCGCGCGCGAGTCGCGGGTAGACCGGGAAGCCCTCGGCGAGCTCGATGTTCGGCGCGAGCACGTCGGCCAATGTGAGGCGGCCGTGCCGCGCGAGCGCGGTGAGCCACGCGTCGCACGCGGCGGGCGTGACCGATCGCGCGACGCCGACCGGCATGTCGTCGCCGTACGTCGCGCGGTATTCCTCGAGCGTGAACGACGCGGGCCAGCGCCCGAGACCGTCGATCGATTCCGGACCCGCCATCCCGGGACGGAACACGATCGTCGGCGCGACGCCGCCGAAGTCGGTGAGGTGACGCTCGATCACGTTGAGCGCGATGCCCGCCGCGACGCCGGCGTCGATGGCGTTGCCGCCACGCTGGAACAGGAGCGCGCCCGCCTGCGAGGCGAGGTAGTGGCTCGAGCTCACCATCCAGCGCCTCGCGAGGAGCGCGGGACGACCGTGCGTGACGCCGATCGGCGGCGCGGTGTTCTCGACCGGTGTATCGCGCACCGGCACACGATACTTCTCTGGTGCTCCAGATCGTCGCGTGGCGCGTGCCGCCGTACGACAACGGCTGCTATCTGGTGATCGACGGTCGCCGCGAGGCGCTCGTGATCGACCCCTCCATGGGCGAGCGCGTCGTGATGGACGCCGTGCGCGAGCGAGGGCTCACGCTCGTCGAGATCCTGGATACGCATGGGCATCCCGACCACGTCTTCGGGAACGCCGCGGTCAAGGAGGCGACCCGGGCGCGTCTCGCGATCCACCGGCTCGACGCGTACCGCCTCGGGCCCCGGGGCAGGGGCCCCTCTTCGGCGAGCGCGGCGGGCGTGTCGGCGGACGACGTGAGCGCGCGCCCGCCGGTGCCGTTCGAGGTCCCGCCGTGCGAACCGGACGACCTCATCGAAGAGGGCCCGCTCACCTACCTCGCGGACGTCGAGCTGCGCGCGCTCCACACGCCGGGCCACACCGAGGGCTCCACGTGCTTCTATCTCCCGGCCGAGGGCGTGCTCTTTTCCGGCGACGTCCTCTTCCAGGGCAACGTCGGGCGCGTCGACCTCCCGGGTGGCGACCCCGCGGCGATGGAGCGCAGCCTCGCGCGCCTCGCGGAGCTTCCGCCCGAGACGCGGGTGTATCCCGGCCACGGCCCGCGGACGACGATCGGCGCGGAGCTGCGCTGGCTCCGGAGCTTTCGCTTCGCGTGACGATCCGCGTCCGCCCGTTCGCGGAGCGCGACTACCCGGCGGTGGCGCGCATCTGGCGGATCAGCGAAGGCGAACCGGTCGACGCAGAGGCGCTCCGCGCGCGCGACGCGCGCTGGGACCGGTCGCGCTTCCAGAAGGTGCGCGTCGTCGCGGTCGACGAGGACGACGCGCCGCTCGGATACGGCGAGATCTACCACGAGCCGAGCCGGTTCGAGCCGCGCCGTTACTTCATGCGCATCGGCGTCGACCCGCCGAAGCGGCGGCGCGGCATCGGCGCCGCCGTCTGGGCGCATCTCGCGGCCGAGCTCGAGGAGCGCCGGGGGCTCGTCGCGTGTCTTTGGGCGCGCGATCACACCGCGTGCGTCGAGTCCATCGCGGCACGCGGGTTCCGCGAGGTGATCCGGTCGTACGCGCAGGTCATCGCCGTCGCGGCGGCGCCGCTCCCCACGCCCGCGTCGCGCGAGCGTCTGGACGCCGCCGGGACGCGCATGGCCTCGCTCGCGGACCTCGCGGCCCACCATCGCGACGCGTACGCGAAGGCGCACGCGCTCGCGCTCCCCGACGAGTACCTCGTCGCGGTCGCGGGCGACGAGTACGTGGGGCAGTGCACCGCGCGACGCGCCATCCGAGCCGAGGACGTGCTGCAGCTCGGCGTCACCGCCGTGCGTCCGGCGTATCGCCGGCGCGGCATCGGACGGGCGTTGAAGCTCACGCTCCACGAGTACGCGCGCGAAGGGCTACCGCGAGATCCACACGAGCACGGTGCGCGAGAACACGCCGCTGGTGTCGCTCGACACGGACCTGGGATACGCCATCGTGGAGTCGTCCGGCGGCTACGAGCTGGCGCTGGGCAGCTAACCCGCTACCGGATCGCCTCAGGGTGAAGTCGCCGATCGGCCGGGGGAGCGCGATGCGTTCGCACCAGCGCACCTCGGTGATCTCCGGCGACGTCGGCCGTGGCTCCGTCAACATCGTGCGCCGACATGCGAAGACGAAGTGGTGACACTTCGCGGCCGGTCCGAAGTACACGCCGGTCATGCGTTCCGCGGCGACCACGAGGCCGGTCTCCTCGCGCACTTCGCGCACCGCGGCGTCGGCCGCGGAGGCACCCGTCTCGCCGGAACCGCCGGGGATCTCCCAATTGAGCTCGCCGTAGCTGTGACGAACGAGCAGGATCCGGCCCCGCTCGTCGACCATCACGGCCGCCGCCGCGAAACCGCTGAGCACGCGACCTACTCCATGGTCCCCATGATGTTCATGCCGTTGTCGGCGAAGATCGTCGCGCCGGTGATGCAGCGCGACCACTCCGACGCGAGGAACACCGCGACGTTGCCGATCTCCTCCTGGGTGACGTTCCGCCGCATCGGCGACTTCGCCTCCCACAGATCGCGTGCCGCGGAGATGCCCTTGACCGCGCTGGCCGCGAGCGTCTTGAGCGGTCCGGCGGAGATCGTGTTCACGCGGATGTTCTTCGCGCCGAGCTCGGCCGCGAGGTAGCGCGTCTCCGCCTCGAGCGCGGCCTTGGCGATGGCCATCGCGTTGTAGCTCGGCACGACCCTCTCGGCGGCGTTGAACGTGAGCGACATCACCGCGCCGCCGCCGGCCTCTTCGAAGAGCGGCACGGCGCCGCGGGTGAGCGCGATGAGCGAGTAGGCCGAGATGTCGATCGCGGACAGCATCCCGCTACGGCTCACGCTCGTGAACGTCCCCTTGAGCTCCTCGAGCGGTGCGAAGGCGATGCAGTGCACGAGGATGTCGAGCCGCCCCCACCGCTTCTCGAGGGCGGCGAAGAGCGCGTCGATCTCGTCCTGCTTCGTCACGTCGCACGGCATCACCGGGATGTTCTCGTGGCCCGGCAGCGTCGCGACGAGCTCCTCGACGTTCGACCTCAGCCGGTCGATCGCGTAGTTGAACGCGAGATCCGCTCCCTCGCGATGGAAGGCCGTCGCGATGCCCCACGCGATGCTGCGCTTGTTCGCGACGCCCATCACGAGCGCCTTCTTGCCGTCGAGCAGACCCATCTCACACCTCCGAGCCAGCGGCCATCATCGCGCGCGCCCGCGCCCGCGTCCACGAGCGCGGTGCATACAGCGTGCACTGAAATCAGACGAGATCGCGGCGGCGGAGGTCGAGGAGCGCGTGCGGCGGGTCGGTGGTGTCCTCTTCGCGATAGTCCTTCAGGTACCGGAAGCCGACCTTCTCGCACGCGCGGACGGCCGCGGCGTTCGCTCGCGACGGACCGATCACGCAGTACTCGAGTCCGTAGCGCTCGAACGCCCCGCGCAGGAAGGCGCGGATGAGCGCCGCTCCGTGCCCCTGACCGATGAGGGCGGGTTCGCCGATGAGCACGTCGAGCGAGAACGCCCGCTCCGGGAGCGGGCCGAGCTCGGCGACGTAATCGGGATGGTCGTCCACGCGATACGACTGGATGACGCCGATCGGGGCGCCGTCGAGACGGATGAGGAACATGTCCGTCGGGTCCTCGCCGCGGATCGCCTCGCGCCAGCCCGCGAGTGTGTCCTCGGGGTAGTCGTGCTCCTCCGGATCGTCGTGCCACCAGCGGCGCACGTGCGGCTCCCGCAGCCAGCGCCGAGCGAGCGGGAGGTCCTCCTCGCGGAGCGCCGCGAACGTGTACGCGTGCTCGCGAGCGACGTCAGGCGCGCGCGTACTCCTGCAGGCCGAGGCGCTCGATGGTCTGCGGCAGCGGCACGCCATCCTCCGCCCAGCCCCGCGCCGCGTAGTACGCGCGCACCTGCGCGGCGAGATCGTCGGGATCGAGACGGACCTTGGAGAGCACGCCCGAGACGTGCGGCTTCATCGCCTGCTCGGGCAGCCGGTCGTCATCGGCCGTGAGGCCTTCGCGGATGTTGAAGAGGCGCGCCAGCGTCAGGCCACGCTCGGCGATATCCATCAGCTCGTTCGCCGTGAGTCCCCAGCCGGTGACGGCGTTCACGATCTCGAGCATCCGCGCGTCGTCGTACCGGAGGAAGAAGCACATGCCGACGACATTGCGCATCGCGCGCGACGGCAGGTTCCCGTTCATGTGGTCCGCGCCGCCGGGGCTCGTCGCGTACGAGACGCGCACCTGGCGTCCGTACTCCGTCCGCTGCCGCGGGTCGTGCATCGCGAGCTCCTGGCCCTTCACCGTCACGAGGTACTCGGCGCCGCCGAGCTTCTCGGCCGCGCGCGCGGAGCCCTCGGCGAGGATGTCGCCGAGGCCGCGCCGGTGCGCGATCGCCTCGACGCCCGCGAGCATCGCCTTCGCGCTGCCGAACTCCGCCGGCACGCCGTCGAAGCTCGCGTCGGGCAGGATGCCGCGACGGCGCAGGTCCATGACCCACGCGATCGTCGCGCCCGTCGAGATCGTGTCGATGCCGAGCGCGTTGCAGCGCTCGTTCGCCTTCGCTATCGCGGCGAGATCGCCCACGCCGCAGTCGGGGCCGAGCGCGGCGGTCGACTCGAACTCCGGGCCGCCGTACTTCGGATCGATGCGGTACGGCTGCTCGAGCTTGACGACCTTCTTGCACCGCACCGAGCACGCCCAGCACGCCTCCATCTTGATGCGGTAGCCCCTGTCCACGAGCGCCTCCGCCGAGACGTCCGCGGCGTGCTCGAACGCGCCACCCTCGAAGTTGCGCACCGCCATGCCGCCGACCTTCGTGTAGCCGTCGAGGCCCATGCCGGTGCCGTAGTTGTGGAAGGCCCAGTGGTTCTCTTGCAGCGTGTCGGCGATCCAGCGGCCGATCTCCTTGACCTTCGCGCCGTCCGCGAGCGGGAGATTCGTGCTGCCCTTCACGACGATGGCCTTGAGCTTCTTGCTGCCCATGACCGCGCCGAGGCCGGTGCGCCCGGCGATGTCCTTGTAATCGTTCACGATGCCCGCGATGCGCACGCACTTCTCGCCCGCCGGGCCGATCTCGCAGACGCGCGCAAGACGTTCGCCGACCTCGGCCTTGAGCAGATCTTCCGTGTCGAGGATCTCCTTCCCCCACACGTGCGTCGCGTCGCGGATCTCGACCTTCGCGTCCTTGATGAAGAGGTACACGGGTGTGGGCGACGCGCCGGTGACGACGATGCCATCCCATCCGGCGCGCTTGAGCTCGGCGCCCCAGAAGCCGCCGACCTCCGCCTCGCCGAACGCGTTGGAGAGCGGCGACTTCGCGCCGACCGAATGCCGCGAGGCGCCGGACAGCGGTGTGCCGGTGAGCACGCCCATCGCGAAGACGAGCACGTTCTCCGGAGCGAGCGCGTCGGTGCCCGGCCTGACCTCGGACAGCAGGTAGCGCGCGATCAGCGCGCGGCCGCCGGGATAGCGGCGGAACGTGGCCTCGTCGAGCTCGTCGACCGACCACGACCGCTTCGTGAGATCGACGCGCAGGATCTTGCCCCAGGAGCCGAAGCGTTCGCCCACGCACCTAGTGTCGCGCACCGTACCGCGGCGCGCGACAATGCTCCGAGCGTGTCCGAGTACGACCTCATCTGCGACGCGTGCGGCAAGCCGTGCGACCCGGCGACCGCCGTCGTGTCCTGGCGCGGCGACGCGCGCGGCGAGACCGGCTTCGCGCTGACGCACGCCCACGACATGCCGAGCGAGAACACGCGGCGCGCCGAGGTGCGGCGCCTGGTGTGGCCGAACGAGTACCTTCGCTTCGCGACCGAGCGCTTCGGGAGCGTCATCGCCGATCCCGAGCCGCTCCGCGCGATCGTGTGGGCCATCGCGCCCTTCGTGATGCGCCACGACAACCCGACGGAGATGGACGGGATGCGCGCGGCGTCCTTCGGGCAACGTGTCGGCGTGAAGCCGGGGACGACCGATGGCGGCGTCGTCACCACGGGCGGCGCACCGGCGCAGCGGAGCGACGTCGAGGGCGGCAAGTAGGAGGCGCCCCGACCTAGCTCCAGCGCCCTCCGGGCCGCTCGTCGTCGTCGATGCGCCGCCCGCGCCAGTAGCGGACGTTGCCACCGCCGAGGCGGGGACGCGCGAGATCCTCGCTGATCGCGTACACGCCGATCGCGAGCGCGGCGGGGACGATGAGCTCGGCGCCCGAGTCGACGGCCAGACCGATCGTCAGCGTCTGGCCGATCGCCCACGCGGCGCACATGAGCAGGAGGCGCAGGAGCTGACCCTGTTCCCTCGTCACGAGCGGCGCCCGTGCAGGAACGAGGCCTCCTTCGCCCACTCGCCGAGCTGCGCGAGGTCGTCCTGGTCGACCCAGCCGGAGCGCACCGCGAGCCTGAGCTCGTCCCGCAGGTTCGTCTGGAGCATCTCCGGACCATCCGTGTTGAAGGAGAAGCGCACCTTGTGCTTCCGGAAGGTCGCGATGTACTGCCCGAGCTGGTCCGGGCCCCTCACGACCTGCGTGTGCAGGTTCGACGAGGGACAGATCTCGAGCAGGATGCCGCGCTCCGCGAGCTTCTTGCACACGGCCGGGTTCTCCGCGGCATGGATACCGTGCCCGATGCGGTCAGGTTCCAGGTGATCGACGACCTCCTCGACGGATTGCCAGCCCTCGTCCTCGCCCGCATGGATCGTGACGCCGAGCCCGGCCTTGCGCGCGCGCTTGTACAGCGGCGCGTAGTCCCGGTAGTGGAAGTCCGGATTCGCCGGTCCGGCCATGTCGACGCCCACGACGCCGCGGTGCCGGTAGGCGATGGCCTTGTCGATGATGATCTCGTTCAGGCCGTAGCTGAAGGTGCGGTCGCAGCTCAGGATGAGGCCCGCCCTGACGGGATATTCGAGCAGCGCGCGGTCGAGGCCGCGGATCGAGGCGAAGATGATGTGGTCCAGGTCCTGCTCGCCCCCGCGATTTCGTTTCATCGGGTTGTAGCGAAGCTCGAGCGTCGTGATGTTCGCCTTCCGGTACGCGCCGCTCACGACTTCGTACACGGACTGCTCGACGGCGAGCGGGCTCGACTGGATCAGCTCGGTCCAGTGGTACAGGGCGAGGAACTCCTCGAACGATTTCCGTTCGCGCTTGCCGACGGTGATGAGGTCGACGAAGCCCCAGTAGTCCTTCGTGGGAAGGCGGATGCCCTGCTGGTGCGCGATGCCCCAGAGCGCAGCGGGGTCGACGGAACCGCCGAGGTGGACGTGAAGCTCGGTGAGCTCGTCGCCGAGGGGGTGAGGCAGCTAGCTAGCTTCCCTGCTCGCGCGTCGGCGGTCTGCGGACCCTACGCCGGCGCCGCGGTCCGGCGGGACGTCCTTCGGGGTGCTCGTGCCAGACGACGTGTCCCTCGTCGTCGGGCGACGCGATGCGCACCAGCCGGTCCCAGATCTCGGCGCGGCGCAGCTCCTCCTCGGCGGACGCCCGCGTCACGTCGCGCTGGAGCATGACGTCGCAGTCGTACGGCGAGCCGGCCTGGCGCCATCCGTTCTCGGACAGCAGGTCGAGGAGCCGCGCGATCTCGGTGAGGCGCTGCGGCTGCTCGGCGACGTACTCGCGGAGCCAGGCGGAGTACGTGCGCTTGCCCTTGTCTTCGCGATCGAGCTCGTCACGCACGGTGCCGAACACGTGGATCAGGATGTACGAAGGGCCTGGCATCGGATGAAGTTTACCGGGGCGGCGACGCTCCGGGGAAACGGCGCTAGCCGCGCTCCTCGACGAAGCGGTAGCCGCCATCCGAGTCCTTGGCGATGACCACGAGCGCGCCGCTCTTGAAGCCCGCCTGCCCCTTCAGCGCCGAGCAGATCAGGTGGTAGTGCTCGTGCTCGGGCGGCACGCACTCGCACCGCTCGGCCTTGATCTCGGCGTCGAAGCGGCGCGCGCCGATCCGGAGCGCGACCCGCTCGCCTGGGTTGGGAAAGAGCTTCCACGCGTCCTTGGTGATGAGGATCCGGGCCTTGCGGACATCTTCGGATGAGAGGCGGTGACGGTAGGTGGAACGTGAAACACTCATCGGTCCGTCTATTTTCGCACAAATTCGGGCCGCCCGACCGGCCTTTGCCGGCCTGCCTGCCCGCCGGTGGCGGCCGCTAGGCGAACGCCGCCGGATCGTCCAAAAACCGCATGAGATGCACCACCGGGACGCGCGAACCGGCCGCGGCGAGGCCCGCCGCGATCTGCAGCATGCAGCCGGGATTGGCGCTCACGACCACATCCGGGCGCGCCGCGAGGATGCGCTCGACCTTCTGACGCTGGAGCTCGGCCGATATCGCGGGCTGCGTCAGGTTGTAGATGCCGGCGCTCCCGCAGCAGCGCTCGGCGTCCTCGATCTCGACGAGCGTCACTCCGTCGACCGCGCGCAGCAGCGCGCGCGGCCGCGTGCGGATCCGCTGACCGTGTGCGAGATGGCAGGCATCCTGATAGACGACGCGGAGCGGACGAGGAGCGCGCCGGGCGATCGGCACGGCGACTTCGCTGGCGTCGCGGACGCGGCGCGAGAACGCGCGGGCGCGATCGCGCCACGCGGGATCGTCCACGAGGAGCTCGCCGTACGCCTTGAGATGCGCGCCGCAGCCCGCCGCGTTGACGACGATCGGCGCATCCGATCCGGAAAACGCGTCGATGTTGAGGCGCGCCAGCTCGCGCGCGCCGTCGCCGTCGCCGGCGTGCGCGTGGAGCGCGCCGCAGCAGACCTGCTCGCCCGGCGCCGAGACGCGGCGTCCGCTCTTCTCGAGCACGCGCACCGTGGCGCGCCCGCTCTCGCCGAAGGCCTGCCGCATGACGCATCCGGCGAAGAGGCAGGTGTCCGCGTCCGCGCGCTCCGCGAGCGCGAACGGGGCGCCTTCGCGCTTCGGCGCGAGCGACGACGCCCACGCGAGCGCCCGTGGCGCGGCGCGCGCGACGACGGCGCGCAGCGGGCTCCGCGCGTACAGGTCCGTGAGCCACGCGATCCGCGAGAGGCGCCCGGCGTTCGCGATCGTGCCGAGGCCCATGCGGCGCAGCGCGCCCGCGGGTCCGCGCAGCGGGCGCCGCTCGCGCACGACCTCGCGCGCGCCCTCCATGATCCGGCCGAACGGGACGCCCGAGGGACACGCGGTCTCGCACGCGCGGCAGACCAGACATGCCTCGAGATGACCGACGACGCGGTCCTCGGGCGGCGCGTCCGTGGCCACGAGCGCGCGGATGAGCTGGATGCGGCCGCGCGGCGAATCGGCTTCCTCGCCGAGCACACGATACGTCGGGCAGTCATTCAGGCAGAGCCCGCACGAGATGCATGTCGCGAGATCCTCGTGGCGGACGTGCGCGGGTGCGACGGAGCTCGCTGAGGAGGTGATGAAACTAGGATACGGTCGCATGACCGCCCTCACGACGACCCTCGCGGAGCGGCTGCGGTCGATCCTTCCCGCGGACGCGGTCATCGACGACCCCGCGACGCTCCTCCCCTACGCGTACGACGCGTCGTTCTGGTCCCTCCGCCGGCAGCGGCTGCCGGACGTCGTCGTCGTGCCGCGGACGACCGAGCACGTCGCGGCGGTGGTGCGCTTCGCCGACGCGACCGGTACGCCGGTGATCGCGCGCGGCGCCGGGACCGGGCAGACCGGCGGCGCGGTGGCGGCGAATGGAGGCATCGTCGTCTCGTTCGCGCGCATGCGCGAGGTGCTCGAGATCGACCGCGCGAACCTGCAGGCGGTCGTCCGCCCCGGTCTCGTGTTCAACGACTTCCAGGAGGCGCTGCGGCCGCACGGCCTCTTCTTCCCGCCCGATCCCGGCAGCGGTCGCGCCTGCACGCTCGGCGGCATGGCCGCGAACAACGCGAGCGGGCCGCACGCGGTCCGCTGGGGAACGACGTCGGCCTACGTCCTCGGCGCGGAGGTCGTGCTCGCGGACGGCTCCGTGATCTGGACCGGCGGCGCGCGCTCCAAGGCCCTCAAGAGCTCGAGCGGCATCGATCTCACGAAGCTGTTCGTCGGTTCGGAGGGGACGCTCGGGATCATCACCACGCTGCGCCTCCGGGTGCAGCCCCGGCCGCCGGCGCGCGCGGTCGTGCTCGCGGGCTACGCCGCGCTCGAGGACACCGTGCGCTCGCTCGACGACCTCTTCGCGGCCGGCGTGCTGCCGTCGACGGCGGAGCTCCTCGATACGAGCGCGGTCACCGCGCTGCAGAGATGGAAGCCCGACCTCGGCCTTCCCGAGGGCGAGGCGGTCCTCTTCATCGAGGTCGAGGGCACCGCCGAGGGCCTCGGCGCCTCGATCCGCTACGTCGACGAGATCGTGAGACGCCGCGCGTCGGTGACGCGCGTCGCCGATGACGAGGCCGCCGTCGCCAAGCTCTGGGCCGCGCGGAGCGGCATGGCGGCCGCGTCGGCGCTCGCGCATCCGGGCAAGCACCGCATCTTCGCCGGCGAGGATCTCGCCGTGCCGCTCACGAAGATCCCCGAGACCATCCGCCGCGCGCGCGAGATCGGCGCGGAGCTGCGCGTCGGCGTGATCTTCTACGGGCACTTCGGCGACGGCAACGTCCATTCGGCGATCCTCATCGATCCCGACGACGCCGACGAGGTGCGACGTGCCGATGAGCTCGCCGACCGGCTGCACCGGCTCGCCATCGAGGTCGGCGGCACGGTCACCGGCGAGCACGGCACCGGCGCGGTACGCGCGCGCTACATGCGCGCGGAGCACGGCGACGCGCTCGACGTGATGAAGCGCATCAAGACCGTCATGGATCCGAAGGGCATCCTCAACCCGGGGAAGCTGTACGGGGACTGACTACTTGATGTAGCCGTAGTCGGCGAAGAGCAGCCGCAGGAACAGCGCGCCGGCGAGGAACGCGAACGCGACGCGATGCGAGATCGCCGCACGCGGGTCCTCGTGCGCGACGAGCCCCACCTGTCCCCAGAAGAACAGCACGCATGAGATCTCCGTCCACATGAACGCCGCGTGGTAGTAGCCGATCGGCGTCCACTCGAAGGGCACGGGCATCGCCCAGTTCCGCAGGCCGTTCACCGCCTGATAGAGATGGACGCCGCCCGTCACGAGCCCGCCGGCGAGGACCGAGAGCCCGACCTCGCTGAGCCGCGGCCGGCGGCGCCAGACGGCGAGCTGGCTCGTCATGAACACGTTGACCAGCGGGATCAAGACGCCGTCGCCGACGATGGCCGACGTGTACGAGAGCGTGGCCCGGTACTCGTGGACGATCGGATCTCCTCGCCAGTTGAGATACACGTTCCCCAGGGCCTGGACGGCGAAGCCGAAGAACGCCGTCGTGACGAAGACGAGCGCGAGCAACAGCCAGGGACGTTGCTCGACGGCCGCGACGGTGCGCAGCACCGGCTCCCCTCCGCGTTTCCTCTGTGACTGGCTGGGACGCTAGCAGATTTCAGTGGCCGGGCGCACCAAAGATGCCCGAGTCGTACGAACGCTTGTCGAGCTTCGGCAGACGCCGGGCGACGGTCGGCGGGATCAACCGCGCGTGCGGCGCGACGGCGAGGTACTTCACGATGGGCCAGAGGTCCTGCTCCGCCGTCATCCACGCGATGCGGTCGAAGCGCGCGAGCGAGATCGGCCGTGAGAAGGCCCGGAGCGTGCGCTCCCCGTCCCAGTTGTAGTAGTCCTCGAAGTAGCTCATCACCAGCTCGCGAACGGTCCTGTAGACCGGGGCACGGAAGCGGAGTCCGGCGAACTTCGACGTCGCGACCGCGCCCCAGAGTCCCGCGTCGCGGTACACGGCGATGACGTGGTCGTCGTCGCGGACCGACTCGAGATCCACGATGAGCGGCGGCCGGCCGTTCACGCGGAACGCCGCCGCCGCGAAGAAGGCGCCCTCCGCGCAGTGTGCGGTGCGATCGCGGATCACACGCCGCGGCGAGCGCAGCGTCTCGCCGCCGCGCTCGAGGTTGTACGTGAGGCCGTCGAGATACGCCTGCACCTTCTCTGGCGTGCGCAGCGCGCGCAGCGCGGCGATCTCGTCACGCGTCATGCCGAACATGCGCGCAGTCTGACCTACCATCGGCGCTCGTGCCTCCCGTCCACGATCTCGTCATCCGCGGCGGGACCCTGTACGACGGCAGCGGCGCACCGCCGGCGCGCGGCGACGTGGCCGTCGCCAGCGACCGCATCGCCGCGGTCGGCGCCGTGCAGGCGCGCGGCGCGCGCGAGCTCGACGCGGCCGGGCTCGCGGTCGCGCCCGGATTCATCAACATGCTCTCCTGGGCGACCGACACGCTCTTCGCCGACGGACGCTCGCAGTCCGACATCCGCCAGGGCGTCACGCTGGAGGTCTTCGGCGAGGGCTGGTCCCTCGGTCCGCTGAACGAGCGGATGAAACGGGAGCGGACCGAGCAGCAGGGCGACATCAAGTACCACATCACGTGGACGACGCTCGACGAGGCGCTCGAGACGCTCGTCGCGCGCGGCATCTCCACCAACATCGCCTCGTTCGTCGGCGCGACGACGCTGCGCATGCACGAGATCGCGAGCGACGACCGGCCGCCGTCGGCCGACGAGCTCGGGCGCATGCGCGCGCTCGTCGACCGGGCGATGCGCGACGGCGCCCTCGGCGTCGGCTCGTCCCTGATCTACGCGCCGGCGGCGTACGCGACGACCGACGAGCTCGTCGCCTTGTGCGAGGCCGCCGCGCCCTACGGCGGCATGTACATCTCGCATCTGCGCAGCGAGGGCGGGCGCCTGCTCGAGGCGATCGACGAGCTCATCGAGATCGCGCGGCGCGCGCGCGTCGGCGCCGAGATCTATCACCTGAAGCAGGCCGGCCGGAGCAACTGGCCGAAGCTCGACGGCGCGATCCAGCGGGTCGAGAGCGCCAGGCGCGAGGGCCTCGCGATCACGGCGGACATGTACCCGTACGAGGCCGGCGCGACCGGGCTGGACGCGTGCTTCCCGCCGTGGGCGCACGACGGCGGACCCGAGGCGCTGCGCGCGCGGCTTCGCGACGCGACGGCGCGCGCGCATCCGGGAGGAGATGTCGCGTCCGGCGTCCTCGTGGGAGAATCTCTACGAGGCGGCCGGGGGACCCGAGGGTATCCTGCTCGCGTCCTTCAAGAGCGAGCGGCTCAAGCCGCTCACCGGGAAGACGCTCGCCGAGATCGCGGGCGAGCGCGGCGGCGATCCGCGCGACGTCGCGATGGACCTCGTCGCGGAGGACGAGAGCCGCGTCGGCATGATCGTGTTCATGGGATCGCAGGAGAACCTGCGGCGCGAGGTCGCGCTGCCGTGGATGAGCTTCGGGTCCGACGCGGGCTCGATCGCGCCTGAGGGCGTTTTCCTCAAGTCGCAGCCGCATCCGCGCGCGTACGGGACCTTCGCGCGCGTCCTCGGCCGATTCGTACGCGACGAGCGCGCCACGACGCTCGAGGACGCGATCCGGCGCATGACCTCGTTCCCGGCGGCGAACCTGAAACTCGCGGATCGTGGCTCGCTCGCGCCCGGGTCGTTCGCCGACATCGCCGTCTTCGATCCCGCGACGATCGCCGACCGCGCGACGTACGAACGGCCGCACCGGTACGCGACCGGCATGCGGCACGTGCTCGTGAACGGCACGCCCGTCCTCGTCGACGGGGAGCACACCGACGCGCGGCCCGGACGCGTCGTCCGCGGACGCGGCGCGCGGCGGGGCCGCTGATGCCGCTCGATCCGCGCGTTGCCTCGGCGCGGCGATGCGCGAGGTGCTGGCCTAGCGACCCCGCACGCGCTCCGGCGTCATCGGAAGCTGCCGGACGCGCACGCCGGTCGCGGCGAACACGCCGTTGCCGATCGCCGCGGAGATGCAGACCGCGCCGGGCTCGCCGACGCCGCTGGACGGCGTGGTGGGGTCCCCCATCACGTCGACCTCGATCGACTCGGGCGCGTCCCGGAACGTCGCGATCGGATAGGTATCCCAACCCGTGTTCACGATCCGCCCGTCGCGATGCCGGATCTCCTCGTACAGCGTCCACGACGCCGACTGCTGGATGCCGCCCTCGGTCTGATTCCGCACGCCGTCGGGATTCAGGGTGAGCCCGGGATCGACGGCCGCCCACACGCGGACCAGGCGGACCCGGCCGGACTCGTCGACCTCGACCTCGGCGACCTCGGCGATGTACGTGCCGTGATAGATCGTGCCGGCGATCCCGAGCCCGCGGCGCGGCTCCGTCTTCCGTCCCCAGCCGCTCGTCCGCGCGACGCGCTCGAACACGGCGCGGAGACGGGGATCGTCGACGTGCGCCAGCCGGAAGGCGAGCGGGTCCTGCTTCGCCAGGCGCGCCAGATCGTCCATGAAGGTCTCGATGGCGAAGACGTTCTCCGCGGCCGCGAGCGAGCGGAACGACGCGGTGCGCAGAGGCGTCGGCTCGACGTACAGCGTCACGCGCGCCTTCGGGATGCGATACGGCGGGATCGCGTTCCGCCCGGAGGTCATCGGGGCCAGCCGCGCGTCGAGCCCGCCGCCGGTGTGGACGTTGGTGTGCTCGTCGTAGCGCCAGGCCGCGATGCGCCCGGCGCCATCGAGCGCCGCGCCGATCCGCAGGTAGGCCTCCGGTCGCGTGGGCGCGTACGCGAACTCCTCCGCCCGCGTCCACTGGACGTGGACCGGCCGCTTCGCGTGCTTCGAGAGGATGGCCGCTTCGATCGGCGCATCCGCGCTCGAGTTCCGGCCGTACGTCCCGCTCGGCATCTGCGGGAGCACGCGCACGCGCTCTTCGTCGAGACCGATCGCCGCGGCGAGCTGCTCGCGCAGGCCGAACGGACGCTGCGTGCCCGCGTAGACGGTGGCGCCATCCGCGCGCACGTCCGCGACCGCCGCGCTCGGTCCGATGGGGGCGTTGGAGATGGGCGGCAGGGTGTACTCGGCCTCGAGCAGCACCGCGGCGCGCGCCACGGCGTCGTCGACGCCGCCGTCGTCGCGCATCGCGACCTCGAGGGTCTCGCCTTCCGTCCGCGCCGGCATGCTCCATGCGACGTCGAGCGCGTCGGCCGCGGCCCGCGCCTGGTCGTCGCGCTCCGCGACGACGCCGACCACGTCGCCGTCGCGCACCACCGCCAGGACGCCGGGCATGGCTTTCGCGGCGGCATCGTCTACCGCGCGCACCGTCGCGCCGCGCGCCGGCGGCCGGACGATCACCCCGTGCGCCATGTCCGGCAGACGCACGTCGGCGACGTAGGTGGCCTCCCCGGTGACGATGTCGCGCGCCTCGAGGCGCGGCATCGGCTGGCCCACGTAGCGCCGCTCCGCCGCGGGCCGCAGCCGGACGTCGTCGGGGACCTCGCCCGCGACCGGCGCTCCGCGCTCGAGCAGCTCGCGCGCGAACGCCGCCGCGCGTCGCAGCGCCGGGGCTTCCTGCGCGACCGAGCGGCTCCCGAACGTGCCCATGTCCCACGGCACCTGCGCGGTGTCGCCGAGGACGACGCGCACGCGCTCGATCGGGACCGCCATCTCGTCGGCGACGAGCTGCGCGAACGCGGTGCGGATGCCCTGACCGAATTCGACCTTCCCCGACAGCGCGACGACCGTGCCGTCAGGCTCGACGCGGATGCGCTGCTCGACGCGCTCCTTCCGCGGCTCGCCCCAGCCGGTCACAGGACCGTGCCCGCCGCGCGCTTGACGGCACGGATCGCGCGAACGTAGACGCCGCAGCGGCACAGGTTCGGCGCGAGCGCGTCGCGGATCGACGCGTCGGACGGCCGCGGGTCGCGCGCGAGGAGCGCCGCGGCCGAGATGATCATGCCGCTCGTGCAGTACCCGCACTGCATCGCGTCCTCCGCGATGAAGGCCTCCTGCACCGGATGGAGCCGGTCGCCCCGCGCGAGGCCCTCGATGGTGGTGATGTCGGCCGCGGCCGCCTGATCGACGGTCATGAGGCATGACGCGACGGCGCGTCCGTCGGCGAGCACGTAGCAGGCGCCACACTGTCCCGCGCCGCAGCCGTAGCGCGTGCCGGTGAGCCCGAGATCGTCGCGCAGGACCGAGAGCAGCGTCGCGCGGCGCGGGACGTCGACCTCGCGCTCGGTCCCGTTCACGCGCAGGCGCGTCTTCACAGGCGGTCCCGCATCCAGTCGGCCATCGCGGGACGGTACTTGTACGGGATGTTGTTGCAGACGTGATTGCCCTCGGGGTACAGCAGCAGGGTCGCGTTCGGCGCTTCGTGCGCGATGCGCTCGGCCTGCTCGGGCGGGAAGAGCCGGTCCTTGCCACCGTGGATCACGAGCATCGGGCAGGTCACGTCCTTCAAGACGCCGGCGAGCGTGAGCTGCTTCGCCTTCTCGAAGGCCTCGCTCTCGTCGCGCGACTTCGTGTAGAAGCGGTAGCCGCCCTTCGTGAGCGGGTTGAGCGCGGCCCAGCACTCCGAGAGGTCGTACGGGCCCGCGAGCGCGACGAGCGCCGCGATGCGCTTCTCCTTCGCCGCGGCGTGCGGGCCGTAGATGCCGCCCATGCTGATGCCCATGAATCCGATGCGACCGAGATCGACGCCCACGTCGCGCGTCGCGAGATGATCGATGAGCGGCGTGATGACCGTCGACCAGTCGGCGCGGATCGGGAAGCGCGGCGCGTTCTCACCCTGCCCCGGCCCGTCGACGGCGAGCGTCGCCATACCGCGGCGCAGGAAGTCGTTCTCCATCGCGAAGAGCTCTTCCTTCACCGAGTCGAGGCCCGGTACCAGGATCACGAGCGGCGGCCGCGCGGCGTCCCGCGGCCGCCGCAGGATGCCGGGGATGACCGCGCCCTCGAAGGGCGCTTCGATGCGCGTGCCCGGCGGATCGATGTGCGGCAGCGCGCGCGCGTAGGCCCCGACGGTCGCTTCGCTGAGCGCGTCGTGGAGCGCGACGTCCTCGAACCAGAGGAATTTCCCGAGGTGGTAGCACCACGCCGCGCGCTGGAACGCGCCGGCGGCGGTCACCATGCGGCCGGCGCGGGCCGCCTCGTCGCCGAGCGCGCGGTGGAGGTCGCCCACCCGCTTCCACGCCGGCGCCCAGTCGCGCCACTCGGACGTGGAGCCGACGACGGACTCGAAATCGTTCACGTCGACGCCGTTCGCGATGAAGCGCGGCTTCCAATGCGACGCCGCGATCCGGACGCGGTCACCCGATGGCGCGACGCTCACGCGGCCTCGAGCTCCTTCGCGACGTCGGCGAGATAGCGCGCCGCGTCGGCGCCGTCCGCGACACGGTGGTCCACGGTGAGCGTGAGGCTGCACACGGGCCGCACCGCCGCCGCGCCGTTCACGACCACGACGCGATCGGCGACCCGGCCGACCGCGAGGATCGACGCCTCCGGCGGATTCACGATCGCGGTGAAGCGGTCGACGCCGAAGGTGCCGAGATTCGAGATCGTGATGGCGGCCCCACCGAAGGCGTCGGCACGCGCGTGACCCGTCCCCACCGCGGCCTCGAGCGCCTCGCGCTCGTCGCGAAGCGCGCCGAGCGCCTTCGCGTCGGCGTCGCGGATGACCGGCACGATGAGGCCGGCCTCGAGCGCGACCGCGATCCCGACGTGGATGGCGTCGCTCGTCACGATCGCGTCGCCGTCGAATCGCGAGCGCAGCCGCGGGTGCGCGCGCAGCGCGGTCGCGGCCGCGGCGACGATGACGTCCGTGTACGAGACGCCCGCCGCCTTGCGGCGCGTGTTCGCGTTCGTCATGTCGACGTCGCGCGAGATCGAGAACTGCGGGGCCTCGCGGAACGAGCGTGTCATCGCGTCGGCCACCGCGCGCCGCATCTTCGAGAGCGGCTCGCGCTTCTCGCGTGTGGCCGCGCCCGCGGCCGCGAGCGCGGAGGCGGGCGCCTTCGCGGCGGCCGCCGCCTCGACGTCCGCGATGCCGATGCGGCCGCCCGGGCCGGTGCCCCTGACCGCGTTGATGTCGACGCCGAGCTCCTGCGCCCGCTTTCGCGCCGCCGGAGAGCTGCGGACGCGCTCGCCGTCAGAGGACGGAGCGGAGCCCGCCGGAGATGCCGGCGGCGCTCCGGCGGGCGGAGCGGCCTCCGCGATGGGCTCGTCCGCGGTATCGCTCAGCAACGCGACGAGCGTCGTCACGGGGACGCTCGTGCCGGCGGCGACCAGGATGCGGCGCAGGATGCCCGAGGCGGGCGACTCGATCTCCATGTTCGCCTTGTCGGTCTCGACTTCGAAGAGCACCTCGCCCTTCGCGACGTGGTCGCCTTCCTTCTTGTGCCACGCGATGAGGCGGCCCTCGTCCATCGTCAGCCCGAGCTTCGGGAGGATTACGCGCGTGACGCTCACGCGCGGACGACCGTCGCGATGCTCACGCGACGAGCTCCTTCGCGGCCTTCACGATGTCCTCGATCTGCGGCACGACGGTCTTCTCGAGGTGCTGCGCGTACGGGATCGGCGTCTCGAGGCCGGCGAGACGGCGCGGCGGCGCGTCGAGGTCGTCGAACGCGTCCTCCGCGATCATCGCGGCAATCTCCGCGCCGTAGCCGGCGCGCCTCACCGCTTCGTGCAGCACGAGCACGCGGTGCGTCTTGCGGACCGACGAGAGCACCGCATCCTTGTCGAGCGGCACCAGGCTGCGCAGATCGACGATCTCGGCCTCGATGCCGTCGGCGGAGAGCTGCTTCGCCGCCTCCAGCGCGAGGAGGACGTGGCGCGACCACGTGACGATCGTCAGCGCGTCGCCCGCCTTCTTCACGTCCGCCTTGCCGAGCGGAACGAGATGCTCCCCGACGGGGACCTCGCCCTTCGTCCGGTACAGCAGCTTGTGCTCGAGGAAGATCACGGGGTCGTCGTCGCGGATGGCCGCGGTGAGCAGCCCCTTCGCGTCGGCGGGCGTCGCCGGCATGACGACCTTCAGGCCGGCGACGTGCGCGAACCACGCCTCGAGCGACTTCGAGTGCTGCGCGGCGTTGCCACGGCCGGAGCCGCCCTGCGTGCGCATGACCATCGGCACGCGCGCCTGCCCGCCGAACATGAAGCGGTTCTGCGCGGCCTGATTCACGAGCTGGTCCATCGCGAGGCCCGCGAAGTCGACGTACATGAGCTCGACGACCGGCCGCAGGCCGGTGAGCGCCGCGCCGACCGCCGCCCCGACGATGCCGAGCTCGCTGATCGGCGTCTGGCGGACGCGGGTCGGCCCGAAGGCGTCGAGCAGTCCCGCCGTCACCTGGAACGCCCCGCCGTGCTCGGCGATGTCCTCGCCCATGACGATGACGCGCGCATCGCGCTCCATCTCGAGACGGAGCGCGTCGCCGAGCGCCTCGTTGTAGAACATCTCGCGCGTCGCGGCCGGCGCGCGGGTCTCAGTAGCTTGCATAGACGTCCCCCGGGAGCGTGATGGGCGTCGCGAGCGGCGAAGCCTCCGCGAACGCGACCGCCCGCTTCGCCTCCCGGGCGACCTCGGCGTCGATCGCGTCGAGCTCCGCTTCCGTCGCGAGCTCGTCGCTGACCATCCACGTGCGCGCCTCGACGAGCGGGTCGTACTTCGCCTTCCAGCCCTCGATCTCGTCCTTCGTCTGGTACTTGCGCGGGTCGCCGTAGTAGTGACCCTCGTGGCGGTAGGCCTCGGCGACGAGGAGCGAGGGCCCCTCGCCGCGGCGGGCGCGGGCCACGAGCTCGCCCGCGGCCTCGTACACCGCGCGCACGTCGAGGCCGTTCACGCGGACGCCCGGCATGCCGTAGCCCGCGGCGCGCGTGCTGATGTCCTTGATCGGGAAGCCGCGCTCGACCGGCAGGCTCTCCGCGTACTGGTTCACCTCGCAGACGTAGATCACCGGCAGCTTCCAGAGCGCGGCGAGGTTCGCCGACTCGTGGAACCCGCCCTGGTTCGCGGCGCCGTCGCCGAAGAACGAGACGGCAACCTGATCGGTGCCGAGCTGCTTCGCGGTGAGCGCGGCGCCGGTCGCGATGGGGATGCCGCCGCCGACGATGCCGTTCGCGCCGAGGTTGCCCTTCGACGTGTCGGCGATGTGCATCGATCCTCCGCGACCGCGGCAGTACCCGGTCTCTCGCCCCAGCAGCTCCGCGTACATCTTGCCCAGATCGGCGCGTTTCGCGATGCAATGGCCGTGCCCGCGGTGCGTGGACGTGATCCAGTCGTCGTCGCGCAGGTGCGCGCACACCCCCGCGGCGATGGCCTCCTCGCCGGCATACGAGTGGATCGTCCCCCAAACCTTGCCCTCGCCGAAGAGCACCGTCGAGCGCTCCTCGAAGTCGCGGATGCGGCGCATGACGCGGTACAGATCGAGCGCGATCGCCTTCTCCATCAGGTTCCCTCCGTCGGATGCAGCATCACGCGGATCGCGCCGTCACGACGTTCGGTGAACGTCGCCCACGCGTCCGCGAATCGGTCGAGCGGGTAGTGATGCGTGACGAGACGCTTGACGTCGACCTCGCCGCGCGCGAGCAGCGCGAGCGCGCGACCGGAGACGCCCTTTGGGTTCGCGAGCGATCCCAGGACGTCGAGGCTGCCGCGCACGATCGTGGACAGGTCGACGCCCGACAGCTCGGTGCCGACGCCGGTGGACCCGCCGAGGACGACGCGTCCGCCGCGCCGCGCGGTGAGGATCGCCTGCCGCGCGGCGTCCGCGGTCCCGGCGAACTCGACGACGAGGTCGGCGCTGCCCTTCAGCGTATCGACCTCCGCGACGTCGATCACCGCGTCGGCGACGTCGCGCACCCGCGCCAGGCGCAGGCCGCGGCCGACGAGCAGCACGCCGCCCGCGCCGAGGGCGCGCGCGAGCTGCGCCGCGCAGAGCCCGATCGCGCCGGGGCCGAACACGACCACGCGCTCGCCCGCGGCGAGGCGGCCGCGCTCGAGCGCCCAGAGCGCGACGCCGAGGTTGTCCGTCCACGCGCCGTCCTCGTAGGACACGCCTTCGGGCAGCGGATGCAGCGCCGCGACCGGGACGGCCGCGTACTCGGCGAGCCCGCCGCCGATGGTGAAGCCGACGTGGGCGTGTCCGGTCTCGCGCTTCCCGTAGTTCAGGCAGAGCGTGTACAGACCCTCGCGGCAGCGGTCGCACGTGCCGCAGCCGACATGGACCTCGACGCCGACCGGCGTCCCGGGTGCGAGCGCGACGCCCTCGCCGGTCGCGACGACGTCGCCGCTGAACTCGTGGCCCGGCACGTGTGGGAAGCGCGTCGCCGGGAATCCGCCGGCGAGGATCTTCTGGTCCGTCGCGCACACCATCGACGCGCGCACGCGCACCAGGGCCTCGCCGCGTCCCGGGCGCGGCGTGGCGACGTCGGTGACGGTGAACCATCCAGGCCGCTCGAAGACGACGGCGCGCATGCGCGGCGGCAGGCTCACGGGTGCGGCCTCCCCGGGAAGCGATCGATGAAGACGAGCTCGTCGAAGGGGAGCCGCGTCTGCTCCTTCTCTTCCGCCGCATGCCCGAAGGTGAAGGTCCCCAGGAATCGCCAGAGCCGCGGGATGTTCAGGATCCGCTTCGCGTGATCGGGCAGCCAGTGCTGCACGAAGACGCCGCCGTATCCCAGCGAGTGCGCTCGAAGCCACATCGCGTAGATCGACATGGCCGCCGCCCACTCGAAGCCGTTCTCGTCGTTCACGTTGGTGAGGCTCTTCGCCGGGTCCGAGCACACCGCGATCACCTCGGGCGTGCGGAGGTCGTTGATCGTTCCGCTCGGGCCGCCGGGCGCGAACGACGCGTCCCAGTAGGCGGACATCGCCTTCGACTCGCGCGCGAGCTCCTGCAGCTCGTCCTTGATCTTCGGATCGCGGACCCAGATGAAGCGCGCGGGCTGGAGATTCGCCGGCGACGGCGCCCACCGGGCGGCCTCGAGCACCTCGCGCACGTCCGCCTCGGGGACCGGACGCGCGGCGAACTTCCGGATGGCGCGCCGCGTCCGCATGAGCCGCGCGAGATCCATCGCGGCGCGCTCCCCTACCGTCATGGCTCGACGATGACCTTGAGCGCGCCGTCCACGCGCTCGTTGAACGTGCGCAGGGCCTCGCGGAACTCCGCCAGCGGGAAGTGGTTCGTGATGAGCTTCGCCGCCGGCACGCGGCCGTCCGACATGAGCGGGATGATCTCCTCCATGGTGTTGCGGTTCGCCCGCACGCCGTAGAGGTCGATCTCCTCGAGCACGATCTTCTGGAAGTCGATCGAGGACGGCTCCTTCGGGATGCCCGTGAACGCGGCCCGTCCGCCCCTACGCAACAGGCCGATCGTCTGGCGCACCGAGTCCTTCGTCCCGGCGGAGTCGACCGCCACGTCCGCGCCCACGCCGCCGGTCAGCTCGCGCACCCTCGCCACGGGATCGCCGTCGTGGTAATCGACGGTCTCGAAGCCGAGCTCCTTCGCCCGATCGAGCCGCTTCCCGCCGCCGACGACGATCGCGCGCGCCGCGCCGAGCGCCTTCGCGCTCATCGCCGTGAGCAGACCCATGCCGCCCGACCCGACCGCGACGAACACGTCGCCCGGCTCGATGCCCGGCCGCTTCACGGAGTGGAGGGCGATCGAGGCCGTGTCGCAGAGCGCCGCGACGTCGAACGGCATCGCATCCGGGATCTTGAACACGCTCTTGATGGTGTGGACGACATAGGTGGCGTACGCGCCTTGCGTGTAGTGGCCGTACTGCCGGTGTCCGAGGTCCTCGCGGCCGTAGTTGAAGCAGAGGTTGTAGCGGCCGGTGCGGCACATGCGGCAGTAGCCGCAGCCCGAGTGCGAGGTCCCGGCGACGCGCGTGCCGGGCACGAACCCGTAGCCCTTCGCGATGTCGCCCGCGTCCACGACCTCGCCGGACCACTCGTGACCGGGGATGAAGGGATACGCGCGCGGCCAGCGGCCCTTGAAGGTGCCCTCGATGATCTCGGCGTCGGTCCCGCAGATCGCGATCGCGCGCACGCGCGCGAGCACCTCGTTGGAGGCCGGGCGCGGGATCGGCACGTCGTCGCGGATCTCGAACTCGTGCGGCGCGGTGAGGACCAGCGCCCGCATCGTCGGCGGCGGCGGAGCGGTGACGGTCACGGCAGGAACGCCACGACGCGGCAGATGCAGCCTTCGCCGTTCACCCAGCGCCACGGGAACGCGCCGATGTCGACCCGCTTCCCGGCGACCTCCGCCAGCTCGCCGCCGAGGTTCTCGAGCATCGGGATGTTCGCCTTCGCCATGCCGTAGTGGACGTGCTCGAAGTCCTTCATGGGCAGCGTCTCCTCGATGGGCCTGCCGGTCCGCGCTTCGTATTCCTTCACGAGGTCTGGCCGGAAGTAGCGCACGCGCACGTAGAGCGAGTGGTCCATCGACGCGAGGTCGCCGCCGAACATCTTGATCTTCTTGTCGATGAGGTAGTCGCAAAACTCGGGCA
This sequence comes from Candidatus Limnocylindria bacterium, assembly GCA_035651155.1. Classification (GTDB taxonomy): domain Bacteria; phylum Chloroflexota; class Limnocylindria; order P2-11E; family P2-11E; genus CF-39. Next base: position 78,091 of record DASRGG010000016.1, on the reverse strand, counting down.
TCGGCCCGGGATGCCGGTCGAAGTACATGACGTCGTCGCGCGTGGGCTTCGTCCAGTTGTACCTGTCCCAGCCGGTGTAGAGGATCACGACGTCGCCCTCGCGGATCTGCTCCCCCTTCGGGAGGCACGAGAGGATGTCCTTCGTCGAATAGAAGGCCCAGGGCTTGGTGATCGGCCGGAGGTCGATCACCAAGCCCGTGCCGAAGAGGTCCTGGATGGGGATCTCGCCGAGGTGCTTGCCCGTCGGCCAGTAATGGATCGGGGCGTCGATGTGCGTGCCCGTGTGCATGTTCGTACGCACGAGCACGGTGCTCTTTCCGTCCCGGTGGTGCGTGGTGATGTCCGTCACCTGGATCGCTTCGAACTGCGGCCAGGTGGGCATCCGGTCGCCCCACGGTTGCGTCAGGTCGACGAGCTTCGTCATCTCTCTACCTTCCCCGGCTAGTACGGGAAGTCCTTCACGCGACCGAGCTGGTCCACCACCTTCTTCGCGATCGAGAGATCGGTGACGTCGGCGAACTTCATGTCGGTCTTGATCTTCCCGAAGTCCCTTTCGCTCTTGATCGTCCCGTCGATGTTCGCCTGCGGGACGCCCTCGTTCTGCGGCCACGCCTTGGCCTTGACGAGCAGATCGAACGTCTCGGAGACGACGTCCTTGGCCTCCTTCGTCTGCTCCACGCCGATCTGGATGATCTTGTCGCGGTTCGCCGCGTCGTACATCGCACGGTTCGCGCGCATGAGCGCACGGATGAGGCACTCGGTGGTCGCCGCGTCGTCCTTGAGCGTCTGCGTCGGGACGATGTACACGGCGTACTGGTAGTCGCTGAGGACCTCCCACATGTTCGCGAGGACCGTGATCGTCGGCGTCTGCTTCTGGACCGTCTTCACCTGGTCGATGTGCAGGACCGCCGTGTCGGTCTGGCCCGTCGCGAGCGCCTGGACGCGGCCCGCGGTCGTCGTCGTGACGAACGTCACGTCCTTCGGATCGATGCCCGCCTTCTTCAACACGAGACGCGTCATCACGTCCGCGAAGCCGCCGGGCTCCTGGACGCCCATCTTCTTGCCCTTCAGGTCGGCGAGCGTCTTGATGCCCGGGCCGACGGCGAACGAGACGTCGACGTTCGGCGCGTAGCTGTACACGATCTTCACGTCGGCGCCGTTCGCGATCGCGTCGAGGACGGGCTCGCTCGATGTGCCGGCGAGATTGATCGCGCCCGACGCCGATGCGCGGAGCGACCCGACGCCGCCGTCGAAGCGGACGAGCTCGACTGTGAGGTTCTCGTCCTTGAAGTAACCGAACGATTCAGCGACGTACGGCGTGAGATGGACGACGTTCGGCGGCGTCACCGGCACCGCGATCGTCACCTTCTTCGCGGTGCAGGTCGCCTTCGGCACGGCCGTGGCGGTCGCCGCCGCCGCGGTCGCCGCCGCGGTCGCGGTCGCCGCGCCGCCCGCGCCCCCCGTCGTCGTGCTCGTACACGCGGTGACGAGCATCGCGAGTGCTAGGCCGATGGCTCCAATGACACGCGCACCCATCTTCGACCTCCCTATTGATCCTTCTTCAGCCACGGTGCGACACGACCTTCGATCCATTGCACGAAGCCCATGAGGAGGATGCCCATCGCCGCGAGGACGATGACCGGGACGAACATGCGGTCGATGCGGAACACGTTCTCGTACGAGATGATCAGGAAGCCCAGACCGACGAGGCCGATGAAGAACTCGGCCACGATCATCCCGATGAGCCCGCGCCCGATCGCGAGACGTATGCCCGCGAGGACGTAGGGGAGCGCCGACGGGACGATCACGTCCGTCCACAGCTTCCGCTCGCCGGTGTTGAACGAGCGTGATACCTCCAAGAGCTGCCGATCCACGTTCCGCACGCCCTGCTGCGTGTTGATGAGGATGGGAAAGATCGCGAAGAGCGCGACGGTCGCGATGCGCGGCGCATCGCCCACGGACTTGAACGCGAATCCGATGAGCGGCACGAGCGCCACCGACGGCACCGAGTACAGCGCGGACACGAGTGGATCGACGGCGTTGTACACGAAGCGCCAGCGGCCGGAGGCGACGCCGATGATCACGCCGAACACGAGCGCGATCGCGAAGCCACCGACGAGCTCCTTCATGCTCTGCGCGAGCGCCTCCTGGAGCTCCCCGTTCGCCACCAGCTCGAAGAACGCCTTCACGATGTCGGACGGCGGGCGCAGGATCAGCTTGTTCAGGCTCGGGCCGAAGAACTCCCAGATCCCGAGGAGCAGCGCGATGGTGCCGACGCGTACGGCCCAGTCGCCCGGCCGCAGGCGCCGCCAGCGCGAGCGCCCGGCGCTGGCGCGCGCCTCCTCGACCTCGACGCCGACGCCCTGAAGGGTCACGCCATCACCTGCTGCTCGCGAAGCAGCCGCCAGCAGTGATCGCGCAGCTCGATGAAGCGCGGGTGCGCGATGACGCTCGCGACCGTGCGGGGACGCGGGATGTCCACCGCGACGAGCTCGCGGACGCGGCCGGGCCGCGCCGTCATGACGAGGATGCGGTCGCCGAGCGCGATCGCTTCCTCGATGGAGTGCGTGATGAAGACCATGGTCCGCGGCTCGGTCTGGTAGATGCGGAGCAGCTCGTCCTGCAGGATCTCGCGCGTCTGCGCGTCGAGCGATCCGAAGGGCTCGTCCATGAGCAGGATGTCCGGCTCCGTCGCGAGCGCGCGAGCGAGTCCCGCGCGCTGCTGCATGCCACCCGAGAGCTGATGCGGGTAGTGGCGCTCGAAGCCCTTCAGGCCGACGAGCTCGATGTAGCGCGCGACCCGCTCGTAGATCGTCCTCCGCGGCAAACCGGCGTTCTCGACGCCGAAGGCGACGTTCGCGTCGACGCGCTTCCAGGGGAAGAGGCCGAAGTGCTGGAAGACCATCGCGACGTTGCGCCGCGGCGAGGTCACCCTGGTCCCGTCGATCACGACGCTGCCGCCGTCGAGGCGCACGAGCCCATGCATCGCGCGGATGAGCGTGGTCTTGCCGCAGCCCGACGGTCCCAGGATGCAGAGCGTCTCCCGCTCCCGCACGGCGAGCTCGAGGCGATCGAACACCGTGACGGCGGCATACCGCTTCGTCGCCGCCTCGACGACGATGCGATCGGCGATCACGCGGTGCTCCCGAGCGGCGCGGCGGGCGGCGCGGCGGTCGACCCGCGGACCACGAGCTCCGTGTCGAGCAGGACGTGACGCTCCGGGACCGCCTCGCCCTCGAGCACCGCGACGAGCATCCGCGCCGCGATCTCGCCCATCTCGCGCTGGGGCACGCGGACGGTGGTGATGGGCGGGTCGATGAGGCCGACGAGCGGGATGTCGTTCACGCCGACCAGGGAGAGGTCGCGCGGGACCCGCAGCCCGGCGTCGCGGGCGGCCCGCAGTGCGCCCAGCACGAGGAGGTCGTTGGCCGCGAAGATCGCCGTCGGCGCGGCGCGGAGCAGCCGCCGCGCCGCCTCGAAGCCGGCGCTCTCGGAGTACGCGGCCGCCTCCGCCACGAGCGCGCCGTCCGGCTCGATGGCGTGCGCGCGCAGCGACGCGCGGTAGCCCAGGGCGCGCTCCGCGCCCGTCGTCGTCTCGAGCGGTCCGGCGATGTGCGCGATGCGGCGGTGGCCGAGCGACACGAGGTGCGCGACCACGACGGACGCGGCGCGCTCGTTGTCGACCTCGACCGAGAGGTCGGCGGCGACCCGCGAGCCGCGGTTGACGAGGACGAACGGGAAGCGCTCGCGGCGGACGGCGCCGACGGTGGCGTCGGCCATGCGGCTCGTCGCGATGAGCATGCCGTCGGCCTGCCGCTCGCGCATGAGCCGCAGCGACGCGTTCTCGCGCTCCGGCGAGTCGTCGGTGTTGCAGAGCACGAGCTCGTAGCCGCGCGCGCGCGCCGCCTCCTCCGCGCCGCGGATGATCGGCGGGAAGAACGGGTTGGTGATGTCGGGCACGAGCATGCCGAGCGTCTTCGTCCGCTGGAGGCGCAGGCCTCGCGCGAGGACCGACGGACGGTACTCGAGCCGCTCGACCGCGGCGAGGACCCTTCGCCGGGTCTCCGCGCGCAGCGGCAGGTCCGTGCGATACAGCGCGCGCGACACGGTCGAGGGATGCACGCCCGCGAGTCGCGCGACGTCGTGGATGGTACGCCGGGGGATCATGCCGCGGCCGTCCTCGGAAAACGTTTGCGCACGGTCGCCTGAGGCTATGCCCGGCGCGGCGCAGCGTCAAACCGAAGCACAATCCCGCACATGGCCACCCTGCCCCGCGCCCTCGAACAGCGCGGCCTCGAGCTCGTTGGCCACACCGACCTGGAGGGCAGGGGCGACGGCATGCAGATCATGCGGAACGGCGACATCGCCTACGTCGGCCACATGGGCGACTTCGGCGTGGGTACGAGCGTCGTCGACGTCTCCGACGTCACCCGGCCGCGCGTCATCCGGCAGATCGGCGTGCCGAAGGGCACGCACTCGCACAAGGTCCAGCTCGCGAACGGCCTGCTGCTCGCGAACCACGAGCAGTACCCCTATCGCGTCGGCGTGCCCGAATCCGCCGGGCTCCTCGTCTACGACGTATCGCGCGATCCGAGCGACCCGCGGCGCATCGGATTCCTGCCCATCGACGGCCTCGGCGTGCATCGCATCTGGTGGGACGGTGGGCGCTACGCGTACGCGTCCGCGCGCGAGAACGGGATCGCCGCGCGCTTCCTCATCGTGGTGGACCTCGCCGATGCGACGCGACCGCGTCTTGCGTCCCGCTGGTGGTGGCCGGGCCAGCGGAGTGGCGACGGCGCGACGCTGCCCGAGGGCAACGACCTGGGCGCGCACCACGTCATCACCAGGGGCGACCGTGCGTACGGCGGCTACTTCGACGCGGGGGTCGTCGTCTACCGGGTCCGCGCGGACGGCTCGCTCGACCTCATCTCGTCGCTCGCGTGGCCCGAAGGCGGCCACCCGCACACGCACACCGCGCTGCCGCTCGGCGACCGCAAGCTGCTCGTCGTCACGGACGAGGCGATCGAGCCCGACTGCCAGGGCGCGCCGAAGAACGTGCATCTTGTCGACGTCTCCGACGAGCGCCGTCCGCGCGAGATCTCGCGCTTCCCGGTGCCTGAGGGCGATTACTGCCGCCGCGGGCTGCGCTTCGGACCGCACAACGTCCACGAGAACCGCACCGGCACGTTCCAGAGCGACCGCATCGTGTACGTGACGTACTTCAACGCAGGGCTTCGCGTGTACGACACGACGGACCCGCTGCACGTCCGCGAGATCGCCGCGTACGTCCCCGAGCCGCCGCCCGGTCAGCGGGCCATCCAGCTCAACGACGTGCTGGTGACGAGCGACCGTCTCGTCTTCGTCACCGATCGTGTGCGGGGTGGCCTGTACATCCTCCGTCACGTCTAGCATCGAGCCGATGGCACGCATCAGCTACGTCGACGAGAGCGAGCTTCGCGATCCCGAGCTCGTGCGCTACCTCGAGGAGTCGCGGCGCATCGGGACGCCGCGCCCCGAGACGCAGTCGATCCGCTTCCACGTGCCGGCGGTCGCGAAGGCCTTCATGCACGCGTGGGAGCGCATCTTCCGCGCCGGCGTGCTCGACCACGCGCTGAAGGAGCTCTGCCGCGTCTACGTCTCGCAGACGATCGAATGCGAGTACTGAGGCTCGCAGCGATCCCTCCGTGGGAGGGAACAGGGCCTCACCGAGGACGACTACGCCGATCTCCTTCGCTTCGAGACCTCGCCGCGGTTCACGCCGCGGCAGAAGGCCGCGCTCCTCTACGCGAGCATGCTCGTCTGGGATCCCGATGGCGCCGACGACGAGGTCTGGGCGAAGCTGCGCGAGCACTTCAGCGACGCGCAGATCGTCGAGCTCGGATCGTTCATCGCGGTGACCTTCGGCCAGCAGCGCGTCATCAAGACCTGGCGCGTGGGCCACAACGAGCTGCCGGGCGAGCCCGGCGCGGGCCTGGCGCCGGGGACGGCGCGCTGATGCCGCGGATCGCCGGCCGCACCGCGGCGGACGTCCGCGGGCTCGTGCCCGAGGCGCGCGCGGCGTGGGACGAGATCGAGCGGAGCGTCCTCCGGTCGGGCGTCGTCGACCAGCGCGTCAAGGAGCTCTGCTTCCGCTACCTCGCGGGCGAGATCTCCGAGGACGACGCCGCGCGCTATGAGGGACGCGAGCGGGCCGCGCTCGAGTGGACCGGCGCGATCGCGTACGACTCCGACAGGGCGGACGACGATCTCTGGCGGCGCCTGCACGCGTCGTTCAGCGAGGCCGAGCTCGTCGACCTCGGATGCGCGATCGGCTTCGAGCTTGGACGCCAGCACTGGCGGCGCAGCGTGGGCCTTCCCGCGCGAGGCGATTAGCCCAGACCGCGACGGAAGGCGAGCGCGCGCTCCGGCTCGTCGGTGCGGACCCAGGGGACCGCGAGCGAGGACGAGCGCCGCGGCGCGTCTTCGTCGTCGGCGCTGCGCGTGTGGACGCCGACCCCGCCGGCGCGGATCGCCGCGGCCACGTCGGGCGTCAGCTGCGTGGGATCCAGGTGCACGGCGGCGGCGCAGCCGCGCGCTCGGCGCGGCGTAGGCCACGACGTCGTGGCCCAGCCACGGCTCCGACGCGGGGAACAGGAGCGCCGTCGCGAGTCCGGGGCAGCGGACGCGGACGCGCTGAAGGATCGCGGATTCGACGCGGGTCGCCTCCGCCGCGTCCCAGAAGCCTCGGTACGCCGCGAGCACGTCCGCGACGACGTCGGCAGCCTCCAGCTCCGGACCCTTCAGCTCGATCTCGAGCGCGAGCCTGCCGCCGAAGTCCTCGAGCACATCGCGCAGCCGCGGCACGCGCAGACCCGCGGCGTCCACGGCGACGATCGGCGCCCGGCCGCGGTGCCGCCTCGTCGAGCTCGACCGCGTCCACACCGGTCGCGAGCGCGGCGCGGAACGCCTCCACGGTGTTCTCGCGCATCCCGGCGGTGACGCCGCGGTGCGCGACGATGCCGAACGGCGCGACCTTTCGCACCGGTCAGCCCGCCGTGACGGGCCCGCGACCAATGGCGGTCCGCGCGATGCGGTCGTTCGCGGTGTGATCCCACGGCACCGCGACGACCGAGGGACCCTCGATGTCGAGCGCGTGCCGGAGCGTCGGCAGGAGATCCTTGGCGCTCTCGACCGCGTAGCCGGCGATCCCGAAGGCTCGCGCGAGCTCGACGAAGTCCGGGTTGGAGAACTCGGTGCCGAACGTGCGCCGGTACGTCCGGCGCTCGTTCGCCTCGATGACGCCGAGACGCTCGTCGACGAGCACGACGACGCAGACGGCGGCGCCGATGCGCTTCGCCGTCTCGAGCTCCTGCACGTTCATGAGGAAGCCGCCGTCGCCGGTGAAGGCCACGACCTTCCGCTGCGGGCGCACGAGCTTCGCGGCGATCGCGCCGGGAAGAGCGATGCCCATCGACGCGAGGCCGTTGGACACGATCACGGTGTTCGGCGCCTCCGTCGGGAAGAGCCGCGACAGCCACACCTTGTGCGCTCCGACGTCGCTCACCACGATGTCGTCGGGCCCGAGCGCGGCGCGCAGATCGTCGACCACCGTCTCCGGCGCGAGCGGCGTGCGGTCGTCGACGCGACGCGCGGCGGCATGCGCGAAGACCCAGCCGCGATCGTCACGCGGGTGGACGCGCTCGGCGAGCGCCTCGAGCGACTCGTGCAGCTCGCCCACGACCTCGATCGACGGCTGGTAATGCCCGTCGAGCTCGGCCGGCGTGGTGTCGATGTGCACCACCTGCTTGTCGCGCTTCGGATTCCACAGCACCGGCGCCCACTCAACGAGGTCGTAGCCGATGGCGATGACCAGATCCGCCTCGGCGAGCGGTTTGACGTTCTCCAGCTCGGCGCCCGGTCGCTGCAGCCCGACCGGCGGCAGCGAGTGCTGGCCGAAAGGCACGAGCGCGCCCTTCGCCATGTACGTATGGGTCGCCCAGATGCGGCTGCGCTGGACGAAGCGGCGGAGCGTGTCGACGGTGGGACGGCCCGTGGCGTCGCGCCGCAGCACGCCGTTGCCTGCCAGGATGAGCGGATGCGTCGCGGCGTCGACGAGCTCCGCCGCGCGCGCGATCGCCTCGTCCTGCGCCTTCGGATAGGACGTGCGCCGCACCTCGAGCGGCGCCATGTCCACCTCCTCGACGGCGATGTCCTCGGGGAGCTCGATGTGCGTCGCCCCGGGCTTCTCGATCCGCGCCAGGCGGAACGCCTTCCGCACGATCTCGGGCACGCTGTCGGCCACGGTCACGCGCGTGGACCACTTCGTCACCGGCTCGAACATGCCGACGACGTCGATGTACTGATGCGATTCCTTGTGCACGCGCTCCAGGCCGGCCTGCCCGGTGATGGCGACGAGCGGCGCCCGATCGAGCTGCGCGTCGGCGACGCCGGTGAGCAGGTTGGTCGCGCCGGGCCCGAGCGTGGCGAGGCAGACGCCGGGATACGACGACAGCCGGCCGTACACGTCGGCCATGAACGCCGCGCCCTGCTCGTGGCGCGTGAGGATGAAACGGATCTTCTCGCTGCGGTCGAGGGCCTCGTTCAGCGCGAGCGTCTCCTCGCCCGGAATGCCGAACACGTAGCGCACGCCCTCGTTCTCGAGGCAGCGCACGAGAAGCTCCGCGGCGTTCATGGGGATACGCTCATTGTGAGCCAGGGATCTCACATGTGCTGTGCATCGGCGGCGGACCGCAGGCCGTCTCGCGAGGCGACGGGCGCGCTACTCCGCCTGCGGCGACGGCCTCGCGGCCTGCGCCGGGCCGATCCAGATCGTCTGGATGTTCACGAACTCGCGGATGCCGTAGTGCGAGAGCTCGCGGCCGAAGCCGCTCTGCTTCACGCCGCCGAAGGGCAGGCGCGGGTCGGACGCGGTCATCCCGTTGATGAACACCTGGCCCGACTCGATGCGCCGCGCGAGCTTCTCGCCCCTGGCCTCGTCGCGCGTCCAGAGGTTGCCGCCGAGCCCGTACGCCGACGCGTTCGCGCGCTCGACCGCCTCGTCGGCGTCGCGCACCGTCATGATCGCGGCGACCGGGCCGAACGTCTCCTCGTTGAACACGGGCATCTCGGCGGTCACGTCCGCGACGACCGTGGGCGTGTAAAAGTAGCCGCGGCCGCCCCACCGCTCGCCACCCGCGAGCAGCCGGGCGCCCATCTTCACGGAGTCGGCGACCTGCCGCTCGAGCGTCTCGCGCAGGTCCGCGCGCGCGAGCGGACCGACCTGCGTGGCCGGATCGAGTGGATCGCCGATCACGAGCGCGGCCACGTTCTTGGCGAAGCGCTCCTCGAAGTCGCGGAGCACGTCGTCCTCGACCAGGAACCGCTTCGCGGCGATGCACGACTGCCCGTTGTTCTGGTTGCGCGCGCGCGTGCCCACCGTCGCGGCCGCCTCGACGTCCGCGTCCGCGAGGACGATGAACGGATCGGAGCCGCCGAGCTCGAGCACGCACTTCTTCAGCGCTCGCCCCGCCAGCTCCGCGATGCGCATCCCGGTCTGCGAGCTGCCGGTGAGCGTGACCGCGCGGACCCGCGGATCGGCGATGACCGGCTCGACCCGCGCTCCGGTGAGGAGCAGCGTGCGGAAGAGACCCTCGGGGAAGCCGGCCTCGCGGAAGACCTCCTCGAGAGCGAGCGCCGACTGCGGGACGTTGGAGGCGTGCTTCAGCACGGCCGCGTTCCCCGCCATGAGCGCGGGCGCGGCGAAGCGGATCACCTGCCAGAACGGGTAATTCCAGGGCATGATCGCGAGGACGATGCCGAGCGGCTCGAACGCGACGTAGCTGCGCTTCCCGTTGGAGGGCGCCGGCTCGTCGCGCAGGAACTCGGCGGCCTTCTCCGCGTAGAAGTCGCAGTTCCACGCGCACTTCTCGATCTCGGCTTTCGCCTCGGAGATGGGCTTCCCCATCTCGAGCGTGAGCAGTCGCGCGTAGCGGTCGGCGCGCTCGCGGAGCAGCGCGGCGAGGCGCTTCATCGGCACGGCGCGCTCGGCGAACGACCGCTCGCGCCAGGCGCGGAACGCGTCCTGCGCTTCGTCGAGCGCGCGGTCGACCTCCTCCTGGTCGAACGGCTCGTACGAGGCGAGCACCTCTTCGGTCGCGGGGTTGACGCTCAGTATCGGCGCGATACGGGTCGTCATGTCGTCCACCTCATTCGACGTGAGCTCGTGCGCTCGTATCGAGAGTACGACGATGGCTCAGGCCCGCGCGGCGATGCGGCCGACGGCGAGCAGGATCCCTTCGATGATCGCCTCGGGTCGCGGCGGGCAGCCGGGGACGAAGACATCGACCGGCAGCGCGTCCGCCGTCCCGTGGCCCGACGCGTAGCCGGCCGGATACGGCGACCCGCTCGCCGCGCACGCCCCCACCGCGACGACGAGGCGTGGCTCGGCCATCGCGTCGTACGTTCGGCGCGCGGCGATCTGGAGATTGCGGGTCATCGTGCCCGTCACGAGGAGGAGATCCGCGTGCCGCGGCGACGCGACGAAGTCGATCCCGAAGCGCTGGATGTCGTGGACCGCGTTCGTCGTCGCGCTGATCTCCCAGTCGCACCCGTTGCACGAGCCCGCGTCGAGGTGGCGGACGTGGACCGATCGGCCGAGCACGCGACGCGCGCGCTCGGCGACCTCGCGCGCCCGGATGCCGGGCGGAAGCGGATCGCGCAGGAGCTCGCGTGACGTCGCCGGCCCGTCGAGCACGAGGGCGGGTACGAGCGCTCCGGTCGGGCACGCCTCGATGCACCGAGCGCACGAGATGCAGCGCGCGCGGTCGAGCGAGAACGACGCGCCCACCGTGATCGCCGCCACGGGGCACGCGGCGGCGCACGCGCCGTTCAGGTCGCATCTCCCCGCGTCGAACACCGGCCGGCCGCGATCGACGAGGACCGGCGCCTGCGCGGGCCAGCGCGCCGCGGCAGTGCGCATTCGTAACCGGCGGCGGAGCAGCGACAGCATCAGCGGCTCACCGGTCGAGACACGCGTAGCAGAGCTCGAAGCTCTTGTTGATGAGCGGGAAGTCGGGGAGAAGGTTGCCGGCGACCGCGAAGGGCACGACCGACCAGTTGTACGACGCCGAGCGGACGCGATACCGGGTGATCTCCCCGCGCGGGCCCGTCATGAGCCAATGGACGTTCTCGCCACGCGGTGACTCGGTCATGCCCACGGCCCAGCGATCCGGAGCGAGCGCCCCGACGGGCCGCGCGAGATCTCCCGGCGCCAGGTCGCGAAGCTCGTCGACGAGCGCGCGAACGAGCGCGAACGAGGCGTAGGCCTCCTCCACGCGCACGTCCATCCGCGCGCGCACGTCGCCCTCGGCGCGCACCACGGGTGTCACGGCGCCGCGCGCGATGCCGGCGTACGGATGCGAGCTGCGGGTATCGCGCGCGATGCCGCTCGCCCGCGCGGCCACGCCCACCGCGCCGAGCTCCTCGGCGATCTCGCGCGCGAGCACGCCGGTCCCCCGGAGCCGCTCCATGAACGATTCCGTCTCGAGCAGCGCGTCGACGTAGCCGCGGAAGTCCGCCTCGACCGCGGCGAGGACGGCCAGGATGCGCTCCTGCGCGGGACCGTCGAGGTCGCGCCGGACGCCGCCGGGACGCGCGATCCCGAAGAGGTAGCGATGTCCGCCCACCTCGGCGTTGAGCTCCTGCAGGCGCTCCTTCAGGATGCCGCCCTGGTACACCCCGAGCTGGAGCGCGGCGCCCGCGCAGAGGTTCGCGATGTCGCCGACGTGGTTGTACAGGCGCTCGAGCTCGAGGAAGATGCCGCGGATCAGCAGCGCCCGCCGGCTCGGCGTAACGTCGGCGAGCGTCTCTACCGCCTGCGCGTACGCGACGGCGTGCGAGAGCGAGCACACGCCGCACAGACGCTCCGCGAGATGCAGGACCCGATCGACGCTCTGCCCTTCGGCGGCCTTCTCGACGCCGCGATGCGTGTAGAAGAGGCGCGCCTCGAGCTGCAGGACGACCTCCCCGACGCCGCCGAAGCGGAAGTGGCCGGGCTCGATGATCCCGGCATGGATCGGACCGACGGGCACCTCCATCACGCCCTCGCCCCGGACGCCGGTCATCGGCTCGTGCGGGTGCGCCACGCGGGCCACCGTGCGCGTCGCGTCGAAGTCCTTCCGCAGCGGGTGGAGGCCACGCGGCCAATCGTCGTGCAGCACGAGGCGCCGGGGATCGGGATGGCCCTCGGGCTCGATGCCGAGGAGGTCCTTGGCCTCCCGCTCGTACCAGTGCGCGGCGGGCACGGCGCGCGTCACCGACGGATAGACCGGGCGCGCCGGATCGACCTGCGCTTCCACCGAGCGCAGCTCCCCATCGGGAAGGGCGAAGAGGAAATAGAGGCCGTACCCCCCGCCACGCTCTCGCTCGTCGGTCGCGGTCATGACGACGAGGCGCGCGGACCGTTCGCGCACGAGCGTGCCGCATACGTCGGCGAGCGCCGACGGCGACACGGTCACGCGCGCGGCCTCGGGGACGACCGTCATGGCGCGACGCCCAGCACGCTCGCCGCGGCAGCGAAGCCCTCACGCAAGAGGGGCGGCAGCCAGATCCCCATCACCAGCAGGGTCGCGAGCGGGGCGCCCAGGAACACCGACGCGAAGCGGAACGGGGCCTGATGCGAATGCCGCGGCGCGGGCCGGAAGGCGACGTTGAGCACGTGGAAGAGCATCCCGCCGAAGATCAGCGCCGTTCCCGCGACGAGCACGATCGCGCCGGCGAGCGCGGCCGGCCGTCCGGCGAATCCGGCCCGCGCCACGCCGAACTCGCTCGTGAAGGGCGCGAAGGGCGGCACGCCGGTGATCGCGAGCGTGCCGAGGACGAGCCCCAGGGCGGGCAGCGGCGCGAGCTCGAACGCTCCGCGCAGGTGCGCGAGCCGCTGCGTGCCGTAGCGCTGTCCGATCGCGCCCGCGGCGACGAAGAGCGTCGTCTTCGCGATCGCGTGATTGAACATGTGGAACGCGGCCGCGAAGAGCGCGAGCGGGCCGCCGATCCCCACCGCGAGCGCCACGATCCCCATGTGCTCCACCGACGAATACGCGAGGAGACGCTTGAGATCGTGCTGCACGAGGACGAACGGCACGGCGACGACGATCGAGAGCGTCCCGAACCAGACGAGCAGATCGGACGAGAACGCGGAACCCACGCTGCCGGCCGCGAGCAGATGGAAGCGAAGGATCCCATAGAGCGCGCAGTTGAGGAGCGCGCCCGACAGCAGGACGCTCACCGGCGTCGGTGCCTGGCCGTGCGCGTCGGGGAGCCAGGTGTGCATCGGCGCGAGCCCGGCCTTCGTGCCGAACCCGATGAGGATGAGCACGAACGAGACGCGCATGAGATCCGGATCGAGCGAGGCGGCGTGCGCGCGCAGCTCGTCCCAATCGAGCGCGCCGGCCGCGTCGACCAGACCGTGGCTCGCCGCGTAATAGGTCAGCAGGAGCCCGAAGAGCGCGAAGCCGAGCCCGACCGCGCCGAGCATGAAGTACTTCCACGCCGCCTCCAGGGCGTGGCCCCGCCGGACGAACGCGACGAGCAGCACCGTGAACAGGGTCGTCGTCTCGATCGCGACCCACATGAGTCCGAGGTTGTTCATGAGCGGCACGGCCAGCATCGCGCCGATCGAGAGCTGGAGCCATACGTGGAAGGACGGCAGCTCCCGCTCCGCGATCTCGCCCGACGCGACCGCGTTCCGCATGTACGGGAAGGAGTACAGGGCCGCCATGGCCGAAACGAGCCCGACGAGCATGAGGACGAGACCGGACAGCGCGTCGACGTACACGAGACCGCCCAGCGCGCGCCGCGGCGGCCCGACGAACGAATCGAAGGCCACGGCGAGGGTGAGGGCCGATGTCACGAGCGACGCGACGACGCTCACCAGCGCGGCGCGCCTCCCCGCGACCGCGCAGAGCGCCGCGGCGGCGACGGGCATCGCGAGCACGAGCGGCGAGAGGCTCATCCGCGAAGCCGCCGGAGCGCGTCGGTGTTGACCGTGTCGAAGTGCTCGTTGATGCGCATCGTCAGCACCGCGGTGACACCGACCGCCACGAGCAGGTCGAAGAAGATGCCGATCTCGACGAAGAGCGGCAGCCCGAGCGTCGCGATCAGCCCGCTGAGGAAGATCCCGTTCTCGACGGTGATGAGGCCGATGAGCTGGGAGATCGCCTTGCGCCGCGTCGCCATGAGCAGGACGCCGATGAACGTCAGCGACAGCGATACCGGAAGCGCGCGCGGCGCGGGATAGGCGGCCGAGAGCTCGAGCCGCCCCGCGGCGGAGAAGGCCACGAGCGTCAGACCGACCCCCGCGAGGAGCGCCACGCGGGTGGTGAGGATCGGTCGCATCTCGCGCCGGAGCGCGACGCGACCCAGGACGAGGAACAGGACGGCCGGTACCGCGATCGCCCGCACCGCGAGCGTGAGTCCCGCGGCCGCCCACATGTGTCCGACACCCGACGCCACCGCGATGGTGGCCGCGACGAGCGCGAGCAGGGTCGACTGGACCACGAGGAGCCACACGCCGGCCACCAGGCCACGCATGGCGACGCTGGCGAGCGCCGCCGCGAGCAGCGCGACGGCGAGCGCGTCGACGACGGTCGTCGCGTCGATCATCCGACGACGAGCTCCGCGACGAGCGCGAGGACCGCCAGCGCCGAGGCCGCGCCGAGGAGCTCGGGAAGCTTGAGGATGCGGAGCTTGGCGCTCGCCGACTCGACGACCGCCATCACCGCGGCGAGCAGCAGGAGCTTCGCGCCGAACGCGGCGATCGCGAGGGGCGCGTCGAGGGCGGCGCGTGCCATGCCGAACGGCACGAAGAGCGCGATGAGCAGCGAGAACAGCGTGAGCTGCTTCACCAGCGTCGCCCACACGAGCACGCCGAGCGGCCGGCCCGAGTATTCGATCAGCATGCCCTCGTGGATCATCGTGAGCTCGAGGTGCGTGTCGGGGTTGTCGGCCGGCACGCGCCCCGTCTCGGCGATGACCGCCACGAACATGGCGACGAGTGCCAGCAGCTGGCTCGGCGCGAGGACCGCGGCGGCATGGTCGTTGACCCAGAGGCCGGCCGACGAGATATCGGTGCCGCCGGTACGCCACCCGACCGCGAGGAGCGCGAGGAGCAGCGCCGGCTCCGCCAGCGCCGCGACGGCGACCTCGCGGCTCGAGCCCATGCCGCCGAACGCGCTTCCGGCGTCGAGGCCGGCGAGCGCGAGCGCGACGCGGGCGAGCGCGAAGAGACCGACGATCGCGATCGCGTCGCCCCATCCGCCGAGCGGCGCCGGCCACCAGAGCGCCGGGACGAGGAGGGCGGCCGTCGCGAATGCCGACGCGTAGACGATCGGCGCCCATCGCGTGATCGCCGACGCGTGCTCCGAGACGACGGTGTCCTTTCGCAGGAGCTTCATGAGGTCGAAGTACGGCTGCAGGATCGGCGGTCCGTTCCGTCCCTGGAGCGCCGCCTTCATCCGCTTCACGACGCCGTTCACTCCGGGCGCGAGCGCCACGAAGAGCACGAGCTGGGCGATCGCGGATCCCGCGACGGTCCACGCCTCGCTCATCGCGCGAGCACCAGCGTCGCCAGGAGCGCGACGAAGAGATACGCGAGGTAGGTCTGGAGCGATCCGTTCTGCGCGCGACGGACCAGGTGCGCGCCGAGGACGAGCGTCTCGGTGACCGCGCGGTACACGTAGCGCTCGAAGACCGGCGCGACCTGCGCGCGGTACCGGATGCTCGCGGCGAACCGCGTGCCGGCACGGCGGACGATCTCGACGTCGCGGACCGGACGCACGATGCCGCGGAACATCAGACGGATCGGCTTCGCGAACGCGGTCGACGTGTATCCGTGGATGGGGTGGAGCGTCACGCCGCACGCCCAGGTCTCGCCGACCCGCGTGGACACGCGGCCCAGGAGCCGCGGGGCGGCGGCGGCGAGGCCGCCGACGCACGCGAGCGCGAGCGCGATCCCCGGGAGCGCGAGGCGTCCGCTCGAGGTATCGAACGGCCCGAGCGCGAGCCCGCCGCCGAGCGTGGCGCTCGGCACGAGCGCTCCGATCAGCGCGACCGTGGGGGAGGCGCCGACACCGAGCGCCACGCACGCGGCGGCGAGCGTGGCCATCGGCACGAGCTCGAGGACGCTCGCGTCGTGGGCGGCCGCGGCCCGCGGGCTGCGCGGCAGGGCGAGGAAGCTCACGCCGAACGCCTTGACGAAGCACGCGAGCGCGAGCGCTCCGGTGAGCGCGAGGGCGCCGCCGGCGAGCAGCGGCAGCAGCGCCGTCGCCGCGTTCACGCCGGAGCGCCCGAGCGAGAGCAGGGCCTGGAAGGTCAGCCATTCGCTCGCGAAGCCGTTCAACGGAGGCAGCGCGGAGATCGCCGCGCTGCCGATCAGGAAGCAGATCGCGGTCCCCGGCATCCGCCGGATGAGACCGCCGAGGCGCTCGATGTCGCGCGTCCCGACGGCTCCGTCGATCGCGCCCGCTCCGAGGAACAGCAGCGCCTTGAACGTCGCGTGGTTGGCGACGTGGAAGAGCGCCGCGGTCAGGCCGAGCGCCACGATCCCGGGGAGCCCGAGCGATCGTCCGACGATGGCGGTCCCGAGGCCGAGGAGGATGATGCCGATGTTCTCCACGCTGTGATACGCCAGCAGCCGCTTGAGATCGTGCTCCATGAGCGCGTAGAGGACGCCGAGCACGGCGGAAGCCGCGCCGAGGATCAGGACGAGCGATCC
Organism: Candidatus Limnocylindria bacterium; assembly: GCA_035651155.1. Lineage (GTDB taxonomy): Bacteria > Chloroflexota > Limnocylindria > P2-11E > P2-11E > CF-39. The sequence continues at coordinate 61,344 of DASRGG010000016.1, read as the reverse complement.
CCACCAGGCGGGTCCGGCCGCGAGCCAATCGAACGTCAGGCGGACGAGGCCGTAGATCCCGAGCTTGATCATCACGCCGGACATCACGGCCGACACGTGGGACGGCGCGACGGGATGCGCGCGCGGCAGCCACACGTGCAGCGGGATCATGCCTGCCTTCGTGCCGAAGCCAAGCAGTCCGAGGACGAAGACGAGGCTCGCCGTCGTCGCGTCGAGCCCGCTCGAACGCGCCGACCAGTCGGCGAACGAGAGCGAGCCGGTCGCGCGCGCGAGCGTGAGGAACGCCACGACGATGAACGCCGTCGCGGTGTGGGTCATCACGACGTACATCCACGCCGACCGCCGGACGTCGCTGCGCCGGTGGTCGGTCAGCACGAGCCCGAACGAGGCGAGCGACATCGTCTCCCACGCCGCGAGGAACGAGAAGGCGTCGGCGGCGAGGACGACCGCGACCATGGAGAGGACGAAGAGCGCGAAGAGGAGCCCGCTGCCGCGGAAGCCGGGTCCATGCGAGCGGTGCCCCACCGCATAGACCGCCGCGAGCCCGCTCACGACGGCGATGAGGGCGGCGAAGAACGCGCCCAGACCGTCGAGCTGCCAGGTCAGCACGAGATCCGGGAGCGGTCCCGGCATGCTCAAGGGATCACCGCCTAGGCTCGACGACGGGCCGGCTGGCGCCTGGACCGCGATCGCTTCGCCGACGTCGCGCGCGCGTCCGCGTCGAGCAGGTGCTGCATGTCGGCGACCTGTCTCGCGAAGACGCGCCGGCCGACGTCGAGCAGCTCGGCGACGAGCGGATCGCGCAGGCGATACATGACGGTGGACCCGCTGCGGCGGCTCTCGACCACGCCCTGCGTCCGGAGCACGCCGAGCTGCTGCGAGGCCGTCGAAGGCTCGACGTGGAGCTCGCGCAGCAGATCGCGAACGCTCATCTCACCGTCGCGCAGCAGCTCGAGCATACGAAGCCGCTGTGGATGGCCGAGTGCCTTGAAGAGCTCTGCCTTGAAGTGGTGGAGGGGCTGGCCGCCGTCCCGCACGGCATCCGCGCTCAGGCGAATGCAATTTTCACGAATTCATGAATCACTGGGACAGCATGTTACCTCACCGCACGTTGCTCTTCAGGAACGGAAGGATCTTCCCCCACGCATCCTCGGCGTCCGCGGGGCGGTAGACGTCCTTGCGCTGCTCGTTGAGGAACGCGTGATCCGCCTCCGGGTACACGTGCTTCGTGAACGGCACGCCGGCCTCCCGAGCGCTCTTCTCCAGCGCGGCGATGGCCTCGGCGTTGGCGCCGTGGTCCCTGCCACCGAAGATGCCGAGGATCGGGATACCGCGCATCGGCCCCAGGTCCGGGACGCGCTGCCCCACCCCGTAGCAGTCGACGACGGCCGCGACGCGATCGGGCGCGACGCTCCCGACGAGGATGGCGAGGAAGCCTCCCATGCAGAACCCGATCGTGCCGACCTTCGCGCTCGTGACCGCCGGATGCGACGCGAGGTACTCGGCCGCTCCGCGCGCGTCCTTTGCCGCGTCGTTGGCCTGGAAGAACTCCATCATCAGCTTCTGCGCCGCGTCCGGCTCGCCGATCTTCGCGCCCTTGCCGTGATAGAAGTCGGGCGCGAGCGCGACGAAGCCCTCCTTCGCGAACATGTCGGCCACGCCCCTGATCTGGTCGTTGAGCCCCCACCACTCCTGGATCACGATCACCCCGGGGCCCTTGCCGGATGCCGGCACCGCCAGATAGCCGCTCGCCGTCCCGCCGTTCGCCTTGAATGTCACGTTCGTTCCCATGACGACGACCTCCCCTGGACCGTATTGCGTAGGACGCCGATGCCCTCGATCTCGACCTCGACCACATCGCCGATCTTCATGAACTCCGGAGGCTTGCGCGCGAACCCGACGCCCTCGGGCGTGCCGGTGATGAGGATGTCGCCGGGCACGAGCTCGCATCCCGCCGAGAACTCGCGGATCAGCCGAGGGATCTTGAACACCATGAACCGCGTGTTCGAATCCTGCTTGGTGACGCCGTTCACGCGCGTCCGCACGGCGAGCGCGCTCGGATCGAGCGAGTCCGCCGTCACGATCCACGGCCCGAGCGGCATGTGGCTGTCGAAGTTCTTCCCCTTGAACCACTGGCCGCCGTGACGCCGCTGCACGTCGCGGACCGAGACGTCGTTGCCGCAGGTGTACCCGAAGACGTGCGACATCGCGTCGGCCTCGCCGATGTCGCGGCCGCCGCGGCCGATGATCACCGCGAGCTCGACCTCCCAGTCGAGCTGGTCGGAGTGCGGGGCCGGGAACCAGATCGGCGAGTCGGGGCCTGTCACCGTCGCGGGATTCTTGGAGAAGAGCGCCGGGAATTCCGGAATCTCCTGCTGACCGGGCGCGCCCTGCGCCGCGCGGAACTGGGCGCCCTCCTGGAAATGCTCGGAGTAGTTCCAGCCCACGCAGAACACATCGCGCGCGGGACGCGGGATCGGCGCGAGCAGCCGCCCCGCGCGCAGCGCGGTGCCGCCGCGAGCCCGTTGCGCGGCGGCGCGCAGCCGGCCGTGAAGCTCGTCGCCCGCGGCGATGAGCGCGACCATGTCGTCGGGCGCGCCGGGCACGAGCTCGCTCGCGGGAACGACCGTGCCGTCGGCCGCGACGACGCTCGCGCGTGGACCTCGGCCGCTGTCGAACGTGGCGAGGCGCATCAGCCGACCCGCGGCGCCGGCCGCTCCTCGGGCCAGGCCGCGTAGGTACGCCGGCCATACAGGAGCGGCGTTCCGCCGAGGACCTCGCCGCCCTCGACGCGTCCGGTGACGATCCAGTGATCGCCGGCTTCGATGGTGCGGTCGGTCAGGCATTCGGCGTACGCGACCGACGACTCGACCGGGATCGGCGCGCGGTCCGCGCCGCGGGCGGCGATGATCGCCACGCCCGTCGGGAACGAGCCGGCCAGGCTCCGATAGCGCTCGCGGTCCACCGGCATGGGTTTCCGAGTCTAGAGACCTTCGGCACTTGCGAGGACGGGACTGTGCTTCCGTACCATCGGACGATGCCTCGACAGACCACCCGCGCGCAGCGGCGCCGCGAAGCGCGACAGTCCGAGTCCGCCCGGCAGGCCGGTCCGGCGCGCTCGGCCCGCCGAGGCGCCACGCCGCGGAGCTGGATCGTCGGCGCCTCCGCGCTCGCCGTCGTCGCGGTCGCGGTGCTCATCTACGTCGGCAACGCGAGCACGGCGCCGGCCGCGGTCACGACCGTGCCGCCGAACATCACGCAGAACGGCCACACCCGCGGCGACGCGAACGCCCCGGTCACCATCGAGGAGTGGGCCGACTTCCAGTGTCCGGCCTGTGGGATCTTCGCGCGTCAGACGGAGCCGCAGCTCCTCGCGACGTACGTGGCCAAGGGGCAGGTGAAGATCGTCTTCCACCACTTCGCGTTCCTCGGTGCGGAGTCGAACTGGGCGGCCGAGGCCGCCGAGTGCGCCGGCGAGCAGGGCAAGTTCTTCGAATTCCACGACAAGCTGTACGCGTCCCAGGCCGGCGAGAACAGAGGCACCTTCTCCAAGGACAACCTGAAGAAGATGGGCGCCGACCTCGGACTGGGCCCGGGCTTCGCCGCGTGCGTGGATTCCGGGAAGTACGCGCAGACGGTCCGCGACGAGCAGAAGGTCGGGCAGGGCAAGGGCGTGTCGAAGACGCCGACCCTGTACGTGAACGGACGCAAGCTCGAGGGCGCGTACTCGTTCGACGAGATGAAGAACATCATCGACCCGCTCCTCGCGGGCCGCTGAGCATCACGAGCCGGCGGCTCGCGGTCGCGCTCGCGGTCGTCGGGACCACGGTCTCGGCCTACCTGACCTGGGTCCACTACTCGGGATCGCTCGCGCTCTGCGTCGGCGTCGGCGGATGCGAGGTCGTGCAGACAAGCCGCTACTCGATGCTCGGGCCGGTCCCCGTCGCGCTCCTCGGCCTCGTCGGCATGGCCGCGATCCTCGCGGTCGCGGTCGCGCGACTCGCGAGCGACGACCCGCGTCTCGACGCCGCGCTCTTCGGCCTCGCGCTCGGCGCGACGCTGTACGTCGCGTACCTCTCCTACGTCGAGGTGTTCGTGCTCGGGGCGATCTGTCCCTGGTGCGTGAGCGTCGCCGTCTGCTCCGTGGCGATCCTCGCGCTCACCGCCCGCGACCTCACGACCGCGTCATCCTGAGCACGCGCCGCGCGCGCTCGACGATCGGCGGGTCGAGCATCTCGCCATCGAGGGCGACGGCCCCGAGCCCCTTCGCCAGCGCGGCGTCGTAGGCCTCGACGACCCGGCGCGCGTGGGCGGCCTCGTCGGGCGACGGCGAGAAGATCTCGTTCACGACCGCGATCTGACCGGGATGGATGCACTGCTTGCCGGCGAATCCGAGCCGCCGGCCGCGGAGCGCGTCGGCTCGCAGCCCCGCCTCGTCCTTGAAGTCCGCCCAGATGCCGTCGAACGCGAGGACGCGGGCGGCCACCGCCGCGACGACGATCGCCGAGCGCGCGTAGAGCAGCTCCGCGGCCTCGCCCTCGCGGCGCGTCGGCAGGCCCAGGTCCGCGGCGAAGTCCTCCGATCCGAACATGAGCCCGATGACCCGCGGCGCCCGGGCGATGCGCGGCGCGTCGATGAGCGCGGCCGCGCTCTCGATCGCGGCGATCACATGGAGCGAGCCCCTCGCGAGCCCGGCCTCGGCCTCGCGCTCGGCGAGCGTCTCGTCCAGGAGCGCGAGCTCCTCCGGGCGCTCCACCTTCGGCGCGAGGATGCCGTCGAGCCCCGGGCGCACCGCCGCCGCGAGGTCCGCCTCCGCGTCGTCCGAGAGCGCGCGGCCGGTGCGCACGTAGCGCAGCGCCCCGTTGCGGGGACGCGCGAGCGCGGACGCGATGGCGCGCCGCGCGTTCTCCTTCTCCGCGGCCGGGACCGAGTCCTCGAGATCGAGGAGCGCGACGTCCGGCGCCGCCCCCGGCTTCGCGTCGATGACCCGCGCGACCATGGTCTCGCGATGGCCGGGCGTAAAGAGGAGCGAGCGCATCGGCGCGTCCATCAGTACGACTTCGGGAGTCCCAGGACGTGCTCGGCGATGTAGGCGAGGACGAGGTTGTTGTTCACCGGCGCGGTGATGTAGAGCCGTGTCTCGCGGAACTTCCGCTCGACGTCGAACTCCGTCGCGAACGCGTAGCCGCCGTACGCGTCCATCGCCGCGTTCGCGGCGTCCCAGGCCGCCTGCGACGCGAGGAGCTTCGCCATGTTCGCCTCGGGCCCGCACGATTCGCCGCGATCGAAGAGCCACGCGGCCTTGTCGCGCACGAGGGTCGCGGCGGTGAGCGCGGCGTGCGCGCGGGCCAGCGGGAATTGCACGCCCTGGTTCGCGCCGATGGGCCGCCCGAAGATGACGCGCTCGTTCGCGTACTTCGCGGCGCGGCGCACGAACCACCGTCCGTCGCCGAGCGATTCGGAGGCGATGAGGATCCGCTCGGCGTTCCAGCTGTCGATGATGTGCCGGAAGCCGTTGCCCTCCTGCCCCACCAGCGCGCTCGCCGGGAGCGTGAGGCCTTCGATGAACAGCTCCGTGGTGTGGTGGTTGAGCATCGTCTCGATCGGGCGGATCGTGATGGTGCCCGCCGCGACCGCCGCCTTGAGGTCGACGAGGAACACCGACAGGCCGCGCGTCTTGTCCTTCAGCTCCTCGTACGGCGTCGTGCGCGCGAGCAGGAGCAGCAGATCGGACTGGAGCGTGCGCGAGATGAAGATCTTCTTCCCGGTCACGACCCACTCGTCGCCACGACGCGTCGCCGTGGTGCGGATACGCGCCGTCTCCGAGCCGGCCTCGGGCTCCGTGATGCCGAAGGCCTGCAGGCGGAGCTCGCCGCTCGCGATGCGCGGGAGGTAGCGTCGCTTCTGCTCCTCGCTGCCGTGCCGCAGGACCGTGCCCATGGTGTACATCTGCGCGTGCGCGCTGGCGGCGTTGCCGCCGGAGGCGTTGATCTCCTCGAGGATCAGCGCGCCCTCGGTGATGCCGAGCCCCGCTCCCCCGTACTCCGCCGGTATGAGCGCCGCGAGCCAACCCGCCTCGGTGAGCGCGCGTACGAACTCCTCGGGGTAGGCGCTGCGCCGGTCGAGGTCGCGCCAGTACGCGTCGGGGAAGCGCGCGCAGAGATCGCGGACGGCCTGACGTATCTCGTCGTGCTCCTGCACGCGTCCGAAATCCATGCTCAGGGGCGCGGTTCCGGGTACGGGATCGTCGAGGTCTGGGCGCGGGTCGGGACCATGATCGTGCGCGTCATCACCAGCACGACCGTCCCTGTCTCGGTGAAGCCGCGCATCCGAAGCGTGACGATGCCCCAGCCGGGCCGCGACTTCGACGCGCGCGCCGCCACGACCTCGGCGTCGGCGTAGAGCGTGTCTCCTTCGAAGAGCGGGTGCGGCAGCGTCACGTCGCTGATGCCGAGCGCGACGCCCCGCTCGCTCGTCTCGCTCACGAGGAGCCCGGCGACCGCCGCGAGCGTGAAGAAGCTGTTCACGAGCGGCCGCTTGAACTCGGTCGCGGCGGCGTAGTGCGCGTTGAAGTGGATCTGATTGGTGTTGTGGGTCAGCAGCGTGAACCAGGTGTTGTCGGCCTGGCTCACCGTCCGGCCGACGGCCGATCGGTACACGTCGCCGACCTTGAAGTCCTCGAAGGAACGCGCCACGGTTCGGATAGTGCCACGCGACCCTACGCGACGTACGCGAGCGCATCCTCCGCGAGACCGCGCAGCCCCTCATCGAGCTCGCGCACGCCGGCGTGGACCTCGCGATGACAGCTCGCGCAGAGCATCACGCACTTGGCGAGCTCGGCGACGACTCTCGACCAACGGCGGGGTATGCCGTCTTGGCCGATGCCGAAGTCTTTCTCAGAGGCGTCGACGTGATGGAAGTCGAACATCGCCGGTGCTCCCCGTCGGCCGCAGCCAGCACAGACGCCGCCCATGTGCGCCACCGCGCGGATCTTCAGGGCGCGGCGAAATCTGACCACGGCGCTCGTTTCGCGCAAGGCGTCTTCAGCGAGATGTCGAAGACGGTGGCAGTTCGCGCAAATGAGGTCACGCTTTGCGGCTTCGGCGACGAGCCTCGTCCACGAGCCGCCGAACGCGCTGATCGCGAAGTCCTTCGCCAGGGACTCGCGGTGATGGAAATCCAGCGCCGCGACGGTGCCCGCGTAGCCGCAGTCGACGCAGCGCCCTCCGAGCGCGGCGACGAGGCGGCTCTTCATTTCTCTTCGGCGCTTCTTCTGATAGCGAAGGGTCTTCGCGTTGCGACGCCTGCGTCGGTATTCGACCAGCTCATCCGCGCCGAGCGCACCCGGCGGCGTCCTGGCCGTGTTGTGGGCACCGAATGGCGAGCAGCCGAGGCAGAAGCGTCGGTGCTGAAGGTTCCGCACGACGCCGTCGATCTCCATCCGACTCGGGAACTCGGCCCCGCATGACTCACAGACATTCATCCGAAGGCGCCGTGGGACCCGCTTTCGAGGACGTGCGAGGCGACGAAGCGGCGCACACGCACGGCAATGCTTTCGGCCACCGAGGTTGAGCCGGACGCCATCGATAACCGCATACGGTTCGAAAGCGCTGCCGCAGGACTCGCACGTGAGCATCATGGAACATTAGTTCTATCCACGCCAGGGCGCCAATCGGCAGGGCGGGGAAACGAAAGAAGACCAGGTCCGTCGACCTGATCTTCTGCTCCCTGGGGAGGATTCGAACCTCCGACCTGGCGGTTACACAGAACCCCGCGGTTTCCCGCGGGCGTGGACTATCTCTTCGCCATAGCCCTGTAGGCCTTAGGCGCCGGGCGCATAGTCTCTGAACCTTCCCGGAGCTTTGCCCCGAGCTTGGCTGCGGATTGCCATGGCGACAACACGCCGTAGGTTTCCCGCAATTCACCCAGTAACACCCCTGAGTTTCCCCAAGGGGCTGCCCTTGACCACGAGCCGCTCGCTCTACCACTGAGCTACCAGGGAAAGCGAGTCGATTCTACCGTATGCGTCTCGATGGCGACCACGACCGCATTGCCCGTGCGCTCCCTCGACCATTCCCTCGACACCGCATACCGCGCCCTCTGGGTCGCGGCCGCCTGCGATCTCCTCGCGTTCGGCGTCGGATTCTCGTGGGACCGCATGTGGCACACGCAGCATCCGTTCGAGGACTTCTTCTCTCCGCCGCACCTCTTCATCTACACGATGCATCTCGGCGCGACCCTCACGCTCGCGTACGTCGCGCTCACGCCCTCGCTGCGCGCGCACTTCGGCGACGCCTTCGCGCTGCCGCCACTCCCCTTTCCCGTCCCCGGTCCGATCGCGATCGCCGGCGGCGGGTTCGTCGTGACGGCGCTTGCCGGCGTCTTCGACGGCACCTGGCACACCGCGTTCGGGCTCGACGAGACCGGCTGGTCGCTCCCGCATTCGATGCTCGGCGCGGGCATATTCGTCGCGTTCGTCGGCATCGTGGCGTGCCGGTGGGCGCTCCGCGACCGCAGGCCGATCGGCTGGCCGAGCGCCATCGTGTTCGGCTTCCTCCTCATCGCGACGGCGGGCGAGCGTTTCACCGGCCCGATCGGCACGAATCTGACGCGGGACTTCATCGAGCTCGTCGCGTCGATCCCGGTGCTCGCCGCCGAGCCCGCATTCCAGCACACCGCTCGGATCTACCTCGCGTACGACCTCGACCGGATGAATCCGCTCTTCGTGCCGCTCGCGTCGCTCTCCGCGGGCGCGGCGCTGTCGCTCGTGCGCCACCTCGACCCGCGGCCGCTGCTCATGCTCGGGCTCACGCTCGTCGCGACCCGGACGAGCGAGCTCGTGCCGTTCCTCGCCCCCGGGATCGCGCTCGCGCTGAACGGCAGGCGCCGCGTCTCGACGGTCGGCTGGGTCGTCGCGGGCGCGGCGTTCGCGACGGCGACCGCGCTGATCTGGAAGGACGCGCCCGGATCGGCACTCCTCGGCGCCGCGCTCTTCCCGATCGGCGCCCGGATCGGCGACGCGATCTGGGGGATGGTCGAGCATCCGGCGCGCGGCGCGGTCCTGGCGTTCGTGACGCTCTTCGGTCTCGCCTATCCCGCGCTCACGGGGATCGTCGACCTCGCGCTCCGAGCGCGGACGCCCTGATGCGCGACTGGTCGGGCGTCTTCCGCGCCATCCCCGCCTCGCTGCGCCACACGCTGCCGGCGGACCTGCGCGACTTCCGGTGGAAGAGCACCTCGTGGATGGCGAAGGCTTGGTACGGAAATCCCGCGCTGCATTACGAGATCTGGGTCCGCCATCACGCGAAGGTCGTCGAGGTCGGCCTGCATTTCGAGGCCGACGAGCTGACGAACGCACGGCTCCTCGGCGCCTTCCGCTCGCGCGCGAAGCAGGTCAAGCGCGCGCTCGGCGCCGGCGTGCGGATCGAGGAGTGGGACAGGGGCTGGTCGCGCGTCTGGGAGCCCTTCGCGCTCGGCGACGACGGCGTCGGCGAGCGCGTCGGTCAGCGCTTCGAGGCGTACGTGGCGGCGCTGGAGCCGATACTGCGCGACGAGCTGCCCGCCGAGGTGGCGTGGAAGCTGCCCGCCGGACGGCGGACGAAGGTCACTTCGTCCCGAGCGTCGCGATCAGGACGACGATGAGGAGCGTGATGCCGAAGATCGGGAAGGCGAGCAGCGCGTAGACGCGGTGCTCCTCGAGGCGGGGCTGCTCCGTGATCCGCGGCTCATGCTCGCTCATCGCGGCTCACTCTAGCGCCGGATCGCCTCGAAGACGAACGCCGGCCGCGTCCGACCCGCGCCCAGACGCCTGCCCCACGCCGAGTGCGCGCCGCCAGCCCCACGCGAGGTGGACGGTCACCTCGTCCGCGAGAGGTCCGATCGTCAGGCCCTCCATGCTCTCGACGAGCAGGGCGTTACGGCCTGCGCGCCGCGCTGACGGCGTCCTTCGCGTTCTGCACGAGACGCTGCGCGCCTGCGAGCGCGCGCGGCACGTCGAAGCGCCGGTCGAAGCTGCCGAGATTCTCGGCCGCCTCGAGCGCTTCCTCGAGCGCGGATTCGGCGAGACGCAGGGCGGACGCGAGGCGTTCGAGCTCGCCCGGGTCGACGTCGGATCGTTCCACGCGAGGATGCTACCTTCGAGAGGATGATCGAGCGCCTCCGCACCGTCCGGCAGATCCGCCAGTACTCGACCGAGCGCGTGCCCGACGACGTCCTGCGGAAGATCCTGGAGGTCGCCCGCTGGACGGGCTCGTCGCGGAACGCGCAGCCGTGGCACTTCATCGCCGTGACGGACAGGGATCGGCTGCGCAAGCTCGCGCACCTCCGCACCGCGATCAGCTGGCTGGAGACCGCGCCCGTCGGCATCGCGATCGTCCTCGAGGGGTCGAGGACGAGCGTGGCGTACGACGAGGGACGCGTCACCGAGCGGATCCTCATCGCCGCGCACGAGCTCGGCTACGGCGGCGGCGTCGCGTGGTACGGGGACGAGGCGCGGGAGAACGAGGCGAAGCGGATCCTCGGCATCCCCGCCGACCGCGTCGCGCACCAGATCGTGATGATCGGACGGCCGACCTCCACCAGGGATCCGCGCCCGAATGGGCGCACCGGCGGCCGCAAGCCGCTCTCCGAGCTCGTCAGCTACGAGCGCTGGGGCGGCACGAGATAGAAAAGGGGCGCCTCGCGGCGCCCCTGTCCCTCGCTACTCGAGGTAGTCCTTGAGCTTGCGGCTCCGCGACGGATGCCGCAGCTTGCGGAGCGCCTTCGCTTCGATCTGGCGGATGCGCTCGCGCGTCACGTTGAACTCGCGGCCGACCTCCTCGAGGGTGCGGGTGCGACCGTCCTCGAGGCCGAAGCGCAGCTGGAGCACGCGGCGCTCGCGGAGCGTGAGCCCCTCGAGGACGCTCTCCACCTGCTCCTTCAGGAGCTTGTGGCTCGCCGCGTCGGACGGCGCCAGGGCCTGGTTGTCGGGGATGAAGTCCCCGAGGTGGCTGTCCTCCTCCTCGCCGATGGGCGTCTCGAGCGAGACGGGCTCCTGCGAGACCTTCACGATCTCGCGGACCTTGTCCGGCGTGATGAGCATCCGCTCGGCGATCTCCTCCGCGGTCGGCTCGCGACCGAGCTCCTGCAGGAGGCCACGCGACACGCGGATGAGCTTGTTGATCGTCTCCACCATGTGGACCGGGATGCGAATCGTCCGCGCCTGGTCGGCGATGGCGCGCGTGATGGCCTGACGGATCCACCACGTCGCGTAGGTCGAGAACTTGTAGCCCTTGCGGTAGTCGAACTTCTCGACCGCGCGGATGAGGCCGATGTTCCCCTCCTGGATGAGGTCGAGGAACGACATGCCGCGGCCGATGTACTTCTTCGCGATCGACACGACGAGACGAAGGTTCGCCTCCGTCAGGTTGTGGCGCGCGTCGTCGCCCTTCTGGATGAGCTCGTCCGCGAGGCGGCGCAGACCGCGCTGCTCGTCGGGGTCCGCGACGACGAGCTGGTCGAGATGCTTCACGAGGACGTCGCGGATCTCCTGGCCGAGCATGACGAGCTCGCCGAGGCGCTCCGCGCCCTCGGCCGGGCCGTGGATCTTCGCGTACTGCGGCAGGATGCGGAACGCCAGACGCTCGGGATCGCGGCGTGCCGCGTCGACGAGAGCGACGGTCTCCTCGATGAGGATGCGCGCCTCGGTCGAGATCTCCTTGCTGTTCGCCTCCGCCTTCAGCGGATCGCGCAGCTTGAGGAGGCGGTTCGTGAGCCGCTTCAGCTCCTTGCCGCCCTCCTCGTCGTTGAGCGTGTGGCGCAGCGACTTCATGGTGAAGCGCGTCGCCTCGTCCACGTACTCCTTCGGACGGCCGACGGCCATGCGCTTCTTGGTCTCGACACCGAGCTCGTACAGGTGCACGGCCGAGAGGGCCGGCGACACGAGCGCCTGCTCGCCGAGCTCGATCGACTTCGCGAGGTTGACCTCTTCCTCCGCCGTGAGGAGTGGGACCTTCCCGATCTCCTTGAGGTACATGCGGACGGGGTCGTCGACGCTGATGAGGTCCGACGCGAGCACCGCCGAGATGGCGTCCTCGCGCTGCATCTCCTCGGTCTCTTCCTCTTCCTCTTTGACCTGGGACCAGTTCGGACCGCGCTCGGCCTCGAGGATCTCGACGTTGTTGTCGTCGAGCGCGAGGAGCAGCTCTTCGATCTCGCCCGGCTCGGCGTCCGGGATCGCGCGGACGACGTCCTCCTGCGTGACGTAGCCCTGCTGCCGTCCACGCGCGAGGAGGCGCTCGGCCTGCTCCTTGTGCTCGGGATGGATGCCCGTGCGCTCAGGAGCGGCGGCCTTGCCGTCGTCCTTCTCTTTGGCCGCTGCTTTCAACGTCTTCATTCGCTCTCTTTTCGCTCCGTATCCCCATGCAGCACCGTGCGACGCTCCACCCGCCCCATCGCGGCTGCCAGCTCGTTCGCCAGCTGCTCGACCTCCGTGGCGAGCTCCGCGACGTCGCCGTCGGCGGCCCGAGCGAGCAGAGCACGCTTCTCACCGAGACGGTCCCGCAGGCGCTGGACCCGCAGGAGCTGCGACGCGATCTCGATCGCCTGTCCCGGGTCGTTCTCCTGACCGAGCTCTTGCGCGGTAGCGCTGAGCGCCGCGGCTATGGCGGCGAGATGAGCCGGCAGGTCGGACGACGTGCGCTCCCCAGCCTGTAGGTGTTCGAAGAGGGCCCGCAGGTCGGGGTCGCTCAGGTCAGTGGGATCGAGGTCGGCGCGCGCGACTTCCTCCGGGAACCGCATCAATAGTGCCATTACGTAACGCTCTTGAAGCGGCGTTTGTTTCCCGGGGACCTTCTCGAGGGCCGCCGCGACCTCCGAAAGCCGGTCCGCGGGCCTCGCCGGCGCCGGCGCCGCCCGGCTCGCGGCCCGCTCGGCACCCTGGATACGCTCGCGCAGCAGGCTCGGATCGAGCCCGGCCCGATTGGCCACAAGGGTCACGTACGGGTCGCGCCGGACCGGGTCGGGCTCCCGGGCGAGGAGCTCGGCGACCTCTTCGACGAAGCGGATCTGCCCCTCGGGCCGATCGAGGCGCGAGCGCTCCTGGATCTTGGCGATGAGGAACTCCAGCAGGCTCGCCGCGTCCGTGATGAGCCCGCGCAGCCTGGCCGGCTCGGATCGCGCGAGGTCGTCGGGGTCCTTCCCCTCGGGCAGGACGGTGACGTACAGCGTCGCGTAGCCCCGGGTGCTCACCTGCCCGGCGCGATGGCGCTGGAGCAGCGGCAGGAGATCGCGGCCGCGCCGCTCCGCGGAGCGCTGGCCCGCGGCGTCGCCGTCGAAGGCCACGACCACGCGCTCGATCTTCATGTCCTGGAGTCGGAGGTACTGCTCCGGCGTGAGCGCCGTGCCCATCGAGGCGACCACGTTGGCGATGCCGGCCTGGTGGCAGGCGATCGCGTCGAAGTACCCCTCCACGATGACCGCGACGCTCTCGCCGCGGATCGCCGACCGCGCGACGTCGAAGGCGTAGAGCGTCTCGCTCTTGTTGAAGAGGAGCGTGTTCGTCGTGTTCAGGTACTTGGCCTGCTGGTCCGGGCGCATCGCGCGGCCGCCGAACGCGATGGCGCGGCCCTTCGTGTCGCGGATCGGGACCATGAGGCGATCGCGGAAGCGGTCGAAGGTGCCGCGGTCGGTCTGCGTCAGCACGCCGGCGGCGAGACCCTCCTCCTCGCTGAAGCCCTTCTTCTTCAGATAGCCGAGGAGGCCGTTGAAGATATCCGGCGCGTAGCCGAGGCCGAACTTCTCGATCGTCTCCGGCGCGATCCCGCGCGTCGCGAGGTACGCGGCGGCGGCCTTGCCCTTCTCGGTGCCGCGCAGCGCCTGGCGGAAGTAGAAGTGCGCGGTCTCGTTCACCTTGAGGAGACGCGTCTCGCGCTCGCGCTCCTCGGGCGCGCGGCGCGCGAGCTCGACGCCGGCGCGCTCGGCGAGGACCTTCAGCGCCTCGACCGGCTCGAGGTTGTCCATCTTCTCGAGCCAGGTGAAGGCATCGCCGTGCTGGCCACATCCGAAGCAGTGGTACGTGCGACGCTCCGGATCGACCTGGAACGACGGCGTCTTCTCGATGTGGAAGGGGCAGAGGCCCTTGTAGACCTTCCCCGCCTTCTTGAGCGCGACGCGCTCGCCGACGAGCGCGACGATGTCGATGCGCTCCTTGACCGTATCGAAATCACCGGGCACGGCTCAGCGGTACGCCTCCCTGCGGTGACGTATCCAGACGATCTCGACCCTCCCCCGACGCGCGTCGAACGCGTACACGATGCGGTACGAGCCGATCCTCAGCGACCGCAGACCGCCGAGATCGCCACGAAGACCCTTGCCCTCGAGCGGATCCTGCGCGAGTCGGTCGATCCCCGCCTCCACCGCCGCGAGATACGGGCGCGCCAGCCGCAGCAGCTCCCGTCGCGCGCGCTCGGAAAGGAGGACCTCCGGCACGCGCTAGCGATGCAGGCGCGCCTTGACATCCTCCCAACGATGCACGCGACCAGCCCTGATGTCGCGCTCACCCTGGCGGATGCCACGCATGGCGGCAGGATCGGAGAGGATCTCGAGCGTCTCCTGCCACCCTTCGAACTCGTCGGCCGACATGACGACCGCCTCGGGCTTGCCCTGTTTCGTGATCACAACGTGCTCGTGCGCGGTCGACACCTCATCGACGATCTTCGACAGGTCCTTGCGCGCCTCGGTCAGCGGGAGCGTCTTCATGACTGGGCCAAGTGTACAGGATTCTGTACAGATCCCTAGAGCGCGCCCCACGCCGAGGGGACGAAGAGGCTCGTGTACGTGTCGAGCGCGTAGCGGTCGGTCATCCCGGCGATGTAATCGGCCACGGCTCGCTTGGTGCCGTCGCGCTCGGCGATGCGCTGGTGCTCCTGCGGCATTCGCTCGGGATGGCGCTCGAAGTACTGGAGCAGCTCCCACAGCACGCCCTGCGCCTTCTGGTCCTCGGTCTTCGCCGGACCGGCGAGGTACACGTGGTCGAACATGAACTTGCGCAGCGTGTTCGTCGCCTCGAGCACCTCGGGGCTCATCGTGACCTCGAGCTTGCCGTAGGAGGTGACGATGACGTCGTAGATCATCGTGTCGAGGCGCTCGGCGCGGTCGCGGCCGAGCGCGGCGCGCACGTCGTTCGGAAGGTCCTCCTCGGAGGTGATGCCCGCGCGCATCGCGTCGTCGATGTCGTGGTGGAGGTAGGCGATCTTGTCGGCGTAGCGGACGACCCAGCCTTCGGGCGTCTCCGGCTCGCCCCACGCCGCCGTCTCGACCCCACCGGAGGTCGGCGCGCTGTGCTTCAGGATGCCGTCGAGCGTCTCGTGCGTCAGATTGAGGCCGGCGCCGCCCTTCTCGAGCCGCTCGGCGATGCGCACGCTCTGCTCGTTGTGGCGAAACCCGTCCGGCAGGAACTTCGCGAGCAGCTCCTCCCCGACGTGACCGAACGGCGTGTGGCCGATGTCGTGGCCGAGCGCCATGGCCTCCACGAGGTCCTCGTTCAGGCGCAGCGACCGCGCGATCGAGCGGCCGATCTGGCTCACCTCGAGGATGTGCGTGAGGCGGGTGCGGTAGTGGTCGCCCACGGGCGCGAGGAAGACCTGCGTCTTGTGCTTCGTGCGGCGGAAGGCCTTGCTGTGGACGATGCGGTCGCGGTCGAGGGCGAAATTCGTCCTGGTCGGCGACGGCTCCTCCGCGACAGCACGCTTCGCTGTCACCGCCTTCGTCGCGTGCGCGGCGAGCTCCTTCGCCTCGAGCTCCTCGGCGTGCTCGCGGATGCGCAGCGATGCCACGCTCCTCGCCCGCGAGAGCTTGGCCTCGCGCTCCATTCCGGTCGCCATTGGGGCTACAGACTATCCGACGAGACGAGACTCGCGGACCTGGACGCTCGGTCACCACGCGCGATGTTCCTGCTCCTCGTGATGACCGCGATCTATGCGCGCGGTCAGCGCGCGGTCCCCTCGGCGCAGTCATCGAGTCCGAGCGAGACCACTCCGGCATTCGCGATCGCCCTTGTTGCCGACCTTCGCTAACCAGCCGGCCGCTGCGCCCGCGTCGGACGGATCGGAGCGCGGATGCGTCGGCGTCGCGACGTCTGGCTCGATGCGACACCGCGCGGTATCTGTCTCACGGGGGCCGCATGGTTCGTCGCGACCTGCGGAACGGCAAAGGGACGTTCTCGTCCACGAATCGCGCCATCCCGATGAGCCGCGTGGAGGCCCTCGTCGCGAACCCGTCGGCCTTCGGGGTCCGCGTCGACACCCGGAAGAGTCCGAACGGACCGCTCTGGGGAGAGCTACGGCGACGCTGACGACCTAGCGGTCCCGCTCCGCTGCGCCCGCCAGCGCGGCTTGCGCGGCCGCAAGACGCGCCACTGGCACGCGGTAGGTCGAGGGCGACACGTAGGTGAGCCCCACCTGATGGCAGAACTCGATCGACGACGGATCGCCGCCGTGCTCGCCGCAGATGCCGATCTTCAGATCCGGCCGCGTCGTGCGCCCCTTCTGGATCGAGATGCGCATCATCTCCCCCACGCCCTCGCGGTCGAGCACCTGGAACGGGTCGTTCGGGATGATCTTCTTCTCGACGTACTGCGTGAGGAAGCTCTTCTGCGCGTCGTCGCGCGAGATGCCGAGGATCGTCTGCGTGAGGTCGTTCGTGCCGAAGGAGAAGAACTCGGCCTTCGTCGCGATCTCGTCCGAGATGAGGCACGCGCGCGGGATCTCGATCATCGTGCCGAACTTGTACGGCACGCGGCGGCCGCGCTCCTTGAAGACGGTCTCGGCGACCTGGACGACCTGCTCGTGCAGGCGGTCGAGCTCACCCATCGTGCCGACGAGCGGCATCATGATCTCGGGCTTGGCGCGGACGCCCTGCTCCGCCGCGTCGATGGCCGCACCGAGGATGGCGCGGATCTGCATCTCGAGGATCTCCGGATAGACGAGGAGCAGCCGGCAGCCGCGGAGCCCGAGCATCGGGTTGTCCTCCTGGATCTGCTCGAGCCGCTTCCAGATCTTCTCCTTCTTCTCGATCTGCGCGCCGTCCTTCCCGAGCGCCTTGTCGACGGCGATCTCGACGTCGAGGTCGGCGTATTCGCGCAGGAACTCGTGGAGCGGAGGGTCGATGAGGCGGATGACGACCGAGAGCCCATCCATCGCCGTGTACATCTCGACGAAGTCGCCCTGCTGGAACGGCAGGAGCTTCGCGAGGGCTTTCTTCCGTCCCTCCGTGTCGTCGGCCATGATCATGTCCTGCACGATGGGCAGGCGCTCCGCCTGCCGGAACATGTGCTCGGTACGCGCCAGGCCCACGCCCTCGGCGCCGAGCTCGCGGGCGAGGCGGCATTCCTCCGGCGTATCCGCGTTCACCCACACGCCGAGCGTGCGCCGCTTGTCGGCCCACGAGAGCAGCTCGCTGAGCTCCTTCTCGCCCTTGAAGTTCGGCAGGATCGTCGGCAGCTCGCCGGCGAAGACCTCGCCGGTCGTGCCGTCGATCGAGATCGGCTCGCCTTCCTTGACGACCTTCCCGTTCACGCGCATCTCGCGCTTGCCGAGATCGATGTCGAGCGCGGCGCAGCCCGACACGCACGGCAGGCCGAGCCCGCGGGCCACGACGGCGGCGTGCGAGGTGGAGCCGCCGCGCGCGGTGAGGATGCCCGTCGCGGCGACCATCCCGTGGAAGTCGTCGGGACTCGTCTCCGGGCGCACGAGCACGACGAGCTGCTTCGCGCCCTTGAGCTCCACGGCGCGGTCGGCGTCGAACACGGCGCGACCCGTCGCGGCGCCCGGCGACGCGTTGAGGCCCTTCGCGAGATAGCGCCCCTCCCCGCGCGCCTTCTCGACTTCCTTGTCGTCGAAGCGCGGAAGGAGGAGCTGCTCGACCTGGGCCGGATCGACGCGCCGGATCGCCTCGTCCTTCGTGATGAGACCCTCGCCGACCATGTCCGTCGCGATCTTCACCGCCGCCCGGGCGGTCCGCTTGGCGCTGCGCGTCTGCAGCATGTAGAGCTTGCCGCGCTCGATGGTGAACTCGAGATCCTGCGCGTCGCGGTAGTGCTTCTCGAGACGCTTCGCGATCTTCTCGAGCTGCTCGTAGACCTTCGGCATCTCGCTCTTCAGCTGCGCGATCTTCGAGGGCGTGCGGATGCCCGCCACGACGTCCTCGCCCTGCGCGTTCACGAGGTACTCGCCGTAGAGCTCCTTGGTGCCGGTGTTCGGATCGCGCGTGAACGCGACGCCGGTGCCGGAGTCGTTGCCCATGTTTCCGAAGACCATCGTCACGACGCTCACGGCGGTGCCGAGGTCGTGCCGGATCTTGAATTGGTTGCGGTAGTCCACCGCGCGCCTGCCGAACCACGATTGGAAGACCGCCTCGATCGCGAGGCGCAGCTGCGCGCGCGGCTCCGTCGGGAAATCCTTCTTCGTCTCGCGCTTCACGATCTCCTTGTACTCCGCGACGAGCTGGCGGAGGGCGTCCGGCCGCAGGTCGGCGTCGGTCGCCGCGCGGCTCTTCCTCTTGTTCGCCTCGAGCGCGTGCTCGAACGCCTCGCCGGGGATGCCGAGCACGATGCGGCCGAACATCGAGATGAAGCGGCGGTACGCGTCCCACGCGAAGCGCGGATTGTTGGTGAGGCGCTCGAGGCCCTCGCGCGTCTCGTCGTTGAGGCCGAGGTTCAGGACCGTGTCCATCATCCCGGGCATCGACATCGCGGCACCCGACCGGACCGACACGAGCAGCGGATTCTTCGTGTCGCCGAGCTTCTTCCCGGCGGCCTTCTCGATCGTCGCGATGCCCCTCTCGACCTGCTCCCAGAGTCCGCGCGGCAGCTGCTTGTTCGCGGCGAAGTACGCGTTGCAGGCCTCGGTGGTGATCGTGAAGCCCGGGGGCACCGGCAGACCGGCGTTCGTCATCTCGGCGAGTCCCGCGCCCTTGCCGCCAAGCAGCGCACGCATCGACGCGTCGCCCTCGGCCTTCCCACCTGAGAAGAGGTAGACCCACTTCTTCCTCGCGGCGGTCTTGCGCGTCGCGGTCCTTCGGCGAGCGGGCATGAACGGCACCTCCTCCTTGTCGCTGGTGATTCTCGCAGGAACGCGCGCGTCGCACCCGGCGAGGGGAGGCGCGCGGCGGCACTCGCTCCGGAGGCGAGCGCGCGGCCCGGCATGTCACGTGCGTTAAAGTCGGCCGGCGATGTATGAGCGACCGGGCTACCGCACCCTCCTCGGCCGGATCCGCGACAACGTCCGCGTGTACATCCGCAAGCAGCTCGAGCTGCCGCGGCAGGAGATCGCGGAGATCGTACGCGCGAACGTCCGCGCGCTCATGTGGCTCGGCGTCGCGCTCGCGTTCGCGCTCGGCGCGCTCATGGCCCTCGTCGTCCTGGTCATCGCCCTCATCGCGATCGTGCTGCCGTGGTGGGCGTCCGCGCTGGCCGTGCTGCTGCTGTTCCTGCTCGGCGCGGGCCTCACCGGGTTCCGCGGATACAAGAGGCTCGAGCTGCGAGGACCGACGCGGTCCATCAGCTCGTGGAAGGAGACGGTACGGTGGGCGAAAGCCCGTCTGCTCGGACGGACCGCGAGCTAAGCGCGCTCCGTGCGACGATCGACTCCGACCTCCGGGTGCTCCAAGAGCGCCTGAAGGAGGATCTCGACGTGCGCCGCCTCGCGCGGCGCAACCCCATCGCGGTGTTCGGCACGCTGGGTTCCGTCCTCGCGGCCGGCACCGTCGGCACGCTGCGCTCGCTCGCGGAGCGCAGCCGGCGCCGGAACGACAAGGACCTCGACGCGCTCATCGCGCGACTCGGCGGCCGCGTCGACAGGCTGCGTGGCCGCGCCCGCACGCGGCTTCGCGAGCAGCTCCGGAAGGAGATCGGCGAGGTCGAGGAGGGCCCCCGCGTCAAGCGGATGGTCTGGGAGGCCGCCGCGAGCGCGCTCACCGCGGGCCTCACGCTCGTGGCGCGGCGCTTCGCGGGACGTCTGGTCGCCGACGAAGAGCTCCCGATGGAGACGGGCACGACGCCGAACGGGCCGCCCGCCCGACGCTAAGCCAGCAGGAATCCCGCGAACATCACGGCCACGCCGATGAGGTTCGTGAACTCCAGGATCCCGGTCGCGCCGGTGAACGTCGCCGTGCCGCCGGCCGCGACGATGAACACGCCGACCGCGATGACGATGTTCGAGATGGCGCGCCGCCCGTTGTGGCGGCGCCGCAGGAAGACCCACGCGGACCACAGCGCTCCGCCGATGAGCACGACGCTGCCGACGCCGCTGCCGATCGCCGCGAGGATCCGCGGCAGCGAGCCGTCGGGATACCCCTTTCCGGTGTTGAGCGCGACCCGCAGGTCCACCGGCGCCGCGACCGCCGCGTAGAGCGAGACCGCGGTAAGCGCGAGGACGATCGCCAGCGCGGCGCGGCTCCAGCGCGGCGCGACGAGCACGACCGTTCCGAGCGCGAGCCACGCCACGTTGAGGATCCCGCCGAAGAGATAGAAGACGCGGTACCCGGCCTCGCTCGGGTCGCCGTTCTGCGCGAGCGCGCCGGCGAGCGAGGCGACCGCGAACATCGCGAGGCCGATGGCCCACGCGAGCAGCGCGGGCCGTCGCGAGCGCACGTAGCGGACCGCGACGGCGCTCGCGAAGGCGGCCGACACGGCCGTCGTGACGAACGGGATCACGCCCGGAGATTACCGGCCGCGCAGAGAGAGCGCCGCGAGAACTAGGCAAAACACCCCATACGCGAGCGCGACGGCGCTCGAACCGGGCGCGAGCGCCACGGACGCGAGGGCCACCGCGAGAAAGGGATCACGCAGCCCGGAGCCGAACACCGCCGCGCGGATGTCGCGCCGCTGGAGCGCCGCGATCACCGCCGCGCTTCCCCCGCCAGCCACGAGCAGCGCGAGCGCGACGAGCGCCGACGTCGCATCGAGCGCGGGCGCCTCGACGACGGCCGCGACCGCGAGCCCGGCCGCCGCGATCCAGCCGATCCATGCGAGCGGCGAGAGGATCGCGTCACGGACCGCCGGCAGGGCGCTCGCGAAGAGCGCCGCGAGAGCGAACGCCTCCGTCGCGGTGAAGAGCGCACCCGCGGCGAGGGCGCCGCGACCGCCGACGACGAGCAGCGAGAGCAGCAGCGTGCCGAGGACGAGCGCGCCCGCGAGATCCGCGCGGCCCCGCATGCGCCCGACCAGGCCCGGCGCGAGGAGCGGTGCCGGGACGAGCGCGACCGCGAGCGCGCCCTGGCTCGCGCGATCGTCGATCCGCCCGGCGAGCGCCAGCGCGACGGCGCCCACCGCCACGGCGGGCACGAGGACGAGCGCGAGGTTGCGCGGGCGCAGGAGGCCGCGCAGCGCGAGGAGCGGCGTGCGCGCGCCGTGCGCGGCGAGGTACGCGACGGCCGCGAGCGCGAGCGCGCTAGGCGCCGAGACGCTCCCGCAGGGCGGGCACGAGCTCCGCGATGGCGACGCGCGACTGCGCCATGGTGTCGCGGTCGCGGATCGTCACCTGCCTGTCGTCGAGCGACTCGAAGTCGACGGTGACGCAAAGCGGCGTGCCGATCTCGTCCTGGCGGCGGTAGCGGCGGCCGATCGCCTGGGTCTCGTCGTACGCCAGCATGAAGTGCGGCCGCAGCGATGCCGCGACCTGGCGGGCCAGCGGCGTGAGCTTCTCGTTCTTGGACAGCGGGAGGACGGCGACCTTGTAGGGGGCGAGGTCGCGGTGGAGGCGCAGGACCACGCGCACGCCCTCCTTGTCCGGCTCCTCGTCGTACGCGGCGCAGAGGAACGCGTACGTCGCGCGATCGGCGCCCACCGACGTCTCGATGACGTACGGGATGAGCTTCTCGTTCGCCGCCTCGTCGAAGTAGCGCAGGTCCTTACCCGAGTACTCCGAATGGCGGCGAAGGTCGTAGTCGGTGCGGTTGTGGACGCCCTCCATCTCCTGCCACCCGAACGGGAAGCGGAACTGGATGTCCGTGGCCGCGGCGGCGTAGTGCGCGCGCTCCTCCGGTGAGTGATCGCGGAAGCGCAGCAGGCCGGCCGGCGTGCCGTAGGCCTTGTGCCATTCGATGCGTCGCTGCTTCCACTCTTCGAAGAGGCGCGGCGCGTCCTCCGGACGGCAGAAGTACTGCATCTCCATCTGCTCGAACTCGCGCGAGCGGAAGATGAAGTTGCCGGGCGTGATCTCGTTGCGGAAGGCCTTGCCGATCTGCGCGATCCCGAACGGAAGCTTCTTGCGCGACGACTGCTGCACGCTCTCGAAGTCCACGAAGATGCTCTGCGCCGTCTCCGGGCGCAGCCACGCGATCGACGCGGAGTCCTCGACTGGGCCGACGAACGTCTTGAACATGAGGTTGAAGCGTCGCGGCTCCGCGAGCCTGCGCATGCCGCAGCTGGGGCACGCCACCTCGGTCATGTCCACCTTGCCGGTGCGCCATTCGCTCGCGAGCTCGTCCCCATTCGGCAGCTCGTCGAGGCGGAACCGCTTGCGGCAGCTGCCGCACTCCACCAGCGGATCGGTGAAGTTCTCGACGTGCCCGGAGGCCTCCCAGACGCGCGGGTGCATGAGGATCGCGCCGTCCAGTCCCACGATGTCGTCGCGCAGCTGCACCATCGCCTTCCACCACGCGCGCTTCACGTTGTTCTTCAGCTCGACGCCGAGCGGGCCGTAGTCCCACGTGGCGCCCGCGCCGCCGTAGATCTCGCTCGAGGGGAACACGAAGCCGCGGCGCTTCGCGAGCGAGGTGAGCTTGTCGGCGACCTGCTCCGACATCTCCCGACGGGCGACGGTCATGAGACGACGGGAGCCGGCCGGGCGGGGAGCGCGCGGATCTCGTCGAGGAGCCGCGCGGCGGTGATGTCGCGGTCGATCACGTGCTGGACGAAGAGGCGCATGTGGCGCTCGAGCTCGCCCGCGAGGGCGCCGTCGACGCGGAGCCGCGCGGCGCTCGCGAAATCGGATACGAGCAGGTACCGCAGGGACTTCAGCGCGCGGACCGAGAGCGCGAGGGCTGGGACGCGATGCGCGCACGACGGGCAGAGCGCGCCGCCGGACGCCGCGTTCCACGCGTTCTCGCGCTCCTCGAGCGCGGTGCGGCACGACACGCAGACCGCGAGCTCCGGGCGGAAGCCCGAGCGGTCGAGGAGATGGAGGTCGAACCAGCGGCACACCAAGGGCGCCGCGAAGCCCGCGTCGAGGTGGCGAAGGGCGGTCTCCAGGAGGTCGAAGAGCGGCGCCGCCGGCGCGCGCTCGACGCTGAAGCGGTCGATGAGCTCGGCGCAGTACCAGCCCGCGGCGATGCTGCCGAGGTCGTCGCGCAGGGTCGGGTAGATCGCGCGCGCCTCCGCGCCCGTGAGCACGTCGAGCTCGCGCCCGCGCGCGAGCTGGTAGGTGGCGTGCGTGAGCGGCTCCGCGTGCCCGGCCATACGGCTCGTCGCGCGTCGGATCCCCTTCGCGACGACATGGATCTTGCCGAAATGACGGGTGAAGAGCACGAGGATGCGGTCGGCTTCCCCGAGATCGACCGTCCGCAGGACGATCGCCTCGGCACGATACGTGCGCGACGCCATCAGGAGGAATGGTAGCCGCATATCATCGGAGGGCGGTGGGTCCGACCGGCTACGAACGACGCGTCGCCGCGATCGACGACGAGATCCGCTCGCTCCTCACGCAGGGCGAGCCCGCTCTTCAACCCTTCTACGGGATGATGCTGTACCACCTCGGGCTCGACGCCGAGCACGCGCGTGGCGGCAAGCGCCTGCGGCCGCTGCTGTGCGCCCTCGTCTTCGAAGCGCTCGGCGGCGACAGCGCCCGGGCGACCCCCCTCGGGGCGGCGGTGGAGCTGTTGCACAACTTCACCCTCATCCACGACGACATCGAGGACCAGGATCCCCGCCGCCATCACCGGCCGACGGTCTGGTCGGTGTGGGGCGTGCCGCAGGCGATCAACGCGGGCGACGGGATGTACGCCATCTCGCGGCTCGCGGTGCAGCGCCTGCGCGAGCGGGGCTTCGCCGCCGAGCGGGTGCTGGACCTCGCGGCGCTGCTCGACCAGACCTGCGTCCGCGTGTGCGAGGGGCAGTTCCTGGATATCAGCTTCGAGTCGCGCACCGACGTGACCGCGGAGCGCTACCGCGCCATGGCCGCCAGGAAGACCGGAGCGCTCTTCAGCGCGGCGGCGCGCGGTGCCGGGCTCCTGGCCACCGGCGAGCGCGGCGTCCACGAGCAGCTGACGCGTTTCGGCGCGGAGTTCGGCCATTCCTTCCAGGCGCACGACGACGTCCAGGGCATCTGGGGCACGACCGAGCGCACCGGCAAGGTCGAGATGAACGACCTCGTGAAGCGGAAGAAGTCACTCCCGGTCGCCCTCGCGTTCGAGCGATCCTCGCCCAAGGTGCGCGCGCGCCTCGACGAGCTCTTCGCGCCGCCGGCGCCGCTCCCGGTGGAGAACGTCGAAGGAATCCGTCAGATCCTCGACGATCTCGCGGTGCGCGAAGTCATCGACAAGGAGATCGCCGAGCACCGCGATCGCGCGCTGCGGGAGCTGCGAAGCGTGCCCGGCATCGTCGCGGGCGAGGCGCAGGCACTGCTCGAGCGGCTGGTGCGCTCGGCGACGGGCGCGGCGGAGGCGACCACCGCGGGGAGCGCGCTGGCCTAAGATCCGCCGCGATGGCGAAGGCGCCCGGCGATGTCATCCTCGAGCCGAACGAGCGCGTCATCCTCGCGACGCGCCCGCTCTTCCTCTGGGAGCCGCTGGCGCTCCTCGAGATCGCGCTCGTCGTCGCGTCCCTGTACCTCTACGGCCGGAGCGGCGCGGGCGGCGGGACCGGCGTCCGCAGCCCTCAGCTCGAGTGGCTCTCCTATCTCTGTCTCGGGGTCGCGGCCCTGCTGCTCCTGTGGATCGTCGTCAAGTGGATCCCCTGGAGCCGCACGTGGTTCGTGCTCACCGACCGTCGCGTGATCGCCACCTGGGGGGTGCTCAACCGCAATCAGGCGGCGCTCCTGCTCGACCGTATCCAGGACGCGAGCCTCACGCGGCCGTTCCCGCTCTCGCTCATCCGCGACTACGGCACGCTGCACCTCGAGTCCGCGGGCGAGCACGCCCAGGAGCGCATCAGCGGCGGCCTCGACGAGCTGGACATGACGCGGGCGACGGCCTTCTATCGCGCGCTCACCGACGCCCAGACGAAGAGCTGACCTCGAACGCGGTCACACGAGACGCCGACGTGCGCCGCACGTCCGCGCCCTAGCGAAGGCTTTCCGGCAGGAAGGGGTCTGGCAGGAGCTCGGCGAGCGTCGACTCCTCGCGAAGGCCGCCGGTCGTGGCGAGGATCACGCGCATCCCCGGCGCGAACTCGGCGAGGACCTGCCGGCACGCGCCGCAGGGCGACGGCAGGCGGTCGTCGTCGATGACGATCGCGATCGCGTCGAGCTTCGTGTCGCCGGCGTTGACCGCCGCGAAGACCGCCGTGCGCTCGGCGCAGACGGTGAGCCCGTAGGAGGCGTTCTCGATGTTCGCGCCCGCATGGACCTTGTTGCGGGCGGTGCGGATCGCCGCGCCGATCTTGTACTTGGAATACGGCGCGTAGGCCCGCTGCCGCGCGAGCGACGCGACCTTCACGAGCTCCTCGTCGCCCGGGCCCAGGCTCATGCCGGCTCCTCCGAGGGCACCAGGCGGGTCACGCGCACGCGCCGGACCCGGCGGCCTTCGACGCTCTCGACCGTGAAGCGCACGCCGGATACCTCGATCCGCTCGCCGGCGCGCGGGAAGCGGCCGAGCTGGTTCGTGATGAAGCCGCCGAGCGTGTCGTAGTCCTCGGACGGCTCCACGTCGAGGTCGAACGTCTCGCGCACGTCTTCGAACGGGACGCGCGCGTCCATCACGGCCTCGTTCTCCGACACCGGGAGCACCAGCTCCTGCTCGACGTCGTACTCGTCGCGGATCTCACCGACGATCTCCTCGACGATGTCCTCGATCGTCACGAGACCCGCCGTGCCGCCGTACTCGTCGACGACGATCGCCAGGTGGACCTTGTCCCGCTGCATCTCGCGGAGGAGGTCGTCGACCTTCTTCGTCTCGGGGATGAAGTGCGCGGGCCGGAGCAGGCGCCGAAGGTCGATGTCGCGCTCGCCGCGCGCGATGCGCCGGAAGAGATCCTTCACGTAGAGCACGCCGACGATGTCGTCGGCGGAGCCTTCGTACACCGGCAGCCGCGAGTGACCGACGCGCGTGATCTCCTCGAGCACCTCAGGCATCGGCGTACGCACGTCCAGCGCGACGAGGTCGGTGCGCGGGATCATCACCTCGCGGACCTGCTTCTCGCCGAGCTCGAAGATCGACGAGATCATCTCGCGCTCCTTCGGCTCGAGGACGCCCTGCGCCTGGCCGGTCTCGACGAGCGCGCGGATCTCCTCTTCGGTGACGAGGGTCCCCGCCTGCGGGTTCGCGCCGAACGGACGCGCGATCAGCTGCGTGAGGAAGAAGAGCACGGTGACGAGCGGGCGCGTGAGCCAGGTGACGATCTCGAGCGGCCACACCAGCACGATTAGGACGCCCTGCGCGTGGCGGGCCGCGATCGCGCGCGGCACGAAGAGGCCGAAGAGGACCGCGGCGAGCGACAGCACCGCGACCGTCACCACCACCGCGCCGACGTCGCTGAAGATCGCGCTGATGCCCAGGAAGAACGCGAGGAGCGCCGACAGCCGCGGCGCGATGAAGGCCGCCGCGATGCCGGCGTAGGCGAAGACGATGAGGAACTCGCTCACCTGGATCGCCGCGAGGTAGTGCGACCGGCGGCGCCCCATCGTTCCCGCCCGGCGGCCGCGGCCGCCACGACGCGCCAGCTCCTCGATGATCTCGGGCCGGCGCACGGCGTGGAGCGCCGCCTCGCTCGCGGACAGCACCGCCAGCACGACGACGAGCGCGAGCTCGACGAGCAGCAGCGTGACCGCGGTGCCGTCCATCAGGACTTCGGCTTCGCGGGCTGGACCTTCTTGATCGCGCGCGCCGGCACACCCACCGCGACGGTGTCGTCCGGCACGTCCTTCGTGACCACCGATCCACCACCCGTGATCGCGCGATCGCCGATGCGGATCGGCGCGCGCAGCAGCGAGTCGGAGCCGATGAACGCGTCGTCGCCGATCTCGGTACGCTCCTTCGTGCGCGCCGCCGTGTAGTTCATCGTGATCGTCCCGGCACCGATGTTCACGCGCTTGCCCACGCTCGCGTCGCCGACGTACGAGAAGTGATGCATCTTCGTGCCGGATCCCAGGCGCGCGTTCTTGACCTCGCCGAAGTTCCCCATCTCGACGCCGCGCTCGAGGTACGCGCCGGGCCGCAGATGCGAGAACGGGCCGATGCGCACGTCGTCCTCGAGCGTCGCGCCCTCGAGCACCGAGGCCTCCACGCGACAGCGCTCCCCCACCGTCGTATCGCGCAGGACGGAGTACGGACCGACGCGCGATCCGGCGCCGATGCGCGTCCTTCCTTCGAGGATCGTGCCGCGCTCGATCACGGCGTCGGGCGCGATCTCGACGTCCGCGTCCACCAGGGACGAGCCCGGGTCGTGGAAGGTGACGCCCGCGAGCATGTGGCGCTCGCGGATGCGGCGCCGCAGGACGTCCTCGACCGCGGCGAGCTCGAGGCGCGTGTTCACGCCACGCCCCTCGTCGGGATCGCTCGTGCGGTGCACCGCGACGTGCTTGCCCTCCGAAACCGCGACGGCGACGAGGTCGGTGAGGAAGATCTCGCCGGTCTCGTTCGGCCGCAGGCGCGCGATCGCGCCGCGCAGCCACGCGAGATCGAAGGCATACGCGCCGAGGTTCGATTCGGGCAGCGCGCGCTCCGCGTCCGTCGCGAGACGCGCCTCCACGACGCGCGCGACGTCCCCGTTCGCGTCGCGCACCACCCGCCCGTACGCGTTCTCGGTGCCCATCGCGCCCGAGAGGAGCGCGAGCGCGGCGCCGCGCACCCTGCGCGCCGCCACGAGCGCGCGGAGCGTGCCGGCGGTGACGAGCGGCGTGTCCCCGTACACGACGAGGGCCTCGCCGGACGTATCGCCGACGGCGTCGAGGGCGACGCGGACGGCGTCGCCGGTGCCGCGTGGCGGGTCCTGCATCGCGACGGTCGCGCCGTCGGAGAGGAGCGAGCGCGCGGGAGCGCTCTCGCGCGAGAGCACGACGACGGGTCGGGCCCCCAGATCGTCGAGCGTGCCGAGCACGTGAGCGAGCAGGGGTCGGCCTGCGGCGGCGTGGAGCACTTTGGGGGTCTGGGATCGCATCCGCGTGCCCAAACCCGCCGCGAGCACGATGGCCAGCGGCGAATCGCTCAAGAGGGCGCGTCTACGGGGCGCGGTTGGTCGTGGCGTGTTGGGGCGCCAGGATTCGAACCTGGGATCGGGGATCCAAAGTCCCCTGCCTTACCACTTGGCCACGCCCCAGAGGACATGGCCAAAGTCTAGGGTTTCGCCCGCTGTTCGCCGTTCCGCGGCTGCTTCCCGCGTCTGATGAGCTCTGCGACGCGACGCCCGCCCTTGCGGCCGAGCCGTGCGTAGCCTTCGCTGCCGAGCTGCGTCTTGCGCGCCTCACCACCGCGACGTCCGAGCTCGGCGTAGCCCTTCGACCCCAGCTGGGTCTTCCGCGCTTCGCCGCCCTTGCGCCCGAGCTTCGCGTACCCCTCGGGACCGAGCTGCCCCTTGCGGGCCTGGCCCCCGCGCCTACCGATCTCGCGGTAAAAGGCGGCACCGTGCTTTCCCGCGGTCGACGTCCCGCCTTTCTGGCCGGCCTGCCGGACCGTCATGTCGCCGCGCTTCTCTTCCATGAAGAGAACGTAGGGGGTTAGGCCTCGGTCGCCCGGCCTGCTTGACTAGATCGCGGCCAGGTGCGGACGCGCTCGCAGGCCCGCTCGCGCGAGGATCCGGGCCATTCTCAGGGCATCGGCGCGGTCGTCGGCCACCGCGAAGAGCGCGGGACCGCTTCCGGTCAGGGCGAGCGCGACGCCTCGGGCCGCGGCCGCGGCGCGCCACGACGCGATCGCGGGGCAGCGGCGCTGCGCGGGCGCGAGCAGATCGTTCTCCGCGTGCACGCGCACGAGCTCGGGCGTCACCGGGCCGCGCGCGAACGCGGACGCGAGCGCGTCCACGTGCGCGAGCGCGTGACGGTCGTCGTCGCGCAGCTCCGCGAAGACCTCGGCGGTCGAAAGGCGCAGCGTCGGACGCACGATCACGACGTGGAGCGGGTCTTGCGGCGCCGGCAGCGGAGCGACGCTCTCGCCGCGACCGGAGACGAGCGCCAGCGCGACGTCGCGCGCGAAGAACGGCACGTCCGATCCGATCTCCGCGCCGACGGCCGCGAGGTCGACCCCGGTCTTCCAGATCACCGCGAGCGCGCGCAGCACCGCGGCGGCGTCGCTCGATCCGCCGCCGAGCCCGGCCGCGAGCGGGATGCGCTTGCGGATCCGCACGAACGCGTGCGGCTCGCGTCCCACCGCACGAGCGAGCGCGCGCACCGCTCGCGTGGCGAGGTCCTCGCCGGGTCCGACGTCCACCGTATCGCGCACCTCCAGCCGCGTATGGCGCGCGACGCGCACGTCGTCGGCGAGGTCCACGCGCGCGAACACGCTCCGCAGGTCGTGATAGCCGTCCGCACGCCTTCCGGTCACCGCGAGCGCGAGGTTGAGCTTCGCGGCGGCACGCGTGCGCACCGGCTTACTCATGCGGCACTCCCGCGGCGGCCGCGAGCGCGACCCACTCGGCGAGCGCGAGCTCCTCGGGACGCCGCCGTCCATCGATCCCCGCCGCCGCGAGCGCGGCCTCGGCCCGGTCGCGCGCGAGGCCGGCCTCGTGGCCGAGCGCGCTGCGCAGCTGCTTGCGCCGATGACGGAAGGCGTCGCTGACGAAACGCAGGAAGGCACGCTGGTCCAGCGGCGCGAATGCCGGAGTCGCGCGCGTGCGCAGCGCGACGACCGCCGACGAGACGCGCGGCGCCGGCCGGAAGGCGCGCGGGGGGACGCGGCGGACGACGCGCGCGTCGGCGAACGACTGGACGAAGACCGACAGGAAGCCGCGCTCGCGCGGCGCCCGCTCGTTCTCCGAGGACGCGGCCACGCGTCGAGCGACCTCCTCCTGGACGAGCACGACCACGAGCGGCGGCCGGCGCGGGTCCGCGAGGAAGCGCTCGAGGAGCGGCGTGGTGATCTGGTACGGGAGGTTCGCGACGATGCGCGTCGGCGGCCGGTCGCCGAGCGCGTACAGATCGACCGCGAGGGCGTCGGCGCGCACGACGCGGACGTTCTCGAGACCGCCCAGCGTGTCCGCGAGGACGGCGACCATGCGTTCGTCGACCTCCACCGCGGTCACGGAGCGCGCGCGGCGGGCGAGCTCGGCGGTCAAGACGCCGGGACCGGGGCCGACCTCGAGCACGTCGTCCGCCACGCCGATCTCGGCCGCCTCGACGATGGACGCGAGCGCGCCGTGATCGACGAGGAAGCGCTGGCCGAGACCGGTCGCGGCGCGGACGCCGTGCCGGCGGAGGACGCTGTCGAGGGCGCGCGGATCGGCGAGGTCCACCCGCCGAAGCCTAGACGGCGGTGCCCTGCCTCACTGGCACGACCACTGCCGCGCCTGCCCGATCGAGAACATGTACGCTGCGGTGTTCGCGTTCGCGACCGGGTCGAACACGCTCGCGCCGGCGTAACCCGCGCGCGCGCTGTTCGCGGCCCACGTCGTCGTGAGGAACTGGAAGAGGCCGGAGGCCCCCGACGACGCGTTGAACGCGGACGGGTTGTAGTGGCTCTCGCAGTAGGCGACGCGCAGGAGCTGCGACGGGTCCGCGCCCCACTCCGCGGCGGCGGCCCGGATGATCGCCTCGATATCACCGCCCGCCGGCGGCGTCTGCCGGAAGGTGCCGACGCGCCTGACCTCCGGGACGGGCGCGACGATCTGGACGCTCGCGAGCAGCACCCGCGCGGCCACGACCCCGTCGTCGGTGCGGACGAGGTAGGTGTTGTCGGCGACCCCGGGGCTGCCGGGCGTCGCGACCACGACCCTGCCCGCCGGGAGGCTGGCGTCGCTCACCGTCTGGATCGGGAAGCCCACAGGCTCCCGAACGACGGTCTGGGACTCGCCCACGCGGACCACCTTGATCACGTCCCCGGCGGCGACGCTCCCGTCCTCACGGGCCTCGACCCGGTCGAGGGGGCCGACGGTGACGCCGGCCCGGTCCAGGGCGTCGAGGACGGTGCTCCCGCGCGGCACCCGGAGCCCCGCGGCGGAGCCGCCGTCGACGACGGCGACCCGCAGGCCGGTGGCGAGCGACAGGAAGGAGCCGGAGGCGGTGGTCCGGAAGGAGCTGGCTCCGGCGCCGTAGCGGGCCGCGACGGCGAGACCCCGCGCCGCGGTCCGGACGCGTGCGGCGGCGTCGAAGGAGTCGTCGCCGGTGGCGGCGTGCGACGCGAGCTGCCAGGACACACCGAAGGCGACGAAGGTCACGAGGGACAGGGCCGCCACGCGCAGGAAGTCGGCAATGGGTAGCCGCTCCAGTTCCCACCTCCCTTCCCCCATCGCGCGCGGGCAGCACGAAGACATCGCGGGTGTGCTGGGGGAACGCTCCGAATGCTATCGGATGGCGCTGGAGCCCGTCGACGGGCCGGCTTGTACGGTTATCGGTCGGGCGGCCGCCAGCCCAAGCTCTCGAGGTGCTCGCGCGCGGCCTCGGAGGTGTCGTCCCTGCCGAGCGCCGCGTCGAGGAAGGCCGCGACGTAGCCGGCCCTGTCGCCAGTGTCGTAGCGCTGGCCGTCGATCTCGACGGCCCAGACCGGCGCGCCCTCCCGCGCGAGCTGGGCGATGGCGTCGGTCAGCCAGATCTCTCCGCTCCGGCCCGGCTTCAGGGAAGCGAGCGCGTCGAAGATCTCCGGCTCGAGGACGTATCCGTGGACGGCCGCGAGGTCGCTCGGGGCGTCCTGGGGCGGTGGTTTCTCCACCAGCGCGAGGACGCGCGTCGTGCGCTCGTCGACCCGGGTCCCGGCCACCATCCCGTACCGCGAGGAGTCCTCCTTGGGCACCCGGACGCAGCCCACCACGCAGCCGCCGCCGAGGCGCTCGCGCGCCTTCAGCAGCTGCGCGACCGCCGGCTCCGCTCCGTGCATGATGTCGTCGCCCCAGAGCATCGCGAACGGCTCGTTCCCGACGAGCGGCCGTGCCATGAGGACGGCGTGGCCGTTGCCCTTCGGCTCGCCCTGGAGGACGGTC
This sequence comes from Candidatus Limnocylindria bacterium, assembly GCA_035651155.1. Classification (GTDB taxonomy): domain Bacteria; phylum Chloroflexota; class Limnocylindria; order P2-11E; family P2-11E; genus CF-39. Next base: position 29,090 of record DASRGG010000016.1, on the reverse strand, counting down.
CGCACCTCGGCGAGGCGCTCGGGGCGGCGCAGGAGGTCGATCTCGTGGGTGCGCCGCTCGGCACGGAGGCGCTCTTCGAGGCGCGGGTTCGGTCGGAAGTACGACTCGATCATCTCCTTGCCGGGGCCGACCACGACCACCACCCGATCGACGCCGCTCGCCGCGAGCTCGCTCACGACGAGCTCGATGACCGCGGTATCGACGATGGGCAGGAGCTCCTTCGGCACGGCGCGCGTGATCGGGAGGAAGCGCGTCCCGAGGCCGCCCGCCGGGACCACCCCGTAGCGCACCGGACGGACGGTGGGCTCGCGGCCGTGGGTCAACGCTTCGGATCCACGGTCACCTCGAACGCCGCGGGCTGCGTCGTGCGGACGGCGATGCCGGTGACCGCGAGGAGCGGCGGCCGCTTGTCCTGCGAGGTGTCGACGTCGATCTGGAGCGAGCCGTTGTCGACGACGCGCCGATCGACGGTCGCGCCCCGGTCCGTGAAGCGCAGCAGCTGGACGATGAACTTCTGCGCGACGAGATTCGTCGACCGCACGAAGCCGTCCGCCTGCCAGCCGCCGTCCTTCTCGGCGTCGTCGGCGAAGACGCCCGGCAGCTCGATGTCGTCGATCGCGAACCCGTGGAGCGAAAGGGCGCCGTCGGTCACGTACTCGAAGCGCAGCAGGATCGGCCTGCCGGCGTAGGCCGAGAGGTCGACCTCCTGCCGGATCCAGCTCGGCTTGTCGCCTCCCGACGTGCCGGTGAAGCCGTTGCCGAGGTTGGCGCCGTTCGGGTCGTCGGCGGTGGTGGCCTGCGCCGGCAGCGTCGTCCAATGCGTCCCGCCGTCGGCGGAGGCCGCGACGTAGGCGTAGTCGTAGTCCTTCTCGATCTCGTACCAGGTCCAGAACGAGAGCTTCGGCGACGTCGCCTTCGAGAGGTCGACCTCGCGCGTGAGGCGGCTGTCGAGACCGTCCGCGCGATCGGACCACCAGAGCGTCGAGCCGGAGTGCGGATCGGTGGGGAGCAGGCGCGTGCGCACCGCGCCGGTGAACCTGACGGAGATGGGCGCGCGGGGCAGCTCGACGTACCGCGCCGCGTATTCGTGCACCGTCGACGCGAGCTTGCCGCCGGCCGTCACGCGGTCCTGCTCCGTCGACGTGGCCGGGTTCCGGGCGGGCGCGCCTGCCGGATACGTCGTCGCCGGATCGACGGACTGCGTCCCGATGAACGCGTTCGCCGCGACGAAGTCCGCGAAGAGATCGTCGAGGCCCTTCTGCCCGCGCGCCCGCAGCACGGCGTCCATGTCGGCGGGCGTGTCGATGCCCCTGTCCATGAAGGCGTTGATGAGCGCATCGCCGCCGGCCTGCTGGCGGAGGAACTCGAGGAACATCTGCGCCGCGCCGTAGTGCGCGTTGGACGTCTCGATCTCCGACCAGTCGTTGAGCTGCGTATCGGGGAGGAGCAAGAACGTCTGCGCGTGCGGCGGCGGGAAGTTGTTCGCCTTCTCGCAGAGCTGCGCCTGGCCCTCGTTGAACCACACCGACGACCGCTTGGCGCGGCCGAACTGGATCATGTGACAGAACTCGTGCGCGATCACCGAGCTCCAGGTGGACCGCGACGACAGCGCGTTGAGGTAGACCATCTCGCGCTCCGCGCTGAACTCGTTCACCCAGAGCGGGAGCTCGTCGGTCGAGCTGAAGTAGCCCGCCGCCGACCCGGGGATGCGCGCGACCATCACGTTGATGCGCGGGTCGCCGTCGATGCCCGGCGTCCACTCGGAGCCGTAGATGCGCCGGTCCGTCGGGTAGACGCTGCTCTCGAAGAAGTCGGCGTTCTGCTTGAGCGTGTTCGTGTCGACGTTCACGCCGTCCTGGAGCCACCACTTTGCGTGGTCGGTCATCACCTTCAGCGTCGCGGTGATGCGGAGGTTCTTCTTCGCCGCGAAGTCGTAGGTCCAGAACTGCTTCGACGTGCCGACGCCCTCGTCGGGCGGCGTCGAGCGCACCGGCACGAACTCCTTCGCGGGCACGCCGTCGCGCCCGCGCATCGCGCGCGTGAGCGCGAAGACGTCCGCCGGCGGCAGCGGCTTGGTGAGCAGCGCCTGGCTCATGTCGGGCAGGGCGGACGCGTGCGATCCGCTCGGAAGCGCGCTGGCGGTGGGCTCCGCGGTGCCTGGCGCCGGCGAGGCCGTCTGCGGCGGCGTGCATGCCAGGGCGACGACGAGGATCGCCGCGAGCGGCGCGAGCCGGCGTGGCCAGCGCGCGCTCACAAGCGCACGTATCCATCGACGAGCGTGCGCTGCGCCACGACGCGGCCACCGCGGTGGTAGCGGCGCGGCACGCGCCTGCGGATTCCGGTCACGATCTCGTAGTTGACGGTCCCGAGCGCGGCGGCGAGATCGTCCGCGGTCTGCGTCGCGGCGCCCTGCGTGCCGATCACGACCACCTCGTCCCCCTCCTTGACCGCGGGCAGATCCGTGACGTCGAGCATGACGAGGTCCATGCAGATGCGCCCCGCGAACGGCAGCGCCCGGCCGCCCACGAGCATGCGTCCGCGCCCGCCGAGCATGCGAGGCAGGCCGTCGCCGTAGCCCACCGGCACGGTGGCGATCCGGCCGTCGCGCGGGAGACGGTACGCGTGCCCGTAGGAGACCCCCGTGCCCTTCGCCGCCGCGGCCACGCGGCGCACGCGCGATCGCCAGGTGAGCGCCGGCCGGAGCGGCAGGGCGACGGCCTGATGCGCCGCGGCATGGAGGCCGTACAGGGAGATCCCCGGACGGATCGCGGTGCAGCGGTCGAGCGCGCCGAAGGCCGCGACGCCCGCGCTCGCGGCGGCGTGGACGAAGCGCGGGAGCGTGCCGGCCGCGTCGAGGAACTCCGAGAACCGCGCGAACTGCGAGCGCGCGATCGCCGGGTCCGGGTCATCGGCCGTCGCGAAGTGGGTCATGACGCCTTCGACCGCGATATGGCGCAGGCCCTGGATCGCGCGGTACCGGGCGACCGCCTCGCCGAGCGGCGCGCCGAGGCGGGTGAGTCCGGTGTCCACCTTGAAGTGGACCGCGGCGCGCCGGCCCGCGGACGCGGCGAGCTCGTCGATGAGCCGCGCGTGGTCGACGTCCCAGACCACCATCGCGCAGTCCGCGGCGATCGCGGCCTCGATCTCGGGGCGCTCCGAGCCGCCGACGAGCACGAGGACCGGCGCGCGGATCCCGGCCGCGCGGATCGTCATCGCCTCCTCGGCCGTGACGACCGCGAGCATCGCCGCTCCGGCGCCCGCGAGCGTCTCCGCGATGGCCTCGACGCCGTGGCCGTAGCCGTCGGCCTTCACCACCGCGATGACCTCGGCGTTCTCCGCCCGGCGGCGGAGCGCGTCGAAGTTGTCGACGATCGCGTCGAGGTCGACGTCGACGACGGTCGTGCGCAGCGGAGCGAGCGCGCTCATCTCGTCCGCCGCCCGCGCCGCGCGGCGGGGCGCTGCGCGGCCTCGTCCTGCCCGGCGAGGATCTCGCGCAGCGCGCGCGGCAGCGCGTCGACGATGTCCGTCGCGAGCGCGCCCGATTCGCCGATCTCGCCCGCGAGCAGCGCGCCCGCGCGCCCGTGCACCCACACCGCGGCTGCCGCGGCGGCGAGCGGCGCCAGGCCCCGCGCAGCGAACGCGCCGACCGCGCCGCTGAGCGCGTCGCCCGAGCCGCCGACGCCGAGCGTCGCGTTCGGCGCGTCGTGCACGTAGGTCCGCTTCCCGTCCGTCACGACGGTCACCGCTCCCTTGAGCACCAGCGTCACCCCCCACTGCGCGGCGTGGCGCTCCGCGAAGGCGATGCGCGCGGCGCCGGTCGGCACGACGCCGCCCGCCAAGCGCGCCGCCTCGCCGTCGTGCGGCGTGAGGATCGTGCGCGGCGGAAGCACGGCCTTCCAGTCCTCGGTGCGCGCGAGCGCGTTGAGCCCGTCCGCGTCGACCACCGTGGTCAGGCCCTTCGCATTCCGCAGGACGGCCAGGACGAAGTCGTCGGTCCCGGCCGCGTGCGCGAGACCCGGACCGATGACGAGCGCGCGGATCTTGTCGGAGAGGAGCTGCGACAGCTGCGCGGCGGCGCCGGTCGCGACGACGCCCGACTGGGCCTCCGCGAGCGGGAAGAAGGTGATGTTCGGATCCCGGCCCGCGATCATCTCGACGACCGAGCGCGCCGCGGCGACGGTCACGACACCGGCGCCGCACCGCGCGGCCGCTCGGCTCGCGAGCAGCATGGCGCCCGGATAGCGCAGCGATCCGCCGACGACGAGGACGCGCCCGCGCGCCTCCTTACCCGCCTCGGCCGGTAGCGGCCGGAGCACCGACCGCACGACGCTCGCGTCGAGCGGAGCGGGCCCGGTCAGCGCAGTCCTACGGCCACCGCGACCGCGAGATCGCGGATGTGCGAGATGCTGACGGAGAGCGGCTCGCGCAGTCCGAGCGCCCGCGCGCGCTGCTCCGCACGGCCGTGCAGCGTGACGGTCGGCTGGCCCATCGGCGTGCGCTTGATCTCGATCTCGCGCCAGCCGACGCCGCGCACCCCCAGCCCGAGCACCTTCGAGACCGCCTCCTTCGCCGCCCAGCGTCCGGCGAGATGCAGCACGTTGTGGCGGCAGTAGCGTTGCTCCCACTCCGTATACACGCGGCCCAAGAAGCGCGCGTCGTGCCGGTCCAACACTCCCTTGATACGCGCTGTCTCGATCACGTCGATACCGATCTCGCTCGCGGCGCCGGAGCCGATCACTCGACGGTCACCGCCTTCGCGAGGTTGCGCGGCTGGTCGACGTCGTTGCCGCGCTTGTCGGCGATGTGGTACGCGAGCAGCTGCAGCGGGACGACCGCGAGGGCCGGCGAGAGCAGCTCGTTCGTCGCGGGGACGCGGATGACCTCGTCGGCGTACGTGGTGATCTCCTCGTCGCCGTCGGTCGCCAGCGCGATGACGATCCCGGCGCGCGCGCGGACCTCCTGGATGTTCGAGAGCATCTTCTTGTACACGGAGTCCTGGAGCGCGATCGCGACCACCGGAAGGCTCTTGTCGATGAGCGCGTTCGTCCCGTGCTTCATCTCGCCGGCGGCCGCGCCCTCGGCGTGGATGTACGAGAGCTCCTTCAGCTTGAGCGCTCCCTCGAGGGCCGTCGGATAGTTCACGCCGCGCCCGAGGTGCAGGAAGTTCGCGGCGTCGTGATAGCGGTACGCGAGCGACCGCAGCTTCGGCTCCTCGCGCAGGACCGCGTCCATGAGCGTCGGCAGGTGGAACGCCTCGGCGAGCAGCTTCGCGGACGTGCCGGCATCGACCGTCCCGCGATGCTGCGCGAGGTAGATCGCGAAGAGGTAGAGGTCCACGAGCATCGCCGTGTACGCCTTCGTCGACGCGACGCTGATCTCCGGCCCCGTGTGCAGATAGATGATGTCGTCGGAGACGCGCGTGGCCTCGCTGCCCACCACGTTGACGATGCTCAGGACGCGGGCGCCGCCCTCCTTCGCCGCGTGCATCGCGGCGAGCGTGTCGGCCGTCTCTCCGGACTGCGTGATCGCGATGGCGAGCTGGCCCCGCGACACGACCGGGCGCCGGTAGCGGTATTCGGACGGGATCTCGACGTCGCACGCGATGCCCGCGAGCCGCTCGATGAGGTACTTCCCCACGAGCGCGGCGTGGCCCGCCGTGCCGCAGCCGAGCAGGGTGATGCGGGGCATCGCCCGAATGAAGTCGTCCGTGAGCTTGACGTCCTCGTCGAAGAGCACGCGGCCCGTCGCGCGATCGACGCGGCCGAGCAGGGTGTCCGAGATGGCGCGCGGCTGCTCGAAGATCTCCTTCAGCATGAAGTGCTTGTAGCCGGCCTTCGCGGCGCCGATCGGGTCGAGGTCGATCTTCCGCGACGGGCGCCGCACGGTGGAGCCGTCGAGGCGGCGGAAGCGCACGCCGCCGGCGGTGACGACCGCGACGTCGCCCGCCTCGAGGAAGCTCATCTCTCGCGTGTGCTCGAGAAGCGCGGTCATGTCGGAGGCGACGAAGTTCTCGTCGGCGCCGTGGCCCACGATCACGCCGCCGGCGTTGCTGATGCGCGCGGCGACGATGGTCCCGGGGTCGGTGGTCGAGATGAACGCGAGCGCCGCCGCGCCCTCGAGGCGCGGCAGCACCGCGAGGGCGGCATCCTCGAGCGTCTTCCCCGCCTTCAGCTCGTCCTCCAGGAGGTGCACGACGACCTCGGTGTCGGTCTCGGACGTGAAGCGGTGTCCGGCCGCGACGAGCGGAGCCTTCAGCTCCTGGAAGTTCTCGATGATCCCGTTGTGGATGACCGCGGTGGTCGAGCGGCAGTCCACGTGCGGGTGCGCGTTCTGCTCGGAAGGGCGGCCGTGCGTCGCCCAGCGCGTGTGACCGATGCCCGTCGTGCCCGCGGACGGATGCGCCGCGACGACCGACGCGAGGTTGTCGAGCTTGCCCTCGGCGCGCAGCACGTCGAGCGTGCCGTTCTTGTGCAGCGCCACGCCCGCCGAGTCGTAGCCGCGGTACTCGAGACGGCGGAGCCCGTCCATGAGCAGTGGCAGCGCCGTGCGCGGGCCGACGTAGCCGACGATCCCGCACATCTAGATGAGCTCCCTCTTCGCGATGTCCTCGAGGCGTGCCGCGGTGCTCGTCGCGATCTGCGCGTCGCGCGCCTCGACCGTGATGCGCAGGACAGGCTCCGTGCCGGACGGCCGCACCACGAGGCGTCCGGCGTCGCCGAGGCTCGTCTCCGCCTCGCGCACCGCGGCCGCGAAGGCAGGCGTGCTCTCCCATTCCGCACGACGCGGCGCGCGGACGTTGCGCGTGACCTGGGGCCACCGCTCGAAATCCGCCGCGAGCTCGTGCAGCGCCGCGTGCTCGGAGTGCATGAGCGACAGCACCTCGAGCGCGGTGAAGATCCCGTCGCCGGTGGTGTGGTGGCCGCGGAAGATCACGTGGCCGGAGGGCTCGCCGCCGAACTGGGCGTCGCGGCGCACCATCTCCTCCCAGACGTAGCGGTCGCCGACCTTCGTGCGGACGAGCTCGATGCCGTCGCGCGCGAGCGTGGCGGCGAGGCCGCCGTTCGACATGACCGTGCCGACCACGAGCTTCGGCTCGAGCTTTCCGTGACGCGCGAAGTGGCGCGCCGCGAGCGCCAGCACCACGTCGCCGTCGTGGATCCGCCCCCGCGCGTCGACGGTGATGACGCGATCGCCGTCCCCGTCGAAGGCGAAGCCCACGTCCGCGTGGTGGTCGACGACGGCCCGGGCGAGCGCCTCCGGCGCGGTCGCGCCGCAGCCGTCGTTGATGTTCTCGCCGTCGGGCGTGTCGAAGAGCGTGAGCACCTCGGCGCCGGCCTTCGCGAAGACCAGCGGAGCGACCCGGTAGGTCGCGCCGTTCGCGCAGTCGAGCACGACCTTCATGCCGTCGAGGGGCGGCGCGACGCGCCCGAGGAAGTCCTCGTACTCCTTCACCAGACCGCGCGAGTCCCCGACGAGGCCGATGCCGCCTTCGGTCGGGCGCGGCAGCCGGTCATCGCCGATCATCTCGCGCTCGATCTCGTCTTCGACCGCGTCCGGAAGCTTCAGGCCGCCGTGGTCGAAGAACTTGATGCCGTTGTCCGGCGCGGGGTTGTGCGACGCGCTGATGACCGCGCCGGCCACGAAGGTGTTCGTGCGCGTGAGGTACGCGAGGCCGGGCGTCGGGATGTGCCCCGCGAGACGCACGTCGATGCCGACCGAGCAGAGCCCCGCCGCGAGCGCTCCCTCGAGCATGCGGCCGCTCCGCCGCGTGTCACGGCCGATGACGACCGCGTGCCCGCGGCCGCCGAGCATGTGGCCCGCGGCGCGCCCGAGGCGCAGCGCGAGCTCGGGCGTGAGCTCGAGATTCGCGACGCCGCGGACGCCGTCGGTGCCGAACAAGCGGCTCATTTCGACCTAATGGTGAGCGTGACGCGGCTCGGTTGCACGCTCTGCGCGCTCGCGCCCGGCGGTACCCGCACGCTGGCGTCCACGGTGTACGTGCCGGGCGGCCGGCCCGCCGCGTCGACGACGACACTCACCTGGTCGGCGGCCATGCCGACGAGCGTGGGCTGCGGTCCGGCCACGGTCACGGTGACGCTCCCGGGATCGGTCTCCGCGACCGTGCCCGCGGCGAGGTTCTGGATCTGGACCGCCTCGAGGAAGGGACGCGTTCCCGCGAGCGCGACGACGGTCACGTTCACGGTCGCGTCGGTGGGTTGTACGAGCGTCACGCCCCCAGGCAGGACGAGGACCGCGCGGAAGCTGCGCGTCGCGGTGAGTCCGCTGACGTCGACCGGCGCCGTCTCGATCCGTTCGAGCGAAGCGATCACCTTCTGATCGCCGCTCACGGTGACCGCGAGCGGGTCCGTCGTCACGCGCGAGACCCAGTAGCCGCTCGCGACCGCACCCTTCAGCGTCCAGAGCACCGGCACCGTGCGCGTCGTCGCCGTGGGGAGGAGCGGCACCGTCACCACCACGACCCCGGGCTCGACCTGCAGCCCGTCGATCGGGAGGCCCGTCGCGTCGACGGGCAGCGCGGGCACGCTCTGCGTGAGATCGGTGGTCACGTCCCCGAACCGCACCGTCGCGAACACCGCGGCGATCTGGGCGATCGAGCTCTCCGGCCCGATCACGCGGACCTCCCCCGGCGACACGCTCGTCTGCCCGGCCTGCGAGCCCGGCGGGGGATCGTTCGCGAGGCGTGTCTGGACCGCGACGGTCCGAGAGGTGATGCGCTCCATGCGCACCGACACGGTGGGCGGGGTCACGTCGACGACCTTCACCGCGTCGTTCGAGACCGTGACGAGGACCTTCGCGTCGCGCGGCTCGCGGCTCGCGTCGATGCCGGTCAGGTCGAGCGTGGCGCGCAGGTCGGCGAGGGCCAGGTGGTCCACGACGCCCTCCGGCCCGCGGAGCGTCACGCCGACGTCGCCGAGCTGGCCGCGCAGCACGAACCCGCTCGGCACCTCCGGCCGCTCGACCGGCACGCGGCCGTCGAAGGTGACGACGATCTCGCGCGGCTGCGCGCTCTGGGCGTTCGCGATGGCGAAGAGGATCGCGATGAGCAGCGCCGCGATCTTCAGCGGCAGATCGTGCGTCACGACGCGCCGGAGATCGAACCGCCGTGGCCACATCGGGCGTGCCGCGTTCGTCGCGCGCACGGGTCAGGACGCCTTGCTGCGGAACGGCAGCGGCTGGATGCGGCTCCGAAGGAGCGAGGTGAGGACCCGGCGAAGCCGCTCCTCGTCGAGCCCGCCGATCATCCGTCCGTTGGACGCGACCGAGATGGCCTGCGTCTCCTCGGAGACGACCACGACGACGGCGTCGGTCTGCCCGCTGATCGAGAGCGCCGCGCGATGGCGCATGCCGTACCGGTGCGCGGAGCGGTCCTGGGTGTCCTCGAGCGGCAGCAGGCAGGCCGCGGCCACGATCGTTCCGCCGCGCACGATCACCGCGCCGTCGTGCAATGGGGAGCGCGTCATGAAGATCGACGCGAGGAGCTCCGCGGTGAGCTTCCCGTTCACCGGGACGCCCGTCTCGCTGTAGTCCTGCAGGCCGGTGGAGCGCTCGAGGACGACGAGCGCGCCGTGCTTGGCCTCCGAGATGAGGAGCGCGGAGCGGACGAGCTCGTCGACGACGTGCTCGACGTCCTCGTCGGGGATCGGCGCGAGGAACCGGTTCAGCGGGCCGAGCTGCCCGATCTGGCCGAGCACCCGCCGGAGCTCCGGTTGGAAGACCACGGCGATGGCGATGAGGCCGAAGACGAAGATGTTCTGCAGCACGAACTGGGTGAGACGCAGGCGCAGCGCGACGGCGATCCCGTACACGCCGACCAGCACGAGGACGCCGATGAGCAGCTGCACCGCGCGCGTGCCGCGAATGAGGACGAGCACGTAGTAGATGAAGACGGCGACGAGGAGGATGTCGAGGACGTCGGTCCAGCCGCAGCATTGCCCCTTGAAGATCTGCGAGAGCTGCTCGCCGATCGCGCCCACCTAATCGGCCCGCGCCAGCTGCTCGACCTCCGCGGCGAGGTCCGTCCGGCCGTCGAGCCGCAGCGCTTGGACGAGCAGCCGGACCTTCGCTTTCGCCACGTCCTTCCTCCCGAGGCTCTTCGTCACCTCGACGAGGAGGCGCTGCGCCTCGTGATCCACGATGCCCGCGGCGATGAGCTGGAGGAGCAGATCGGACGCGGCGTCCACGCGCCCGTCGGCGATGTAGCGGCGCGCGGCCTCGAGGGCCGCCTGTCCCCCACGCGGATCGCCCTTCGCGAGGTACCCCGCGGCCGTCGCTTCGACGCTCTGCGCGTCGACGTCGGCCGCGATGGGCTCGAGCGCCGGCGCCTCGCCGGCGCGCGCGGGCTCGGCCCACGCGTCCGCACGCGGAGCGCTCCCCCACCCGGCGTTCGCCCGCGGGGGTGTCGGACCGTTGCTCGCGGTTGCGGCGACGCCGATGCCGCTCGCGGTCGCGGCGACGCCGATGCCGCTCGCGATCCCGGCGATCTCGGCGTTGGCGGGCATGCGCTCGAGCGCGTAGGCCGCCTCGAGCCGCGCGCGCGCCACATCGCCGAGCTCGATCGCGCTCCTGATGTAGCGGACGTACTCGTGCGCCGCGGCGTCGCCGTCGCCGGCGAGCGCGAGCGCTGCCGCGAGCCTGCGGTGCGCCGCGAGATCGTGCGCGTCGAGGGCCACGGCCTCGCGGTAGAGGGCCGTGGCCGTGACGCGATCGCCGGCCTTCGCGAGCGCGGCGCCGCCGTCGAGCAGCACGCGGAGCGCCGCAGGGCGGTCCTCCTGCTCCACGAGGACCTTGGCGAGGCCGCGATAGCCGCCGTCCGACGAGGGGAAGTGCCGCACCAGGTAGCGGAACTGCTCCTCCGCCTGGCGCAGCCGCCCGCCCCGCAGGCTCTTCAGGCCCGAGGCCAGGGCGACCTTGTAGTTGAAGTCAGCGGACGTGCTCGACATGCGCGCTCAGTGTGCGCCGTCTCGCAAGACGACGGCTACCGCTTCGTGAACTGCGGCGCCTTCCGCGCGCGCTTCAGACCGGGCTTCTTGCGCTCCTTCGCGCGCGGGTCGCGCGTCAGCAGGCCCGCCTGGCGGAGCGCCTTGGTGTGCTCGCGGTCGACCTGGAGCAGCGCGCGCGCGATGCCGTGCGCGATCGCGCCGATCTGGCCGCTCACGCCGCCGCCCTGGACCTTGATCATGGCGTTGAAGCGGCGGGCCGTGTTCGTGACCGCGAAGCCCGCGGTCGCCTTGTCGACCGCGCCGTCGAGCCCGAAGTACTCGTCGAGCGGCTTGCCGTTCACGACCACCGTGCCCTCGCCGGGAACGAGGCGGACGCGGGCGATGGACGTCTTGCGGCGTCCGGTGCCCTGGAAATACGCGGCGTTCTTCATCGCGTCCCACCTTCCCTGAGTGCCGTGGGCTTCTGCGCGGCGTGCGGGTGGTCGGCCCCGGCGTACACGTGGAGCTTGCGCATCATCTGCTCGCCGAGCCGGTTCTGCGGGAGCATCCCGCGCACGGCGCGGCGGATGACCTCCTCCGGACGGCGCGCGAGGAGCTTCTCGAGATTCTCCGCACGAAAGCCGCCCGGGTAGCCGGAATGGCGGACGTACATCTTGTCCTGGAGCTTCTTCCCGGTGACCTTGATCTTCGCCGCGTTCACGACGATGACCGGGTCGCCCGTGTCGAGGTGCGGCGAGAACGTCGCGCGGTGCTTTCCGCGCAGGATCGACGCGATCTCGGTCGAGAGGCGCCCGAGCGTGGCGCCATCGGCGTCCACCACTCGCCACTGGCGCTGGATCTCGCAGAGCTTCGCCGCGTATGTCTTCATCGTCGTCGCTGTCATTCGTCCTCGTCCTTGTCTTCCGACTCGGTCTCGCCTTCTCGCCGTTGCTCGCCGCGCATCTCGTCGTAGGTCACCCGGATCAGGCAGAGCCCGCGCGCCGGAGCGCTCGGTCCCGCCTTCGAGCGATCGCGCGACCGCAGGATCTCCTCGAAGCGGTCGGGACCGATCTTGCCCCGGCCGACCCACAGGAGCGTCCCCACGATCCCGCGGACCATCCCGCGGAGGAACGCGTTCGCCTCGATCTCGAAGCGGAGCACGTTCCCATGCCGCTCCCAGGCCGCGCGACGCACGTCCCGCTCGCCCGACACGCCCGCCGCGAACGCCGCGAAGTCATGTCGCCCCACGAGCCGATCGCTCGCCTCGCGCATGGCTTCGACATCGAGCGCCTCGGAGAGCCACAGCTCACGGAGCCGCTCGAGCGGTTCGCGCGTCGGCGCGTTCCGGATCCGGTATTCATATGTGCGTCCCGTCGCCGAGAAGCGGCTGTGGAATCCCTCCGCCGCCGGCTCGAGCGCCGAGATCGCGATGTCCTCGGGAAGAAGGGCGTTGACCCCTCTTTCCATCGTGCTCCCGTCCAGCGCGCTCGCCGTCCGGAAGTCGATCACCTGTCCTGTCGCGTGGACCCCCGCGTCGGTCCGTCCCGCCCCGGTGATGCGCACCGGCTCGTCGCAGATCTCCGCGAGCGCTCGCTCGATCTCGCCCTGCACCGTCCGCGCGCTCGGCTGGACTTGGAATCCCGCGTACGCGGTCCCGTCGTACCCGACCCGCGCTTTCCAGTGCCGTGTCCCGGTCGCTAGTCCTCCTTCGACGACGCCGCCGACGCCGTTGTCTTCTTTCGCGTCGTCGTCTTCTTCGCCGCGGTCTTCTTGGCCGCCTGCGCGGCGGGCTTCTCTTCGCCGGCGGTGGCCTCCGAGGCGCCGCGCCGGAACGGCAGCCGGCGACGGCGGGGCTTCGCCTCGGCGTCGGCCGCCGCCTTCGTCTCGTCGACGCCGGGCATGAGCTCGACCAGCATGAGCGGCGAGCTGTCGCCCACGCGGCGGGCCAGCCTGGTCATGCGGAGATACCCGGACGTGCGATCCGGATAGCGCTTGGCGAGGTCGGCGAACACCTTCTCGACGATGATCGGCTCGTCGATCCACGCGGTCGCGCGTCGCCGCGCGTCCAGCGAGCCGTCCTTGCCGAGGTTGATCATGCGGTCGACGAAGCCACGGATCTCCTTGGCCTTCGCCTCGGTGGTCTTCACGCGCTCGTAGCGCAGGACCGACGTCGTCAGGTTGCGCAGCATCCCGCGGCGCAGGTTGCCCTTCCGCCCGAACTTCCGCTGGTGGACCTGATGCGGCATCTAGGCCTCTTCCGTCCCCGCCGGCTCGTCCTCACCCTCGCCGTCGCTCTCCGGCGACAGGTCGTCCGTCGCGGACTCGTCGCGCACCGGCGGCTCGATGAGACCGCGCGCCGCGAGGCGCTCCTTGATCTCGTCGAGCGACTTCTTGCCGAAGTTGCGCATGCGCAGCAGCTCCTCGTCGGGGGTCTGGAGGAGCTGGCCGACCTTGGTGATGCCGTGCCGCTTGAGCGAGTTGAACGCGCGCTGCGGCAGGTCGAGGTCCTCGATGGGCATGTCCGCGATCTGCGACGGCAGGCTGGAGCCGTTCGCGCGCTCCGGCGCGGCGATCGCGGTCTGCGAGCGCGTCAGGCCGGCGAACAGCGAGAACTGGTCGACGAGGATCTTGGAGCCCTGGGCGATGGCCTCGTCCGGGGTCGTCGTCGAGTCGGTCCACACCTCGAGGATGAGGCGGTCGTAGTTGGTGACCTGGCCGACGCGGGTGCTCTCGACGCTGAAGTTCACCTTCTTGACCGGGCTGAAGAGCGCGTCGATCGGGATGACCCCGATCGGCAGGCCCTCACGGCGCTCGGCCGAATGGAAGCCCTTGCCCTTCTCGACGGTGAGCTCCATCCACAGCGACGCCTCGGGCTCGAGCGTGGCGATCTCGGCCTCCGGGTTCACGATCTCGATCTCGGAGGTCGTGGCGATGTCCGCGGCGGTCGCGACGCCGGGGCCTTCCTTCTCGAGCGTCAGGGTCACCGGCTCGTTCGCGAACGAGCGGAGACGGACGTTCTTCAGGTTGAGGACGATCTGGACGACGTCCTCCTTCACGCCCGGGATGGTCGAGAACTCGTGCGCGACGCCGCGCACGCGGGCGGACGTGATCGCCGCGCCCTCGAGCGACGAGAGCAGCACGCGGCGGAGCGAGTTGCCGAGGGTCGTGCCGTAGCCCGGGGGCAGCGGCTCGCACGCGAACTTGGCGTAGCGATCGTCACCCTCGATCCGCTCGATCTTCGGGTACTCGAGTTCAACGAGTGTCATAGATGGTTCCTTCCTGCCGACTAGCGGGAATAGTGCTCGACGATGAGCTGCGTGTTGACCTGCGCTTCGATCTGGTCGCGCGTCGGCAGCGCGAGGATGCGCGCCGTGAATGCTTCAGGCTCGGTCTCGAGCCAGCCCGGCCGCGTCTGGGTCTTGGCCCAGCTCACGGCCTCCTTGAAGTAGTTCGAGTCGCGGCTCGACTCCTTCACGGTGATCGTGTCGCCGACCTTGACCTCGTAGCTCGGGGTCTTCGTCATGCGGCCGTTCACGGCGATGTGGCCGTGCGCGACGAGCTGGCGCGCCTGCGAGCGCGACTTCGCGAATCCCGCGCGGTACACCGTGTTGTCGAGACGGCGCTCGAGGTTGGCGAGGAGCGTCTCGCCCGTCGCGCCCTTCACCTCGGACGCGCGCTCGAACGTGTTCACCATCTGCTTCTCGAGCACGCCGTAGATGCGACGCGCCTTCTGCTTCTCGCGCAGCTGCAGCGCGAAGTCGGAGACCTTGCGCCGGCGCTGCTGGTGCATGCCGGGCGGCGAGCTGCGCCGCTCGAACGTGCACTTGGTCAGGCACTTCTCGCCCTTCAGGAAGAGCTTCATGCCCTCGCGGCGGCAGAGGCGGCAGACGGGACCGGTGTATCGCGCCATGCGTTCTCCTCTAGACCCGGCGCCGCTTCGGTGGGCGGCAGCCGTTGTGCGGGATGGGTGTGACGTCGGTGATCGCGGTGACCTGGAGGCCGGTGGCCTCGAGCGCGCGGATCGCGGCCTCGCGGCCGGCGCCCGGACCGCGCACGAAGACCTCGAGGACCTTCATGCCCGCGTCGAGCGCCTTGCGCGCGGCGTTCTCCGCCGCGACCTGCGCCGCGTACGGAGTGCTCTTGCGCGAGCCCTTCCAACCCGCCGCGCCGGCCGACGACCACGCGATGACGTTGCCAGCCGGGTCGGTGATGGACACGATCGTGTTGTTGAAGGACGCCTTGATGTGCGCGGTGCCGCGCGGGACGACGCGGCGCTCGCGCTTCTTGCGCGGCGCCGCCTTCGCCTCGCCCGCGGGTGCCTCGGCGGTCGCGGCCGCGACCTCGGTCTTGTCTTTCGCCATTAGGTCTTCGACACCGCCTTCTTCTTACCCGCGACCGTCTTGCGCGGGCCCTTGCGGGTGCGTGCGTTCGTTCGCGTCCGCTGGCCGCGCACCGGCAGGCCCTTGCGGTGACGAAGACCGCGATAGCTGCCGATCTCCTGGAGCCGCTTGATGTTCATGCCGATCTCGCGACGAAGGTCGCCCTCGACGGTGAAGCCGCGGTCGATGATCTCGCGGATCTTCGCGACCTGAGGCTCGGTCAGGTCGCGCACGCGGATGCCGCCGTCGACGCGCGCCTGCTCCAGCACCCGGCGCGCGGTGGTCTCCCCGATACCGAAGATGTAGCGCAGCGACACGTCGACGCGCTTCTCGCGCGGGATGTCGACGCCGGCGATACGTGCCATACCTCTCTTCCTCCTACCCCTGCCGCTGCTTGTGCTTCGGCTCGGAGCAGATCACGAGGATCTGGCCCTCACGCCGGATGATCTTGCATTTGTCGCAGCGCTTCTTGACCGACGCTCGCACCTTCACTTTTGGACGGTTACCCCTTTGCCCGTGACCTTCGACGGCTTCATCGCCTTGACTTCAACCCTCGTACTTCGGACCGCCCTAGTAGCGGACCCGCCGTGTGATGCGACCCCGTTTGAGGTCGTATGGACTGAGCTCGACCAGGACCTTGTCCCCGGGCACGACGCGAATGAAGTTCATCCGCATCTTTCCCGAGATGTGCGCCAGGACCGAATGACCGTTCTGGAGCTCGACCTTGAACATGGCGTTCGGGAGGGCTTCCGAAACGGTGCCCTCCACCTCGATCACGTCCTTGTTCGACGGCTTGCTACTCGCCAACAGTTCTCCAGACACAGGTGTCCCCGCGGTCACCGCACACGGGAACCAAAATTGTACCCAAACCGCCCAATGCGGGCAATGCCCGTCCGCTCATGCCGCCACCGCCGCGCGCCCTTCGGGCGCTGTGAGCACGACCGGGCCCGCGGCGGTGCACCACAGGGAGTGCTCGAAATGGGCGGACAGGCTGCCGTCGGCCGTGACCACGGTCCAGCGGTCCTCGAGCGTCCGCGTCTCGGCCCCGCCGATGTTCACCATGGGCTCGATCGCGATGCAGAGGCCCTCCCGAATCTGGAGGCCCCGCTCCGGTGCGCCGTAGTTGGGCACCTGCGGCTCCTCGTGCATGGCCCGCCCGATCCCGTGCCCCACGTAGTTGCGGACCACGCTGTACCCCTGGCTTTCGACCCACTGCTGCACGGCGGCGCCGATGTCGCCGAGGCGCTTCCCCACCTGGGCGGCGGCGATGCCGCGAGCGAGCGCCTCCTCGGTGACCGCGATGAGGCGCGCCGCGTCCGGCGAGACCCTTCCCACCGGGATCGTGATCGCCGCGTCGGCGTGCCAGCCGTCGACGATCGCGCCCGCGTCGATGCCGACGATGTCGCCCTCTTTGAGCTTCCGCTTTCCGGGGATCCCGTGGACGATCTGCTCGTTCACGCTCGTGCAGATCGTCGCGGGATAGCCGTAGTACCCGAGGAAGCTGGACGTGGCGCCGTGCTTCTTCAGGATGCCGGCGGCGATCCGGTCGAGCTCGGCGGTCGTGACGCCGGGACGCGTCGCGGCGCGGCACGCCGCGAGCATCGCCGCGACGACGCGGCCGGCCTCGCGCATCTTCGCCGTCTCGTCCGCCGTCTTCAGCGTGATCACGCCGGATCCGCCTCCCGCAGCAGCGACTCGGCGGCCCTGCGCAGCCGCGTCGAGATCTCGCCGACCGGACCCACGCCGTCGACGGTCCGTACGTGGCCCTTGCGGCCGTAGTGGTCGACGACCGGGCGCGTCTGCCGCTCGTACACGTCGAGGCGCTTTCCGATGACCTCGGGCGTGTCGTCGCTGCGGCCCTGCTCCTTCGCGCGCTTCGTGAGGCGCGCGAGCAGCTCCTCGCGCGGCACGTCGAGCAGGATCACGCCGTCGACCTTGCGGCCGAACTCCGCGAGGAGCCGGTCGAGCGCCTCGGCCTGCGCGACGGTGCGCGGGAATCCGTCGAACACGATGCGCGTCCCTGTGGGGATCTCGCGCAGGCGCTCGCGGACCATGCCCACGGTGACCTCGTCCGGGACGTACTCGCCCCTGTCCACGTAGCGCTTCGCGGTCCTGCCGAGCTCGGTCTCACGCCTCATGTGGTCGCGGAAGAGGTCGCCGGTCGAGAGCTGGACCCAGCCGTGCTCCCGTACGAGGGTCTGCGCCTGCGTGCCCTTTCCAGAGCCCGGCGGACCCATGAAGACGAGATCGCCCGGCATCTAGATCAATCTCGCGGGCTTCGCCGCGGAGATCCGCTCAGGGCTGGTGGTGCTCGCTCCTCGCGGGTGAACCGCTCGTCGCTCGCGACGCTCCCCCATTAACGGATGAACCCCTCGTAGCTCCGCTGGAGGAGCTGCGCCTCGAGCTGCTTCATCGTCTCGACGACGACGCCGACGACGATGAGGATGCTCGTGCCCCCGAGCCGGAGCGTCTGGACGCCGGTGAGGTCGCCGATGAGCGTCGGCATGACCGCGACGATGCCGAGGAAGAGCGCGCCCGCGATGGTGATGCGCGTGACGACGCGCTGCAGGAACTCCGCGGTCGGCCGCCCCGGCCGGATGCCGGGGATGAAGCCGCCGTACCGCTTGATGTTGTCCGCGACGTCGTTCGGGATGAACGTGAAGGCCGTGTAGAAGAACGTGAACACGACGACCAGCACGAAATAGAGGCTGTTGTAGAAGAGCGGGTTCTGGAACGCGCCCACGACCCCGAGCGACACGCTCTTCAGCCACTCCGTGTCGGAGTTGGTGAAGTACTGCGCCACCTGGCTCGGCAGGAGCAGGATCGAGATCGCGAAGATGATCGGGATCACGCCCGCGGAGTTCACCCGCAGCGGGATGTGCGTGCTGCCGCCCGAGTACATCCGGGTGCCGCGCACGCGCTTGGCGTACTGCACCGGGATCCGGCGCTGGCCTTCCTGGATGAAGATGATCGCCGCGATCACGAGGATCGCGATGATCGCGATCGCCGCGAGGGCGAAGAAGTTCTGCTGCACCTCGAGGGTCTGCGACACCGTGAGCGGCATCCGCCCGACGATGCCCGCGAAGATGATGAAGCTGATGCCGTTGCCGATGCCGCGCTCGCTGATGAGCTCGCCGAGCCACATGAGGATGAGCGTGCCGGCGGTGAGCGACGCGAGGATCGAGAGCGTGACACCCAGGTTCGACGGCCCGAAGTCCGGGAGCACGCCCGAGCGCTGCATGAAGACCGCCACGCCGATGCCCTGGAGCAGGGCGAGCGGGACGGTGAGGATGCGGGTGTACTGGTTGATCTTGTTGCGCCCGTACTCGCCCTCCTTGGAGAGCGCCTCGAGCGCGGGGATCGTCTGATTGAGCAGGGTCATGATGATCGACGCGTTGATGTACGGGTTGACGCCGAGCGCGACGACCGAGAGGCGCGCGAGCCCGCCGCCGGAGAAGAGGTCCAGCAGGTTGAGCAGCTGGCTCCCGTTCAGGACCTGCTGCAGCTGCGTCTGATCCACGTCGGGCAGCGGCACGTGCGCGAGGAAGCGGAACACCACGAGCATGCCGAGCGTGAAGAGGATCTTGCTGCGAAGGTCCGGCGTCTTGAACGCCTCGAGGAGCGCCGCGAACATTCCCATCGCTATGCGATGAGCACGATGGAGCCGCCGGCCGCCTCGATCTTTTGGCGTGCGGCGGCGGAAACGGCGTGCGCGTGCACCTCGAATTTGCCCGCGACGTCGCCGTCCGCGAGGACCTTGATCTTCGCGTCGGGACGGACGAGACCCTTCGCCGCGAGGGTGTCCGGCGTCACCTTCCCGTCGACCGCGTAGGTCGCGAGCTGGTCGACGTTCACCGCGACGAACGGCGAGCGGAAGCGGTTCTTGAACCCGCGCATCTTCGGGATGCGCATGTGGATCGGCGTCTGGCCGCCTTCGAACCAGCCGGGGAGTCCGGGGCCGGTCCGCGCGAGCTGGCCCTTCGTGCCGCGGCCCGCGGTCTTGCCCTGGCCGGCGCTGATGCCGCGGCCGAGGCGGCGGACCGGACGGCGCGCGCCCTTCGGCGCCTTGAGCTCGTGCTGTCTCACTTGGCCTTCTCCTGGATCTCGACGAGATGCGCGATCTTGCGCAGCTGACCGCGGAGGGTCGGGCTGTCCTCGCGCTCGACGATGTTGCCGGGGCGCTTGAGGCCGATGGAGGCGAGCGTCTGCCGCGCGGCCTCCTTCTCCCCGATGGCGCTCTTGTGCTGACGGATGGTGAGCGTACTCATGCCCCGACGAGCTCCTCGGTCGGCTTGGCGGTCTTGCGGCCGACGTCCACGCCGCGCGTCTCGGTGATCTGATCGGCCGAGCGCAGCATCTCGAGCGCGGTCATGGTCGCCATGACGACGTTCACCGGGTTCGTGCTGCCGAGCGACTTCGAGAGGATGTCGCTGATGCCCGCGGACTCGACGACCGCGCGCACCGACCCACCCGCGATGACGCCGGTGCCCTTCGACGCCGGCCGGAGGAGGACCTTCGCCGCGCCGAAGTCGGCGGTCACCGGGTGCGGGATGGTGCGATCGGTGAGCGGGACCTTGATGATGTGCTTCTTCGCGTCCTCGATGCCCTTCTTGATCGCGTCGGGGACCTCGTCGGCCTTGCCCAGGCCCGCGCCGACGTGACCGCGGCCGTCGCCGACGACCACGATCGCCGAGAAGCTGAAGCGGCGTCCGCCCTTCACGACCTTCGACACGCGGTTGATCTGCACCACGCGCTCCGTGAGCTCGAGGCGGTTCGCGTCGATCCTCGCCATCTACTTCGATCTCCGGCTGACGCCGGAGAAACGCCCCGGCGGGTTGTACTCACTCGTCGCGGCAAGGCCGCTCCTCGTTCGCTCTTTCATCTAGACCTTCACCCCCGCGGCGCGGACGCCTTCCGCCAGCGCCTTCACTCGTCCGTGGTAGCGGTACCCGCCGCGATCGAAGACCACCTCGCCGATGCCCTTCGCCTTCGCGCGCTCGCCGAGCTGGGCGCCCACGGACTTCGCCAGCTCGGACTTCTTGCTCTTCGCGTCCTTGCTCTCGAGGCTCGACGCGGCCGCGAGGGTCCTCCCCGCGTCGTCGTCGATGAGCTGCGCGTAGATGTGCGTGAGGGAGCGGTACACCGCGAGGCGCGGACGCGCCGCGCTCCCGCGGACCTTCTCGCGCACCCGCTCGTGGCGGCGGATGCGGCTTTCTTCGCGACTCTTCTCTGCCATTTCCTGCTC
Organism: Candidatus Limnocylindria bacterium; assembly: GCA_035651155.1. GTDB lineage: Bacteria > Chloroflexota > Limnocylindria > P2-11E > P2-11E > CF-39. The sequence goes on along the minus strand of DASRGG010000016.1, from coordinate 8,526 downwards.
CCCTAGGCCTTCGCGCCGACCTTGCCGGCCTTCCCGGCCTTGCGGCGGATGTGCTCCTCGGCGTACTTGATGCCCTTCGCCTTGTACGGGTCCGGGACGCGCAGCGCGCGGATCTTCGCGGCCATCTCTCCGACGGCCTGCTTGTCGATGCCCGACACGCGCAGCTTCTGCGGCGTCTCCGCGGCGAACGCGATACCCTGCGGCGGATCGATCTCGACCGGGTGCGAGAAGCCCAGCGAGAGCTGCAGCTTCTTCCCCTGGAGGACGGCGCGGTATCCCGTGCCGCTGATCTCGAGGTCGCGCGCGTATCCGGTCGTGACGCCGGTGACCATGTTCGCGAGCAGCGAGCGCGTGAGCCCGTGCAGGGCGCGCGTCGCCTTCTCGTCGTCCTTGCGCGCGACGACGAGGTGCCCGTCCTGCGTCGTGATCGTCACGTTCGGGTGGAACGTGCGCACGAGCTCGCCCTTCGGGCCCCGGACGCGCACGGTGTGGCCGTCGATCTTCACGTCCACGCCCTTCGGGATGGCTACCGGCAGCCGACCGATCCGACTCATCTCAACTCCTACCCGTTACCAGACATAGGCGAGGACTTCCCCGCCCAGACCCTTCCGCTCGGCCTGGCGCCCGGTCATGACGCCGGACGAGGTCGAGACGATCACGATGCCGAGGCCCCCGAGCACGCGCGGCATCTCCGTCTTGCGCGCGTACACCCGCAGGCCCGGCTTGCTGATGCGGCGCAGGCCCGACACCGCCGGGACCTTGCCGCCGATGTACTTCATCTTGAGCACGAGCTCGCGCTGCGAGGGCTGCTCGAACGACGAGATGAAGCCCTCCGACTTCAGGATCTTCGCGATCTCGAGCTTGGTGCGGCTCAGCGGCATGCTGACGGTTTCGTGGCGCGCGCCGGCGGCGTTGCGGACGCGCGTCAGCATGTCCGCGACCGGGTCGTTCGGGTGGCCGACGGTCTTCGGGCGCGGCTTGCGCACGGGCGCAACGCGCTTCGCGGCGGGGCGCTCGCCGCGCTCCGCGTCGCCGGTCGTCGTTGTCGTCGTCTCGTCCGTCATCTCTTACCTACCAGCTGGACTTCGTCACGCCGGGAAGCTCGCCCTGGAGCGCGCGCTCGCGGAAGCAGATGCGGCACAGCCCGAACTTGCGCATGTACCCGCGCGCGCGGCCGCACACCTGGCAGCGGTGGTACGCCTGCACCTTGTACTTCGGCGCGCGCTGCGACTTGTTGATGAGGCTCTTCTTCGCCATTCCCGCTCCCTTACGACGACGCGCGGCGGAACGGCATGCCGAGGCCGCGCAGCAACGCGCGCGCCTCCTCATCCGTCTTCGCCGTCGTGACGATGGTGATCTCCATGCCGCGCAGACGATCGATCTTGTCGTAGTCGATCTCGGGGAACACGAGCTGCTCCTTGAGGCCGAGCGAGAAGTTGCCGCGCCCGTCGAAGCTCCGGTCCGGCACGCCCTGGAAGTCGCGGATGCGCGGGAGCGCGACGGTCACGAGCTTCTCGAGGAAGTGCCACATGCGCTCGCCGCGCAGCGTCACCTTCAGCCCGATGGGCATCCCGATGCGCAGGCGGAAGTTCGCGATGGCCTTCTTGGACTTCGTGACCACCGGACGCTGCCCGGTGATGGCCGCGAGGTCGGCCGCGGCCGCGTCCATCGCCTTGCCGTTGCCGATGGCCTCGCCCATGCCGATGTTCACCACGACCTTCTCGATGCGCGGGATGCGCATCACGTTGTCGTAGCTGAACTGCTTGCGCAGCTCGTCACGGACCGCGGTGTCGTAGCGCTCCTTGAGCGCGCTGGCGATGGGCATCAGGACTTCTCCTCGACGACGATCGGCTCGCCGCAGCGCTTGCACACGCGCTCCTTGGTGTCCTCGTCGGCGCGGTGGCCGACGCGCGTGGGCTTGCCGCAGTGCGGGCAGACGACCATGACCTTTCCGGCCGCGAGCGGCATGGGCTGCTCGATGATCCCGCCCTTGTCGTTCTTGGACGGGTTCGGCTTCCGGTGGCGCTTGGCGATGTTCAGGCCGGCGACGACGACGGTGCCCTCGGACGGGCGCACTTCCTGCACCTTTCCGCGCTTGCCGCGGTCCTTGCCCGCGATGACCATCACCTCGTCGCCCTTGCGGACCTTCAGATTCACAGGCACTAGAGGACCTCCGGGGCCAGCGAGACGATCTTCATGAAGTTGCGCTCGCGAAGCTCGCGCGCGACGGGCCCGAAGATGCGCGTCCCGCGCGGCTGGTTCTGCGGATTGAGCAGGACGGCCGCGTTGTCGTCGAAGCGGATGAAGGAGCCGTCGGCGCGGCGGTACTCCTTGGTCTGGCGCACGACGACCGCGCGCACGACCTCGCCCTTCTTCACACCCGCGTTCGGGATGGCGTTCTTGACCGTCGCGATGATCACGTCGCCGATGGAGGCGGTCGTGCCGGTCGACGATCCGAGCACGCGGATGACGGAGATCTCGCGGGCGCCGCTGTTGTCGGCGACGCGGACGCGGGTGTAGGGCCGGATCATGCCTCGGCCTCGCTTTCCTCGGCACGCTCGCTCGCGGGCTTGGCGATGAGCTCGGCGACGCCCTCGGCCTGCTCGAGCGCCTTCTCGATGTCCGCGACGCGCGGCGCGGCCGCACCGGCCTCGCCCGCCCGCGAGAGGACCTCGACGACGCGCCAGCGCTTCGTCGCGCTGTACGGCCGGCTCTCCTGGATGCGCACGAGGTCGCCCTCGCGCACGTCGCCCGCCTCGTCGTGAGCGGCGAACCGCTTGCGCAGGCGGACGACCTTCTTGTAGAGCGGGTGCTCGCGCATGCGGCCGACCGTGACGATCACGGTCTTCGGCTGCTTGGCCGAGACGACCACGCCGACCTTCGTCTTGCGGCGGAAGCGGCGCCAGCCCGTCGCGGCCTCGCCGGCGGTCACGGCGCCGCGCGCGACCGTCGCGGCGGTGCGCTTGCGCACGCTCGCGGCGGTCTTGCGCGCCGCGGTCACGGCGGCGACCGCCGCCGCCGGCTTCGCGGGCGCGGCGGCGCGGGCCGCGGTCGTCTTCTTCGCGGCCGTCCTCGTCGCTGTCGACTTCGCGGCGGTCGTCTTCCTGGCGGCCGTCGCTTTCGTCGCGGTCGTCTTCTTCGTGGTCGTCTTCTCAGCCATTCGCAGCCTCACGCTCGTTCGCGTCCTGACGCTCCGCCATCACCGTGAGCAGGCGGGCCATGTTCCGGCGCGCGGCGGGCAGCTCGCGGTAGTTCTTCAGCTGGCGGGTGGCCAGCTTGAACCGGAGGTCGAAGAGCGCCTCCTTCGCGGTCCGCAGCTCGTCCGCGAGCTCGTTGTCAGACAGCCGCCGCATGTCCTTCAGTTGCACTGCTCTCACCCTCTCGTACCAGGAACTTCGTCTTGATCGGGAGCTTGTACGCCGCGAGGCGCAGGGCTTCCTTCGCGAGCGCGTGGTCCACGCCCGCGACCTCGAACAGGACCTTTCCGGGCCGAACGACCGCGACCCAGTGATCCGGCGCGCCCTTCCCGGAGCCCATGCGGACCTCGGCGGGCTTCTTCGTGACCGGCTTGTCGGGGAACACGCGGATCCACACCTTTCCACCACGCTTGAAGTGGTGGACGATGGCGCGCCGCGCGGCCTCGATCTGCCGCGCCGTCATCCAGCACGGCTCCTGCGCCTGCAGCGCGTAGTCGCCGAAGTGCATCGTCCCGCCGGCGATGGCATGACCCTTCATGCGGCCGCGCTGGAACTTCCGGTGCTTCAGTCGCTTCGGCTGCAGCATCAGACCGCTCCGGTCCCGGCGGCAGGTGCCGCGGGTGCGGGGGCGGGCGGCGCCGGTACCGCGGGCGGCGCCGGCGGCGCCGCCGGACGCGACGCGATGCCCTGCGTGCTCTGCGCGACCTGGCGCGGCGCGGGCTCGATGTCGCCGCGGTAGATCCACGCCTTCACGCCGATCGTGCCGTACGTCGTCTTCGCGATCGCCCGGCCGAAGTCGATGTCGCCACGGAGCGTGTGCAGCGGGACGCGGCCTTCGCGCTCCCACTCGCGGCGGCTCATCTCGGCGCCGCCGAGACGGCCGGCCACCGCGACGCGCACGCCCTTCGCGCCCGACTTCATCGCGCGCTGCACGGTCTGCTTCAGCACCTTGCGGAACGACACGCGCCGCTCGAGCTGCTGCGCGACGTTCTCGGCGATGAGGTTCGCGTCGACCTCGGGGAAGCGGATCTCGAAGATGTTGACCTTCACCGCCTTGCCCGTGGTCTTGCCGAGCACCTGGCGGAGCTCCTCGACCTTCGCGCCACCCTTGCCGATGACCACGCCCGGCTTCGCGGTGTGGATCGTCACGGTGACCTGGTTCGTCGAGCGCTCGATGTCGATCCGCGCGATCGCCGCGTCGCGGAGGCGCGAGCGGATCGCGTTGCGGATGGAGACGTCCTCCTTCAGGAGCTCGCGGTAGTTCTTCTTGTTCGCGTACCACTTCGCGTTCCAGGTCTTGGTGAACCCAAGGCGGAACCCGTGTGGATGCGTCTTCTGACCCATTAGCGAGCGCCTCCCTTCTCGTCGACGACGATCGTGATGTGGCTGGTGCGCCGCAGCTTGATGTCGCGCCGGCCGCGGCCCCGGTACCACACCCGCTTCATGCGCGGACCTTCGTCGGCGATCGCGCGCTTCACGTACAGGTTCTCGAGCGTCATGTTGAAGTTGTTCTCCGCGTTCGCGACCGCCGAGCGCACCACGCGGCCGATCGGCAGCGCGCTCCCCTTGGGGAGGTGCTCGAGGATCGCGATCGCGTCCGACGCCGACTTCCCGGTGATGAGGTCGGTGACGAGACGCGCCTTGCGCGGCGAGAACCGCTGGAACTTCGCGGTGGCCTTCACTTCCATGCTCATGCCCCCGGCCGGCCCGCGGCCGGCGCCACCGGCGCCACGCTCGCGACGGTCTCCGCGGCGGCGCCGCGGCCGTGGCCCTTGAACGTACGCGTGGGCGCGAACTCGCCGAGCTTGTGGCCGACCATGTTCTCGGTGATGAAGACCGGGATGTGGCGGCGGCCGTCGTGCACGCCGATGGTGTGACCCACCATCGCCGGGAGGATGACGGACGCGCGCGACCAGGTCTTCACGACCTTCTTCTCGTTCCGCTGGTTCATCGTCTCGATGCGCTTCAAGAGCGAGGGATGGACGTACGGGCCCTTACGTACCGATCGGCTCATACCTGTTCGATCTCCCGGCTGCGCCGGGGAGACGCGCCCCGGCGGTCGGACTCACTCGTCGCAGCGAAGCTGCTCCTCGTTCGTCTCATCTATTTGCTCTTCCTCTTCTTCGGCCGCGCCGTCACGAACCGATCGGTGCGCGGGTTCTTGCGGGTCTTGAGGCCCATGGCCGGCTTGCCCCACGGCGTCTGCGCCATGCCGCCGACCGGCGACTTCGCCTCGCCGCCACCGTGCGGGTGGTCGCGCGGCGACATCACGACGCCGCGCACCGCGGGACGCCAGCCCATGCGCCGGCGATGGCCCGCGCCGCCGATCTTGCGGTTCTCGTGCTCGACGTTGCCGAGCTGTCCGACCGTCGCGCGGCAGCGCACCTGCACGACGCGGATGCCGCCCGAGGGCAGACGGATCTGGGCGTACTCGCCTTCCTTCGCCACGAGCTGCGCCGCGCCGCCCGCCGCGCGCACGAGCTGCGCGCCGCGACCCGGCTGGAGCTCGACGCCGTGGATCGTCGTGCCGGTCGGGATGTGCTCGAGCGGCAGGCAGTTCCCCACGCGCGCCTCGGCCTCCGGGCCGGACACGACGGTGTCGCCGACCTTGAGGTCGTTCGGCGCGAGGATGTAGCGCTTCTCGCCGTCGCGGTACACGAGCAGCGCGAGGCGCGCCGAGCGGTTCGGGTCGTACTCGATCGCGGTCACCTTGGCCGGGATCCCGTCCTTGTTGCGCTTGAAGTCGACCAGGCGGTAGTTGCGCTTCTCGCCGCCGCCGCGGTGACGCGTGGTGACGCGACCGATCGCGTTGCGGCCGGCGTGACGCAGCTTCCGCTCGGTGAGCGAGCGCTCGGGCTTCTTGCCCCTGGTGATCTCGGCGAACGACGCCGACTGCCGGAAGCGGCGTACCGGCGACGTCGCCTTGTATTGCTTCAACGGCATCAGACGCCCTCCACGAAGTAGCGCTCGATCTTCTGACCCTTGGCGACCGTGACGACGGCCTTCTTCCAGTCGGGCTTGCGGCCGATCTTCCTGCCGAGCCGGCGCTGCTTGCCCTTCACCGGGATGGTGTTCACCGCGACCACGTCGACCTTGAAGACCTCGGCCACCGCGGACGCGATCTCCTGCTTGGTCGCGTCGGTCGCGACCGCGAAGGTGTAGCGGCCCTCGTTGGTCTGGCTCATCGAGCGCTCGGTGATCACCGGACGGAGGAGCACGAGCGACCCTCTCATGCGTGCACCGCCTTGGCGGCACCGATCTCGGCGCGCGCCGCGAGCGCCTCGAGCGCCGGCCGCATGACCAGGAGCGTGTCGCACGCGAGCACGTCCGCGAGCCGGAGGGTGCCGGGGGTGCGGACCTCGAGCTGCTGAAGATTCGCCATCGCGCGGGCCTTCGGCTCGTCGAGCTCGTTCCACACGAGCACGGTCGAGCCGGTGTCGCCGATCTTGTCGAGCCAGGCGACGACGTCGCGCGTGCGCGGGCGGTCGCCGTCGAGCTTCAGGTCCTCGAGCACGAGGACGCGCCCCTCGGCGGCCCGCGCGCTCACCGCTTCGGCGAACGCGGCGCGGCGCATCTTCTCGGGGATGCGCTGGTCGTAGGTGCGGCCGTTCGGCCCGAACACGACGCCGCCGTGCCGCCAGTGCGGCGAGCGGGTCGAGCCTTGGCGCGCGCGTCCGGTGCCCTTCTGGCGCCACGGCTTCGCGCCGCCACCCGACACGCGGGCGCGGTTCTTCGTCGCCGCGGTCCCCTGCCGCGCGTTCGAGCGCGCGGCGAGGAACGCCTGGAAGAGCGTCGCGAAGCGCTTGGCCGGCGTCGCGAGCACCGCGGGCAGCGCGAGCGATCCGGACGCGGTGCCGTCCGCCGCGATGAGCGGCGCGTGCCCCGCGGGTGCCGTGGGGAGCGGGCGCGGCGCGGCCTTCTCACGCTTCTCGCGCGGGGCGGGCGCCGGACGCGGGGCGCGCTCGGCCTCGGGCCGGACGACGCGCGTGACCGGACGCGCGACCGCGCGCCTGGCGGGCGCGGCCGCGGCCTTCTTCGCCGGCGTCTTCGCGGCCGCCGGCGTCTTCGCGGCGGCCTTCGTGTCCTTCTTCGCCGCCGTCTTCTTGGCGGCGGTCTTCTTCTCAGGCATCAGGCCTTCCTCACCATGACGATCGAGTTGCGCGGCCCCGGGACCGCGCCGGCCAGGATGAGCAGCGAGCGCTCCCCGTCGGCGCGCAGGACCTCGAGGTTCTTCACGGTCACGCGGTCCATGCCCTGGTGCGCGGCCATCCGCAGCCCCTTGAGCACGCGGCCCGGCGTGGTGCCGGAGCCGACGGAGCCCTGACGGCGCAGGTGGTCGGAGCCGTGCGACTTCGGGCCGCGCGAGAAGTGGTGCAGGTGGACCGGGCCCTGGAAGCCCTTGCCCTTCGACGTGCCGGTCACGTGCACCTTGTCGCCCGCCGCGAAGCGCTCGGGGCCGATGCGCTGGCCCTTCGCGAAGCCGTCGACGTCCTCGACGCGCACCTCGCGCAGGTACTTGAGCGCGGGCAGGTCCTTGAGGTGCCCGCGCTCGGCCTTGGTCATCTTCTTGTCCGGGACCACGCCGAAGCCGATCTGGACGGCCGCGTAGCCGTCCTTCTCCTTCGTGCGCACCGCGGTGACGAGGTTCGACTCGACGGCGATCACCGTCGCGGCGACGACGGAGCCGTCCTCCTTGAAGTGCTGGAGCATGCCGAGCTTGCGGCCGAGGATGAGCGGCTTCGCCATCGCGGGCGCATCCGCCGTCCCGGTCGCGGTCTCGTTCTGCGTCGTCGTCTCTTCGGCCATTTCCCTGCGTCCTTTAGAGCTTGATCTCGATGTCGACGCCCGCCGGAAGGTTGAGCTTCATCAGCGCGTCGACGGTCTTCTGGGATGGGTCGTTGATGTCGATGAGCCGCTTGTGCGTCCGGATCTCGAACTGCTCGCGCGAGTCCTTGTAGATGAACGGACTCTTGATCACGGTGAACTTCTCGATGCGCGTCGGCAGCGGGACAGGTCCCGTGACCGTCGACCCGGTCCGCTGCGCGGTCTCGACGATCTGCGCCGCGGACTGGTCGATGAGCTTGTGGTCGTAGGCCTTGAGTCGGATCCGGATGCGCTGCTTTGCCATCTCTATTCCAGGATCTTCGTCACGACACCGGCGCCCACGGTCCGGCCGCCTTCGCGGATGGCGAAGCGCAGCCCTTCCTCCAGGGCGATCGGGGTGATGAGCGTGATCGTCAGATTCACGTTGTCGCCGGGCATGACCATCTCCGTGCCGGCGGGCAGCTCGGCCGAGCCGGTCACGTCGGTGGTGCGGATGTAGAACTGC
>DASRGG010000015.1:0-24001 GCA_035651155.1 Candidatus Limnocylindria bacterium | reverse complement strand
TCAAGGGCGAGGCCGGCGCGCGTATTTGGGAAGGGTGGGCGGCCTTCGCGTACGACGTCGACACGACCGCGGCGCTGCCGGCGGGGACGGGCTGAGCGCGACCAGCGGCCGACCCCCACGCGGCGGCCAACGGAACAGGGGGAGCACGGGCCCGCGATGCGGTCGGCCTCGGTCCGGCCCGCCGTCACCGCTCCGGGTTTATCCGGGGGAAGTTAGGACGAGCCGATCTCCAAAGCGAATCGAATCCAGTCTTTTCATCGTGAGCCGCTTCCGATAATAATGCTCTCAAGTGTTTTCACCGCCGCAAATGCGGGAGAGCGGGCCGCCTAGGAGGCGCCAGCCGCACGGGCGGCGGGTGCGATGCGTCGGCGGGTACTGGGCGTACGTCCCGGACGCCCTCCCGCCGCCGATCGAGTGGAGCGCGGCGCTCGCCTCGCGCCTCTCCGACGCTGACCGCGCGGTCGGGCGTCTCGCCGGCGAGGGCCGGCGCCTTCCGAACCCGCATCTCCTCATGCGGCCGTTCGTTCGCCGCGAGGCGGTCCTGTCGAGCAAGATCGAAGGCACGCAAGCGACGCTCGGCGAGCTCCTTGCGGCTGAGGCCGGAGCGGCGGTCGACCGAAGCCCGGACGACCTCCGCGAGGTCGGTAACTACGTCGCCGCGCTCGAGCACGGCGTCAAGCGATTGCGGACCCTGCCCCTGTCCCTTCGGCTCGTACGCGAGCTGCACCAGACGCTCACGCGCGGTGTGCGCGGCGAGGCCGCGACGCCGGGCGAGTTCAGACGTACGCAGAACTGGATCGGCCGGCCCGGTGCGACGCTCTCCGAGGCGACGTACGTGCCGCCGCCGCCAGATCGGCTCATAGAGACGCTTAAGGCGTGGGAGGCTTTTCTCCACGAGCAGTCGCTCCCGCCACTGGTCCATGCCGCGCTCGCGCACGCCCAGTTCGAGGCTATCCACCCGTTCCTCGACGGCAACGGACGCGTTGGCCGGCTCCTCATCACGCTCCTCCTCGTCGAACGGCAGGTTCTGCCGACGCCGCTGCTTTACCTCAGCGCCTTCTTCGAAGCGACGCGCCGCGAGTACTACGCGCGCCTCCTCGCGATCACCGAGGAAGGCGCCTGGGAGGCCTGGCTGGACTACGTCCTCCGCGGCGTCGCGGAGCAGGCCGACGACGCGCTGACTCGCGTCCGGCGCATCGAGGAGCTGCTGGTCCGGTGGCGCGAGGAGGTCGCGGACGCGAGCTCTCGCCTGCCGGAGCGCGCGCTCGGCCTGTTCGTCGAGAACCCGTTCTGGTCGGTGACCAAGCTCGCCGCGCGCATGGGCGTCGCGTTCACGACCGCGCAGCGCGCGATCGACCGGCTCGAGGTGGCGGGCATCGTGCGTCTTGCGACCGAGGCGAAGCGCAATCGCGTGTACGTCGCGAAGCAGATCCTCGACATCCTCGAAGCGCCGTCGCGCATCGGCACTGCCCGTCGCGCGCCCGCCAAGAGGCGCACGACGTGACGGTTACGATGCTGGAGCGCACGCTCGAGGAGGCGACCTCCTCAGCGACGGAACGCCGTGGACCAGCTCCCCGAGGGCCTGCGTCCGCTCACTCGGACGCAAACTCGACCAGGCCTGGGATGAGGCCGAGAGAGCGTTCCGCCGCCTCGATCCGCGAAGAGCTCGACATCGCGGGGGAGTTCTACCTACCAGCCAGATTGTGGCTGACTTCCTCGCGGCGGCATATTCCGGATCACTCGACCCTGATCGCCTCCCGCTTCGGGGTCGGCTTCTCCTCGTCCAGCCGCGCGATCCACTTGTCGAGGAGCGAGCGGAACGCGAGGAGCTGCTCCTTCCGCGCGGCACGGAGGTGCGAGCGTGTCTCCGGCGGGAAGAGCTGGTCCATGAGCGAGAAGACCCCGCCGGGCGTCGACTCCGCCTGAAGCTCCGCGATCCGCTTCTCGAGGTCCGCGATGCGCTGCTCGAGCTCTGCTTGCGTCGCCATTCTTGCTAACTCCCTTTCGCGCCGGTCGGCGCGGTGAAGTGGATCTTGAGCGTGTCGCCTTCGAATGCGGCCGTGCGCGTCTGCGCGCCCACGAGCACGCGCGGGAGGATGAGGTTGCGCCGCCACGAGCCCACCTGCACCACGAGCTCGTCGGCGTTGCGGTTGAGCTTCACCTGCTCCTTCGACGTGAACGGCAGCTCGAGCGAGAGCACGAAGTCGCCGTTCACGCGGTCCACGTGGTATGGCCGCCCGCGGTAGAAGAAGGTGGTCGGGTCGAGCTCGCCGAAGAGCGTGTCGCCGAGGCGGTAGAGCATGTCGAGCCCGACGACCTCCTGCTCGAACATCGGGACGGTCTTCACCGGCACGGGCGCGAAGCTCTCCTGCACCAGCGGCAGGTAGCGCGCCTGCGCGTCCTTCCAGCGCGTGAGGAAGCCGCCCTCGTCGGCGGGGAAGACGCGGTTCACGACGACGAGGTCCGTCGGATACCCGAAGAGGTGGAAGTACGTGAAGGTGCGCTGCGCTTCCTTGATGACCATCTTCTCGAGGTTGAGCACAAGGCGTACCGAGCTGCGGTACGGGTCGCTGAGGATCTCGTGCAGGTGCTCGAGCTTCTTGAAGAGCTCCTCGCCGGCCGTGAAGACCGAGTCGTCCGGCGTCGGCATCCCGACGACGCGGCGCACGATCGGCCCCGCGAGCTTCACCGCCTGGCGCTGGATCGGGAAGATGTGCTCGAGCCACCACTCGCCGGCCTCGGGGAGGGAGAGCAGGCGGAGCGTCTCGCCGGTGGGCGCGGCGTCGACGACGATGACGTCGTAGTCGCCCCTGTCGTAGTGCTCGCCGATCCAGAGGAGGCTCGAGAGCTCGTCCATTCCCGGGAGGATCGTCATCTCCTCCGCGACGACGACGTCGAGCCCGCGCCACTGGAACACGCTCGAGATGTAGCTCTGGATGGTGCCCCAGTACTTGCGGACGTTGTAGTAGACGTCGGACTCCTGGCCCCAGAGGTTCGGCGCGATCTCCACCGGCTCGGAGCCGAGCGGGCGGTCGAAGGAATCCGCGAGCGAGTGGGCGATGTCGGTCGAGATGACGATGGTCTTGTAGCCGCGCTGCGCGGAGAGCGCGGCGGTCGCGGCCGCGACGCTCGTCTTCCCGACGCCGCCCTTGCCGGTGTGCACGATGATCCGCGGTGCCTTCGCCATGGCGACTCCCTTGCGTCGAGTGTACGAAGGACATGCGCGAGCGCTGTCGGGGCCGAGCCTGACCGCGTGTCAGCGCGCCGGCATCTCGCGTGTGAACCAGAGCGGCGGGCGCACGCTCAGCGACGCCGCCGTTTCCGGCGCCTGCGCCGGGGCGGCTGCGGTCGCGCGAGATAGTCCGCGAGCGCGTCGAGCGCCGCGTGTACGTTCGGGAGCTCCTCGGCCGTCTCGAGCGCGACGCCGACGCCGGCGAGCGCGAAGCTCAGTGCGGTCGCGAGCTCCGGATGGACGCGCACCCGCGCCGGCAGCTCGGGGCGTCCGGCTTTCGGCCGGAGCGCCGCATCGACGAATGCGGCGAGCGCGAGCGATCCGGGCTCCGCGTCCAGGTCGGGGACGAGCGAGCGGACCGAACCGTCGGTCGCATCCGTCCAGATCGCGCAGAGCGGCGCGCCGCGGTCCGCGATCTCGACCGGCAGATCGGTGAGATCGCCCTCCCATGCGCGTACCGAACGCGGAAGGCCGCGGAGCTTCTCGCGATCCGCCGGCGGCATCGTCGCGGGCGGCAGCTCCTCGGCCGCTTCGGCGTCGTCGCAGTCCGTGGCGCGGAGCGCCGCCAGCCGCGCGCGGTAGCGCGCGTTGTCGAACGGTCGCCGGTCGCGCTGCGCCGCCCACACTTCGCGTCCGAGCGCCTCGGCGATCGCGTGCAGCACCGAGTGCGGTTCGTGCCCGGCTGTGACGAGCCGTTCATACGCCGCGCGGACCTCGGGCGGCTCGTTGCCGGCGAGCTGCGCGTCGACGGTCTCGTGCAGGACGATGTGCGCGCGCGGATTGACCTCGCCGACACGCTGGACTCCGCGGTCGATCGCGTCGCGGTACTCCGGATGATCGCGCAGAATGCGCTCGCGCCGCTCCGCTTCGATCATGAGGGCGATGTCGTCTTCGTCCACATCGCCCGCACGTGGAGGTGGAGCGGCCCCGCGCATGCCGCGTCGGATTCGCGGCGGCGCAGCCGGTCGTGCCTCGAGCGCCGCACGCAGCAGCGCGACCCCTGTCTCGGTCACGCCGATCGAGGCGAGCGTCTCGAAGGGATGGCCGTTCAGCTCCTCGACGGTCCTCGTCGGCCGCGCGCCTCCGAAGGCCGCGAGCGGCTCGAGACAGAGATCCCAGGTCACGTATCCCCACGCCTCGTCGCTCAGGGCCAAGCTGGTCGAAGGGCTCGCGGCCGGCGCGAGCGCCTGGCGCATCTTGGCGCCGAGCGCCTCGAGCGCATGGGACGTGGTGCCGAGACCGAGGAGCGCGCTCGCCGTGGCTCCCCGATCGCGGATGAGCGCGAGGTGCGGCACTCCCTCGATGCCGCGGAGGAGATCCCACGCGCCCTTCCACCACCACGCGATGAAGAGCTCGCGCACGGCGTCCTCGGCATCGAGCCGGCCGAATGCGCCCGCACGCGCGACGCGGTGCAGCCGGCCGCGCCGCGCGTCGAGCAGCCCCGCGGCCTGCCCGACCAACCGGAGGAGGTGGACGCGCCAGGCCTCGTCCTCGCTGCGGACGCGGTAGGTGTGCGGCCCGAGCTCATGGTCGAGCTCCTCCGGCACGGCGAACCGCGCGTTGATGCCACGCACGTCCGCGATACGGAGCCGCCCCGTGTCCGTGAGGGGAACGCCGCGGTCACCGACGTGGTCGATGAAGGCATGGAGGTCGGCGAGGACCGTGGCCGGGTCCGGCACGCTCGAGAGTATGCGGTGGGGCCGACAGCGCCTCACGGTCGGGCGAGCGATCGCGCGCGGCACACGCTCGCTTCGCGCCGTTCCGATCGGCCGCCGGCTGCCGTACCTCGTCTGGTACCGATCCACCGCGCCGGCGCATCGCGACTCGTCGCGCGCCACGACGCGTGCCGACGATCGTGGGCACTGCGACGCTCGAGCGATGAATGCTCATGATCGTGAGCAGAACTGGCGTATCTCGTGATATGCTCACTATCGTGAGCATGCACACCGGCGCTCCTGTACACACGACGAAGGATCTCGGGGAAGCGCTCAAGCGGGCGCGAAAGCAGCGCGGCCTCACGCAGATCGCGCTCGCCGAGCGCGCGAACGTGGCGCGCGGCGCCCTGCAGAAGCTCGAGTCCGGGCGCGGTGCGGTGAACCTCGACACCGTGCTGAAGCTGCTCCGCACGCTCTCGCTCGACCTCGTCGTCGAATCGCGCGGCGGCGCGCACCTCGCCTCCGCGCACCTCGCCTCCGCGCACCGCGCCGAGTGAGGCCGCGGGGCCCTGAGCGGCTCGCGGTGCTCCTGCACGGTGGCCGCGTCGCGACCCTCGAGCGCACCGGAGGCGACGCGCTCCGTCTCACGTACGAGGCCGGCATCGTAGACGCGCTGGCCGGCCGGCCGGTGCTCAGCGTCGGGTTGCCGGCGCGCGCCGAGCCCTACGGGCGCGACGAGGCCCTGCCCTTCTTCGAGGGCCTTCTCCCCGAAGGGACGATCCGCGAGCGGCTTGCCACGCGTCTGCGAAAAGATCCGACCGACGTGTTTGGGCTCCTGCGCGAGATCGGCCGCGACTGCGCAGGTGCCGTCTCGATCCTGCCCGAGGACGCGGAAGCCGCCGACTCGGCGTCCGACGACGTCGAGTGGCTTGACGACGCCGCGCTCGCGCGACACGTCGCCGCGCTCTCGGAGCGGCCGCTCGCGGACGATCCCGACGAGAACATCCGGATCAGCCTCGCCGGGGCGCAGGACAAGCTCGTCGTCGTAGTGCGCGGGAACGCGATCGGCCTCCCGCGGTCGATGACGCCGTCCACGCACGTGCTGAAGCCGCCGTCGGCGCAGCGGCTCGGGCGGCGTGGCGAGCAGCTCGCGTATCCCGACCTCGTGGCCGACGAGGCGTTCTGCATGCGACTCGCGATGGGCGCCGGCCTGGTCACCGCGCGGACATCGATCATCCGGATCGACGGGGAGCCCGCGCTCCTCGTGGAGCGGTACGACCGCGTCCGCGAGAACGGCGCGGTGCGGCGTCTGCACCAGGAGGATTTCTGCCAGGCCCTCCGCGTGCCCGGGCGCCTCAAGTACGAGCAGGAAGGCGGCCCGGGCGCGCGCGATTACGTCGAGCTCGTCGAGCGATGGTCCGCCGATGTGGCGACGGATCGCGATGGTCTCATCGACCGGATCGCCTTCAACTACCTGATCGGAAACGCCGACGCGCACGCGAAGAAGTTCTCGCTGCTGTACGGCGATTCCGGCATGCGCCTCGCGCCCGCGTATGACCTCGTCTCGACGCACGTATATCCGCATCTCGCCGTGGAGATGGCGACCGCGATCAACGGGATCTTCGACCCGCGCGCCCTCCGACCCGTCCAGTTCCGGAAGTGGCTCGATCAGCTCGGCGTCTCCGACCGCTATTACGGGAGGCTCCTCGCGCAGCTCGCCGATCGAGCCGTCGCCGCGCTCGACGCGGCCTTGGGCTGGACGCACGAGCAGTACGGCGGCGAGGCCGCCGCGCTCGCGCGGATCGCGGAGCTCGTGCGGCTCCGCGCCGCGACGCTGCGCGCGGTGCCGCGGGTTTAGCCGATCGCGCCCTCTTCCTTCAGGATCGCCTCGAGGAATCGCGATCCGTACCGCTCGAGCTTGACCTGCCCGACGCCCGAGATCGCGAGCAGACCGTCGCGCGTCTTCGGGCGCCGGTTCGCCATGTCGCGTAGCACGGCGTCGCTGAAGACGATGTACGCGGGCACGCCCTCGGCGGTCGCGATCGTCTTGCGGAGCGCGCGCAGGCGCTCGAAGAGCTCGGGGTCGCGGACGTCGACCGGCGCCGCGGCCTTCTGTGCGGCGGCCGGCGCCTTCGCACCGCCGATGAGCTCGGCGAGGCCCGTTCCGCTGCAGCGATCGCAGCTCTCGCGGCATTCGTCGATCGTCTCGTCGAAGTACGCGGCGAGCGCGCGGTGCCGGCAGCGGCCGCGATCGAGGATGTCGAAGAGGGCGCGCGTCTTCGCCCGCGTCTCGGTGACGACGGTGTCGTCGGCGACCTCCGCGGCGAAACGGTCGTACGCGAGCACGTCCGGCCAGGAGTACATGACGACGCAGTCGGAGCGCAGCCCGTCACGGCCGGCCCGCCCGATCTCCTGGTACCAGCTCTCGACGCTGCGCGGCATGTCGCGGTGGATCACGAAGCGCACGTTGCTCTTGTCGATGCCCATGCCGAACGCGATCGTGGCGACGATGACGTCGCACTCGTCGCGCGCGAAGGTGTTCTGGTTGCGCTCGCGCTCCGCGTCGCCGAGGCCGGCGTGATAGGGGAGCGCCTCCACGCCGTGGCGGACGAGCCAGGCGGTGAGGTCGTCGACGCTCTTTCGCGAGAGGCAGTAGACGATGCCGGCCTCTCCGCGGTGCCGGCGCACGATCGCGAGGATGTCGGAGCGCAGGTCGCGGCCCTGCCCCTTCTTCTGCGTCGTGATGACGAGGTTCGGCCGGAAGAACGAGCCCTTGAACCCGTCGGGCCGAACCATGCCGAGCTGGCGGATGATGTCGCCGACGACGCGCCGCGTCGCGGTGGCGGTGAGCGCGAGCAGCGGGATCTCACCGAAGCGCGTCTTCAGGTCGACGAGCTGCCGGTAGGCCGGGCGGAAGTCGTGGCCCCACTGGCTGATGCAGTGCGCCTCGTCGACGACGACGAGCGACGGACGGCATCGCGCGAGAGTCTCGCGGAGCGACTCGGTCAGCGCCTCGGGCGCGACGTACAGGAGCTCGAGCTCGCGGTCCCGCAGTGCCGCGATGCGGATGTGGCGCTCGTCCCACGAGAGCGTCGAGTTGAGGACGGCCGCGCGGAACCCGACGCGGACGAGCGCGTCGACCTGGTCCTTCATGAGCGAGATGAGCGGCGAGACGACGATGACCGGGCCGGGGAGGAGCTTGGCGGGGATCTGAAAGGTGAGGCTCTTGCCCGCGCCGGTGGGCATGAGCGCGATGCAGTCGCGCCCGGAGAGCACCGCGTCGATGACCTTCCGCTGTCCCGGCCGAAACTCGGTGTACCCGAAGAGCGTGCGTAGGACGTCGTCCGGATCCTCGTAGCGGCTCAGCTCTGCCCGGTCCTTCACGGCGTTCTGATCAAGGCCGCTCATTCTGCCTCATACCCCGTTCTCGACCGCGAACTGACGCCCGCGGAGCCGCGCGAGCCGGAGGCCACGTACGATGTGCGCGTTGAAACGGCCCAAGGAGCGTGCTCGGCCCCGCAAACCTCGCGAGGCGAACGGCGGCTCATCACGGTCGGAGCGCATCTACCTCGAGCTGCGAGATCTCATACGCGCCGGGGATCTGAAGCCGGGACAGCGGGTGATCGAGGTCGATCTCGCGGAGCGCTTCGGCGTGAGCCGCACTCCGGTGCGCGATGCGCTCCAACACCTCATCGCCGACGGGCTCATCAGCGTTGGCGTGCGCCGCGGCCTGGTGGTCACCGAGCTGGACTCGTCGCAGATCGTCGAGCTCTACGCCCTCCGCGAAATGCTTGAAGGGTTCGCTGCACGTCTGGCAGCCCGCCATGCGGCGGAGGCGGAGGTCGACGCGATGCGCGAGATCCTCGCGCGTGAGGCCGCGCAACGCGACCCAGCCCAGCTCGCGACGACGAACCGACAGTTCCACCAGGCCGTTCATCGGGCCGCGCGAAACCGATTCCTGACCGCCGCGCTCAACGGGTTGCGCGACGCACTTGCTCTCCTGCGATCGACGACGTTCTCGGTACCCGGCCGTCCGGGCACGGCGCTCGAGGAGCACCGGCAGATCCTCGATGCGATCACGCGCGGGGACGGCGACGTGGCGGAGGCCACGATGCGCGCGCACATCCGCGCGGCGCAGAGCCTCCGGATGCGCATGATCCTCGAGGAGGCGACGCCGGCGGATCCCCGCGGCAAGATGCCACCGGGCGACTGACCAGCGCGCGCGGCCGGGTCGCCTGCACGTCATGCGTACCTCTGCATACAATTGAGCGCACCGCTTTGGCCGACCGCGACGAAGACTGACGAAGACTAAAGAACCAAGACCGATAAAAAAGAGGAGCAGCGGAATGCGCTTCATGGACATCGAGCTCGACGGAGTCACCGTGCGCGCACAGCTGAACGACACGGGTGCGCCAAAGACCGCGGAAGCGCTGTGGAACGCGCTGCCGTTCGAGGGAACGGCCGTGCACGCCCAGCTTTCCGGGGACATGTTCCGCATGCTCGACCACGCACCGCTTCCCGACACGCTCGAGGTCGAGAGCCGGCAGACCTATCAGCACCCCGGATCGGTGATCTACCACCCGACGATCAAGGAGATCGCGTTCTGCTACGGACTCGCGCGGTTCAAGGGCCACACCGGTCCGCCGTACCTCACGCCAATGGCTGAGATCGAAGGAGACATCACCGCGTTCGCCGAGAAGGCGCGCACGCTGATGCGCGTCGGCGGCAAGGCGATCCGCTTTCGCCGCTCGGGCGATCAGACCACTCCGTTCCGCTACCCGGCACGCACCGGCCGCAAGATCAGCATCGAGTTCGGCGGAGCCTCGCTATCGGCAACCCTGCTCGAGGATCTGGCTCCGAAGACCACGGCAGCGCTCCTGCGGAAGCTGCCGTTGGAGGGCGTCGCCACGAACGACAACTGGGGCGGCAGCGTGACGCGCATCTGGCCATCCGCCTACGGGACGAAGCTGGACCTCGGCCTGCGTGAAGGAGAGAACGAGCGTCGCCTGCTCTGGCCCGGCTACGCCTACTACGACACCACGGACGCGAGCCTGGCGATCGTCTATGGCGACGGGTACATCGGGGACGAGCTAGGTGGCCGTCCGGTGACTCCGGTGGCCGCGCTCGACGCCGGACTCGAAGCCTTCCGGTCGGTGGCGGCATCGCAGCTCACGCAGGGTGAGAAGCCGATCCGCATCCGGCCTGCCTAGGACCAGCAGCGAGAGGGAGTTCACGGGGTGACCACAGTGAAGTCAGGCGACCTTGCGCGCTACCAGCTGTTCATCGACGGCGGCTGGACCGACGCTGAGGGTAGCGCGTCGTTCGATTCAGCCAATCCCTTCACTGGGGCGGCGTGGGCCAGCCTGCCGCTGGCCAGCGCCGCCGACGTCGACCGCGCGGTCCGTGCCGCCCGCGCCGCGTTCCCCGGCTGGCGCGCGACGTTCGGGAAGGAACGGGCGCGGCTCATCCGCCGTCTCGCGGATCTCGTCGCCGAGCGGGCCGAGCACCTCGCCGCGATCGAGACCCGCGACAACGGCAAGCTCATCCGCGAGATGCTCGGGCAGGTGAAGTCGCTTCCCGACTACTACCAGTACTGGGCCGGATGGGCCGACAAGGTGACGGGCGAAGTCGTCCCGCTCGACAAGCCAGACATGTTCCACTACATCGTGCGGGAGCCTCGCGGCGTCATCGCGGCGGTCGTTCCGTGGAACTCGCCGCTCCTGCTTCTCACTTGGAAGCTCGCGCCGGCGCTCGCGACCGGCAACGTCATGGTCGCGAAGCCGTCCGAGTACGCGTCCGCGTCGACGCTCGAGTTCGCGCGACTGGTCGAGGAGGCCGGGTTTCCGAAGGGCGTCTTCAACGTCGTCACCGGCTTCGGCCAGCCGACGGGCGAGGCGCTCGTGAATCATCCGGGCATCAACTACGTCGCGTTCACCGGCGGCGACGTGGCAGGCCGCAAGGTGGCGCAATCGGCCGCCGCGAATCTCGTGCCGGTCTCGCTCGAGCTGGGCGGCAAGTCGCCGAACATCGTGTTCGAGGACGCGACGTTCGAGAGCGCGGTCACCGGCGTCCTGGCGGGGATCTTCGGCGCCTCCGGTCAGACGTGCATCGCGGGCTCGCGCCTCATCGTCCAGCGCTCCATCGCCGACCGCTTCGTCGCACGGCTGGTCGAGCGTGCCCGTGCCATCACCCTCGGCGATCCGTCCGACGCCGCGACCGAGATGGGGCCGGTGTGCTTCCCGGCGCACCTCGAGCGGATCGAGGGCTTCGTCCAAGAGGCGGTCAGGGAAGGCGCGACGATCGCGGTCGGCGGGCGACGGCCGAGCGACGAGAAGCTCTCGACCGGCTTCTTCTACCTCCCGACGGTGCTATCGAACGTCCGGCCCGACATGCGGGTCGCGCGCGAAGAGATCTTCGGGCCGGTCCTCGTCGTCGTTCCCTTCGACGACGAAGCGGACGCGCTCCGGATCGCGAACGATTCCGAGTACGGCCTCGCTGCCGGCGTCTGGACGAACGACCTCAGCCGGGCGCATCGCATGGCCGCTCGTTTGGAGTCGGGCATCGTGTGGATCAATACCTACCGCGCGGCCTCGTACGCGGCGCCGTGGGGCGGAGTGAAGCGGAGCGGCTACGGCCGCGAGTCGAGCGCGGAAGCGATACGCGAGTACACGCAGACGAAGAGCGTCTGGATCGACCTGTCGGGGAAGATCGCCGATCCGTTCGTCGTCCGGTAGGAGCGGCTACTCCGGCAGCCCCTCGAAGCGGAGGGGCTTCGCGCCCTCGTCCTGCAGCCGCTCGGCCTCGGCGCGGAACCCCGACCAGTCGCCGACGAACGCGGCGAACGGCGTGAGCCTCGTGAGGCTGGATCCGGCGATCGCGTTCCGCATCACCGTCGCGTCACGAGCCGCGATGCGGACGCCGCGCCACGGCGGGCTCGTGAAGTAATAGAGGTACCCGGGCCGCAGGACCACCTCTCCACGCTCGGGCGGCTCCACGGCGAGCGGCGTCTCGCCCTCCGGCCCGCCCGCCGGGTTCCAGAAGCGCACCAGCGGGCCGCTCGAGTGCGTGTTCGTTCCGGTGCCGGAGAGGGGCAGGAGCGCGCGGAACGCGGCCGCGGTCTTTGGTGAGACCGATTCCAGGAAGACGGCCGCGACCGAGGCGTCGCCGAGTCGGACGTGGAGGCGATGGCCCGGAGGCCGCGGAGCTTCGGCCAGCGGCGATCGCTGGTCGGTCGAGGCGGTGATGCGCACCGGCGCCGCGCCGGTGAACTGGAGCTGCCGAAGGAGCCCGGCGAGGGGCGCCACGTCTGCGCCGATCGCGGCGACCGGCACCGCCGGGAGCGGCCCGAAGCCGTTCTGAAGGCGACCCTGTCCGTACGCGATAGCCAGGTCGCCGGTCGCCGGATCGAGCACGATGAGCTGGGGGTGCTGGTAGGGGACGGGGAGGTCGGCGATCGCCGACGGGGCGAGCCCCACGTGGAGGCGCGCCAGCTCGCCGCTCCAGTCGTCGTGGCGCGCGCGTCCGGCGAGGGGCAGCGCGCTCCAGAGCGCCGCCGCCGCGACCGGCGCGCGCTCGTCGAGGAGGAGCGCGCGCAGCTCGATCTCGCCGATCCGTATGTCGAGGAAGCGCGCCGTCATGCGCGCGTGATCTCGACCTCGAGCGGGCCCTCGAAGATGATCCGCTGGCACTGCTCGACGAACGGCTCGAGATTCACGTCGATCCGGCCGATCAGCGAGACCGCGAGCGGTCGCATGAACGGCGCCAGCCACTGCGCCTGCCCGTACGCGATAGCGATCTTGAACAGCTTCGCCTTGTAGCCAGGGTAGTAGATCACGTCGCCCGCGCTGAGCTGGCCCGCGGGATTCTCCACGGGGTCATCGGCCGTGAGCAGCTCGTAGTTCCGCTCCGTCCGCCAGGCGTCGCCGGACCACCTTGCCTGGATCGTCCGGTCGACGATGGGCAGGCGCTCCCAGAGCGCAGCGACGGTATGCGGAGCCTCGGCCTCGAACAGGACCGCCTCGCTGAGAACGGTTCCGACACGCACGCGCAGGCGCTTCACCCGGTCCTCCTCCCATTGCTGCGTACGGCTGTGTACATCGGTATTATTCCGCGCGATGGACCGGGACGGCGCGCGCCCCTGGGACGGACTCATCCCGCCGGAGGAGATCGAGGTCTATCGGCGCGCCGGCTACCAAAAACGGTACGGCCTTGGCCGAAAGCCGGCGCTCCTCGTCGTCGACGTGGAATACAACTTCACGGGTCTCCCCGGCGAGCCGCTCCTCGAATCGATCGCGCGCTACCGCAACAGTTGCGGGCCGATGGCCTGGCAGGCGATCCCCTCGATCGCTCGACTTCTCCGGATCGCTCGGGATCGACACGTGCCGATCGCCTTCACGCACGGCGTGTCGCGCCCGGATGGCGTGAGATCACCGCGGAATGGAACGGATATCGTCGACGAGCTTGCGCCCCGCGCGGGAGAGCTCGTCCTCGCGAAGGAAGGTGCGAGCGCCTTCTTCGGCACGAGCCTTGTGCGTCACCTCGTTGAGTGGGGCGTCGACACGATCATCCACACGGGCTGCGTCACGAGCGGATGCGTGCGTGCGTCAGTCGTCGATGCCGCCGCGTACGGATTCAAGAACGCGATCGTCGAGGAGTGCGTGTTCGACCGCGCGCGCGTCCCGCACCTGGCGAACCTGTTCGACATGGACGCCAAGTACGGCGACGTCGTGTCGCTTCAGGAGATCGAGACCTATCTGTCGGAGATCGAGGGCGTGTCCCCGCGGAAGGGACAAAGAAGCGTGGAGGTCGGAACGTGAGCGATGGCAAGGATCTGTCGACGCTGAAGGAACAGGTGCAGCAGGGGCGCATCGGACGACGTGAGCTGCTGCGGCGAGCCGCCGCGCTCGGGCTGAGCGCACCCGTGATCTCGGGCCTGCTTGCCGCATGCGCGCCGTCCGGCACACCGAAGCCGTCGGCGGCCGGCAGCTCGTCCGCCGCCGCCGGCAATCCCAATGGGAAGATCACCTACGGGCTCGGGAGCGACTGGCAAACGCTCGATCCCACCTTCTACACGAACGTCGCCGAGCGGGAGATCTTCTATTCGATCTTCGACCCGCTGGTCGACATGGATGAGAAGCTCGAGATCAAGCCGCGCCTGGCCAAGTCGTGGGACGTGCAAGACGGCGGCAAGACCATCGTCTTCAACCTCGAGCCCAACGTGAAGTTCCACGACGGCACCAGCTGCGACGCGGCCGCGGTCAAGTTCAACCTCGAGCGGATGCTCGACCCGAAGACCGGTTCCCCTCAGCGCACGAACATCGACGCGATCACCGCGGTGGAGGCGGTGGATGCGACGACGGTCCGCCTGCGCTTGAAACAGGCGTTCACGCCGCTCCTCGGGAGCCTCACCGAGGGCCCCGGCTTCATCTCGTCGCCGATGGCCGTGCAGAAGGCGGGCAAGGACTACGGCCTGCGGCCGGTCGGCACCGGCCCATTCACGTTCGTCGAGTGGCTGAAGGCAGACCAGATCCGGCTCAAGCGCAATGACGCTTACTGGCGTGCGGGTCTCCCGAAGTTCGCCGACCTGGTCTGGAAGCCCATCCCCGACGAGACGGTGAAGATGGCGAACTTCACCGCCGGGACGATCGACGTCATCGACAACGTTCCCGCGAACGACCGGAAGACGATCCGCGGAAACCCGAGCTACGGCACGTGGGACGCACCCGGCACGCGGTGGCCGATGATGCGCCTGAACGTGGTGAAAGCGCCGTTCACGAACAAGCTCGTACGCCAGGCGGTATCGCACGCGGTGAACCGCGACGACATCATCAAGGCGGTCTATTTCGGCGAGGCCGTGCCGGCGCTCGGCCCGATCTCGCCGGTCTACAAGTCGTACTACGACCCCGACGTCGAGAAGTACGGATTCGGCTACGACCCGGCGAAGGCCCGCGCGAAGCTCGCCGCCTCGGGCGCGACCAACGTCACGTTCACCGTCGAGATCCAGAATGTCGCGTCGCAGCAGCGCCTCGCGGAGCTCATCAAGGAGAACCTCGCGGCGGTCGGGATCACGATGAACATCCAGCCATACGCGGTGACCGCCTTCCAGGACCGCCTGACGAACAAGCTTTACCAGGCCGCGATCGGATCCTGGACGCCGCGGCCGGACATCGATGGGACGGTGTACCGGCACTTCGCGACCGACGGCAACGTCAACAGCATGTCCTACAGCAATCCCGCCGTCGACGCGCTGCTCCAGCAATCCCGTACGCTCCCGAACGGCCCGGAGCGCGTCAAGGTCTACCGGGATGTGCAGAAGCTCATCGTCGATGACGCACCATGGGTCTTCCTCATCTTCGAGACGCAGACGCGGGCATGGCAGAAGACCGTGTCCGGGATCCCGCAGATCCCCGACGTGATGATCCGGTTCGCGGAAGCCGTTCGCTCCTAGCGGACCCCGGGCGACGTAGGAGGTAGGTGTCGTGAGCAGCTACCTCCTTCGTCGCCTCGCATCGTTCATCCCGGTCCTGGTGTTCATCAGCATCCTTGTCTTCTCGCTGCTGCACCTGGCACCCGGCGACCCGGTCGACATGATCGTGGGCGAGGATCGGCCCGGCCCGGACGTCATCGCGGCGATCCGCGCGCAGTACGGCTTCGACGATCCGTTACCGGTGCAGTACCTGCGGTGGGCGTCGCACGCCGCGGTCGGCGACCTCGGCTACTCCTATCGATCGCGACAACCGGTGACCCATCTCATCTTCGAGCGCCTACCGGCGACCCTCGAGCTCAGCGTCCTCTCCATCCTGCTCGGTCTGGCCATCGCGCTTCCGCTGGGGATCGTTGCGGCGTTGCGGCGGGGGACCTGGATCGATGCGGCGGCGAGCGTCATCGCGGCGCTCGGCATCTCGATGCCCGCGTTCTGGATCGGCATCCTCCTCATCTACCTCTTCGCCCTCGCCCTTCGCTGGCTGCCTCCGTCGGGATATGTGTCACCCGCCGAGGATCTCGTCGCGAACCTCCGGCTCATGGTGCTGCCGGTGATCACCCTCGGCGTCGGCTACGGCGCCATGCTGACGCGCTACGTGCGCGCGAGCATGCTCGAGTGCCTCGGCCTCGACTTCGTGCGCACCGCGCGGGCGAAGGGCCTGGCCGAATCGCGAGTGGTCGTCGGCCATGTGCTCCGCAGCGCCCTCATCCCCATCGTCACCGTGATCGGGATCGAGACCGGTCGTCTGCTCGGAGGTGCCGTCCTGACCGAAACGATCTTCGCTCTGCCGGGCATGGGGCGTCTGGCGGTCGACGCGATCCTGAGCCGCGACTTCCCGACGATGCAGGGTGCCGTGCTGTTCATGGCCCTCGGGGTCCTACTCGCCAACCTCGTCGTCGATCTCCTGTACGGCGTGCTCGACCCGCGGATGAGCGGGGCGAAGTGAGGCGGTCCGGTCGCGTGCGCGACGTGCTGGAGCTGGCGCGGCTTCATCCATTTGGCACGGTCGGAGCCGTCGTCGTGCTTCTCATCGCGCTCGCGGCGGTGTTCGCGCCGCTCTTGGCGCTCGCGCCCCCCGAGAAGCAGTCGATCGCGATCTCCCTCCAGGGACCGTCGGCCGCGCACCCGCTCGGCACCGACGACCTCGGTCGCGACATCCTGAGCCGCCTGCTCTACGGTGCGCGCGTCTCGCTCGGTGTCGGCTTCGCGTCAACGGTCATCGCGACGGGCGTCGGCGTCGTCGCGGGCCTGGTGAGCGGCTTCGTCGGGGGCTGGGTCGAGGCCGTGATCATGCGCGCTACCGATGTGCTGCTCGCGTTCCCGACGCTCATCCTCGCGGTCGCGATCGTCGGTGTCCTCGGACCGAATCTCAACAACGCCACGCTGGCGATCGCCATCGCCGCGCTGCCGCGCTTTGCCAGGATCATCCGGGCGGAGACCGTCCGTTTCAAGGCCGCCGAATTCGTCGAGGCAGCGGTCTCGATCGGAGTCCGGGATCGCAACATCGTCTTGCGGCACATCCTGCCGAATACGGCGGGGCTGATCGTCGTCCAGTTCGCGCTGTCGGTCGCGGCCGCGATCCTGAACGAGGCGAGCTTGGGCTTCCTCGGACTCGGGGTCCAGCCGCCGACGCCTTCCTGGGGATCGATGTTGCGCGCCGGCTACCCCTTCGTCGCGCAGGCGCCATGGATCGCGGTGGCCTCCGGGCTCGCGATCTCGATCACGGTCCTCGCATCGACCCTCCTTGGCGACGCGATCCGCGATCACCTCGATCCCCGGCTGCGACGATGAGGCCGTCACAGGGGGTCATCTCTGGATACATTCGCGTACACTCGTCGACATCATATGCCGACACGTGCGATGAGCGACGCCGGACCCTTTGATGGCCGCCTCCTGCTCGGAGGGGCACGCCGCGCGGGCGCGGAGCGCTACCCACTGCACGATCCGTATCGCCGTGTGCATCTCGCCAACGTGGAGTTGGCGGGAGCCGCGGACGTCACCGAGGCGATCGCGCTGGCGATCGAAGGACAGCGCGCGGTCGCGACGCTCCCGGTCCACCGACGCGCGGAGATCCTTCGCCGCGCCGCGGACCTCGCGCTCGAGCGCAAGCAGTTCTACGCGAGCACGATCTCGCGGCAGACAGGTAAGGCGTTACGCGACGCGCTGCGCGAGATCGAGCGCGGTGCGAGCACGCTTCGAGCGTCGGCGACGGCAGCCGAGTCTCTGCTCTCGGAGATCCCACCCGCGGACGCGCTGCCGGGCGGCGAGGGCCTGCTCGCGATAGAGATGCGCGAGCCGGCGGGCATCGTGGTCGCCGTCGCTCCATTCAACGCACCCTTCAACCTCGTGCTGCACAAGGTCGCGCCGGCCATCGCCGGCGGCAACGCGGTTATCGTGAAGCCCTCTCGGCCCGCTCCGCTCACGAGCTTCCAGATCGCCGAGCTGCTCGTCGACGCCGGCTTGCCCGCGGAGGCGATCAGCGTGCTCCCCGCCGGCGCCGCGGTCACGCGCGCGCTCGTGTCGCAGGACGCGGTCCGCGTCGTGTCGTTCACCGGCGGGCCGGAGGCGGGCCGCGCGATCGCCGAGGCCGCTCCTCTCAAGCGCCTTTCGCTCGAGCTCGGGGGGAATTCCGCGAACATCGTGCATCGCGATGCGGATCTGGTCTGGGCCGCACGCGCGATCGCGGCTGGAGGGATGTCGAACACCGGTCAGAGCTGCAATTCGGTGCAGCGCGTGCTCGTCCACCGCGAGATCGAGGCCCGGTTCCGCGAGTTGCTCGTCGAGCACGTTCGTGCACTCAGGACGGGCGATCCCCTCGACATGGACACCGACGTCGGCACGCTGGTCGACGAGGGCGCGGCACGACGTGTGGCCGAGAGCCTCGCCCAGGCGGTGTATGACGGCGCGACGATCCTCACCGGAGGCGCGCGCCGTGGTGCGACGCTCGAGCCGACCGTCGTCGCCGATGTCACCTCCGCGATGGGCATCGCCTGCCACGAGATCTTCGGCCCGGTGGTCCTCCTCCTGACATACGACCGGATCGAGGATGCGATCGCCATCGCCAACGGCACGCCGTATGGCCTGCAGGCCGCTGTCTTCACGAGCAGTCTCGCCGTGACATTCGCGGTCGCACGCGGCGTGCGGGCGGGCGGTGTGATGGTGAATCGCTCGAGCAACTTCCGCCTGGACCATCTGCCGTTCGGCGGCGTGAAGGCGAGTGGCACCACTCGGGAGGGGGCGAGGTACGCGCTGGAGGAGATGACGGAGCGGAAGCTCGTCCTGGTCGATTCCTCGCTGACCGGCGCGCCCCACCCCCTCGCGCGCCGCTAGGGAGGCGGCGGTGCGCTTCGGCGTGGGCATCCCGACGTGCCGAGAGGGCACCGCCTACCCGGTGCCCTACGTGAGACCCGAGGAGTTCGTGCCGATCGGCCGGCGGGCGGAGGAGCTCGGTTTCCATTCGCTCTGGGCGAACGATCACCTCACGACCCCGTACGCGATCCGTGCGACACAGGACGCGCCGCCGAACTTCTACGAGCCCATCGTGACGTACGCCGCGATCGCCGCGGCCACGAGCCGGCTCAGGCTGATGCTCGGCGTCGTGGTGCTTCCGGAGCGGGAGATCATCCTGCTCGCCAAGCAGATCGCGACCCTCGACCAGCTGAGTCGTGGCCGGATCATGCTGGGCGTCGGGATCGGCAGCTATCGCGAGGAATTCGAAGCGGTGCACCCCGATCTCAGGGGCGCGAACCGCGGTCGGATGATGGAGGAGGGCATCGAGGCCTTCCGCGCTCTTTGCACGGAGCGGCGCGCGAGCTATCACGGGAAATACATCCGGTTCGAGGACGTCGAGCTCGCTCCAAAGCCGGCGCAGAGTCCCTTCCCGATCCTCATCAACGCTCACGAAGATGTCGCCTTGCGGCGTGTGGGCCGGATCGGCGACGGTTGGGTCGTCGCGGGCCTCGACTTCGACCGAGCGGCGCAGGCGCGCGCGATCGTCGACGCCGCGGCTCGCGCGGCGGGTCGCGACCCGGCCTCCATCGAGCTCCACTTCCAGACATGGCTGAGCTTCGGCGTCGATCAGGCGGCGGCCGAGGCGAAGTTGAAGCGCAGTCAGCATTGGCGACGGCTCGCGGCTCGCGATCCGGAGCTCAGCGAGGCGAAGCTCTTCGAGCGATATCGGGCGGGGAACCTTCTCGGTGGACCGGACGATGTCGTGGACCAGGTCCGGAGGCTCGCGGCCACGACGGGCGCCGGCCACATCGGCGTCGTCTTCCTGGGTGAAACGACCACGGAGCTCCTCGCGGACATGGAGCTGTTCTCCGCTCGCGTCATGCCGGCGTTCGCGTGATCCATCCTTCGCAGCCCGAGATCGAGCGGCTTCGCGGGTCCGTCTGGGATGTGGTCGTCGCCGGCGGAGGCAACGCCGGCCTTGTCGCCGCGCTCAGCGCGCGCGAGCGCGGCGCGCGCGTCCTTCTTCTCGAGCGCGCGCCCCGGCACATGCGCGCCGGCAACACGCGGCACACGCGCAACATCCGCTGCGCGCACGATGCCGCGGACGCCTACTACACCGGGCCGTACAGCGTCGACGAGCTGCTCGAGGATCTCAAGTCGGTGGGTCGACCCGTGAATCTCGACCTCGCGTGCTTCGCCGTCCAGGAGTCCCGGACGATCCCGCAGTGGATGACCGCTCATGGCGTGAAGTGGCAGCGTGCGCTTCGAGGGACGCTGAACCTCGGCCGTACGAACCGGTTCTTCCTCGGCGGTGGCACCGCCCTGATGAACCACTACTACCGGATGGCCGAGATCGAAGGGGTCGAGATCGTCTACCAGGCCACGGTCGCCGACGTCGTCCTCGACGGACGGCGCGCGCGGGAGGTCGTCGTGCGCACGCCCGATGGTCCCGTAGCACTGGCCTGCAACGCGGTCGTCATCGCCAGCGGTGGCTTCGAGGCGAATATCGACTGGCTCAAGCGCTACTGGGGGGACGCGGCGGACAACTACCTCATCCGGGGCACGCCGTACAACGACGGGCTCATCCTGGCGCGATTGATCGAGCTCGGCGCCGCCACCGCGGGCGATCCGAAGGGCTTCCACGCCATCGGGATCGATGCGCGCTCTCCGAAGTTCGATGGGGGTATCGCGACGCGGTCGGACGCGATCCCGTACAGCATCGTCGTGAACCGTGACGGCAGGCGCTTCGCGGACGAGGGGCAGGACCTCTGGCCGAAGCGGTACGCATCCTGGGGCAGGCTCATCGCCGAGCAGCCCGGCCAGCTCGCCTACGCGATCTATGACTCACGCGTGAAGGATCTTTTCATCCCCAGCATGTACCGGGCGTTCGAGGCCGGTTCGATCGCCGGCATCGCGGAGGCGCTCGGGCTCGACCCCGTGTCCCTCCAGTCGACCGTCGAGCAGTTCAATGTCGCGGTCTCCGACGATCGCGCATTCGATCCGACGAAGCTCGACGGTCGGAGGACCGACGGCATCACGCCACCGAAGAGCAACTGGGCGGTCCGCATCGAGCGTCCGCCGCTCTTCGCTCTGCCGCTGCGGCCAGGCATCACCTTCACGTATATGGGCCTCGCGGTGAACGAACACGCGAAGGTGGCGATGGCCGGCGGCGGGGAATTCGACAACGTGTACGCGGCTGGCGAGGTCATGTCGGGGAACATCCTCTCGAGCGGCTACCTCGCGGGCTTCGGCCTCACCATCGGTCACGTCTTCGGCCGCATCGCGGGCCGAGAGGCGGCGGGCCATGCCGCTGGCTGACCTGGTCCGTGAGGCGGACCGTCAACTCACGATCTGCAACGCGTGTCGGTACTGCGAGGAGTACTGCGCGGTGTTCCCGGCGCTCGAACGCAGGACGACGTTCGGCGAGGGC
Organism: Candidatus Limnocylindria bacterium; assembly: GCA_035651155.1. GTDB lineage: Bacteria > Chloroflexota > Limnocylindria > P2-11E > P2-11E > CF-39. Next base: position 2,750 of record DASRGG010000015.1, on the reverse strand, counting down.
GACGTCGCCTACATCGCGAATCTCTGCCACGACTGCCGCGCCTGCTATTACGCCTGCATGTACGCGCCGCCGCACGAGTTCGCGGTCAATCTGCCGCTGATGCTGTCCGCGGTGCGAGTCGCGACGTACGACGCCTATGCCTGGCCGTCGCTGCTGTCGCGGCTCCTCGGGAACGGCGTCCGCAGCACGGTCGCGGCGACCGTCGTCGGAACGTGCGCCGTGCTCGGGCTCGTCTTCGCGTTCGGAGAGCCGAGCCGGATGCTCGTCGCGCAGACCGGCCCCGGATCCTTCTATCGCGTCTTACCGTATCTCGCGATGGCGGTGCCGTTCCTGGTGCTGACCGCGTACGTCCTCGCGATCATGATCGGCAGCGGTCTGCGCTTCTGGCGCAAGACGGGCGCCCGCCTTGGCGATCTGGTCGATGGCCGGTCCGTGATCGAGGCAACACGCGACGCGCTGGACCTGCGATACCTCAGGGGCGGCGAGGCGGATGGGTGCTACTACCCGACGGATGAAGCCTCCCACTCACGACGCTGGCTGCATGCCGCGGTGTTCTATGGATTCATGTCGGCGTTCGCGGCCACCACGATCGCGGCGTTCATGCAGGAGTTCCTCGGTCTCATGCCGCCGTATCCGCTCTACAGCCCGCCGGTCGTCCTCGGCTCCGCTGGTGGCGTCGCGATGATCGTCGGATCGGGGGGTCTCATGTGGCTCAAATGGAGGAGCGACGTACGTCCCGCGGCGCATCGCATGCTGTCGCGGGACTACGGATTCCTGGTGGCGCTGAACTTCGTGTCAACGACCGGAATGCTCGTGCTCGGTCTTCGCGCTACTCCCGCCATGGGGACGGTCCTCATCGTCCATCTCGGGGCGATCGCCGCACTCTTCCTCATGATGCCGTACGGAAAGTTCGTCCACTTCATGTACCGCTACGCCGCGCTCGTGCAGGACAAGATCGAACGACGGCGCGACGGGTCATCCGAGCCGGCCGCGTCAGCGCGCGAGGCATTGGGCAGCCCGCTCACCTGACGGACGTTCCGGCGTGGAACTCGGTCCGACGCGCCGTAGGTAACCGCGGATCGCCTCGTGCGGCCGGCATTACGTGCCGGCCGGCTCCAGGAGCTTCAAATGCCGGAAGTACGTGCGATAGAAGCCACGGTCGCGCGTGAGGAGGCGATCGGCCTGCGACGCCGCGTGGGCGCCGATCAGGAAGTCCGCGATCACGCGGTCGCGCTGGCCGCCGCGCCGGCGGTATTCCTTCCACGCCACTCCGGCGGCGAGCGCAGTCGCCTCGCTCGCGGCGTCGAACTCGATCGCGAGGTCGGCCATGGCGGAGCGCGCGGCGTCCGGAGCGGGGAAGAGTCCGGCGAGCTCCGCCCAGACCACCTCGCAGGCGACCACGCTGCCTTCGCCGAGTGCCTCGCGCAACCGCTGTGCGGAGCGCTGACCGAAATGTTGATCCGCGCCAAAGATATCGACGAGCACGTTCGTGTCGACGGCCGTGATCACCTGTCTTCGTTGCGGCGTCGGCGGCGGAGGGCTGGATCGACCGCATCGGGTCGGCCGCGAAGCTCCTCGACGACGCGATCGGTGGATTCGCGCAGCTTGAGGATCCCGTACGCGCGCTGGACCGGATCCTCCGCGACGACCTTGCTCGCGATGAGCCGCCCTCCGTCCTCACGTACGTCGAGGACTTGACCCGGCTTGATGCCGAGGCGCGTCCGGACGGCCTTGGGGATGGTCATCTGCCCCTTCTCGGAGACACGTGCCTTCATACCACTAAAGTAGGAATTCCTACCATCAGAGTCAAACGCAGAGGCGCAGGCTCGGTGCGAGGCGGTTGGCCCGGGTCTCGGCGTGGGCGCCGATGAGGAAGTCGGCGGATCGGAGGTCAGCAAGAGGCTTGCGCGCGTACGCGGGTCTGGCAACGGAAGCACAGACGGCGACCCCCGAACTCGCTCGCCCTGTCAGCGCAGTACTTCACCTCACCGCCCCGCAAGCGGACGCCACATGACGCGCACGACACGGCCCGCAACGGGATGACGTTCGGAGGTGCCGACTCGCGCGGCGCCGGTGACGGCGCCTCCATCATTGGCGCGGTAGTCGATGGGGTGATACCGAGCTTCGCCATCCAGTCGATCTTGTGACGCCTGTGGAATGACGCGATCTGAAGCGCGAATGGCAAGTCCTTCGGTGGAGATTGCCGGGAAGCTAGACGGCGATGATCGCACGCGCTTGCGCGCCGGCATTAGCGCGCTTTCCGTCCGTGCTCGGACCAACTCCAGAACTCGGTCCCGCGAGATCTCGAGGTCGCGGAATGAGGCGACTGAGCGCTTGTGGCCAGAAGCTCTGCGACGGATGGCAGTGAACGGCGACCTTCTTTCCAGATCGATCAGCGGCCTGCCGCGGCTCCTCCAGCAGGTCGGGGTAACGGGCGAAAAGAGCCCGAAGATTGTTCTTCGCCTCCTCCTCGGTCAACCCCTGTGCCGTTGCCCTCACCTCGGGAGCGAAGGCGATCCAGCCTCTGTCGTCAGCCCGCTGGGTGGTTATCGCGAGTTCCACAGAGTCCTCCTCGGATGGCGCTTGCCCAGTACAGCGGTCTCGTCCTCCCGCCGAAGCTCGTCGTCGGTCAGGCCGGCGAGAACGCGCTGCTGCCGGGGACCGCTGAGGAGCTCACGGCCCTGGGCCTGTGCCCGCGCGAGGCCGCCTTCGACGCCGGCTTCGGGACGCTCGTCACCCGGGAGCAGCTG
>DASRGG010000014.1:0-24386 GCA_035651155.1 Candidatus Limnocylindria bacterium | reverse complement strand
GGGGGGGGGGGGGGGGACAACGGTTCCACCGCCGGCTCCAGCACCATCTTCACGACCGTCCGCGCCACCCGATCTGCGACGGTGGGGCTGCCTAGCGGGCGCGTGCCGCCGCTTGCCTTCGGTATCTCGACGAGCCGCACGGGCGGCGGGAGGTACGAGCCCGAGGACATCCGGTTCCAGACCTTGTAGAGGTTGCCGCGCAGGTCCTTCTCGAACGCCGCGATCGACTCGCCGTCCACGCCCGCTGCACCGCGGTTCGCCTTCACCTGTTGGAACGCTTCCCAGACGAGTTGCTTTGGAATGTCGTACGGCTTCGCCTCAGGCACCGGCTCCTCCCCTTGCGGGTTGGCTCGCGCCGTCGGCCGGAGAGTCGGGCCCCGTCGCTCCGCCCGCATTGCCGGGCATCGTCGCTACCACGGGCCCGTCCGCCCCTTCGGCCTCGCATCGGTACTCCGCTCCTGGTGGGTCCGCCACTTGGAGCGCTCCCTTCATCGCGAGGCCGAAGGTTCCCACGTTCCACACAAGAGCCTGCGCGGGGCTCGCGCCGCCTTCATGCCGGTCACCGCTCGGGCGGTATGCAGGGAACCCCCGAGCTTTGTCCCGGGCCAACGACTGGAGCCCGGTTCCGATGACGTCCCTACGCTTTCGACACGTCCACAGCGGTTCACTCACGTTCGCCTTCCCCGCGCGCACCTGACGGGTTGATCCCGCCTTTTCCGTCTCGCTCACCACCCCGGCCATTGGGCCGGAGCAACATCCGGTGGTTTGGACCCTGGGCCTGCAGCCTGAGTCCGAGGGGCCGACCCTCATCTCTTGTGCAGCAAGGTGCTTTGCATCGGCCGTTTCGGCCTCCTCTCTGCGCCGTCGTGGCGCACAGTCGTCGGCGTACCTCGTGAGGGCGGCCCACCGTCGGCAAGACTTCCGAAAGCGACGTTCGAACCACAGGTCGAGCACGTAGTGCAGGTAGATGGCCGGCAGCGGGGAGATGACCCCGCCCTGCGGGACGCCCGCGACGGTGTCGCGGACCTGCCCGTCCTCCATCACCCCTGCACGCAGCCAGCGGCGGACTCTCACCCGTTGGCTCGGTGGAACTTTTCAGGACGCACCACGGATCGACTTTACGAAAGGCGGGCCGGCGGGATGCGCCGTGGGTGCGAGGCAGGCGCCGCTGACGATCACGCGGTAGATCGATAGGGTGTCGCGGACTCTTCGATCGAACGCAGCGTGTCCGGAGCGGGTAGCGGGAATCGAACCCGCCCTTCAATCTTGGAAGGATCGCGTGCATAGCCACTACACCATACCCGCGCGCAACTGCCGTCACGACATTCGCGCCGATGGAACGTTCGATCGCGATGACAGGTCGCACAAACGATATCGCATTTCGCGACCTCTTCGAGCAGGCGCTTGAGCGATGCACGCCCGGCCATGAACGGGACGCGGTCGCTCTTGTTGCTCGGATCGCGATGGTCGAACTCCATCACGAACCACGGATACGTCTTGCCGCAGTCCATGCACGGCTGCTCGCGTAGCACCCTCAACAGATCGGCCTGCGCCGTGCGGATGCGTCGCCACTTCTCGCGGTCGCGGGCATCACCAACGAGGTCGCGATCGGCCTTGCGCCTGAATGACTCGGGACGCATTTCGCCGCGCATGAATGCGGCGTGAGTGCGTTGCCGGTGGCAGTTCGCGCAAACGATGTCGCACTTCACGATCTCGGACTCGAGGACGGTACGGTTCTTCAGGAGCGACTTGCCTGCTCCAAGACTGAACGACTTCGTCTTCGGGTCGCGATGATCGAAGTCCATGACATGAGGCGGGAAGATGCCGCCGCAATCCATGCAGGGAACTCGCCGCAGATCGCGTAGCCACCCAAGCGTCGCCCGCTGCCTACGCGTGACGCGCTCGATCTCGGCGTTGCGATTCCGCGCGTAGTAGGCGACGTTGTACGGACGCTGATCTCTCGCGCTGGTCATGCCCTATCTTAGAACACCCGTTCTATCTGCGTCAAGAGCCGTCGCGCGAGAGATGACCCGTTCGCGCGACACCGCGCGGCATGCCGCGGCGTAGCGTTAGCGCAAGGGATGAGGATCGGACACGCGCTCCTCGCCGCGACGCTGACGGCCATCGCACTGACCGTCGTGCTCACGTCGCCCGCGACGAACGCGACGGCAGCCGGTGCGAACGCGACGACCGCGCGTGGCGCAGAGGCCGCGATCGCGCGGCACACCACGACGCGCGAGATCCGCTTCGATCCCGGCACGGTCGACGCGGCGCCGCCGAAGCCCGACGTTCGCACGACGACCTTCAAGAGCGAGGCGCTGGGACGCGCGATGCCCTACTCGGTGTATCTCCCGCCCGACTACGCGACGACGTCCGCGCGCTACCCGGTCCTGTACATGCTCCATGGGATGAGCGGCACGAATGACGAATGGCGCGGCTACGGGATCTTCGATAGAGCGGACCAGATGATCCGCGCGGGCCAGATGCGTCCGCTCATCATCGTGCTGCCGCAGGGCGACAAGGCCTACTGGGTCGACCACGCGCTCTCGACCGACAGGGAAGCCTGGGGCCGCTACATGGCGAAGGACGTCGTCGCCGAGGTCGACGCGCGCTTCCGCACGCTCGCGACCGCGTCCGAACGCGCGATCGGCGGCGTGTCCATGGGCGCGCACGGTGCGATCCAGATCGCGATGAACTACCCGGGCACGTTCAGCGTGGTGGGCGCGCACAGCCTCGTGCTGCGTCGCTACGACACCGCGCCCGCGTACTTCGGGTCGCAGGCCGACTGGGCGAAGCGCGATCCGATGCAGCTCGCGTACGCGAAGCCGGACGGGCTGAGGCGGCTCGACCTCTGGATCGACATCGGCAAGGACGATCCGTGGGCCAAGCTCGCCGAGCAGTTCCACGGCGAGCTCACGACGCTCTCCGTCCGTCACCAGTGGCACGAGTGGTCGGGCGATCACTCCGCCTCGTACTGGCGCGCGCACCTCGCCGAGTACCTGCGCTTCTACGACACCGCGCTCGGATCGCACGACGAGCCGGCGGTCGCGGAGTCGTACCGCCTGCTCTAGCTCCGCGCGCGCGAGGCGAAGGCGCTCCCATAGAACCCGAGGTAGTCGCTCACGTGCGCGCCCCAGTACGCGGCCGAATGATCGCCCGCGTAGGGGTGCCACGCGTTCGCGATCCCAAGGCCGGTGAGCTCGTCGCCGATCGCCCGCGCTTGGGCGCGCCAGGGGTCCAGGTCGCCCGCATCGATCCACCAGGTGATCGTGCGCGCGAGGTCGGGCTTCGCCGCGATGAGCGCGAGCGGATCGCGCGCGGCGAACGCGGCGCCTTTCCCGAGATACGTCGGCGCGTCTCCCTCCGCGCGCAGCGACGGACTGTGCGCGCCCACGATGGACCAGATGCCCGGGAAGTTGAGCGCGAGCTGCATCGCGCCGTGCCCTCCCATCGAGAGCCCGCCGATGGCGCGCTCGCCGGCGTTCGCGATCGTGCGATACCGCGCGTCGATCGTCGGAACGACCTCCTTCGCGGTGTACGTGCCCCACGTCTCGCCGTTCGCGCCGGTCGACGCGTCCACCACGTGGTCGACCCAATACTCCTGGTCGCCCTGCGGGAGCACGATGATGAACGGATCGACCGTGCCGTCGCGCATCAGCGCATCCGCGGCGGACAGCAGTCCGTAGTCGACCCACTCGGTGTCGAGTCCGCTGCCGCCATGGAGCATGTAGAGCGTCGGGAACCGCGTCGCTGTGCTCGCCTCGTACGCCGGAGGCAGGTAGATGAGGTACGACATCGTCCGCTTCAGCGCCGCGCTGTAGAAGACGCCCTGCTCGACGCGGCCCGGCCCCGGGTCCTCGGCGGCGGCGACGGCCTCGGGCCGCCACGTGTCGCTCGGCACAGCGGTCGCCGCGGGCGCCGACGCCGCGGCCGGCGCCGCCGCACCGCTCGCGCCGCAGCCGGCCGCGAGGAACACGAACGCGAGCGCGAGCGTCGCTCGCGCGGACGCCGCGCGCGGCGCCACCGCCGGGCGCCACGACCGCGCGGCGCGCCAGAGCGCGAGCACGGCGGGCTGCGCGACCGTCGCCGCCCACACCATGAGCACCGCCGCGCCCTGGAAGAGCGCGTTCTCGCGGTCCAGCCGTACCGGAGCCATGAGCTCGGACGACCAGAAGGCGACGACGAAGAGCTGCACGCCGTAGGCGAAGAGCGAGCGCTGTCCGAGCGGGAGCAAGAGCCAGCCGGCCCACCGGCGCAGCGGCGCCCATGCGACCGTCGCGGTCGCGTAGAGGAGCGAGGCCGCCCCGGCGAGCGCGAGGACGCGGCCGATGCGCGCGTCGTTCTTGTCGAAGAGCAGGTCCCACACGTCGGCGCCGATCCATCCGGCGACGTAGCGGCTCGCGACGAGGTTCACCACGACGAGCGCGACGAGCGCGGCGAGGCCCATCGCCACGAGGCGCGACGGTCGCAGGAACGGCTCGACGCGGCGCCGGTGGTAGCCGATGGCGAGGCCGAGGAAGAAGAGCAGCTGCCACGCGGAGAACGGAAAGCCGCCGTCGACGATCGACCACGCGCGCGGCACGAGGTCGAGCGACACCTGCGCGAGCGTCCACGCCGCGAACGAGAGTGCGAGCGCGAGCCAGGTGAATCCGCGTGACATCGCCCACAGGGCGGGACCGGCGGCGAGGACGAGCAGCGTATAGAGGACGAGTACGTCCGTGAGCGAGTACGAGCGGTGGAAGGTGATGACCTCGATCGCGAACTGCGTAGCGCTCGTCGCGGGCGTCATCGCCGCGGCGTAGGGCGTGGCGAACGCGGTGGAGACCGCGGCGAACAGGATCGTCAGCGCGACGGTCAACGCGTAGAGGTAGCGGGCGCGACCGGCGACGCGCGCGAGCATCGTGCGCACGCCGTGGCGCCGGATCGTGTTCGCGTGGACCATGCCCATCGAGAGACCGGAGAGGAGCACGAAGCCCTCGGCCGCGGACACGAAGAAGCGGTTGCCGCCGGTGAGCAGGTACAGCCACGAGGACTCGCCGCCGACGTGATCGACGATCATCACGAACACGCAGAATCCGCGCAGGAGGTCGATGCGCAGATCGCGCTGCCCCGCCGCTTCCGGCGCCGCCGCGTAGGCCATCGCGCGAAGGCGCACGAGCAGCGCGGTCAGCGATCGTCGCACGCGGCACCCTCCACAGCTCGGCCTTCTCGGTCCCTAGAACACCATCGCGGCTCCGCGCGTTCATGAGAAGCGCATAAGACGACGCGTTTCGCGGACCGTGATTTACAGATCGTTCACGAACGGCCGGGCGAACGTGACCTTCATCACGGTCGCGACCCCGCGGCGCCGGCCGCTCGTGGTCAAGATCGACGACGCGCCCGCGGCGCGTGCGCACTACGGCCTGTCGCAGGCGGACATGGTCTTCGATGAGCTCGTCGAGGGGTACCCCACGCGGCTCGTCGCGATCTACCAGTCGCAGGATCCGCCGACCGTCGGCGGCGTCCGATACGTCGAGCTCTCCGCGGATCACGGCGGCGGCTACGCGCGCCGGCCGGTCGCCAGCCGCTCCTCGCTCCACGACGACGGCGTGTCCACCCGCGGCAGTGGCGAGAACACCAGGAACAGAACCGCGAGCGAGCCGCCCAGCCACCCGATCGCGATCGCGCCGCGGACGCCGAGCTGCTCCGCGACGACCGCGGCGACGAGCGCGCCGAACGGACCCACGCCGTGCGAGAGCACCTCGACGGTCGCGTTCACGCGCCCGAGCACGCGATCGGGAACGACGCCCTGCCGGAGCGTGATGCGCGCGATGCCGGCGACGGTCTGCAGCCCGTCGCCGAGGAGCTGCGGCAGGAACACCATGAGCGTCGCGATCGCCAGCGGCCCCGCCGCGAGGGGCGTGAGGAGCCCGATGGCCGAGGCCACGACGGGCAGCAGCACGATCGTGCGGCCGAAGCGCAGACGTCGCACCACGCGCGTCGCGACGAGCGAGCCCGCGAGCGAGCCGACGCCGCCCGCGGAGATCACGATGCCGAGCAGGAACGGCGAGAGGTGGAGCTCCTCGAGCAGGTAGATCGCGTAGACGACCGCGTAGAACGAGCCGAAGAAGTGGTCGACGAGCGAGCTCAGCGCCATCGGGAAGAGCAGCGGATGGCGGCGCACCACGCCGAGGCCCTCGGCCATCTCGCGCAAGATCGCGAGCCGCACCGCGCGCGCTGGCCGCGCGAGCTCGGGCGCGCGGATCGCCACCAGCGAGATCGCCGAGACCACGAACGAGACCGCGTCCACCAGCACGGCGAACGGCGCGGTGACCAGCTGCACGAGCGTGCCCGCGATGCCCGGCCCACCGACCTCGGCGATCGACGAGCTCGTGGCGAGCTTGCTGTTCGCTTCGAGAACGCGGTCGGCGCCGATGAGCGAGGGGACGTAGGCCGGATACGCCGCATCGAAGACGACGCCGAGGCTCGCCTCGGCGAAGGCGACGACGTACAGCTGACCGAGCGTGAGCGTGCCGGTCACGTAGGCGGCGGGGATCGAGAAGAGCAGGAGCGCGCGGGCGGCGTCGCACCAGATCATCAGCGGCCGCCGCCGCAGACGGTCCACCCACGGTCCCGCGATGAGACCCACCAGAAGTACCGCCCCAGACGCCGCGACGACGAGGTACGCCATCTCGCGCGGGCCGGCGCCGAGCACGAGGAGCGCGACGAGCGGGACGGCCGTTCGGGTGACGACGGACCCCAGCTCGGAGACGGTCTGCCCGGCCCAAAGCTTGAGGAAATCCGCGTGCTGCCAGAGCGACGGTGTCGACACGGTCGCGGCAGCGTACCGTTCCGCCGCGCCCCCTCGTTCTGGCGGCTCGAGGGATGGGCACGCCGAAGGGACGACGGACGGACGGCGGCCCCCGCGCGAGCGCGGGGCCGACGCGACGCACGGTCCTCGTGACCGCGCTCGCCGCGGGCGCGGGCGTCGCCGGCACGCGCATCCTCGGCCTGCGAAATCTCGGCGCGAGCGGCGCCGCGGACGGCATCGATCCGATGGCCGCCGCGGCCGCGGGCATGGATCCCCTGGGCAGGTACGGCGCCGCGACCGATGGCCTGGACGGCGCGATCCCGGACGACTCGTTCTTCGGTCCGCAGGATCTCGACGGCTCGATCCTCCCGGAGCAGCCGCGACCGGCGGAGACCCTCCCGCCGGTCGCGCCCCCTCGCACGCTCGCCGCGCTCCAGCCCCCGATCAGCGGCATCACGCCGCCGCGCCTGTCGAGCGACCTGGACTGGGCCTCGCCGCTCGCGAGCGAGCCCGCACGGGTCGCGCAGCTCCTCCGCCGCGCGACGCTCGGGTACACCGAGGCCGAGCTCGATCGCGCGATCGCCGACGGCTACGCGCGCACCGTCGACCGGCTGCTCGAGACACCCTTCGCCGAGCCGCCCGCGTTCGGCCTGCCACCCGCCGCGACGCCGCGGCCGAGCGCGAGCGCGCCGGCGCGCCCGAGCGGAAGCGCGGCTCCCACGCCGGCGCCGTCGCTCGTGCCGCTCACGATCAACAGCCAGATCAACATCGGGAGCCTACAGACCTGGTGGATCGACTGGATGACCCGGTCCCCCACGCCGTTCGCCGAGAAGATGACGCTCTTCTGGCACGGCCACTTCACGTCGGACTACCGCAAGGTCGGCACGAATTCGCCGGCGATGTACTGGCAGAACCTGACCTGGCGGCGGATGGCGCTCGGCGATCTCAAGACGATGCTCGTGCAGGTCACCCAGGACCTCGCCATGCTGCGCTACCTCGACCTCGCCGTGAGCACGGGACGCGCGCCGAACGAGAACTACGCGCGCGAGCTGATGGAGCTCTTCACGCTCGGCGTCGGGAGCTACACCGAGGACGACGTGAAGGCCGCGGCGAAGGCGCTCGCGGGCTGGCGGCTCCCGATGCGCACCGAGACGGGCGCGACGACCGGGATATTCGATCCGAAGCGCGCGTACGCCGGCACCGTCACGTTCCTCGGCAAGACCGGGCCGTTCGACACGGCCGCGGTGATCGACCAGATCCTCACGCAGGACGCGACGGCGACGTTCATCACGCGCGAGCTCGTGAACGCGTTCGTCTCGCCCGGCGCGAGCGACGCGTTCGTCGCGAGCCTGGCCGGCCGCTTCCGCCGCTCGCGCTACGACGTGCGCTCGCTCATGCGCGACATCTTCATGAGCGCGGAGCTCGCGTCGCCCGACGCGTACCGCGCGCTCATCAAGTCGCCGATCGAGCTCATGGTCGGGACCGCGAAGGCGCTCGGTGCGACGAACCTCTCGCGGACGATCAACGGGTACGCGGTCAATCTGGGTCAGAACCTCTTCGACCCGCCGAGCGTCGCCGGCTGGGGCGAGGACACGTCGTGGATCTCGTCCAACACGATGCTGCAGCGCGCGAACTTCGTGTCGGCCGTCCTCGGCCAGATGCGCACCGTGCCGTCCGCGGCGCGCGCGCACGAGCGCCATCTCGACGGCGTGCTGGGGCCGGGCACCGTGCGGGAGCTGAACAGCGCGCGCGACGACCGCTCGCGCTGGTTCGCGGTCCTCGCGTCGCCCGAGTTCCAGCTCAAATAGGTAAAAGGAGAGCGCGATGGGAGCCACCGACCTCACCCGTCTCACGCGCCGCGAGTTCGTGAAGTCCGGTTTCGTGTTCGGCGCCGGCGCCGCGGGCCTCGCCGCGGGGTACGCGGCCGTGCCCGACGTGTTCGCCCGCGCGGTCTACGCCGGGAAGAAGGACGGCGTGATGAACGACCGCGTCCTGGTCATGATCCAGCTCGCGGGCGGCGCGGACGGCCTGCAGTCGGTGATCCCGATGAACGACCCGCGCCTGCGCGACCTGCGACCGACGCTGTCGCGCGCCGCGGACACGGCCCTCCCCGTGGGCAACGGCTACGGCCTCAATCGCAGCATGCGCGGCATCAAGACGCTCTACGACGAGGGCAAGGTCGCGATCGTCCAGGGCGTCGGGTACCCGAAGCCGAGCTTCTCGCACTTCGACAGCATCCGGATCTGGGAGACCGCCGATCCCGCGCGGAAGCAGCGGGACGGCTGGCTCGGTAAGACGATCGCGGCGAACTACGACTCGCAGGGCCATCCGCTGGTGGGATGCGCGTGCGGCGCGTCCGAGATCCCGGGTGCGCTCCGCGACCTCGAGGCCACGCTCGCGGTGGTGAACGGACAGAACACCTTCCGCTTCAACGGGGCGGACGCCGAGCGCGCGATGGGCGTCATCTACAACGGCACGCCGGGCATCTACGGCGCGCTCTTCGACACATCGGTGTTCTCCGCGCGCGACACCATCGCGCGGCTCCGGACCGCGGCGCAGCGCTACTCGCCTCGCGCCTCGTACAACGACAACGTGAACCTCGTCTACTCTTCGCGCAACCAGCTCGCGCAGGCGCTGCAGCTGGCCGCGCAGCTCATCGTCTCGGGGGTGGGGGCCAAGATCCTGCACGTCACGCTCGGCGGCTTCGACACGCACGACCAGGAATTCGCGCGCCACGAGAGCCTCATGGGCTACGTCGACGGCGCGGTCGCCGCGTTCCACGCCGACCTCGCCGCCTACGGCATGGCCGATCGCGTGCTCATCGCCACGTGGTCCGAGTTCGGGCGGCGCGCGCAGGAGACGGGCAACGGCGGCACCGACCACGGCACCGCGGCGCCGATGTTCCTCATCGGAGACAACGTGAAGGGCGGCATGTACGGCGAGGCGCCGAGCCTGGGCGTCGGGCGCGACGGGAACCTCCGGTACAGCGTCGACTTCCGCGCGGTGTACCAGGAGATCCTCGAGTCGCACATGAAGGTCGACGCGCGCGAGGTGCTCGGAAGCCGCTTCGAGCGCATCCCCGCGGTCGCCGCGTAGATGCCGGCCTGGGCGCTCCGCGCCGCCGCGATCCTCGTCACCGGTCTTTCCATGATCGGGTCGACGAGCTACGCGCTCGCGCACCCGAAGAATCCCAACGCGCCGCTGCGGCCGCCCGTCGCCGGCAAGCCGGCCGTGCCGGCCGAGGAGCCCGACCCCACGCTCGCCCCGGCGCTCCCGTTCCGCACGCTGGCGCCGACCGTCGCGCCGACGCCGTCCCCGACGACCACCGCGGCGCCGGTCGCGCGGGCGAGCGCGAGCGGCACCGCCCGGGCGAGCGGCACGGCAGCCCGTGGGAGCGGCACGCCCGCGGCGACGCCGCGCCCGACCGTCGCGCCGACGCTCCGGCCCACGCCGGTGCCGCAGATCACGCTCGCCGCGGGGGTGCGCGCGACGTCGCTGCCGAAGGTCACCTACACCCACTCCAGTTAACGCGCTCGACTAGAGTTTTTCGCATGGGCGACCTCGAGTTCTGGTTCATCGCGCGGATCACGGGGCTCACCGCGTTCGCGGTGCTCTCGCTGTCGGTCCTGTCCGGCGAAGCGCTCCGCACCTCGGTGCTCGATTTCCTCGCGACGAACCGCGCGATCCGGAAGCTGCACGACTTCACGACGCCGCTGTGGCTGCCGCTCGCGGTCGCGCACGTCGTCGCGCTGGTCTTCGACAGGACCGCGCGCATCCACGCTGTCGACCTGTTCGTGCCGTTCCTGACGGACTACGGACAGCTCGCGATCGGGCTCGGCACGATCTCGCTCGACATCATCCTCGTCGTCACGGTCACGAGCTGGCTGCGCTCGCACATGAACAACATCGCGTGGACGTGGATCCACCGCACGAGCTACATCGGGTTCGTCGCGATCTTCTTCCACGCCGCGCTGTCGGGCACCGACTTCGACGCCCCGCTCGTCTCCGCGCTCGCGTGGTCCACCGCCGCGGGGCTCGCGATCCTCGGCATCTCGCGCGTCGTGTGGGGCCGGCTCCCGGCGTGAAGCTCGGCGTCATCGTCTCGCCCGCCGCGGGCTGGACCTACGACGAGCTGCGCGAGATCGCGAACGAGACCGAGGCCGCGGGCTTCGAATCGTTCTGGGTCAGCGACCACTTCTTCGGCGGCGAGGGCGTTCCCGACCAAGACTGCCTCGAGGCCTGGACGCTGCTCGCCGCGCTCGCGCGCGACACGCGGACCGTACGCCTGGGCTGCCTCGTCACCGCGGCGCAGTACCGCAATCCCGCGCTCCTCGCGAAGATCGTCGCGGGCGTCGACCAGATGTCTGGCGGCCGCATCGAGTTCGGCATCGGCGCCGGCTGGAAGGACAACGAGTACCGCGCGTACGGCTACGACTTCGGCGATCCCGGCCGGCGCGTCACCGAGCTGCGCGAGGCGCTCGAGATCTGCACGCGGCTCTGGACGCAAGACCGCGCGACCTTCCACGGGAAGCGCTACCGCGTCGACGGCGCGGTGTGCGCGCCCAAGCCCGCGCAGCGTCCGCACCCGCCGATCTGGGTCGGCGGCGCGGGTCCGCGCGTGATGCGCATCGCCGCCCGCTTCGCGGACGGGTTCGACATCGGGCACAACGGCTCGACCGGGCTCTCGACGGCGGACGACCTCCGCGAGCGCATGCGCGCGCTCGACGACGCATGCCGGTGGGTGCGGCGCGACCGTCCGCTGCTACGGTCGCAGTGGTCCGCGGTCGAGCTGACCGACGCGGCGAGCGTCCGCACCGTTCGCGAGCGTCTCGCGTCCTATGCGGGGCTCGGCCTCGACCGCTTCCTCTTCCAGCTCCCGAAGGAGCGCGCCGGAGCGATGGTCCGGCGCGCTCGGACGGAGGAGCTGCTCACTCGACCCTGACCTTGACCTGCTTCGGCTTCACGACCTCGGCCTTCGGCAGCGCGACCTCGAGGACGCCGTCCTTGAGCTTCGCCTCGACCTTGGCGGGTTCGATCGAGAGCGGGAGCTCGAAGGCACGGTGGAAGGCGCCGGTGCGGAGCTCCTTGCGGAGGTAGTTCTCCGCCTTCGTCTCCTTCGCCTCCTTGTACTCGCCCTTGATCGTCACCATGCCGGCGGTCGCGTCGACCGTGATGTCCTCGGGCTTCATGCCGGGGAGCGCCGCCTTCAGGACGTAGGCCTCGGGCGTCTCGTACAGGTCGGCGGAGAACGCGACCGTCGAGCCGTCGAAGAGCATCGGCGGCCGGATGAAGCTGTCCTCGAACAGCCTGTCGATGGCGTCGCGCAGGGACACGAACTCGCGCAGGGGTGTGATGGCGGTGGACATACCTGCACCTCCTTTGACACCTCGGACTTTCCCCCGGACGAGAGGCCCTGTCTGTCCGGCAGGACGTGCGACACTTGTCGTCTTGGCAGCGCCAGAGACGTACCGTACGCGGCCCACCCCCGAGGCGACGACTCCCGAGCCTGACGCGCCCTTCTCCTGGCGCGCGTTCCTCGAGATCGTGCAGGCGCTGGCGCTCGCGGTGGTCATCTCGGTCGTCCTGAACCTCTTCGTCGTTCAGGTGACCGAGGTCCGTCAGCGCAGCATGGAGAGCACGCTGCTGCAGAGCGACCGGGTGCTCGTGAGCAAGGTCGATTACCGCTTCGGCGGTCCACGACCGGGCGACATCGTCGTCTTCAGCCCTACGACCGACGTGCAGATCCCCTACGTGAAGCGCGTCGTCGCCGTCGCCGGCGACACCGTGGAGCTGCGCGGCGGACGCCTGTACGTGAACGGACAGCCGCGGGACTTCGTCGGCGCGCACGGCGCGACCGTCGCGCAGAGCCCCGAGATCAAGTACCCGCTGAAGATCCAGGAGGGCTACTTCTTCGCGCTCGGCGACAACCGCGAGGCCTCGTCCGATTCCCGCAGCTTCGGGCCACAGCCGGACGACCGCATCATCGGCAAGGTGATCCTGCGGTTCTGGCCGCTCGACCGCCTGATCTTCTTCGAGTGGTGAGCTGATCTAGGCGATCCGGCTCCCCAGCTCCGCGTCGGCGTCGGGCTTCAGCAGGACGACGCGGCCATCGGCCTCGACCGCACCGAGCGTCAGGACCTCCGAATCGAACGTGGCGATCCGCCGCGGCGGGAAGTTCACCACGCACACCACGAGCCGGCCGACCAGGTCCTCCTTCGCGTACCAGCGGCGGACCGCGGCGGACGATCGCCGCGTGCCCAGCGGGCCGAAGTCGATCGCGAGCTTGTACGAGGGGTTGCGCGCCTCCGGGAAGTCGTCGACGGCGACGATGCGTCCGACGCGCATGTCGATCTTGCGGAAATCCTCGATCGTCGCCGGCACCTCCGTATCATCGGTCCGGTGGCCGATGTATTCCACCGCGCGCGCGACTGGCAGATCGTCCCCGATGCCCGCGTGCTGCGCGTCACCTGGGACGACGGCGAGGTGAGCGAGTACCCGTGGGAGCCGCTGCGCCGCGCGTGCCCGTGCGCGTACTGTCACGGGGAGGGCGCGTACGCCGGGAATGTCAACGAGTCCACGGTGTTCAGCGAGGCGGAGACGACGCTGAAGCAGGTCTACCCCGTCGGCCGCTACGGCATCACCCCGGAGTGGGGCGACGGCCACGACACGGGCATCTACACGTTCAAGCTGCTGCGACGCGCCGCCGGATTGTCATAGGAGGGACGCGATGTCGATGAAGATCTTCCAGAAGAAGGCCGATCTCCCGCCGGAGAAGGCCGAGCGCGTCCCGCCCGGGCAGTACCTCACCGAGAAGTGGCCGGTCCTCCACTACGGCACGGTTCCGCGCTTCGATCCGAAGACGTGGGACTTCCGGGTCTTCGGCGCGGTCGAGCACGAGCTCACCATGAAGTGGGACGAGCTCTCCAAGCTCGACCAAACGCTCGTCCAGGCCGACATGCACTGCGTGACGACGTGGTCGCGCCTCGACCAGCGCTGGGAGGGCATCCCCTTCGCGAAGATCGTCGAGCTCGCGAAGCCGGCGGCGGACGCGAAGTTCGTCATCGCGCACAGCGAGTACGGCTTCACCGCGAACGTCCCCATCGAGTTCTGCATGCGCGACGACTGCCTCATCGCGCTGCGCGCGAACGGCGAGCCGCTCACCCCGGAGCACGGCGCGCCCGCGCGCCTCGTGGTGCCGCGCCTCTACGCGTGGAAGAGCGCGAAGTGGCTGCGCGGCATCGAGTTCAGCGCGGTAGACAAGCCGGGCTTCTGGGAGCGCAACGGCTACCACAACCGCGGCGATCCATGGAAAGAGGAGCGCTACTGGGGCGACTGAGCGCTACGGCGTGCCGTTCTCCGGCGCTTCGTCGTCGGTGTGCTGGCGCACGAACTTCACCACGGAGGCGTCGTCGGGCGCCTGGAGCTTCAGGACCCAGTCCCACGCGGTGAGGATGATCTTCGCGTCCTTCATGTCCGGCCAGGGCTCGAGCACGATCTTGTTGAAGCCGCTCGAGTTGAGGCTCCTCACCAGCGAGGTGAGCTGGTCGACCTGTGTCTTGTCGAGGCCGTTGTACATGATCACGATGCCGCCATGCTCGAGGTTGTGGGTGGTCGCCTCGAACGGAATGAAGGTCGTCTTGATCCCCCAGGGCACCGGGCCGGCCGGAGCCGCGTAGTGCTCCCCCGACGTGGGCGGCAGCGAGGCGTAGCTCGCCTTCTGCCCGGTGGGGATGTGCGCGTTCCCGGTGTTGTCGCGGTGCTCGCCGATCTTCGCGCCCGACACGTCCACGGCGTTGACGTCGGTCTTCGTCTGGGCCGGCGCGTCGAAGACGCCGGAGGCGCGCCCGACGAGCACGAGCGCGACGAGCACGACGACGATGCCGAGCGCGACCCAGAGCTGGCCGAGGCCGCGCGAGCCGGAGCCGCCGCCTCCACCGCTGGAGCGCCGCTGCTGCTGGCGCCGCTGTTGCTGGCGCCGTTCCCGGCGCGTGGTCACCGTCATGCGTGTCCGGCAAGGATACCGACCTAGACTGAGGACCGTGACGGTCCGCGTCCGGTTCGCACCCTCCCCCACCGGTTCGCTGCACATCGGGAGCGTGCGCACCACGCTCTACAACTACTTCTTCGCGCGCCAGAACGGGGGCACGCTCATCCTCCGCGTCGAGGACACCGATCAGGATCGGCTCGTACCCGGAGCGATCGACTCCATCTACGACGGTCTCCGCTGGATGGGGATCGCCTGGGACGAGGGCCCGCGGGAGGGCGGTCCGCACGCGCCGTACATCCAGTCCGAGCGGCTCCCGCTGTACCAGAAGGCCGCGCAGGAGCTCGTCGACACGGGCGCCGCGTATTTCTGCTTCTGCTCGAAGGAGCGCCTCGCCGCCGTGCGCGCGCAGCAGGCCGCGCGCAAGGAGATCACGCGCTACGACCGCCACTGCCGGAACATCCCTCCCGGCGAGGCCGCGGAGCGTGCGAAGAGCGAGCCGCACGTCGTGCGGCTGAAGGTGCCGGACGAGGGCGCGATCGCCGTGGACGATCTCGTGTACGGACGCGTCGAGTGGCCGATCGCCACGATCGAAGATCAGGTGCTGCTGAAGTCGGACGGCTTCCCGACCTATCACCTCGCGGTCGTCGTGGACGACCACGTCATGGGGATCACGCACATCTTCCGCGGCGAGGACTGGCTGCCGTCGACGCCGAAGCATCTCCTCATCTACAGGGCCTTCGGCTGGAACGTGCCGCCGATGGCGCACTTCCCGAACGTGCTCGGTCCCGACAGCAAGAAGCTCGCGAAGCGCCACGGCGCCACGAGGGTCGAGCAGTTCCGCGCGGACGGATACCTGCCGGAAGCGATGGTGAACTACCTCGCGCTCATCGGCTGGGCGCCCGGCACCGAGGACGAGGTCTTCTCGACGGACGACCTCATCGCGAGGTGGCGCATCGACCAGGTGCAGAAGGCCGGCGGCAAGTGGGACCGCGACCGGCTCAACTGGTTCAACGGCGTGTGGATCCGCAAGCTCACGCTCGAGGCGCTCATGGAGCGGCTCGCGCCGTACGTGCCCGCCGAGTGGGACCGCGGCGTCCTCGCGAAGGCGCTGCCGCTCGTCCGGGAGCGCATGCAGACGCTCGTCGAGGCGCGCGACCAGCTCGCGTTCTTCTTCACCGACGGCGTCTCGGCCAATCCCGCGCTGCTCGTCCAGGAGAACGATCGCGCGCGATCGATCCGCGCGCTCGCGCGCGGCGCGCAGGCGCTGCGCGCGCTCGGGACGTTCGACGCCGTCTCGGTCAAGGCGGCGATCGAGGGCGTCGCCGCCGAGCTGGGTTGGAAAGTGAAGCCGGTGACGCTCGTGATCCGCGCGGCGGTCACCGGACGCAAGGTCGGGCCGCCGCTGTATGAATCGCTCGAGCTGCTCGGCAAGGAGAGGAGCATCGCGCGCCTCGCGCATGCGCAGGAGCTCCTCGGGGAGGGACCGCGCAATGCCTAGCCTCGCACGTCGCGTCGGCCTCGGTCTCGCGGCACGCGGATCGGTCTCGGACACGGTCGGCTGGGTGCGCCGCGCGCAGGCGGCCGGCCTCGAGTCGGTCTGGTTCCACGATTCGTATTTCGAGCGCGACGCGGTCACCTACGCGACGGCGGTCGCGTCGCAGGTCGACGGCATCAAGGTCGGCCTCGGCGCGCTCAACCCGTTCACCCGGCACCCCGTGCTCGTCGCGATGACGATCAGCGCCCTCGACGAGATGGCGCCCGAGCGCATCCTCCTCGGCCTCGGGTCCGCCCTGCCGCTGCGCCTCGGTCAGATGGGCGTCCCGTACGATCCGGCGGAGGCCGCGACGCGCGTCGCGACCGCGATCGACACGCTGCGCACGCTGTGGTCCGGCGAGCGCATGCCCTCGGGGAAGCCGGGGCTGCCGCCCCTCGTCCCACAGTTCCCGCCGGTGCACCGCGTGCCGATCTACGTCGCGGGATACCGCTCGCCGATGATGGTCGTCGCGGGCCAGAAGGCGGACGGCTACCTCGCGCGACCCGCGGAGTCGATCCCCGGCCTGCGGAAGCTGCTGCGCGTGATGGACCGCTCCGCGCGCGAGGCCGGGCGCGATCCCGACGACATCGACGTCGCGGGGTACCTGCTCACGCTCATCGCGGACACCCGCCGCGACGCGCTCAACCGCGCGAAGCGCGAGCCCTTCGTGATCTACATGATGTCGATCCTCTCGGACGTCACGCTGAAGCGCGCGGGCTTCGACCCCGCGCTGCGCGACACGATCGCGGCCGCCTGGCGGAAGGAGGACTACACGACGGCGGGGTCGCTCATCCCCGACGACCTGCTCGACGCGTTCATCCTCTGCGGCACGCGACGCGAGGTCGCCGACCGCGCGTGGGAATACCACGAGGCCGGCATGGACCTGCCGCTGCTGCAGCCCGTCGTGCAGGACGAGGAGCAGACCGCCGCGGTCATCGACGCCGCGGTCGCGTACGGCAGCGCGGTCGCGCTCGCGTCGCTCGCTGGACCGGGGCCCCAGCCCCGGGGCGCGGTCGCCGCGCGTGCGGCGCTCGCGGAGCAGAAGAAGTCGGCCATCGCGAGCCTGCGCGATCGGCTCGGCGCGTACTACGAGATCATCCGACCCTTCTCGTTCACGGCGTCATCCGTGCCGGTCGCCGTGGCCGGCGCGCTCGCCGCGGTGGAGGGCATCTTCGACTGGACGCTCTTCCTCGTCGCGCTCGCCGCGGGCGTGCTGCTGCACATCGGCACCAACGTGGTGAACGAGATCTACGACGTGCGCAAGGGCGTCGACACGATCGTGTCCCCGCGCGCGAGCCACGCCATCGTGAAGGGCCGCATCGGCGACCGCGAGGCCTACGTGCTCGGCGTCGCCGCGTTCGCGCTCGCGTTCGTGCTCGGCGTGTACCTCGCGTCGGTCCGCGGCTGGCCCATCGTCGCGCTCGGCCTCGCCGGCCTCGTCGGCGGATACACCTACACGGCGCCGCCGTTCCAGTACAAGTTCTCCTCGTACGGCATCCCGCTCGTGTTCGCGCTCATGGGCCCGCTCATGGTGATGGGCGGGTTCTACGCGATCACCGGAATCATCGACGCGAGCGCGCTCGCCGTCAGCATCCCCGTCGGCCTGCTCGTCGCGGCGATCCTCCACGGCAACGAGTGGCGCGACATCAGCGAGGACGCACGCGCGGGCGCGAAGACCTTCTCGGTCCGCATGGGCCGCGATGCGGCGCACTGGCTGTACGTGGCGCTCGTCGTGGGCGCGTACATCGCGCTCACCGTCGCGGTGCTCGCGACGCTCCTGCCGACGTGGACGCTGCTCGCGATGCTGTCGCTGCCGCTGCTCGTGCGCCAGATCCGCTCCGCGGAGTTCGGCGCGAGCGGCCAGCAGCGCGCGATCGCGATGATCGACCTGCAGACCGCGCAGCTGCACGCCGCGTTCGGCTACCTCATGGTCGCCGGCCTCGTGGTCGCCGCGCTTGCGGCGCGCTAGCCCGCTCGCGCTCCTCGCGCTCGGTACGGCGTTCGGGCTCTTCGCCTGGACGTTCCGCGGCGACCGGCGGCGCTTCTGGGAGCGGATGACCGTCACGGGATTCGTGCTCGGCAACCTCGCGCTCGCGAACGAGGAGGAGCTCCGGCGGATGAGGCCGCGCGCGCGGGACGTCGCCCTCGGGCTCGGATCCGCCGCGCTCCTGTACGGCATCTTCCAGATCGGCGACCGCGTCGCGCGCGCGGTGATGCCGCGCGGCGCGAAGGAGATCAAGGACATCTACGCGCTGCGCACGCTCGGCGCGCCCGAGGACATCGCGCTGCGGCTCGGCGCGATCATCGGCCCGGCGGAGGAGCTCTTCTGGCGCGGCTTCGTGCAGCGTCGCGCGGGGGGCGTCGCGGCGGCCGCGGCGTATGGCGGCGCGCACCTGGTGACCGCGAACACGACGCTCATTGGCGCCGCCGGCGTCGCCGGGATCTACTGGGGACTCCTGCGCGCGCTCGGCATGAGCATGCCGGCGCTCATCACAAGCCACATCGCGTGGGACATCTGGATCTTCCTCCTCGCTCCCACCGAAGGCGCCGAGGCGAGCGCATCGAACGACTCGGCGCCCATCAGGTGACCCCGGCCCAAAGGCGCATCCCCGGGATCGTCAAGCGCAACACCGTGTTGCTGGCGGTCACGCAGGCATTCGTCGGCGCGGGCAGCCAGCTCACACCGGCGCTGAGCGCGATCATGGTCGTGCAGCTGCTCGGCTCACCGACGCTGGCGGGCATCGGGACGAGCATGCTCAGCTTCGCGAAGTTCGTCATCGCATACCCGATCGGTTGGGTCGCGGATACCGTCGGCCGCAGGGCGGCGCTGTTCATTGGCCTGACGCTGAGCCTCGTCGGCACGCTCCTTATCGGGACCGCGGTCCTGCGGTCGTCGTTCCCGCTCCTCATCGTCGGCCTCATGGTCTTCGGCCTCGGCGTCGGCGCCGGACAGCAGCTCCGCCTTGCGGCGGCCGACCTCTATCCACCGGACCGGCGAGCGCAGGGTCTCGGGTACGTCCTTACCGGCTCGCTCGTGGGCGTCGTCGGCGGCCCGACCCTCATCACGCTCGCCCAGCGCCTCGGTCCCGGCCTCGGGGTCGATCCGATCGCACTGGCGTGGCTCCTCGTCCCCATCGTGCTCATCCCGAGCATGGGTCTCGTCTTCCTCATCCGGCCGGACCCGAAGGACATCGCTGCGCATCTCGGCTCGTACTACGAGGGCGACATCGCCGTCGCGCCGGCGGTCGCCGCCGGCGCGCCATCGGGAAACGGCGTGCGTGACTGGCTCGCGCACTACCCCCTTCGCGTCGCGTTCGTCGCGAGCTTCGCGGCACAGGGGACGATGTCGCTGATGATGGCGATGACCTCGCTCGCGCTCGACCACCACGGGCACGCGCTGCAGGCGATCTCCATCGCCGTGTCGATCCACGTCGTCGGCATGTATGGACTGTCGATCCCGCTGGGACGGCTCAGCGACCGGATCGGTCGCCGGAACGTCCTGCTCGCGGGGACCGTCCTGTCGGCGCTCGGATCGATCCTCGTCCCAGCCTCGCCCGAGTACTGGGTGATCACGCTCGGCACGTTCCTCGTGGGCGTCGGTTGGTCCTGCACCAACGTCTCCACATCCGCGCTCATCGCCGACGTGATCGATCCGCAGGATCGCGGTCGCGCGATCGGAGCGTGCGACGCGTTCAGCGGGGCCGGCGCGGTATTGCTCCCGCTCGTCGGGGGTCCGCTCGTGGAGCTCGTGGGGTTCCCGATCCTTGCCATCGTCGGTACCACGCTCATGGCGCTGCCGTTCGCGATGCTGCTCCGGCTCAGCGAAGGAGCGCGCGGTGAGTACGCGGACACGGCGGCAGCCGAGATCGCATAGGACATCTGGATCTTCCTCCTCGCCCCGACGGAGGGGGCGGAGGAGGAGTCCAGCTCGAACACCGCGCCGATCGGCTAGGGGCGCTGATCGCGAGCGGTGCGTTCAGTGGCCCGGTTCGCGCAGCACGCGCAGTGCGGGTCCGGCCAGACGAGCCAGACGACGAGCGCGAGCCAGCCCGCGAAGAGGCCGATGCTGAAAGCCATGTCCGACGAGATCGGGAGCATGCCGCCGGGTAGGGCAAGCCGCGCGCCAACCGGGGTCAGGCCGCCGGAACGCCTTGGGCCGCGGCGATCGCCTCGGCCAGCGTGAACTTCCCCGCGTACAGCGCACGGCCCACGACGACCCCGCGGATGCCGCGATGGCGCAGGCGCGCGAGCGCGCGGATGTGCTCGAGGGAGCCCACGCCGCCCGAGTAGACGACGTCGCCGCCGAACGCCCGTGCGACCGCTTCGAGGGACACAAGGTCGACGCCCTGCAGCGTGCCGTCGAGCGAGACGTTGGTGTAGATCACCATCGGCACGCCCGCGACGGCGAGACGGTGCATGAGGTCCACCGCCCTCGTCGTGGTGGTCTCGGTCCAGCCGGCCGTCGTGACCATCCCGCTCCGCGCGTCGACGGCCACCGCCAGGCCGTCGGCGTGCCGGTCGACCAGTCGCCCGATGAGCTCGGGCTCCTCGATCGCCGCGGTGCCGACGACGATCCGCGACGCGCCCGCCTCGGCGAAGCGCTCCGCCGTCTCGAAGTCGCGGATCCCGCCGCCCGCCTGGATCTTCACCGTGAAGCGGTTCGCGATCTGGCGGATCGCGTCGAGGTTCGCCGGCGTCCCGGTGCGCGCGCCGTCGATGTCCACGACGTGGATCCACTCGGCGCCCTCGTTCACGAGGCGCCGCGCGGCCTCGAGCGGCGACGGCGCGACCTGCACGACGGTCGAGAAGTCGCCGCGCGTCATGCGCACGACGCGACCCTCGTAGATGTCGATCGCGGGATACACGATCACGCGGTCATGGTACGCGCGCGATCGAGGTACAGGAGGCGCCGCTCGCGTCGCGGGACCTTCGGCCTACGCGGCGACGGTGCCGAGGGCGTCGATCAGGCGGCGGACGCTCGCCTCGATCCCGTACCGCCGCGCGAGCTCTCGGACGCCCGGTGAGGGCGCGCCGGATGGGAGCGCGCCGTCGATCTCCGGTACGTCGCAGTCGAGGACCGGCGAGACCACGCGGCGCGCGCCGACGAGGTACTCGCGGCCGGCGTTCAGCTTGGCGCGGATCGTCGGCGAGAGATCGGTCGCGGCGAGGATGCCCTCGAGCGAGCCGTACTTCGTGAGGAGCGCGGCGGCGGTCTTCTCGCCGATGCCGCGCACGCCGGGGAGCCCGTCGGAGGGATCGCCGCGCAGGATCGCGTAGTCGAGGTAGCGGTCGCCGGGGATGCCGTACTTCGCGTGGATCCAGGCCTGATCGACCTGCGCGAGCTCGCTCACGCCCTTGAGCGTGTACAGGACCGTGATGCGAGGGTCGCGCACGAGGCTGTAGAGGTCGCGGTCGCCGCTCACGACTTCGATGGGACCGTCGAAGCGCGTGGCGAGCGTCGCGATGACGTCCTCGGCCTCGCATTCGGCCGCGCTCGCGGTCGCGATGCCGATCGCGCGCAGCACCTCGGCGATGACGAGGATCTGCGGCCCGACCTCGTCGGGCGGAGCACCCTCCTCCGCGACGCGATGGCTCTTGTACTCCGGGAGCGCCTCCACCCGGAAGCGCGGTCGCCAGTCCTCGCCGAACTCGAACGCGACGACGCAGCGCCGCGGCCGCCGGTCGACGAGGAGACGCGATATGAAGGTGAGGAAGCCGACGATCGCGTTGACCAGCGTGCCGTCGGGCGCCCGCACCGGCGGCATCGCGTGGTACGCGCGATAGGCCAGGCTCGACGCGTCGACGAGGAGGGTCGGGCGGTCCGTGGTCAGGCGCGCGCCGCCGCCGGGAAGGCGTGCACGAGCGCGCCGATGAACCGGTCGTTCTCGGCCGGCGTGCCGATGGATACGCGGAGGCAGCCCTCGCATCCCGGCCACCCCGAGATGTCGCGGATGAGGACGCCCTGGTCGAGGAATCGCGCGTGCGCGCCCGCGGTGTCGCCGTCCTTCACGCGGAAGAGGACGAAGTTCGTCACCGACGGGAACACCTCGAGCGCGTCCACCCGCGAGAGCGCGCTCGCGATCCTGGCGCGCTCGCTCGCGCAGCGCGCCACGCGGGGCGCGATCGCCGCCTCGTCCTTCGCGATCTTCGCCGCGACCGCGTGCGTGAGCGCGCTCACGTTATACGGGAGCTGCACCGCGCGGAAGACGTCGGCGATCTCGGGGTGCGTGATCAGCACGCCCACGCGGAGCCCGGCGGAGGCCATGACCTTCGAGAACGTCTTGCTGATGACCATGTTCGGGTGCGCCGCCAGCGCCGGGAGGAGCGTCGTGCCCGCGAAGTCGCTGTACGCCTCGTCGACGAGCACGAGCGTCTCGGGGAACGCCTCGGCCACGGCGAGGATCGCGTCATCGGGGATCTGGTTCCCGGTGGGGTTGTTCGGCGTCGTGAACACGACGATCTCCGGCCGGACGCGCTCCATCGCCGCGAGAGCGCGCTCGCGCGTCACCACGTAGGGAAGGCCGATGAGCTCGTCCACCGACGTGCCGCCTGCGATCAGCGCGAGGCGCCCGTGCATCGAGTACGTCGGTTGGAAGAGGAGCGTGCGCCGGCCGTGCCCGCCGAACACCAGGAACGTGTTGAGCAGCACCTCGTTGCTGCCGTTGCCGAGCACGAGCTGATCGGGGGTCACGCCGTAGCGGCGGGCGAGCGTCTCGCGCAGCTCCACCGCGGCGCTCGGATAGCGGTTCAGGAGGACGGCGTCGAGCTCTTGGGGCGTGAGCCACTTCCCCGCGGGATTCGGGTCGGCCCACTCGTTCGCCTGCAGGCGCACGTCCGCCTTCTGCTGCTGCGTGCGGTACGCCTGGAATCCGCCGAGATCGGCGCGGGGCTTCGGGATCTTCGCCATCGCGTCATAGCGTGCCACGGTTTGCGTCGCGCGTCCCGCGCGCTACGGTGCCCGCATGCGCGGATCGCGCGCGGCACGCCTCGCGAGCCTCGCGGCCATCCTCGCGAGTGCGGCGGCCATCGCGTATCTCGTCTTCTTCCTCTTCGGCCCGACGTACGCAGGGTGCTCGACCGGGATCGTGAGCCCCACCGCGACGCCGGGTCCGATCACCTGCCGGTCGATCGGCTGGCTCGAGATGGAATTCGGGAGTCCACACCCCGGTCCCGTGGATCTGCGTCCGATCGCGTTCCTCACCGCGTGGACGGCCGCGCCCGTCGCGGCGGTCGTCGGTACGCGTCTTCGCTCGCGCGGTGTCGGCATCACGCTCGTCGCGCTCGCGTTCCTCGTCGACGCGTCGAGCATCGTCAGCATGGGCGGCGGCTTCATGTTCGCGCTGCTGTGCGCGCCGTTGCTGCTCGTATCCTTCGCCGCGTTGATGGTGGCGTTCACACAGGAGCGGATGGGATAATCGAGATCTCACTCATTGGGGAGTGGCCAAGCGGTAAGGCAGCTGACTCTGGATCAGCCAATCGGAGGTTCGAATCCTCCCTCCCCAGCAGGGTACTTAGTGCGCTTCAGCCTCCTTCTCGCAACTGACTGATTTCATTGGTCTCTACGCGCTCCTCACCAAACCAAGAACGCCTTTCTGCTGTGGTGACTGCCTATCTGCAGCCACCCGCCGTGCGGCCGAGAACGGGGACGGTGCACGTCGGCGCTCGTCAATAGGCCTTGTCTTGGAGTAGCGGCGAACCATGCGTAGGTCCGACCAACCGCCCTCGGCCTGGAGGTCAAAGACGTCACCTGACCCTGCACGGCGGTAGTTCGTGGCCCAGGTGTGGCGGCACATGTGGGCACAAAGGTCCTTGATGCCGGTCCGCGCCTTCAGCCGGCGGAAGATCTGCCCGATCGTGATGCGGGTCATTGGCCGACCGCGTCGGTTCGTGAAGACCAGGGCGTCCTCGTCATCGTCACCCTTGCGGTAGTCGTTGAGGATGTCCGGCTCGTCGTGGAACTTGGGACGGTCCTCTGAGCCTTCATCAGGCCGCGGTCCTCGATGATGTCACCTCCTTGGTGTGGTGGTCGAGCGCGCGGACCAGGAGCCACATGTCTCGGTAGCCGTTGATGCGGC
>DASRGG010000013.1:0-22204 GCA_035651155.1 Candidatus Limnocylindria bacterium | reverse complement strand
GCCGCATCAACGGCTACCGAGACATGTGGCTCCTGGTCCGCGCGCTCGACCACCACACCAAGGAGGTGACATCATCGAGGACCGCGGCCTGATGAAGGCTCAGAGGACCGTCCCAAGTTCCACGACGAGCCGGACATCCTCTTTGATCGGCCACCAACCGCTTCGGGCGGTTTCATTTCCGGGTCCGACCTCGGTCGCTCCCGTCTTCCCGACCGGCCGGAGCCTATCGTTCTTCGAGCGGAACGCCCAAACTCGACGGAGGCGGCTCATGACTCGTCGGTCTGAGGCGGAGCCTCGCTAGCAATACGGGCAGAGGCAATTGGGGCATCCGCCCAGGAACGTACCATCGTCGCAGCAGTTGACCCAAGCGTGGGCACGTCGAAAGATCGGTGCGTTGCGCGGCGCGGCTTAGGACCGGTACGCAGCATCGACGGCTCGCGCAGAAAAGCTGTCCAGGAGGCCGAATATGTGGGGTATGTGGATCTGCCGATCGACGAGCGCATGGTCGCCGACGGTGCGGACATCGTCGTCGTCGACGCGGCCTCAGCGCGGGCTCGCATACCGCCGCCGTGCTCGAGACGCTCAGATCGTCGAAGCGGACCTCTCGGCGGCCCGCGCGCCGCGTCCGGCCGGGCGCGCGCGGTCATAGCGGGGCGGCGTGACGACGACCGGCGCGAGCGGCGGCGCGGCGAAGGACGCACGCCGCCGCTCCTCGGGGACATCTCCATAGAGGGTGGTGCGTTGCCGCGGGCTTCGACCCGCGGAGGCGATGAGCCGCTCCATCTGCTCGGGCGGCATCTCCTGACCGAACTCGCCGCCGGCCGCGCGCGTGATGCTCTCGTTCATGAGCGTGCCGCCGAGATCGTTCACGCCCGCGCGTAGCGAGACCGACGCGCCGTCGCTCCCCAGCTTCACCCATGAAGCCTGCACGCTCGTGATGAGCGGATGGAGGGCGAGGCGGCCAACCGCGTGCATGAGCACGGCCTCGCGGAACGTCGGACCCCGCCGCGCGCGGCCCTTCCGGTACATCGGCGCCTCCATGTGCACGAACGGCAGCGGGACGAATTCGGTGAAGCCGCCGGTCTCGTGCTGGAGCGCGCGCAGGCGCAGCAGATGGCGCGCCCAGTGGATCGGAGCGTCGACGTGGCCGAACATGATCGTGCACGTCGAGCGCAGCCCGACCTCGTGCGCGGTGCGCATCACCGCGAGCCACTCGCTCGTGGAGAGCTTGTCCGGGCAGATCACCGCGCGCACCTCGTCGTCGAGGATTTCGGCGGCCGTCCCCGGTAAGGTGCCGAGGCCCGCCCGCCGCAGCTCGACGAGGAAATCGCGGACCGGGATGCCGAGCGTCGCCGCGCCCTGCGTCACCTCGAGCGGCGAGAACGCGTGCACGTGCATGTCCGGGACCGCAGCCTTCACCACACGGCAGATAGCGAGATAGGTCTCGCCGGTGTACGCGGGATGGATGCCGCCCTGCATGCACACCTCGGTTGCGCCCCGCTGCCAGGCCTCCTCCGCGCGGCGCGCGATCTCGGAAAGCTCGAGGTCGTACGGCATCCCACGCAGGTCCTCGGAGAGCCGGCCCTTCGAGAACGCGCAAAACTGGCAACGGAAGTAGCACACGTTGGTGTAGTTGATGTTGCGGTTCACGACGTACGTCACCGTGTCGCCGCGAGTCTCGCCGCGCAGCTCGTCCGCGGCGCGGCAGACGTGGTCGAAGTCGGGGCCGCGCGCGACGAAGAGCCGCACGATGTCGGCCTCGCCGAGCTCGAGCCCGCGCCGCGCACGGGCGACGATGTCGCGCACGTCGTCGGCGACGCCCTCAGCGCTCCACGGCCGCGCGTATCCCGGCGGGATCGGCGCGCTCACGCCGGGGCTCCACGGCTCGGCGCGCGCGAAGCCGTCGCTGTCGGCCGCGCGCAGCACGTCCGCGCGCACAGCGTCGTCGAGCCAGCGCGGCGCGTCCCGGACGTACACGGGATAGATCGCGAGACGCTCGACGAGCGTCTTCCCCGCGGCCTCGGTCCGCTCGCGCAGCTCGTCGAGGTGCGGCCAGGGCGCTTCCGGGTTCACGTGGTCGGGCGTGACCGGCGAGACGCCACCCCAGTCGTTCAGACCGGCGCCGACCAGAACCGCGTAGTCGTCGGGCTCGAGGTTCGGCGGGGCCTGGATGTTCATCTCCGCCCCGAAGAGGACGCGCGCGACCGCGATCGTCCAGCGCAGGTCGTCGAGGTCCGGCTCGGGAGCGTCCGCCATGCGTGTGCCGGGCTTCGCCCGGAACGGCTGGACGATGATCTCCTGGATGTGCCCGTACCGGTCGTGGAGCTCGCGGAGCGCGAGCAGCGCCTCGATGCGCTCGGCGCGGGTCTCGCCGATGCCGATGAGGATCCCGCTCGTGAACGGCACGCGCTGCTCCCCCGCGAGCCGGATCGTCTCGATCCGCGCGCGCGGCTCCTTGTCCGGCGAGCCGTGGTGCGGCATCCCCGGCGCCAGCAGGCGCTCCGACGCGCTTTCGAGCATGATCCCCTGCGAGACCGAGACCGAGCGCAGCGCCGCTATCCCCTCCGCGGTCATCACGCCGGGATTCGCGTGCGGCAGCAGTCCCGTCTCGCGCAGCACCGCGCCGGCGGCCGCGACGAGATACGAGATCGTGTTCGGGTGGCCGAGCGCCGCGAGCTCGCGCCGCGCTGCGACGTAGCGGAGCTCGGGCTTGTCCCCCAGCGTGAACAGTGCCTCCCTGCAACCCGCCGCCGCACCGGCGCGGGCGATCGCGAGCACCTCGTCGAGCGTGAGGTACGCCCGCTCGCCGCGCCGCGGCGGACGGGCGAACGTGCAGTAGCCGCAGACATCGCGGCAGAGCTTGGTGAGCGGGATGAACACCTTGCGCGAGTAGCTGACGACCCTGCCGTGACCGCGGTCGCGGAGCGTGGCCGCGACTTCGGTCAGGGCGGTGAGATCGGTCTCGGCAGCCAGCAGCCGCGCGTCGGCGGCTTCCGGACGCTCGCCGTCGCGCGCAGCATGAAGGATCTGACGCGTCAGCGGGGGCATCGCGCCATGTTATGCGACCGCCACCGCGCGGGCGCCGTCGTTGTGCGACGAGCAAACCGCGCGCCGTGACGCATTCGAACCACGCGCATCATTCGATCCGGCCGGACACGCGGGCATCTGTGAACGTCGCCATCTCGTCGAGGACCCGCAGCGCGTCGTCGATGAGTTGCATCGCGATCGCGGCACCGGTGCCCTCGCCGAGGCGGAGGTCGAGGTCAAGAAGGGGATCGAGCGCGAGGCGCTCGAGCACTGCCTGGTGCCCGACCTCCACCGATCGGTGGGCCGCGATGAGGAAGTCCCGCGCCGAAGGCGCGATCTCGGTCGCGACGAGTGCCGCCGCTCCAGAGATGAAGCCGTCGACGACGACCGGGATCCGACGCCCCGCAGCGGCGAGGATGAGGCCCACGAGACCGGCGATCTCGAAGCCGCCCACCTTCGCGAGCACGTCGAGGGCGTCGTCGGGATCCGGACGGTTCAGCGCGAGCGCGTCCTCGATAACGGCGATCTTGCGGGCGAGGCCGTTGTCGTCGATCCCGGTGCCCCGCCCGACGACGCGGGCGGCGGGGAGGCGCGTGATCGACGACACGATCGCGCTTGCCGCCGTGGTGTTCGCGATCCCCATCTCGCCCGTCGCGACGAGGTCGAGCCCGAGGCCGGCCTGCTCCTCCAAGATTGCCGCGCCGGCCTCGATCGCGCGGCAGGCCTCTTCGCGGCTCATCGCGGGACCCTCCGCCATGTTGCGCGTGCCGCGCCCGACCCTGCGCACATAGAGGTCCGGGTGCGCCGGCAGATCCGCCGCGACCCCCATGTCGACGACGATGACACGCGCACCGGCCGCGCGCGCCAGGACGCTGATCCCGGCCCCGCCGCGGAGGAAGTTCAGGACCATCTGCGCGGTCACGTCCTGCGGGTACGCCGACACGCCTTCCGCGGCGACGCCGTGGTCGGCGGCCATCACCACCACCGCCTTGCGTGGCAGCGTGGGCCGCGCATTCCCGGTGATGCCGGCGACATGCACGGCGACCGACTCGAGACGGCCCAGGCTCCCCTGCGGTTTGGTGAGCTCATCCTCGCGCGCCCGCGCGGTCGCCATCGCGTCGCGATCGAGCGCTCCGATGCGGGCCACCAGCTCACGGACGGGGGCAGGCCACGGTGCAGGGCTGCGCCCCCTCGCACCGGCGAGCCGGTCGAGGCGCGGCCACGCGGGATGCGAGCGCGCGCCCCAGCGCTCGTAATGCAGGGCGGTGAAGAGCGGACGGTGCGGAAGCCACCCCGCGGTCTCCAACTCCGGACGGTCGAGCAGTTGCTCGGGGTAGCCCACGCAGAGATAGGCGACCGGAACGACGTGCGGCGGGATGCCGAAGATCTCGCGGAGCTGCGGAAGCTTCAGGATCGACACCCAACCGACGCCGACGCCCTCGGCACGGGCGGCGAGCCAGAAATTCTCCACCGCGAGGCAGGTCGAATACACATCCGTCTCGGGGGTCGAATTCCGGCCGATGACGGCAACGCCGCCACGCGTCGGATCGCACGTGACGCAGAGGTTCATCGGCGCCTCGAGGATGCCCTCGAGCT
Organism: Candidatus Limnocylindria bacterium; assembly: GCA_035651155.1. GTDB lineage: Bacteria > Chloroflexota > Limnocylindria > P2-11E > P2-11E > CF-39. The sequence continues at coordinate 17,581 of DASRGG010000013.1, read as the reverse complement.
TGAGCGAGAGGTAGCGCGACCGCCGCGGCTCCTCAAAGAACTGCGCTGCCGCGACGCGCTCTCGCTCGAAGAGGTCCTTCACCCGAGATCGCGTCGCGGCGTCCCTCACGACCACGAAGCTCCACGGCTGCATATACCCGACCGACGGTGCGTGATCTGCGGCATCGAGGAGCCGCGCGAGCACGTCGTCGGGGATCGGCTCCGGACGGAACCGGCGGACATCGCGCCGGTCACGGATGGTCCGATAGACGACATCGCGCTCCGTGTCCGCAAACGTGAAGCGGTCCGCTGCGTCACCGGGCCGCGATGCCTGCTGCTGCTCCCTCATATCTTCTCGCGCTCCTTCCGATGCCTTCATCCGGCGGCTCGTTCCATGCGTTGGGCGACGGGGACGAATCCCGCGGCGCGCCACCGGCCCGACGGTGGGCGCCACTCGAGGAGCGCGGCCATGCCACACCCGATCGTCGGCACCGCATTGAGATCGCCCTCCCGCAGTGCGACCTCGAGAAGCGCACGCAGGACCCAGGCGTGCGCGACCACGACGACATCTGTGGCGTGTGCGCGCACGAGGTCCGACCACGCGTCGCCTGCGCGACGCGCGAGGTCCGCGGCGCGCTCGCCACCCGGCCAGTCGAGGCACGTCTCGCCGGCGAGCAGCGCGCGCGCGATCGGCGGAAAGCGTCGGTCCAGCTCGTCGAAGGTGAGGCCCTCGGCCGCACCGAAGTCCACCTCACGCAGCCGCTCGTCGAGCGTGAGCTCCGCGCCGAGACGCCCCGCGATCACCATGCCGGTCTCGTGGCAGCGTTCCGCCGTGCTCGACACCACCCGCGGCTGGTCGAGATGCTCCCGCGCCAGCGCGTCCGCGAGCGCACTCGCCTGCGACCGGCCGCGCGCGTCGAGCGGCGGATCGGAGCGCCCGCAGTACCGCGCTCCGGTCCAGCTCGTCGATCCATGCCGCGCGAGATAGAGCCGACTCACGATCGCGCCCGCAGCGGCACGGCGAGGCCCGCGACAACGAGCCAGGCCTCGTCGGCGAGCTCGGCCGCGCGCTGGTTGACGCGACCGAGCGCCTCGCGGAAGCGCCGGCCCGACGCCGTCGCGGGCACGACGCCGTGACCGACCTCGTCGCTCACGAGGACGACCGCGGACGTCCACGCGAGGAGCGCGAGACGCACCGGCACCCAGAGGTCGTCGACCGCCGCGCCGCCCTCGAGCGCCGCCGCGACCCAGAGCGTGAGCGAGTCGACGAGCAGCACATCGCCGGCACGCGCGGCGGCGATCGCGCCGGCGAGGTCAGCGTCGCCCTCCAGCGTCGGCCACGCCGCGGGACGCTCCGCGCGGTGCGCCGCGATCCTCTCCTCCATTCCGGGATCGCCGCTCCGTGCCGTCGCGATGAAGGTCACGCGCTCGCCACCGAGGGCCCGCGCGCGATCCAGCGCGAAACGGCTCTTCCCGCTGCTCGCGCCACCGAGGACGAGCACGCGCTCGCTCATCGCCGAGCCTCCGCGATCTCGCACGCGCGCAGCAGGCGCGGGACCGACAGCGACGCGCGCAGCCACGCCGCGAGCGCCGCGTACCGGTCGGAAGCCTCCGCCCGCGGCGCGAACGAGGCGCCGCGCCGCGCCGCAAGACGGGCGAGGAGCGCATCGCGCAGAGCGGCGTTCGCGAAGAGGCCGTGGAGGTACGTGCCGAAGACGCGTCCATCGGCGCTGACCGCGCCGTCGGCGATCGGCACGCGACCGGAGCCGGCCGCGAGATGCGAGAAGGGCGCGCAGCCGCGGCGCCGCGTCGCTCCGGCGTGCAGCTCGTAGCCCTCGACCGGGAGCCCACCGATGCGCGCGCCGAGCACGTCGCCGGCGATCGTGCCGCGCGCGGGCACCGTGCGCTTCGCCGCGCGGAAGACTGTGCGCACTGGGAGGAGGCCGAGGCCGCGCACGCGCCGTGCGTCGCCTTCGACGCCGTCGCGATCGTCGAGCACCTCGCCGAGCATCTGGAATCCCCCGCACACACCGACGACGGGCACGCCCGCGTCCGCGAGCGCGCACGCGCGCGCGCCCAGCCCCGCATCGCGGAGCCACTCGAGATCCGCGATCGTCGACTTGCTGCCGGGAAGCACCAGCAGGTCCGGCGTGCCGAGCGCGGCCGCGTCGCGCACGTAGCGCACGCGCGCGCCCGCGCGCGAGAACGGCTCGAAGTCGTCGAAGTTGCTGATCCGCGGGTAGCGCAGCACGGCCACGTCGAGCGCTCCGTCGGGCGCGGTACGCTCGCGGTCGAGAGCGAGCGAATCCTCCGCGGGGACGCCGAGGTCGTCGCGGTACGGCAGGACGCCGAGCACCGGCACGCCGGCACGGCGGGCCAAGAGCCGCGCCCCGCTCGCGAAGAGCGCCGGGTCGCCGCGGAACTTGTTCACGAGGATCCCGCGGACGAGCGCGCGCTCGGCGGGCGGGAGGAGCGCAAGCGTGCCGAGGAGCTGCGCGAAGATCCCGCCACGCTCGATGTCGCCGACGAGCAGCACCGCGGCGCGGGTCGCGCGCGCGACCCGCATGTTCGCGAGATCGGACGCGCGGAGGTTCAGCTCGGCGGCGCTCCCCGCACCCTCGATGACCACGACCTCGTACTCCGCGCGGAGCGAGCGGAGCGCGCTCCGGACGACGGGCCACAGCGAGCGGCGCCGCGTCCAGTAGTCGCGCGCCGCGACGGACCCCCGCGCGTGCCCGAGCACGATGAGCTGGCTCCGCGCATCACCCTCGGGCTTCAGCAGGATGGGGTTCATCTCGGCACGCGGCACGATGCCCGCAGCCTCCGCCTGCGCGGCCTGCGCGCGGCCGATCTCGGAGCCGTCCGGCGTGACCGCCGCGTTGAGCGACATGTTCTGCGCCTTGAAGGGCGCGACGCGGTATCCCTCGTCACGCAGCACGCGGCAGAGCGCCGTCGCGACGACGCTCTTCCCCACGTCGGACGAGGTCCCCTGCACCATCACGCAGCGGGCGAGCCGCGTCACCAGCGGACCTCGCGGCGCGCGCGATCGAGCGCGCGGAAGAGCTCGTCCTGCTCTTCCGGAGGACGCACCGCGATGCGGACGTGCTCCGGCAGGCAGAAGCTCGCGCACCCGCGCACCGCGATCCGCCGCGCGGCGAGCGCGGCGACGAGCGCGTCCGCGCACGGTCCGACGCGCACGAGGACGAAGTTCGCGACGCTGTGCAGCGGCTCCAACCCGCGGTCGTGCAGTCCAGCGCGCAGCCGCGAGCGCCACGCGCGCACCGCGTGACGCACCTCGCGCGGCAGCTCCCACGCCGCGACGGCCGCCGCTGCGCAGGCGTGCGAGCCCACCGCCCACGGATCGCGCGCGTCCGCGAGCCGCGCGAGCAGCGCCGGTCGCGCGATGAGATAGCCGAGCCGCAGGCCTGCAGCGCCGAGCACCTTCGTCAACGAGCGGACAAGGACGACGTTCCCGCCCTTCACCAGGTCGGCCGCCGACGGCGCGCTCCCGGCGAACGGCAGGAACGACTGATCGACGACGAGGACAGTCCGTCGCGGCAGCACGTCCACCAGCGCGGTGAGCGCGACTGGGGCGACCCGCGCGCCGGTGGGATTGTTCGGATCGCAGAGGAAGACCAGGCGCGGGGCGTCGGTCGCGATCCGGCGCAGCAGCTCCCGCGCGGGCACGCGGAAGGAGGGCGCGCTCGCGCGGAGCTCCTCGACCAACGCTCCGCGTGAGCGTGCGAGCCGCGCGTACTCGCCGTATGTCGGTCCGATGACGAGCGCGCGGTCGCCCGGCTCGAGGAGCGCGGCAGCGAGACGGAGGCCCTCGGTCGCGCCGGCCGTGAGGACCGCATGGTCGCTCCGGATGCCGGATGCGCGCGCGAGCCGGCGCGTCGCGCTCTCCTGCGAGAGATCGGCGTACGTGTCGTACCGCGCCGACGCGACCGCGGCGCGGACCCCGGCAGGGACGCCGCACGGATTGAGGTTCGCGCTGAAGTCGAGCCAGCCCCGCGGCGCGCCGCCGTGCTCGACCGGAGCGACACGGCGCTCACCCATCGCGCCTCGCCACAGCCAAGAGCGCGATCGTCGCCACGGTCGCCCCGGCCAGCGCGAGCGTGCGCGCGCGGCGCACGTCGCGCGCGGCGGGCACGCGCTCGCCGCCGAGACGATAGTGTCCGGCCTTCTCCAGCCAGACACCGCACGCGCCTGCGGCCGCGGCCATCGGCCAGCCCGCGTTCGGGCTCTCCGTGCGCGCGTGCTCGCGCCACGCGCCGCGCAGCGCCTCGCGTCCGCGGAGCCCGACGAGCGGCGCGGCGACGGCGAGCGCGAGCGCCGTGAGCCGCGCGGGCACGAGATTGAGCACGTCGTCGAGACGCGCGGCGGCCTTCCCCAGATGTTCGTATGGTCCGTGGTAGCCGACCATCGCGTCCGCGGTATTCACCGCGCGATATGCGAGCGCCGCTGGCAGACCGCCGAGGCGGTACCAGAGCAACGGCGCGACATACGAATCGCAGAGGTTCTCCGCGAGCGACTCGATCACCGCCGACGCGACGTGCGGCGCATCGAGCTCGCCTGTAGGGCGGCTCACGAGCGTCCGCAGATGCGTGCGCGCGCCGGCGACGTCGCCCGACTCGAGGTCGTGCGCGACCGTATCCCCCGCCACGACCAGACCACGCAACGCGAACGTCGTCTTCAAAAGCCAGAGCGCGGCGAACGTCCGGAACACGCGTGGACGCAGACCACGGACCGCGACGCCGCTAGCGGTCGCGGCGATCGCCGGGCCCGCGACGAGCAGCGCACCGTGCGCGAGCTGCGCCGCCGGCGCGCGCGGCGCGATCGCCTCGAGCTGGGCGATCGCCCGCCCGAGGAGCACGACGGGATGGATCGCGGCCGGCGGCTCGCCGAACGCGAGATCGAGCGCGAGCGCACCGAGCCAGCGGCTGGCGCTCACACGACGACTCCGGCGAGCGCCTCGCGCATGAGACGGCCGACGAGCGCGCCGGTCGGCGTCGCGCTCCCCGCGTAGCGCACCCGCGGCCGCCCGTGCGAACGCCACGCGATGACGATCGCGTCGGTGCTCGTACCGGTCGCGAGCGAGCCGCTCGCGGTACGCACGCTCGCTTCGATGAGCGCGCTCGCCTTCGCCTCGCTCGCGATGGCGACGAGCTCGATCGCCGCCGTCTCGTGCAGGCGGGCGGCGCACACGAAGATAGCGTTGATCGTGCCGGGCCCCGGCGATGCGGTCGGCTCGCCCGCGCGGCTCGCGTTGTCGATGCCGACGGTGACCACGGCGCGCACCGCCACGCCGTCCTGTTCGGCGGCGAGCACCCGGGCCGACTCCATCGGCGCGGCGGTCATGAGGCCGACGAGCGGCGCCGCGAGGCCCGCCTCGCGCGCGAACGCGCGCAGGTCGCGCTCCGGCGAGCGGCAGTCGTACGAGCGCGGGATGCGGAGGTTGAGGATCGTCCGCGCGCTGCGGCGTCCACCGCCCAGCACCGCGGAGCTCAGGACTTGCAGCGGATCCTCCGCGCGGACCGCCAGCGCGTCCGCGCTCCGCGCGAGGACGATGCCCTCGTACAGTGTCTCGTGCTCCATCACGCGAGCGCCTCGCGGCGCGCGCACGACTCGACGAAGCGTCGCGCCATCGCCGGATGCGCGGCGAAGTGGAGATGGACATAAGAGCCGAGGACGCCGCCGTCCGCGTAGCCTTCGAGCGCGTCGCTGCGCTCGGCCACGCGGTACGCGGCGCGGTCGGGCGCGAGCGGCCGGGCGAGCTCGGACCAGTGGAACTCGTGACCCCGCACCGTCTCGCCCGCGCGCAGCAGTGGCGTCGCGCGAAGCGACGACACGGTCCGGTAGCCGAGGGTGAGACGCCGACGGTGCATCACGGAATCCGCAGGGATAACACCGACCATCTCGTGGCGACGACCATCGAGATCCTCGAGCGAGCGGCCGAGGTACATGAGCCCGCCGCACTCGGCGTACACGGGCATACCGTCCCGTACTGCGCGCACGAGCGCGTCGCGCATCGGACGGTTCGCCGCGAGCGCGGCGGCGTGCATCTCAGGGAAGCCACCGCCGACGTACAAGCCCTGCACACCGTCGGGGAGCCCGCGGTCGCCGAGCGGGCTAAAGGGCACGAGCTCCGCGCCCGACGCGGCGAGGACCTCTAGCGCGTCCTCGTAATAGAAATGGAAGGCCTCGTCGCGCGCGATCGCGATGCGCGCGCGCGACGCGGGAGCGACCGGACCCGGTACTGCTTCCTCGCGCGGCAGCGGCGGCGCGTCGCCGGCAATGCGCCAGATGCGATCCAGCGCGGCGTGGCCCTCGGCGAGCATGGCCAGCCGCGCGAAGAAGGCGTCGTCGGGTGCACTCTCGACCGCGGGCACGAGGCCGAGATGGCGCTCAGGGAGCGCGAGCGCGTCGTCGCGCGGGAGCGCGCCGAGCACCGGCAGGCCGGTCGCCGCCTCGATCGCTTCGCTTGCGCTCCGCGCGTGGGCGTCACTCCCGACGCGATCGAGGAGGAAGCCCGCGATCCGCAGCGCGGGATCCATTCCGACGCACCCGAGCGCGAGCGCCGCGGCCGTCCGCGCCATCGCCCGTACGTCGATAACCACGAGAACCGGGGCGTCGATGAGCTTCGCGACCTGGGCGGTCGATCCCTCCTCGTCCGCGCTCGACCGTCCGTCGAACAGGCCCATCACACCTTCCACGACCGCGACGTCAGCGCGCGCAGCGGCGCGCGCGAAGACCGCGCGCAGCGTAGCGTGCGGCAGGAGGAAGCTGTCGAGGTTGCGCGACGCGCGTCCCGCGGCGCGGGTGTGGTAGCCGGAATCGATATAGTCGGGCCCGACCTTGAAGGGCTGCACGCGCCGCCCGCGCGCGGCGAACGCTGCGGCGAGCGCGCAGGCGAAGGTCGTCTTGCCCACCCCGCTGGCGATACCCGCGACGACTACGCGCGCCGTCACGCGGAGCTCTCCGATGCCGCGTCCGTATGGAGCAGGTCGGCGAGCAACTCGAGGCCCTCGGCAAGACGCGGCCCCGGCCGGCCGAAGAGCGTCTCCGGCACGACGTGGACGCGTCCATCGAGGATCGCCGGTACGCCGTCCCAGCCGTCGCGCGCGGCGATCCGCGCGGGCGTCGGCTGCGTGCGCGCGCCGCACCAGCACGCGACGAGCACCTCCGGCCGACGCTCCGCGACCTCCTCCATCGTGACCTTCGCGCTCTCGGTATCGCGGTCGGCGAACACGTTGTCGGCTCCGGCCATCGCGAGCATCCGCGTAATCCAGCTCCGGCCCGCGGCGGCGACGAGCGGCTTCGGGTACCACTCCCAGTACACGCGCGGACGCGCGACGGCACGTGCCGCGACACGCGAAGCCACGCGCTCCATCCGCGCGCGCAGGTCCGCGACGAGCGTCGCCGCTTCGCTCCCGCGTGCGGTCGCGTCGCCGATGCGCAAGATGTTGTCGAACACTCCGTCGAGGCCGTCGAGGCCGGCGGAGTCGACGACGATGAACGGGAGGCCCGCGGCCCGGAGGCGCTCGACATTGCGCTCCATGCCCGGCACGGAGAGGCACGCGACGACGAGGTCCGGGCGGAGCGCGGCGACGCGGGCCACGTCGACGTCGAGGTCGCGCCCGACGCGCGGCAGCGTGCGCACCTCTTCGGGGTGATCCGACCAGTCGTCGACGCCCACGAGCCGCGGGCCGAGCCCGAGCGCGCAGAGGATCTCGGTGTTGCTCGGCGAGAGCGACACGATCCGCGACGGCATGCCGCTCATGCGCCGTGACCCGGCGCCGGCAGGAGCGCAACCGGCCGTCCGGTCTCCGGATGCTCGATGAGCGCGAAGCTCAGGCCGTACGCGTCGCGGAGCGTCGACGCGCTGAGCACATCTCGCGGCGCGCCGCGCGCGATCACACGCCCGCGCGACAGGAACGCCAGCTCGTCGCAGTACGCCGCGGCCAGGTTCACGTCGTGCAGCGCGGCGAGAACCACGAGCCCCTGCTCGCGCGCGAGACCGAGCGCGAGGTCGAGGAGAGCAGTCTGGTGAGCGAGGTCGAGGTGCGCGGTCGGCTCGTCGAGGAGGAGGATGTCGGTCTCCTGCGCGAGCGCGCGCGCGACGAGCGCCCGCTGCCGCTCGCCGCCCGACAGTTCCCCGAGACGCCGGTCCGCGAGCGCCCGCGCGTCGACGCGTTCCAGCGCGCGCTCGGCGATCGCGAGATCGCGCGCGCCCTCTGGCGCCAGCAACCCGAGGTACGGCGTGCGGCCCATGAGCACGAGCTCCAGCACCGTGAACGCGGGTGGCAGGCTCGCCGATTGTGGCACGATGGCGACCCGCCGCGCGACGCCCGCGCGACCGACGCTCGCGAGGTCGCGCCCGTCGAGGAGGACCCTGCCGCGCGCCGGCGGCAGCAGGCCGGCCGCGATACGCACGAGCGTCGTTTTTCCCGCCGCGTTCGCGCCGAGGAGACCGACGACGCCGGGCGCGATGGCGAGCGAGACGTCGTCGAGCGCCGACGCGCCGCCGCCGTAGGCGTACGAGACGTGCTCGAGCTCAAGGATCGCCATCAGAAGACGTTCCGCTTCTGGCGACGGAGCACGTGGAGGAAGAACGGCGCGCCGCAGGCCGCCGTCACGACGCCAACCGGCACCTCGCTCGCACCGAGGAGACCTCGCGCGATGGCGTCCGCAGCGACGAGGAAGGCCGCGCCGAAGAGCGCAACGAGCGGCACGAGCCGCCGGTGGTCCGGACCGAAGAGCAGGCGCACGAAGTGCGGGACCATGAGGCCGACGAACCCGATGAGTCCGCTCACCGACACCGCGGCGGCCGTCGCGAGCGTCGCCGCGGCGACGAGACCGAGCTTCGCGCGCTCCACGTTCACGCCGAGCGACGCGGCCTGCTCCTCATCGAGCTGGAGCACATTGAGCACGCGGCCCGAGAGCGCGATGATCGTCCCGCCCACGAGGACGTACGGCGTGATGACGGCGACCTGCTGCCACGTCGCACCGTTGAAGCCGCCGAGCATCCACGAGTAGATGACGAACAGCTTCTCTCCGTTCGCGTACATGAGGTACGCGGTGAGCGCGCTGGCGAACGCGCCGATCGCGATCCCCGCCAGGAGCAGCGTGGTGAGCGGCGTGATCCGGCCGACGCGCGCGAGCCAGTAGACGAGACCGGCGGTGCACAGCGCCGTCACGAAGGCGAGGATCTGCACGATCCCGATGCCGTAGAGCAGCGCGGGGAACGGCAGGACGAACGCGAGCACCGCTCCGAGCCCGGCACCCGAGGCGATGCCGAGGAGGTACGGGTCCGCGAGCGGATTGCGGAAGAGTCCCTGATAGGTAGCGCCGGCGACGGCGAGCGCGGCCCCCGTGAGCGCGGCGAGGACGACGCGCGGCAAGCGGATGTCGAACAGCACCGCCTCGTAGCTCGCCGGCCAGGTCGGCACGACGTGCACGAAGGGAAGGTGGCTGGCCAGGATGAGCCCCTGCACGTCCAGCGGGATCCGCGCCGGGCCGAGCGTCGCGGCCACCGCACCGGTGAGGACGAGCAGCGCGATCCCTCCGAGCACCGGCTGCGTCGTCCCCGCCATCACCGGAACAGCTCCGGGTGGAGCGCCTTCGCGAGCGTCTCGAGGCCGTCCACGAGGCGCGGCCCCGGACGATTCGTGAGGTTCGGGTCGATCGAGATGATCCGGCCGGTGCGTACCGCGCTCACGCCCTGCCAGCCCGGTCGCGCGCGGACCTTGTCAGGCGTCTCGCCGGAGGCGTCGTCCGCGAGGATGATGACCTCCGGGTCCTTGAGCACCACGCTCTCTGTGCTGAGCTGCGGGTACTGCGTCGACGCGTCCGCCGCGAGGTTCGTCGCTCCGGCGCGGCGGAGCAGGTCGTCGATGAACGTGCCCGGACCCGCGGTGAAGAGCTTCGGGTCGAGCTCGAAGAAGACGCGTGGCTTCGTTGCCGCGGCGCTCACCGCTCGACCGACGGCGTCGATCCGGTCGCGCAGCCGCCCGACGAGCTCCCGCGCGGCGGTCTCGCGGCCCGTGATGCGGCCCACGATGCCGATGCGATCGAGCACGCCGTCGAGATCTCTCGGCGCGAGCACGAACACGGTGATGTGGCGCGCCTCGAGCTGCGGCACTACCTGCTTCACGTGCACGTCCGTCGCGAGCACGAGATCGGGCGCCGCTGCGACGAGCTTCTCGATGTCCGGCTGCAGGTAGCTCCCGAGGCTCTCCTTCGTCTTGGCCTCGGCCGGGTAGTCGGAATACCGGTCGACGGCGACGACGCGGTCCCCGGCGCCGACCGCGAAGAGCATCTCGGTGTTGCTCGGCGCGATCGAGACGATCCGCGCGGGCAGAGCGGCGATCGTGACCGGCCGGTTCGCGTCGTCGGTGAGCGTCAGCGGGAGCCCGGGGGTCTCCGTCGCCGGCGCGGCCGACGTGGCCGGCGCGACGGGCGCGGGCGCGCATCCGGTGAGCGCGAGGGCGAGCGCGAGGGCGAGGGCGAGGGTGCGGCGCACGGATACCTCCAACGCGATCGTCATGGTCGCTGGCATGCGATAAACGACACGAGCAGCGTCGCGAACGCGATCTCTCCGATCGCGCCGTAGCTATCGCCGGTGAGGCCGCCGAGCCGCGCGGCGATGCCGCGGCCGAGTCCGACGGCGACGACAGCAGCGACCGCGATGGCGAGCGGTGCACCCGCCCCCGATACGACGAAGGCGACGAGTGCGGCGAGCGCCGTCGCGAGGACCGGGTCGCGCGTCCCGAGCCCGTCCTTGAACGCGAGGCCGAGCCCCTCCTGCCGCGCGTACGGGAAGAGCCGGAGCGCCAACGCCATCGCCCAGCGTGCCAGCGCGCTTCCGGTGACGAGCGCCGCGAGACGATCGCCCCCGCGCAGCTCGGAGAGGGCCGCGTACTCCACGAGCAAGATCAGCGCGACCGCGGCGGCGCCGAACGCGCCGATCCGGCTGTCGCGCATCACCGCGAGCCGATCCTCGCGAGTACGCGCGCCGAGCATGCCGTCGGCCGAATCCGCGAGCCCATCGAGATGCAGGCCGCCGCTCAGCGCCGCGAGCGCGACGAGGTCGAGGGCGCTCGCGACCGATGCCGGCACGAGGCGTAGCGCCATGGCGTCGAGTGCGCCGACGACGAGGCCGAGCGCTGCCCCCACGAGCGGGAAGTACCCCACCGATCGCGCGAACGCGGTCCGTGGCATGTCAGCCCGTGGGGTCGGCAGGATCGTGAGGAAGCCGAACGCCGCGAGCGATGCTGCGAGCGTGGTGCGCATCCTTGTTAGAACTCCACGCCGCGCTGCGCGCGGATCCCCGCGGCATACGGATGCTTCACCAGCCGCATCTCCGTCACGAGGTCGGCAACCTCGACGAGCTCCGGGGGCGCACCCCGACCGGTGAGCACGAGGTGCAGCAGCGGTGGCTTCTCGGCGACGAGGGCGAGCACGTCGTCGAGCGACACGAGACCGGCGGTGACCGCGCCAAGGATCTCGTCGAGCACGAGCATGTCCAGATCCCCCGAGCGCAGGCTCGCGCGCGCTTCCTCGAGCCCGGCGCGCGCCGCGGCGGCGTGCTCCTCCATGGGGATGCGCTCGTCGCGCAGCCGCTCGATCGTGAAGCCGCGGCCGGCGCGCACGATCTCAAAGCTCGGCGCGAGCTTCGCGACCGCGGCGACCTCACCGGTCTTCCACGCGCCCTTGATGAACTGGATGACCCGCACGCGCATGTGATTGCCGGTCGCGCGCAGGGCCATGCCCATGGCCGCGGTAGTCTTGCCTTTGCCGTCCCCGGTGAAGACGATGACTAGACCCCTGCGTCGATCGGTGCCGCCGGGGACGCGAACGGTAGTGCTCTGCATGGACGTACCCCTTTCTCGCGAGAGGCAGTGGTCCTCGCGGCGGCTGGCGACCTGGCTTCCGACGGAACGTCGGTCACAGTGGCGGGACCGCGCCGGAATCTCACCGGCTTCGCAGTTCCCCCGGCATCGCTGCCGGAGGCACCTCCGCGGGGGGCGCGTATGCAATTGATCGTCCCGGTTACGACCCGGGAGCGAAGCGACTATATACGACGCGGAGGAAGGGAAGGCGTCATCGGCTGTCTAGGCCTTCGGTAGGCTGCGCCGCTGCTGGACCAGAATCCCGCGTCCCTCTCCTCGAGGCCGATCGGGATCGCCTACTCGCCTGCGCGACCACGCGGATTCGCGCTGGCCAAGGGCAGTCTCCGCTTGGCGGAATTCCCTAGAGTCAGCCGGTCGCGAGGATGACCTCGGGCGAATGAACTCACACGCCTCAGCAACTATCGCCATCACCGTGATCGCCAACTGTTCGCGACCTCGTGTTCGAAACACCAGCTTCGGGATCTGTCGCCTGCCGGAAACTGGGGACCACCTGAGCGGGGTCTTTGCCAGAAAACTGACTAGCCCGCCTCGGCCTCGGCCTTCACGACCCTCAGAGCAACTGACTTCCGCTGTGACTGACTGACTGACTCCGGCTCGCCGCTCACGCATGAGCGCGTCCATCGGGCTCGCGATCACGGCTTTGCGGTGCGAGCGGGCACTCGGCACGGCTTCATCGCCGTTCGCGGCAGCCAGACGCTAACCATCCCGCGCCATCGCAGGGTCCTGCTACCGGTCTACGTGCGACAGGCGATCCGCTTCATCAAGGAGGACAGACATGACACGTAAGGGCGAACTCGACGCGATCCTGGCGAAGCCGTATGCGACTGAGTTCATCTACGGCGAGACCCCGGATGAAGGCGTCGTCGCGCGGGTCGCGGAATGGCCAGGGTGCATGACGGCTGGTGCTACGCGGGAGGAGGCGATCGCCCAGCTCGAGGACGCGATGCACGACTGGGCAGACGCGCGGCTCCGTGCGAAGCTCGACATCGCCGAGCCGATAGCCGCGTACAGCGGCAAGGTACTGCTGCGAATGCCACGCGATGTGCACCGCGCCGCCGAGCATCGCGCACGCCGGGAAGGCACCAGCCTGAACACCTGGCTCGTCGCGGCTATCGCGCGCGAGCTCGGACCGGCGCGCGACCGTAAGACGCGCGCGCCGACTCCAAGGCGCACTCGTCGGAAGGCTGCGCGCCGCGTACAAACCTGACGGAGGTTGTCCCGAAGGTCGTCGTCCTCTCGTTCTCCTGACCTGTTGGTGGGTCGCCCGGCCACCTGATGTCGAGAAAGCCCAACGCCGGCGCGGGAAAGACGAGCACCCCGACGCTCGATAGGTTTGTCGCAGCTCAAGTGACGAACCATCGAGGAGGTCGGGGTGCGAGAGACCACGGTACTGCGTCGCTTGCTGGCGATCCCAGAGGTCCGCGTCGGTGACGTCGAGCTCACCGCGGAGGGGCTCGTCGTCGACGTCCGGCTGCGCCGCGCCAGCCGTGCGCGCTGCCCCCGCTGCGCGTTCACCACGCGCTCGAACATACGACCGCCGGCCCGAGCGGCGGTGGCGGCATCTCGATCTCGGCGGCCGGCGCTGCTGGCTGCGCATGCCACTGCGGCGGCTGGTCTGCCCGGATCACGGCGTGGTGACCGAGGCCATGCCCATTCGCGCCGACGCACAGCGGGTGCACCTCAGCCTTCGTACACGCGCTGGGCGCTGCTCGAGCGTCCCGAGCGCCTGAGCGAGAAGCAGCGGGCGGCGCTCGAGGCGGTGCGACGCGGCAACCGGCGCCTCTGGCGCAGCTACGAGATCCTACGAGATCAAAGAGCTGGTCCGCGCCATCTAGGGCGAGCGCGACCCGGAGGCGGCGACGACGTGGCTGGATGACGCGATCCGCCGCGCGCGGCGCAGCCGCCTCGCCCCGTTCAACAAGCTCGACGCGACCCTGCACCAGTACCGCGAAGGCATCCTGGGCGCGGTGCGCCTCGGACTCTCGAACAGCCGGCTCGAGGGGCTCAACAGCCGGCTCGCGCTCATCAACCACCGCGCCTCCGGCTTTCACTCCGTGAAGGCCTTCATCGCGATGGCCTTGCTCGCCACCGGCGGCTTCACGCCGGTCTTGCCCCACCAATGAGGCAGGAGGACCAATTTTACGAAACCACTGCTCTGCCAATTGAGCTAGTACGGCGAGTGGCAGGAGTGATTTGCCACGCGCGGTCCTACGTCTTGGGCACGGCCGTCTTGGGCACGGCGACGAAACGGTAGCCGAGGTTCGGAATCGTCTCGATGTAGCGCGGCCGTTCAGCGTCATCGCGAAGCTTGCGGCGCAAGCTGCTGACGTGACGGGCGAGGGTGTTGTGGCGGACCTCTTGGTCGCCGTCCCCGAGCGCGTCGGCCAGCTCCCGATAGCTGACCAGCACCCCCGCTACGGCGGCGAGGGTGTACAGAAGGATGTGCTCGACCGGCGAGAGTCGGACGTCGCGCGACCCCTGCTGGATACGCCGGCGAAGAGCGTCTATGCGCAGATCGCCGACCCGAAGGGCCGCGACGCGCCGGTCAGGCAGGCGTCGACTTCGTGACAACGCGACCAGTCTCGGCACGCCGAGACTGGTCGGCATGACGGCCGCGTCATCTAGATGCGCGCCAGCCTCCGGCCGCCCAAGAGCCTTGCGATGAAGATGAGAACGACGGCGCCGATCGTCGCGACGACGATCGAGCCCAGAAGTCCGCTCGGCTGAGCGGTCGGTGAGACGACACCGAAGAGCCACCCGCCGACGAACGCGCCGACGAGGCCGAGTACGAGGTCACCGATGATCCCGTAGCCGCTTCCCTTCATGAGTTGTCCGGCGAGCCACCCTGCGACGAGCCCAACGATGATCCAGGCAATGATGTCCATAGGTCCTCCCGTGCGCTGTTTTAGAGCTGGTAGGCGCGAACGTTCCGGATGCCGCGAACGTCGCGAGCGATCGCCAGGCTCGTGAAGGCGAGCCCGACGAACGTCGCGGCGATCAGGACGATCTCCGGAGCAAGAAACTCGAGCACGCTATGCGGCCGGCGCCGGCGCGTCGTGCTCGCCCTGTCGGCCGGTGTAGGCGCGGACCACGGCGAGGATGAGGGCTGCGACGAGCACGAAGAACACGACGGACAGGAGCGCGGCGATCTCAAAGCCTGCGGTGCCGTCCGGCTGAGCGAAGATCCCGCGGAACGGCGCAACGAGGGGCTCGGTCATCGCGTAGATGGCCGAGACGAAGCGCTGTGCAGCGTTCGCGCCGAACAGCTTGAACGTGAATCGGACGAGCAGAAGCACCTCGAGGACGGCGAAAACGAGCGCGACGATGCGGCTGGTCGTCCAGAGGGACGCGGTAGGAGCGGTGGTCGCGGGGTTGGTGGTCGTTGTTGTTGTCATGTGCGGAGCGTGCTCCACAGAACGCTTCGGGTCATGACCGAACCGTCACCCCACCGCGACCTCGTTCGGGTCATCGGCCGCGCGGGAACGCGAAGACGACGAACCGCGGATCGCGCGGGGAGGGGCCCGTGGACGTCTGAAGAGTGAGTCGCTCCACTGTGGTCGGCTGCGTCGAAGAAACGTCGGTCGGTGGGACCCTTGGGAAGACCTCGCGCATGACGTAGACCAACACGTGACCGTCGGGCGCAGCGATGAGGACTTCATCGCCCGGCCGCGCGTTCCAAAGCGACAGGAACATGCCTTGACGCGCGTGTGCGTAGAGATAGGTGTTCCCGTTCTGGCCGGGCACTGCGGTGCCAGGGAGGTGGAACGCGAAGCCCTCAGGGGTCCGCTGATCCGTGATGTCCCGTTCGACGTCGCCCTCGGCGATCGGCAGGTCGATCTGCAGGCGTGGGACGGAGACGCGGTATCCGCTCGCGATCGGCCCGGTAGGGAGCTCGGCCGGCGGGGCCGTCGAGACGGTCCCGCTCGGCGTCTGCGGCGCTGGGACCGCAGAAAGCATCGCTGCCTGACGCTCTGGCATGCCTGCGGTGCACGTGAGCGCCGCGAGGAGCGTCGCGGCGACGAGGAGCGAGCCCCTCGCGGGGCTCGCCCACGCCGATCGCGGATCGGATCTCCTAGGCAGCTGGACGGGCACGCCTGCGCCGCGCCCGTGAGACGAGGTAGAGGACGAAGAAGGCGACGATCAGGAGGGGAAGGATCAGGAAGATGAGCGTGTTGTCGTCGTTCGTCGCGGTCGAAGGCAGCGTGGTGATGATGGGCTTCGGGCTGGCCGTCGGAGCCGAGGTCGTTGCGGTCGTCGGTGCGGCGGTCGGCGCAGCTGTTGGTGCGACGGTTGCCGTGGGTGTGGCCGCGACCGTGGCCACGGGTGTTGCCGTCGTGGCCGCGACGCAGGTCGACCGTGTGATGGCATCGCTGATCAGGGTGACATCGCCGTTCCTGGCGAGCGCGCGGCCGTTCACGCTGACGCCGCTGTTCATCGTGATAGACGTGAGGGCGAGGATGGTCCCGCCGAAGGTGGAGCCCGATCCGAGCGTGGCCGAGCTCGTCACCTGCCAGAAGACGTTGCAGGGCTGCGCACCGTTGATGAAGCTGACCGAGCTGGATGAGGCGGTGACGAGGTCCGAGGTCGCCTGGAAGATCCAGACGGAGCTCGGATCATTCTGACCGTCGAGTGTCAGCGTGCCGGTCAGACCGAGCGTCACGCCGCCGGCGTTGTAGACGCCGCCGACGAGGGTCAGTCCGCCAAGCGTTCCGTGGGTGGCCGTCGCCGGTCGACCCGCCGCGTCGACGTACGCGCTGACGAGGTCGTTCTTCGCCTGCAGCGCGACCGCATCTGCGGCGTGGATCGTTCCGTTGACGATGCCCGGCGGGAAGCCGGTCACCGCGGCGGCGGGATGGATGCCGAGGTCCCCGGTGATCGTGGTCGCCCCGGTGCTGGTCACGGCCGGCGTTCCGGCCAGGACCGCGAACGCTGCGGCGGTCCCGAGGCCTACGGGCGATGGACCGGCAGCGCTCGCCGGACCGCTGAGCGTCGTGATCGCGAAAGTGAGTGCGAGGCTGGCCGAAATTGCCAACGTGAATCCGCGGAACCAACTCTTCATGATCGCCGTCTCCAAACGCTCTCGCGACGCTGACCGAAGGACGCCGTCGCGGAGACCGGCATTCCTCGCCTGGGATCGGCCGGCTTGCGCCGCTCCGATCGCCTGATCGACGCTACACAGCCTGCGCCGGCGCGCGTGACGATTCCGTCACGGCGTCCCTGCGCTGCGACGCGACGACCGCACGCTGACGAAGCGCGATCTCGCGGGTCCACGTCCGACGAGGGACACTGTCGACGCCTCGGCCGAACGATCCGACCGCGCAGAAACCCGCGATGGCGACGCCCATGGCGAGGCCGACGCAGAACCACGGATCGGGCATTCGCGAACCCTAGGCGACGATCCCCGACGGCGCATGACGGATCCGTCATCGGCGCACCTAGACTCGGCTCACTGTCATGGTGTGGTTGCCGGTCGGACTGACTCATAGGCTCGGAGGCGCTCGTCGGAGGTGCCCTTCATGGGGATACGTCGTCCCTCCGGCGAAGTTGGCACC
Organism: Candidatus Limnocylindria bacterium; assembly: GCA_035651155.1. Taxonomy (GTDB): domain Bacteria; phylum Chloroflexota; class Limnocylindria; order P2-11E; family P2-11E; genus CF-39. Next base: position 135 of record DASRGG010000013.1, on the reverse strand, counting down.
GATGCTCTGACTTGATCGGAGCCGGTCATCTGACCCACGTGAGACCCGTCGATCGTCGGCGCCGGCCGCAAGCTGCGCTTCCCGAAGGAGGACGGCGGTGATCTGGATCGGCGTCGACGCGCACAAGAAGCTGCA
>DASRGG010000012.1:0-96114 GCA_035651155.1 Candidatus Limnocylindria bacterium | reverse complement strand
CGCAGACGTGCGAGGCTATCGGATGGAGCCACGACGTACCCCTTCCCTTCGTCTTCCTGGACTCGGGGATGAGGATGCGCGTGGCTCCTCTTCTTTGCAGGAAGGGGTTCGGAGTGTCTACCTTCAACGTGGGCTCTACGGACTAGAGCCTGATGTTGCGGCCGCCATCGACGATGATGGTCTGGCCGTTGATGTAGTCACCCCCGGGTGAGGCGAGCAGCAGGAGCGTCATCACGAGGTCCTCGGGCAGCCGGTCGGGACGCGGGTTCGGGACGCCCGCGGCGCGGGCCGTGCGGCGCTCGGATCCCGGGGCGCCGGCGGAACGGAATCCCTCCTCGGTCTGGATCATCCCGGGCGCGATCCCGTTCACGGTGATGCCCTGCGCGCCGAGCTCCTTCGCGAGCGCCGCGGTGATGCCGTTCACCAGGTGCTTCGTGAGCCGGTAGAGTCCGCCGGCCTCGTACGACGCGGTGGAGGACTGGTTGATGATGCGGCCGCCGCCGCGCGCGAGCATCGCCGGCACCGCGGCCTTCGCGCACACGAGCATGCTGAGCGCGTTGATCTTGAGCGCCTTCTCGAACCACTCCATCGGGACATCGAGCAGCGGGCCCTTCGGGATCGCCGCCATCAGACCGGCGTTGTTCACGAGGATGTCGAGACCACCGAAGGTCTTCGTCGCCACGTCGACCATCGCCTTCGCGGACGCCGCGTCGGAGACGTCCACCGTCGCCGGCGCGGCCTTGTGCCCGGCGTCGCAGATGCTCTTCGCCACGTCCGCGGCGCCCGCGCCGTTCATGTCGGCGATCACCACGGCCGCACCTTCGTCGGCGAGCGCCCTGGCGTAGACGCGCCCGATGCCGCCCGCGGCACCCGTCACGATCGCGACCTTGCCATCAAGGGACTTCGTCATCGGCTTACCTCATCCAGTCGCGCGGTCCGACGACCGCTGCAACAAATCATGCACGAGCTAGGTTACCTGCAATTCCCATGTCAGCGGCCGGGGGCTCACTTGAAGAGGGCCTTCGCTTCGTCCATCGCCGCCTTCTGCGTGGCGTCGCTGACCTGCGCCTGCGACAGGATCTTCTTCACGTCCTTGATCGGAAGCATCCACGGCTCCGCGGGCGCGATGTCGGCGCGCTGCGGGAACTGGCCGAGGTCGCGCCAGAGCTCCTGCCCGCGCTGCATGAGCATCCAGTTCGCGAAGACGCGCGCCGCGTTGGGGTGCGGCGCGGTCGCGAGCAGCTGCGTGCCGAGCGGCACCGCGACGGTGAAGTCGTTCGGGAAGATCGCGGCGATGGGCTGGCCGTCCTTCATGAGCTGGCCGCCGGTGCGCCCGGTGAGGCCCAGACCGATCGCGAACTCGCCGCGCGCGACCTGGAGGAGAGCGGCGTCCTGGTCGCTCGCGAAGGTCGGCTTCACCGCCTTCATCTTCTGCGGCCAGTCCGGCCCGAGCTCCTGCTTCGCGAAGATGTAGGTCGTGCTGCCCGCGCCGGTCTCCCACGGCGTGCGCCAGATGATCTGGTCCTTCCACTTCGGGTTCGTGAGGTCGGTGTGGTTCTTCGGCGCGTCCGCGGCCTTGACCAGCTTGGTGTTGTACCAAATGGCGACGTACTGGGCGAACTCCGCGCGGACGGTGCCCTTGCCCTCGGGATCGGCGATCGGATTCGTGAGCCACTTCACGCTCGGATCCTGCGACGCGGGCGGGATGAACGCCGCCAGGTACTTCGCGAGGCCGAGCGCGAACTGCACCGATCGGTCGAACACGTCGGCCACGTAGAGCTTGGCGTCCTGCTCCGCGGAGAGGCGCGTCGCAAGCTCCGAGCCGTTGCCCATGGCCACGTACTGCACCTCGATGTCGGGATAGTCCTTCGCGAAGGAGCTCTTCAGCACGTCGACCTTGTTCGCGGGCACGCTGCCGAGCGAGTAGTAGGTGACCTTGCCCTCCTTCTTCGCGGCGGCCTCGACGTCGCGCCACGCGGCGTCCTGCGCCGCGGTCATGCCCCAGCGCGGAGCCGCACCGGCCGACGCGGTCGCCGCCGATGACGGGGTGGCCGACGCCAGGTTCGACGCGGCCGGTCCGCACGCCGCGACGAGCGCGGCGGCGCCGGACAGCCGCAGGAGATCTCGCCGCTTCCACACATCGCGGCGCGCGCGGAACGACTCGTTCATCTCGACCCTCCCTGGTCCTTGCCTTGCGTCTTCGTCTTCTCTTCCGCGAGCACCTTCCGCGCGAGGCGGAACGCCTCGACGCCGGCGGGGATGCCCGCGTAGGTCGCGATCTGGATCAGCGTCTCCTTGAGCTCCTCGAGCGTGCAACCGTTGCGCAGGGCGCCGCGAAAGTGGGTCTCGAATTCCTGCCCGCGGTTCAGCGCGGCGAGCAGGCAGAGAGTGTTCAGGCTGCGCTGCTTGAACGAGAGCCCGGGACGGCCCCAGGTGCCGCCCCAGCAGTACTCGGTGACGATGCGTTGGAAATCGGCGCCGAACTCGTCGGCGTTCTGCATCGCCCGGTCCACGTACTCGTCGCCGAGGACCTGACGGCGGATCTTCATGCCGGTCTCGTATCTGTCGTCCGACATCCGCTTCCTCCCCGTGCTCGTGGCCGGAGTGTAAGCGAAATTATGGAACGAGCGTTTCACGGCATGTACTGGCCGCCGTTCACGTGGATCGCCTGCCCGGTGACGAAGCTCGACAGGTCCCCGGCGAGGAAGGCGACGACGTCGGCGATCTCCCGCGTCTTCGCGAACCGCCGGAGCGGCGTGCGCGCGATCTCCTGCGCCACCCGCTCGGGGTCGCGCGGCACCGGACGGACCGTGTCGACGGTCGACGGCACGATCACGTTGACGCGCACGCCGCGCGGCCCGTACTCGCGCGCGAGCCCACGGGTGAGGCCGTGGATCCCCGCCTTCACCGCGGCGAGGTGGGGCCAGGTGCCGTAGAAGACCACGGTGCCCGAGACGTTCACGATGCTGCCGGAGCCCTGCTCGACCATGAGCGGGAGCACCGCGCGGCACGTGTTGATCGGGCCGTTCAGGACGACGCCGACGAGGTCCTGCCACTGGGCCGGCGTCAGCTCCGCGAACGGGACGTGATGGAGCCGCGCGGCGCAGTTCACCAGCACGTCGACGCGGCCGAGCTCGGCCTTCGCGCGCGCGACCATGTCGTCGACCGCGGCCGCGTCGCCCACGTCCGCGGCGATCGCGAGCGCGCGGCGGCCGCGGGACGCGATCTCGTCGGCGACGGCCTTCGCTTCGGCGACGTTCGAGCGCACGTTCACGACGACGTCGCAGCCGTGATCGGCGAGCGTGAGACAGATCTGGCGTCCGATGTTGCGTCCGCCACCGGTCACGAGCGCGACCTTTCCGTCGAGTCCGAGCGTCACGGCGCCATCGTACGCACATCCGTGATGGACGCACGCTGGAGTAGATTCAGCCCATCGCCGCACGAGGAGGTCTGCCGCCGTGGACAGGGCGCCCGAGCTGCGCATCTACACGCACTACGGCTGAGCGGGCTGTGCTCAGGCGAAGGATTTCCTCTCGCTTCATGGCATCCCCCATCTGCTTCGCGACATCCATCAGGACCCGAGCGCGAAGGCGGAGCTGGAGGCGCTCGGCCTCGAGGTGCTCCCCGTCGTCGTGCGGGGCGATCGGCACCTCGTCGTCGGCCACGTCGAGCAGCTGCGTGAGTGGCTCGGACTGCCGGCGGACGAGGAGCACGTACCGTACGCGGAGCTCGTTGCGGCCTGTGATCGCGTGCTCGTCGCCTTCATCACGATGCTCCGGCAGCTCCCGGACGAGCGGATCACCGATCCGACGCCGAACCGCGGACGCGACATGCGGAACATGACCGTCAACGTCTTCAGCCTCATGACCGAGGTCGTGCACGCGCTCGACGACGGCCGCTTCTCGTACCAGGCCCACAAGGACGCCGACGCGCAGAGCGTGCGCTTCCGCGGCACCGCCGAGCTGATCGCGTTCGCCGAGGAGCGCCGCGCGCAGTGGCTCGCGCGCTCCGGACGGGTGACGTCCGCCGATGCCGCGCGCCTCGTGCCGAGCGACCGCAAGGGTGAGATGACCCAGCACCAGATCCTCGACGCGGCGGCGCGTCACGCGGCGGGGCACCTCCGGCAGGCCTACCAATTCCTGCGGCAGATGGGCATCGAGCCCGCCGGTGAGCTCACCGCCGCGGCGATGCGGCCGATCGTCGTCCAGACAAGCCTCTACTGAGTCGTGCCGACCGACGATCGCGCGACCGGCCTCTTCACTCCGCTCCGGGTCCGGGGTGTCACGTCGCGCAACCGGATCATGGTCTCCCCGATGTGTCAGTACTCCTCGGTCGACGGCCTCGCGAACGATTGGCATCTCGTCCATCTCGGCGCGCGCGCGGTCGGCGGCGCGGGGCTGGTCGTGGCGGAGGCGACGGCCGTCGAGGCGCGCGGACGCATCAGTCCCGCGGATCTCGGCATCTGGTCCGACGCCCACGTCCCGCCGCTCGCGCGGATCGCGCGGTCCATCGAGCGGAACGGCGCGGTGCCGGGGATCCAGCTCGCGCACGCCGGGCGCAAGGCGAGCACGAAGCTTCCCTGGCTGCCCGGGCCGCGACCGCTCGCGCCCGCGGACGGCGGCTGGTCGCCGGTCGTGGCGCCGTCGCCGATCCCGTTCGGCGAGGGCTTCCCGGTGCCGCACGAGCTCACGACGGGCGAGATCGCGGACATCATCGCCGCGTGGGCCGCCGCGGCGCGGCGCGCGCGCGACGCGGGATTCAAGCTCATCGAGATACACGCCGGCCACGGGTACCTGCTCCACGAATTCTTCTCGCCCGTCGCGAACCAGCGCACCGACGGCTACGGCGGGAGCTTCGAGCGGCGCGTGCGCATCGGGGTCGAGGTCGTGGACGCGATACGCGGCGAATGGCCGAGCGATCTGCCGCTCTTCATGCGCATCTCGGCGACCGACTGGATCGACGACCGGCCGTCGTGGACGCTCGCCGACTCGATCGCGCTCGCGCGCCTGGTGCGCGACCGCGGCGTGGATCTCATCGACTGCTCCTCGGGCAGCATGCTGCGGAGCGCGGCGCCACCCGAGAGTCCGGGCTACCAGGTCCCCTTCGCGGAGGCGATCCGCCGCGAGGCGGGCGTGCTGACCGCGGCCGTCGGCGTGATCACGCACGCGACGCAGGCGCAGGACATCGTCGCGACGGGGAAGGCCGACGTCGTGGCGCTCGCGCGCGCGATGCTCGTCGATCCGTACTGGCCTCTGCACGCCGCGCGCACGCTCGGCGTCGACGTGCCGTGGCCGGACCAGTACCTGCGCGCCAAGAACACCGTCGTCGGCTGACGCGCGGGTGGACGCGCCGCATCGCGCTCGCATCTCGGCATCGCCTCGGCGTCGTGCGGCGTCCGGGCCGACGTCCGTGATCTTCGTCACACCTACCCTGCGCGCAAAATGACGACGTGAGCGCAGAGCGAGGCGGCGAACGCACTCCGGACGTGCTCATCGTCGGCGGCGGGCTGTCCGGCGGCGTCGCGGCGCTGACCCTCGCGGAGGCCGGCTTCGCCGTGGTGTGTCTCGAGCAGGGCGACTGGCCCGACCCCGGCGCGTATCCCGGCGCGACGCCCGAGTGGGAGCTCCTCACGCGCTCGCGCTGGAGCCCGAACCCGAACGTGCGCCAGAGCCCCGCCGACTACCCGCTGGACCTGCGCGAGTGCGACGTCCCGATCAACCTCTGGAGCGGCGTCGGTGGCTCGAGCGTGCTCTTCGCGGCGCAGTGGCCGCGCTTCCACCCATCGGACTTCCGCGTGCGCACCGAGGACGGCGTCGCCGACGACTGGCCCATCGGCTGGCGCGATCTGTGGCCGTACTACGACCAGACCGACCGCGAGTTCGGCGTCTCCGGACTCGCCGGTGATCCCGCGTACCCGCCGCAGAGCGACTATCCACTGCCTCCACTTCCGATCGGCCGGGGCGGCGAGCTCGCGGCGAGGGGCATGGACCGCCTCGGGTGGCACTGGTGGCCCGCCGCGAACGCGATCGCGTCGCGCCCGTACGACGGCCGGCGGATGTGCGTCCAGCGCGGGACCTGCAACTCGGGATGCGGCGAGGGCGCGAAGGGCTCGGCGGACCGGACACACTGGCCGAAGGCGGTCGCGCTCGGCGTGCGGCTCGTCACCGGCGCGCGCGTGCGGCGCCTCGAGACCGGACCGGACGGGCTCGTCACCGGCGCGACGTACATCGATCGCGCCGGGGCCGAGCACTTCCAGCCGGCGCAGGTCGTCCTTCTCGCGGCGAGCGGCGTCGGCACGCCGCGCCTGCTGCTGCTGTCGGCGTCGCCGACGCATCGGGACGGCCTCGCGAACTCGTCGGGCCTCGTGGGGAAGCGCTTCATGATCCACCCGCGCGGGCACCTGCAGGGCTCGTTCGACGAGCGCTGGGACAGCTGGCAGGGCCAGGCCGGCGCGAGTATCTTCTCGTACGAGTTCTATCGCAGCGATCCCTCGCGCGGATTCGTGCGCGGCGCGAAGTGGAGCGTCGGACCGAGCCGCGGTCCGCTCGGGATCGCGCTCTCCCGTCACGCCGAGGACCAGGTCTGGGGCGCGGCGCTGCACGAGCGCGTCGAGCGCGGCCTCGGGCACCAGGTCGCGTGGACCATCGGCGGCGAGGATCTCCCCGACGAATCCAACATGGTCACCCTCGCGCCCGACCTGGTCGACTCCGACGGTCTCCCCGCGCCGAAGCTCAGGTATCGGATCTCGGAGAACTCGCGGCGGCTCATGAAGTTCGACGCGACGCGCGCGATCGAGGCGCTCGAGGCCGCCGGCGCGCACGACATCACGGCCGAGGCGCTCACGACGATCGGGAACTCGCACTTCATGGGGACCGCGCGGATGGGCACGTCGGCGCGCGACTCGGTCGTCGATCGATGGGGCCGCTGCCACGACGTCGCGAACCTCTACATCATCGACGGCTCCGTCTTCGTGACGTCGGCCGCGGTGAATCCGTCGTCGACGATCGCGGCGCTGACTAAGCGCACGGTCACGCACCTCATCGCCGAGCGGCGGAACCAGGAGACCGCGGTGGCCGCATGAACGAGACGGCGGTCGCGCTGCCGGCGGCGGAGCGGGACGCCCTTGGACGGCTCGCCGACGCGATCCTTCCGCGCACCGAGACGATGCCGGCCGCGAGCGAGGTCGGTGTACCCGGCGTCCTCATCGACCGCGTCTTCCGGACGGCGCCGGCGCTCGCGCCGCGGGTCCGGGCCGCGCTCGCCGGCATCGGCGCCGATCCGTCGGCGTCGCTCGCCGAGATGCGGCGCGACGCTCCGTCCCTGTTCCGCGACGTGATGACCGCGGTATGCGCGGCGTACTACCTCGCGCCCGAGGTGAAGGACCGCCTCGGGTACCACGGCCAGGAGGCGAGGAGGATCGACGTGCACGAGCTGCCGGCGTATCTCGCGGACGGCACGCTCGACCGCGTGGTCGCGCGCGGGCCGCGGTACCGCGACATCGATTGATCCGCCCGGCCTACGGGTAGTTCACGTAGACGGTCTTCAGCTCCGTGTTGAACTCGCGCGCGGCCTTCCCGCGCTCGCGTGATCCCGCGCCGCTGTCCTTGATGCCGCCGAACGGTGCGTAGTACTCCACGCCGGCGGTCTCCTGATTCACGAGCACGACGCCGGCCTGGCTCTCCCGCGTGAAGCGCATCGCTTTCTTCAGGTCGTTCGTGAAGACGCTCGCGGTGAGGCCGTAGCGCGTGTCGTTCGCGACGCCGATGGCCTCGTCGTACGAGTCGACCGCGATGATCGGTGCGACCGGTCCGAAGACCTCGTCACGCGCGACCTCGTGGTCGGGACGCACGTCGACGAGCACGCTCGGACGCACGAAGTACCCCTCGGCCAGCGCACCCTCCCCGCGCACGCCGCCGGTGACGCTCCGGGCGCCCTGCGCCCTGGCCCGCTCCACGAAGCCGAGGATCTTCGTGAGCTGCTCGCTCGACGAGACCGGACCGAGCACGGTGTCCTTCTCGAGCGGATCGCCGAGCTTCATCGCTTCGGCACGCGCCGCGAGCCGGTCGACGAAGGCGCCCAGGACGCCGCGCTCGACGATGACCCGTCCGGTCGACGTGCACTTCTGGCCGCAGCTGATGAACGCGCCGCGCGCCGTGGCGTCGGCCGCGAGGTCGAGATCGGCGTCGGCCAGCACGAGCAGCGGGTTCTTGCCCCCCATCTCGAGCTGCACCTTCTTTCCGGCGGCGGTCGCCTTGGCCTGGATGGCACGCCCCACCGACGTCGAGCCGGTGAAGGACACGCCGTTCACGCTCGGATGGGTCGTGATGACGTCGCCGACCTGAGAGCTCTTGCCGAGGACGAGGTTCAGCACGCCGCTCGGCAGTCCCGCATCGACGAGCACCTGCAGGAGCTTCACCGCGGAGAGCGGGACGATCTCCGCCGGCTTCCACACGACGGTGTTCCCGAACGCGAGCGCCGGCGCGATCTTCCAGGCGGGAATGAGCACCGGGAAGTTCCAGGGCGTGATCGCCGTCACGACCCCGAGCGCCTCGCGCTTCGTGTACGCGTGCACGTTCGCCCGGCTCGACGGGAGCGTCTCGCCGTCCGGATCGAGCGTCTGCGCCGCGTGGTAGCGCAGCACGTTCGCGGACCACCGCGCCTCGCGCAGCGCCTCGCCGATGGTCTTCCCCTCCTCGCGCGTGAGGTCGCGCGCGATGTCCTCGGCGCGCTGGTCGAGCAGGTCCCCGGCTGCCCGAAGGATGTCGCCGCGCGCGGGTGCCGGCATCGTCGACCACGCCGGCAGCGCCGCCTTCGCCGCGGCCACCGCGTCCTGCGCGATCTTCACGTCGGCCATGCTCACCGACGCGACGACCTCGCTGGGCCGCGCCGGATTCGTGTCGGTCCCAGAGCCCGGACCCCGGCGCCACTCGCCCGCGACATAGGAGGCGATCTCGTTCGTCCGCACCGCCATCGTCATCACGTCCCTCCGCTCCGAGCTCTCTGATCGATGCTATGACCGCGGCCGGCGAGAGCGGTTGTGACACTGGTCACACCCGCGCGCGTCGCGCGCCACGGCGATGCGAGGTTTAATGGCATGGACCGTCTGGTCACTGGAGCGTTGGAGGCAGAGAAGGTGGGCAAACCGCTCGAGGGCAACGTCGCGATCGTCACCGGTGCGGCGGGCGGCATCGGACGCGCGTACGCGCGCGGTCTCGCGGAAGCCGGCGCGTCGGTCGTCATAGCCGACCTGAACGCCGAGGGCGCCGAGCAGGTCGCGGCGGATCTCGAGAAGGACGGCTTCAAGGCGATGGGCCTGAAGCTCGACGTGACCGACCCCGCCTCGGCGGACGCGATGGTCGAGGCGACGAAGAAGAAGTTCGGCCGCATCGACACCCTCGTGAACAACGCCGCGCTCATGGCCGAGATCCCGAAGGACGGCTTGTGCGACATCTCGCTCGATCTCTGGGAGCGCGCGATGCGCGTCAACGTCACCGGTCCGCTCATCTGCACGCGTGCGGTCGTGCCCACGATGAAGGAGCAGGGCGTCGGCCACATCATCAACCAGGCGTCGGCCGCGGCGTTCCTGCCCGGCAGCGTATACCGCATCACGAAGCACACGCTCGTCGCCCTCACCGCGGGCCTCGCGGTCGAGCTCGGCAAGTTCAACATCAACGTGAACGCGATCGCCCCCGGTCTGATCATGAGCGAGGCCGGCTACAAGTCGGTCGGCGCGCCCGGCACGCCGAAGCGCGAGGCGCGGTACTCCTCGATCCCGCACGCGCGCCCGGACCGGCCGCCGAGCGACCTCGTCGGCACGCTCGTGCTGCTCGCGTCGCCCGCGGGCGACTTCATCAACGGGCAGACGATCAACGTCGACGGCGGCTGGGTCATCCGGCTCTAGCCCCGTCGCGGGTCAGTCCGCCGCCGCGCTCCGAAGCGCGGGAATGACGTCGCGGGCGAAGAGCCGCATGGCGCGCTCCGCGACGTCGCGCGCCATCCCGGGGTAGTGCAGGCGCACGATCACGTGCAGGTCGCGGCCGGGGAACGCCGCGAGCCACGGCCGCGCCTGCGCGGTGACCTCGCCGGGCGTCCCCATGACGGTGCGGCGCCGGATGAGGTCATCGTCGATCGGCGGCAGCTCGTCGGGCACGGAGCGGCCGTCGTCGCGCGCGTGCCACACGGCGTACGTGCCGAGCTGGTGCCACATCGCGCGGCGCACGTCGTCGGGGAGCGAGCCGTCGGGCGAGACCCAGGCGTTCGCGTGAAAGCCGATCGCGAGCCGCCGTGGATCGCGTCCGGCTTGGCGCGCGCCCGCGTCGAACGCGGCGACGAGGGCCGCGAACTCCGCGAGCGCGCTCTCGGGTGTCGTGTCGGGCGCGCTCGTCGGCGTCCCGAGATATCCGTCGGCGAGGCGACCGGCGCGCGACGCCGCGCGCGGGCCGCTGCCGCCGAGCAGGAGCGGGATCCGGTGGAAGGGCTTGGGCGTCACGGCCACGTCGCGGAACGTGTGGTGCGTGCCCTCGAACGTGAACCTCGGTTCGTCCCACGCGAGGCGGCAGAGCTTCGCGAGCTCCACGGTGCGCGCGAACCGCTCGGCGAACGGAACGCCGAAGGCGCGGAACTCCTCCTTCCGCCAGCCCGCGCCGAGGCCGACGACGAGCCGGCCGTGCGACAGCTGATCGACGACGGCGCAGTCCTCGGCGAAGCGCAGCGGATGCTGGAACGGTGCGAGCGCGACCCCCGTCGCGAGCGTGATGCGATCGGTCGCTGCGGCGATCGCGCCGAGCAGGACGGGGAGCGACGGGAGGTGACCGTCGGCGGCCTGATGGTGCTCCGAGACCCAGACCGCGTCGAAGCCGATCTCCTCCGCGACGCGGGAAAGGGCGAGCGTGTCCGCGTACTCGTCGGCGTGCGTGCGGCCGCTGCCCGGCGGCACCTGTCCGGTGAAGAGCCCGAGGCCGACGCGTACGCTCACTCGGCGCTCCCGCCGCCGGTCACGCCCGCGGAGTGAACCATCGCGACGCCGTCTCGCCCGCGATGAGCGACTTCGTCCGTTCGTCCAGATCCGAGCGCAGCACGGTCTCGAGGCAGCGACCGAGCGGACCGCGGAACGGGTAATCGGAGCCGAGCATGATGCGGTCGGCACCCACCGTGTCGATCGCGCAGCGCAGCGCGGCGTGGTGGTACGAACAGTTGTCGTAGAAGAACCGCTCGCGCAGGTAGTGCTCGAGCGGACGCGCGTTGCGGCCCATCGTCTGATCGGCGAGCCGCTGCGCGAGGTACGGGATCACGCCGCCGAGATGCGGGACGATGACGACGAGCTCGGGGAGGTCGTCGAGACATCCGGAGAGCACGAGCCGCAGCGCGGCGAGGCTCGTCGCGACCATCGCCTGCACTCCTGAGCGCAGCCCGTACTCCGCGAACGCGTGCGCGAACGGGTCGTCGGACCGGGACGGATCGATTAGCTGGGGATGGAGCATGAGCGGAAGCCGGAGCGCGGCGACGCGCTCGAGGACCGGCCGCCACTCCGCGGCATCGGGCGCGAACGAGATCCCCGAGACGCCGATGCAGACGCCGCTGACCGCGGCGCGGCCCTCGAGACGCGCGAGCTCTGCGAGCGCGGCGTCGGCGTGCGGCAGCGGCAGCGCGGCGAGCATGAGGAGCCGGTCCGGCGCGGCGGCGCACGCCTCGAGCAGTCCGTCGTTCGCGCTCGCCATGAGCTCCGCCGCGAGCGATTCGTCCGCGGGAACGGCCGAGGGCGGATTGATCGAAAGCACGAGGACGTCGAGCCCGCTCTTCCCCATCTCCTCGAGCCGCCGGTCGAGCCGCACCAGGGGGTCCGACTGATCGCCGGGCGCGACGCGGTCGTTCAGGGATGCGAAGAGCGGGTCGCGGTCCGCGCAGCGCTTCGCGACCGCGCGGTAGGCGGGCGGCGCGTAATGATCGTGGACGTCGATGGACGGACGGGCCTTCATCGGCGAGCGGGCGCGGCGCGCATCACCGCGTGACGGTCGGCAGCGTCTTCCACGGGCCGGGCGGGAAGTCGCGCTCGGCCCACGATTCCAGCTGCGCGTGGCGCTCCTGGATGCGCCAGCGCCCGTCGGGGCAGCGCACGAGACGATCGATGCAGCGGCTGAACGCGCGGATGTACGGCCCCTCTGGGTGATCGCAGATGAAGATGAGGTAGCTCGTCGCGCGCGCGGTGTCGCCGGCGACGTCGACCTGCGGGTTCGCGACGACGTGCTTGTGGAAGTACTCGGGCGCGTGCGTGTGGTCGCGGAACATCTGGGCGAACGCGTTCCTTCCCTCGAAGCGACGCGTCTCGCGGCGCACGGGGTCGCGGATCCACTTCGCGTCCTCGGTGAAGACGTCGACGAAGTCCTGCTCGGGGCCGTAGTCGAGGCCCTGCGCGTAGCGATAGAGCGTGCGCACGATGTCGCGCTCGTCCTCGAGCCTGCGCACCCGTGCTTCGATCGATCCGTCGGCCATCCCCGTCCCTCTCATCAGCGCGGTCGGCGAGAGCGTAATCTTTCGACGCGACGCCCGCGCGTCGAGCAACGCGAACGATGGAGGGGAATTGGCCCCATGCGATCCGCTCGTGTCGGCCGCAGCGGCCTGACGGTCAGCAAGCTCTGCCTCGGTACGTGGTACTTCGGCGGTCCGACCCCCTACGACGAGGCGCTCGCGCTCATGCGCGCGGCGCTCGATGGCGGCATCACGTTCTGGGACACGAGCGATCACTACAACGCGGGCGGTAGCGAGTCGGTCATCGGCCGCGGACTGCGCGAGCTCGGCGTTCGTGACGAGATCGTGCTCGCCACGAAGGTCTTCTACCCCATGGGCCCGGGGCCGAACGACCGAGGCGGCGGCAGACGGTATCTGCTGCGCGAGCTCGACGCGCAGCTGAAGCGGCTCCAGACGGATTGGATCGATGTGTACATGCTGCATCGGAGCGATTTCGACACTCCGCTCGACGAAACGATCGAGACGCTCGACGCGTGCGTGAAGGCCGGGAAGATCCGCTACTGGGGGACGAGCACGTTCCCCGCGTGGCGCGTCGCGGAGGCGTGGTGGCGCAGCGAGCTTCGTGGCTGGACCCACCCGATCTGCGAGGAAGCGCCGTACAACCTGCTCGACCGGCGCGTCGAGGCCGACCGCGTGCGGTTCCTGCGCGAATACGGGCTTGGCTTCTTCACCTGGTCGTCGATCGCCGGCGGTCTGCTGACCGGGAAATACGCGGTGAACGCGAACGAGAACCCTCCTCCGGGGACGCGGCTCAAGGACATGCACGAGCGCTACCAGACGCGGCTCGGGCCGGCCACGCTCGAGAAGGCGCAGGCCCTCGCGACGCTCGCGCGGAGCGCGGGGCTCGACCCGATCCACCTCGCGGTCGCGTGGGTGCTGCAGCAGGACGTGGTCACGTCGGCGTGCATCGGCCCGCGCACGAGGGAGCAGCTCCTGCCGTACGTACAGGCCGTCGACGTGACCCTCGACCGCGGCGTCCTCGACGAGATCGACCGCATCGTCCCACCCGGGTCCGCCTATGCGGACTTCCACGACACGTCGGGGTGGCTCGTCGGACCGCTGTCACAGGTCTAGGCGCGGATCGGCTCCCGAGGTCACCGCTAGAGCTGGACGGTCCGCGACGACGACTGCACCGTCTGCCACCGGCACACGCTTCGCTCGATCCGACCGACGATCGCGTAGAGGAGCAGCGCGAGCGCGGCCATGATGAGCAGCGAGGTCACGCCGCCCGTCATGTCGAACTGGTTCAGCGACTGCGTGACATACCAGCCGAGTCCTTTGATCGAGCCGACCATCTCGCCGACGACCGCCGAGACGAGCGCGAGACCGACGCTGATCTTCACCGCGGAGATGATCCAGGGCACGACCGCCGGGATCGTCACGTAGCGCGTCATCTGCCACCGTCCGGCGCGCATGCTGCGCAGCGCGTCGATGAGGTCGCGGTCCACGCCCTCGATCCCCTGACGGACATTGAACAGCACGACGAACGCGACGACGGAGACCACGAGCGCGACCTTCGATTCGAGCCCGATGCCGAACCACAGGATGAAGAAGGGCGCGAGCGCCACGCGCGGCAGGCTGTAGACACCCATGATGTAGGGGTCGAGCGTGTCCGACAGCACACGCGGCGCCCGCGCGATGAGCACACCGGCGACGACGCCGCCGATGATCCCGAGCACGAGACCGAGGAAGGTCTCCTCGAGCGTGGCGATGGTGTTGTCCGCGAGCGAGCCGTCGGAGACGATGACGCCGAAGCGCTTCGCGACGAGGACGGGGCTGCTCACCCACTGCACGCCGACGAGGACGTCGCCGGTGAGCTGCCACACGGCGAGCACGAGGCCGAGCAGGAGCAGGCGCAGGGCCGCGAAACCGGCCCCATGCGTCATCCACGAGCCCGCCGCGGAAGCGCGCGCCGAGGGCGGGGCCTCCTCGCTCGCGATCTCGAGCTGCGTCTTCGCCGCGGTTTCGCCGCTCATCCGAGGAGCTCCCAGACCTTCTTCTGGGTCTCGCGGAATCCGTCGCTGAACCGGCTCGCGTAGTAGTCACGCGGCCGCGGCAGGGGAACGTCGAATGAGCCGAGAAGACGCCCCGGACGCCGCGACATCACGAGGATGCGGTCGCCGAGCGCGACCGCCTCGTCGATGTCGTGCGTCACGAAGATCACCGACTGCTGGTAGCTCTCGAGGATGCGCAGGAAGAAGTTGCCGACGTGGATCCGCGTGTGCGCGTCGAGCGCGGCGAACGGTTCGTCCATCAGGAACACCGCGGGCTCGTACGCGAGCGCGCGAGCGAGCGAGACGCGCTTGCGCATGCCGCCCGAGAGCTGCGCCGGGAACTTGTCGCACGAATCGCCGAGGCCGAGATCGGTCATGAGACGCCTCGCGCGCTCGCGGGCGACCGACGCGTTCTCGCCCGCGAGCCGCACCGCGAGCTCCACGTTCTGCACCGCCGTGCGCCACGGCAAGAGGGCGTCCGACTGGAAGACGAAGCCGATGCGCGGCTCGCGGGACGCGTCGGCGCCGCCGACCCGGACCGCGCCGCGCGAAGGCGTGAGCAGGCCGGCGACGGCCTTCAGCAGCGTGGACTTGCCGCAGCCGCTCGGTCCGACGACGACGACGATCTCTCCCGGCCCGACCGTGAACGAGATGTCGTCGACCGCGAGCGTCCCAGCCGCGGTCGCATCCGCGCCCGCGTACGACACGCTGAGATGCGAGACCTCGATCGACGCACCGCGCCCGCTGGCGCGAGAGACATCGGGTGTTGCGGTCTTCACCTGAACTACCTTACGGCGTCATCGGATTCGTTCGCGCGCGGGTGGACCTGGGCGCTCGCGCGACCCAGGCCCACCGCTCGCATCGCGTCGGTGTCTTCTCTTCCTACTTCTTGAGGAACGAGCTCGGGGCGTATTGCGTCAGCGACTGGTACGACGGGTAGTTGGCGTCCGTGTACTTCGGGTCGGCCGCGATCAGGAGGTCATGACCGGCCTTGTGAAGCGCCTCGGTGTACACGCCGTCCTTCGTCCAGATGCCAGGGTTCGAGGCGTACGTGTCGAGGATGAGGCCGAGCTCCGCGTCGGTGTTGTTCTGGCCGTAGTACTTCTTCGCCTCGGCCAGCGCGAACGCCCGATCGCTGCGCAGCTTGGCGAGAGCGTCGCGCATCGCCTGCATGAACTGCGCGTACGGCGTGGGGTCCGCCTTCACCGCGGCCGTGCGCGCGGTGAAGACGAGGGCCGGTGTGAGGTCCTGGCGGAAGTCGTAGACGACCTGCACCTTCTTGTCGCGGAGCGACGTCTCGAAGAGCGGGGCCTGGAGCTGCACGGCGTCGGCCTTACCGGCGTCGAGCGCGGCGTACTGCGCCGCGGCGTTGCCGAGCGCCGCGATCTGCACGTCCGTCACCGCCATGTTGTTCCGCTTGAGCAGCTCGCGCAGCGCGAAGTCGCTGAACGACCCCGCGCCGGTGATGCCGACGATCTTCCCCTTCAGGGATTGGAGCGTGGTGTACGGACTGCCGGCCTTCGAGACGAGCGTCCACACGCCGCGCTCGAGCAGCATGCCGATGACCTGCACGTCGACGGTCTTCGACGTCGCGAGGCCGACCGGCGCGTCGATGCCGCCCATCATGATGTCGCCGGTCCCGCCGGCGAAGATCTGCGATGTCGTGCCGCTGCCGGTCTGGAACTGCGCGAGCGAGAGGTCGAGGTTGTAGTTCTTCGCCATGCCCTCGTTGATGAGCATCTTGAGCGGGATGTCGAAGAAGCCGGGCGAGGTCTCGAGGACGCTGAGCTTGTAGACCTTCGCGGGGGTCGCGGCGGCACTGGCGGCCGCGCTGGCCGCGGTCGTCGGTGCGGACGACGCCGCGGGCGTCGTCGCACCACCACACGATGCGAGCAGCACGCCGAGCACGAGGATCGCGGTGGTCGCGCGTCTCATCTCCACTCTCCTTCACCGGGACCGTCCAGGGTGTGCGCGAATCTAGCACCGAAGATCGCGAGCACCGAATGCGCCGTGTGATGTTGGTCACACGTCACCAACTATGAAATGCGTTGCGCGCCACTTGACCGGCGCGGTCCGCGGCGAGGCCGATGTGCTCGACCCTGCGGTCGGCATCGCGCCGCCATCTCGCCGCGCGCATCGGCCGCGTCCCGTTCAGGCCTGGGCTACGATCGGGTCGCGCATCGCGCGTGATGGGGAGGCGTGACATCGAATACGTACGCAAGCTCGACCGCGCCGCGCTCGAGGCGTCGACGGATCGCTACGTCCAGCGGCTGCTCGCCGCGGACAGCGGCGCGCGGACGCTCTCGTTCGCCGTGATCAAGACCCCGGCGGGCGGAGGCTCGCCCGAAGGCCTCCACACGCATGCGGTCGATCAGATCTTCTACGTGCTGAGCGGCACGATGAGCATCGAGGTCCAGGGCAGACGCGAGGACGTCGGACCCGGATCGCTCGTCGTGTTCCCGGCGGGCGTCGCGCACCGGAACTGGAACGACGGCAGCGAGCCGACGGTCCACATCGCGATCGCCTCGCCGCTCCCGGACCCTGCCGTCCCGTTCGCGACGCGCGTCTCCGCGTAGCTCGGGCCCGCTCAGCGCACGCGGCCGTCGACCACGACGTCCACGAGCGCGGGCGCGCCGAGCGCAAGCGCCTCGTCGAGCGCCGGCCGCAGGTCCTGGGGCCGCTCGACCCGCCTGCCGTGCACGCCCATCGCCTCGGCGATGCGGTCGAAGCGGAGCGGCGGATCGACGAGGTCGAGGGCGACGAACTCGCGGCGCGCGTGCTCCGGACCGAGATAGTCCATGAGGTTCTGTTTGAGGATGCGGTAGCTCGCGTTGTTCACGATCACCCACGTGACGGGCACGCGATGGTGCGCCGCCGTCCACAGCGCGCTCACCGTATACATCGCGGCGCCGTCGGAGACGACCCCGAGCACCGGGCGATCGGGCATCGCGAGCTTCAGCGCGACCGCGCCCGGCATGCCCGGCCCGAGACCGCCGCCACGCGCGCGGTAGTAGCTGCCCGGTCGCGGCATGACGTAGCGCGCGAGCGTGGGGCTCGCGGTCGTCGCCTCGTCGAAGATCGCGGCGTTCGCCGGCAGCGCCGCCGCGAGCTCGCCCATGAGCCGGGCGACGGAGATCGGCGACGCGTCCCAGGTGCGGCGGTCAGCCGCGATCGCGGCCTCGCGCTTGCCGCGGTGCTCCGCGCCGAGCGCGGCGGCGCGCCGCGCCGCGCCCGCGGGTCCGCCGTCCGCGAGCCTCTCACGGAGCGCGGCGAGCGCGGCGAGCGCGTCCGCACGGATCCCCAGCGCGCCGGGCACGTTCTTCCCAAGCTCCCAGCCGTCGATGTGGATGTGGATGAGCGTCGTGCCTTCCGGGACGCCACCGCCCCGACTCGGGAAGATGAACCGGAACAGCGGAGCGCCGACGACGAGCACCACGTCGTGCCGCGCGAGCACCTTCGCGGTGGTCGCGGGAGCCGCGAGGTCGTAGAGCGGCAGCGCGCCCGCGAACAGCGGATGGTCCATCGGCATGTTCACCTCGGACGAATAGCCCTGGAACACCGGCGCGCCCAGCAGCTCGGCGACCGCGACGAGCTCGGCCTGCGCGTCCGCGAGCGCGATCCCGTCGCCCACGACCAGCGCGGGGCGCTCGCTGCGCGTGAGGAGTGCCGCGGCCTCGTCCATCGCGGCGGGATCGGGATGCACGCGCCAGCGCGTGTAGCTGGTCGGTGTGATCGTGACGTCCGCGCTCTCGTCCATCACGTCTAGTGGGATCGACAGCACGACCGGTCCCTGCGGGGGCTCGTCGGCGACCTTCAGCGCGCGCCGGAGCGCCTGCGGGACGTCCGCGGCGTGATGGATCTCGTACGCCCACTTCGAGATCGGGCGCGCCATCGACACGATGTCGCCCGAGAGCAGCGGGTCCTGCAGAAGCGCGCGCGACGCGCTCTGTCCGGCGTACACGACGAGGCTCGAGTTCGACGCCTTGGCGTTGAAGATCATGCCGCTGCCGCTTCCAAACCCGGGCGCGATGTGCAGCTCGACGAACGCCGGCTTCCGGGTCGCGCGTGCGTACGTGTCGGCCATGCTGACCGCGACGCCTTCGTGCAGCGCGAGGATGAACTCGAGCTCGGGGTGATCCTGGAGCGCATCCATGAACGCCTGCTCCGTCGTGCCGGGATTCCCGAAGATGTACCGGAAGCCATCGACGACGAGCTGATCGAGGAGCGCGTGCTTTCCCGTCGATTGACTGCCCATAGCGCATGTTCTACAAGAGGCCGAGGACCACCGCGATATCTGCGCGAAGGTGATGCGAGATGGCTGTGACCGACGTCACACGTGCGGGCCTCATCATCGGCGGCTCGGAGCGCGACGCGAAGAGCGGCGCGACGTTCGAGAGCATCGATCCATCGACGGGACGGCCGTTCGCCGTCGTCGCGCGCGCGGACGCCGAGGACATCGACGTCGCGGTCGCGACGGCGCGCGACGCGTTCGAGAACGGTCCCTGGACGAAGATGAAGCCGGCCGAGCGCGCTCGGCTGCTGTGGAGGATGGCCGAGCTCATCCGTCGTGACGCCGCCTCGCTCGCGGTGCTCGAAAGCCGCGACAACGGGAAACCGCTGCGCCAGGCGAAGACCGACGTGGAGGTCGCGGCGCGCTACTTCGAGTTCTACGCGGGCGTCGCGGACAAGCTCATGGGACGCACCATCCCGGTGACGCCGGGGCTGCTCGACTACACGCTGCGCGAGCCGATCGGCGTGTCCGGCCAGATCGTCCCCTGGAACTATCCCATCCAGATCGGCGCGCGCGGCGCCGCACCGGCGCTCGCCGCGGGCTGCTGCGTCGTGATGAAGCCGTCGTCCGAGGCACCGATGACGGCGCTCGCGCTCGGCAAGCTCGGCATCGAGGCGGGGCTGCCCCCGAGCGTCTTCAACGTCGTGCCCGGGAGCGGTGCGACGGCGGGCGAACGGCTCGCCGCGCATCCCGGCGTGGACCAGATCACCTTCACCGGCTCGGTGGAGACCGGGATCCACGTGATGAAGCTCGCGGCCGAGCACGTGGCGCCGGTCACCCTGGAGCTCGGCGGCAAGTCGCCGAACGTCGTGTTCGCCGACGCCGACATGGACATCACGATCGCCGGCGTCGCCAACGCGATCTTCCAGAACGCGGGCCAGACCTGCTCCGCCGGCTCGCGGCTGCTCGTCGAGGCGGCGGCCCACGACCAGGTCGTCGACCTCCTGACGAAGAAGGTCCAGTCGATGAAGCTCGGGCCCGGCGTGGAGGACCCCGACATGGGTCCGCTCATCTCGAGGCGCCAGCTCGAAAAGGTCATGGGCTACGTCGAGACCGGAAAGCGCGAGGGCGCCGTGGTCGCGGCCGGCGGCACGCGTCCGGGCGACCCCCGTCTCGGCGACGGCTTCTTCATCGATCCGACGCTGCTGGACCGCGTCGAGGCCGGAATGCGCGTGCACGACGAGGAGATCTTCGGCCCGGTGCTCGCCATCTCGACGTTCGGCACCGTGGAGGAGGCCGCGCGCCTCGCGAACCGCAGCGAGTACGGACTCGTCGCGGGCGTGTGGACGCGCGACATCAACAAGGCGCTGTTCATGGCCGACCGCATCCGATCCGGACAGGTGTACGTGAACACCTACGGCGCGGGCGGCGGTGTCGAGCTGCCGTTCGGCGGCTACAAGAAGAGCGGCTTCGGACGCGAGAAGGGCCTCCAGGCCCTCGACTCGTACCTGCAGACGAAGAACGTCTGCATCAAGTTCGCGTAGCGACGCACACCGCGCCCTGCGCGCGGGCCGGCCCTCGCCCGTACCATCGGCGGTCGAAGCGGGTATGGATCCACTCGTCTGGAACGCGGTCTCACGCAGCATCTTCGGCCGGCTTCCGCCCGCGAAGATCGAGCGCCTGCTCGCGCACGCCGAGGTCGAGGACATCCCCGCCGGGACCACGACCTACCGCGCGACCGGAGAGCCGCGCGCGATCCTCATCGTGAGCGGCCTGTACCGGACGTACGTCGTCGGTCCGGACGGGCGGCAGGTGACGATCCGTTACGCCCGCGAGGGCGACGTCCTCGGCATGGCCGCGACCGCGACGAGCGGACCGACTCCGGTGCACGCACAGGCGCTCGTCGCCACGAAGCGGCTGCGCCTCGACCTCACCGTGGTCCGTGCGCTCGCGCACGAGGATTCCGACATCGCCTGGCTCATCATCGAGGACCTCGCCGCCTCGCTGTACGCGGCGTGGCGCGACGTCGCCGCGGCGACGTTCGGGAGCGTCCAGCAGCGCGTCGCACGACATCTCCTCGAGATCGCGGCCCAGGAGCAGAACCGCGAGACGCCGGTGCTCATCGCCCGCGTCAGTCAGCGCGAGCTCGCGAACCTCGTGGGCTCGGTGCGCGAGGTCGTCGCGCGCGCGCTGCGCGAATTCCGCGACGAGGGCGTCGTGAACGTGACCAAGGACGGCATCGTCATCACCGACCCGGGCGCCCTCGCCGCCCATGCCTGGCCGCGCGCGACCAAGGGAGCCACACCACACGGCCGCTAGCGTCGTGCCTTCTTGAAAGGCCTGCCGGCGCGACGACGGGCAGCCCGCCGGCTCGCATGACGGACTCGCCACGGGCGCGGGACCTCCTTCGCGCGTGGATCGACATCGGAAGCCAGTCGGTCGGCGGCGGCACGAGCACGCTCTTCATGATCCGCCGCGTGCTCGTCGATCAACGCCGCTGGATCACACCACGCGAATTCACCGAGGCGTACGCGCTCTCGCAGCTCTCGCCGGGCATCCACTTCGTGGCGATGGCCGGGCTCCTCGGACGGCGGCTCGGCGGCACGCGTGGCGTCGTCATCGCGGTCGCGGGAATGATGGTCCCCGCCTCGCTCATCACCGCGATCATGACCGCGTTCTTCGCGGCGGTGGCCGAGCACCCGATCGCGCTCGCGGCGCTCGCCGGGATCGCGCCGATCGCCGCGGGCATGACGCTGGGTCAGGCGGTCATCCTCGGCAGGCCGGTGATCCACCGCGGGCCGCGCGGGATCCTCGATCTCGCCGTCGCCATCGCGGCGGCGCTCGTCGTCCTCACGGCGGGCGGATCGACGATCGCCGTCGTGCTCGCCTCGGGCCTCGTCGGCGCGCTCTTCCTGCGCGGCGCGCGGCCGACGTCGCAAGAGACCGAGATGAGCTGAACGTGGACCAGATCGCGCTCTTCCTCGAGTTCCTTCGCGCGTCGGCGCTGTCGGTCGGCGGCCTCGCCTCGCTGCCGCTCCTGCGGTCGACTCTGGTGCCGGCGTACGCGACCGACGCGCAGATCGTGCAGTCGCTCGCGATCGGACGACTGAGCCCCGGGCCCAACGGCCTGTATCTCGTGAGCCTCGGCTACCTCGTCGCGGGCTGGCCCGGCGCGATCAGCGCATTGCTCGCCGCCTGCCTCGCGCCGCTCGTGGTGCTGCCGGCGACGACGCTCGGCAGGCGCTGGCTGCTCTCCGGATGGTTCGCGGGCACGGTGCGCGGCGTCGCGCTGGCGAGCGCGGGCCTTCTCGCGGGAACGGGGATCATCATCATGATCGTGTCGGGCACGGCGCCGTGGCAGCTGATCCTCGCCGCCGCGGCCACGATCCTCACGATCCGCGGCACGCTCCATCCCGCCGTGCTGGTCGGCATCGGAGCGGCGGCCGGCCTCGTCTTCGCGCGCTGATCCGATCGCGCACCGGTAGCCGCGATACTCGGGGCATGCGGTCGGCGCTGCTCGCGCTCGCGTGTTTCGTGTCGGCATCCTGCGGCGCGCTCCCCTCGTCCGGAGCCGCGCCCACGGTCACGCCAGCCGTCACCGCCTTCGTCATTCCCACGCGGTCGCCGGCGCCGTCGGTCTCGCCGACGCGATTTCTGGGGCGGTACGGCTACCTCGTGTCGACGAACGCGGGCTACGTCGTGCGGCGCGAGGACGATCCGGCGCAGGTCGCGCTCATCGATCTCGACGGCGTCTCGGTGTCGCCGGATGGCCGGCGCGTCGCGGGGTTCACGCGCTCCGGACCCGCCGAGCTCCAGATCCGCGAGGTCGCGTCGCCGCGGAGCGTCGCGCTCGCGACGCCGATGCCCGAGGGCGAGCGCGGCCTCTTCACCGCCTGGTCGGTGGACGGCGGCGGCGTCGTCTATTCGGTGCTCGGTCCGAGCTGGAGCGCGCTGCGCACCCTCGACCTGGTCACGCGCGCGGCGAAGGAGGTCGCGCGCATCGACGGCGTGACGCTGCGACCGGTGCTCTGGGATCGACCGGGCGGCGATCTCGTCGGGGCGTTCGCGATGGATGGCGACGCCGCGCGCGAGTACGTGATGGTGCGCGGCGCCGAGGCCGCGCAGCGGAAGGCGCTTCCGGACAAGCGCTGGCGCCCGGCGGTCAGCGGCGACGAGCGCTGGATCGTGATCGCGGCGGCGAACGAGCCGGTCCTCCGGACCTTCCAGGCGGACGATCCGGGCTTCGTGGTGGAGACGCACGGCACGACGGACGCGGGTGTGACCGCGATCGGGCGGCCGATGAGCGGCCAGATCGGAATCGTCCTCGACGGGCAGCTCCTGCTGTGGGATCCGGCCACCGGGCTGCGGCAGGGCGTACCGACGGAGACGGTGCTCGCGCTCGTCGCGTTCCGCTTCGACGGGAGCGCCGCGATCGTGCGCACGGCCTCCGGACCTCGTCTCGTCGAGATCGCGAGCGGTCGCGTGACGCCGCTCGCGGGCGACGCGACCGTCGGGGTCGCGCTGCCTTAGGCCGTCGCGAACGCGAGCGCCGCGGGGAGCGTCGTCTCCATGTCGTCGGGATACTCGTGCTCGAGGCCGGCGCGCTCGTCGAGGCGCGCGCGGATCTTGTGCGCCGCGAGCAGATCGACCAGAGCCCGCGCGCCGTCGCGGGACGGATCCAGCGCACCGACGATCACGTACACGCGCAGCATCTTCCCCGCGCCGCCTTCGACCAGACGCCGCAGCTCGTCGATGCGCGGGAGCCACGCGGCGATCGAGACGACGCCGCGCGCGGTGAAGCGCTTCGCGAGCGCGAGCGCGAGCGCGTGCAGGCCGCCCATCGAGAAGCCCGCGAGCACGATGCGGCTCGTGTCGATCTGGGTCGCGCCCTTGAGACGCTCGAAATGCAGGTCGAGCTCGCGCGCGGCGCGCTCACGGTCGTTCCAGGTGTACGACTCCGGGCTCGCGCCGATCTCGCTCGACTGCGGGATCGCGACGACCCAGCCCGTGTCGGCGGCGTGCGACCAGTACGGCGCCGTCTCCTTCGCGTTGCTGTTGTTCCCGTGCAGCACCATGAGGAGCGGGTAGCCGAACGCGTCGGGCGGCGTGTCGGGCATGACGAAGGTGAGCCGCGGCCGTGCCGCCGCCGCGGCCTCCTCGTAGCGCGCGTTCGCGCGCACGACGAAGTCGGCGAAGCCGGGGAGCGGTCCGAGCGTCGCCAGGTCCCGGTCGCCGGTGAGCCACTCCTTCTTATAGCGGCAGCCGTCGGCGTAGGCGGCCTCGAGCGCGCCCAGCGCCCCCCGCGGATCGCCTGCGCCCGCGAGGCGCTTCGCCTCCACGAGCGCGCGGATACCGGTGCGGAGCGGGCCCGGGCGCGGAAGGATGGTCGCCACGGCGTGATTCTGGACCGCAGGTCGCTCATCGACACGCTCGAGCGTCCTCGCCCACCGGGCGAGTGGGACAATGGCTCTCGGGCCGCCGCGTGCGGCAGGGAGCATCGACGTGAAGGACATCGTCATCGTCGACGGCGCGCGCACCCCGTTCGGGGCGTTCGGAGGAGCACTGCGCGACACCTCGGCCACAGACCTCGGCGTGATCGCGGCGAAGGCCGCGCTGGAGCGCTCGAAGGTCGAGCCTCGGCGCATCGACCAGGTCATCTTCGGCAACGTGCTGCAGACCTCGGGCGACGCGGTGTACCTCGCCCGCCACATCGGCCTGAAGTCGGGCGTCCCGAAGGAGGCGCCCGCGCTCACGGTCAACCGTCTCTGCGGCTCGGGCCTCCAGGCGATCCTCCTCGCCGCACAGGAGATCCAGCTCGGCCAAGCCGAGTTCGTCCTCGCCGGCGGGACCGAGAACATGAGCATGGCGCCGCACCAGATCCGCGGCGCGCGCTGGGGGCTGCCGCTCGGCGAGCAGAAGCTCGAGGACTACCTCTGGGTCGCGCTCGTGGACTCGTACAACGGTCTCGGCATGGCGAACACCGCGGAGAACCTCGGCCGCAGGTACGGGATCGGGCGCGAGGCCGCGGACGAGTTCGCGTACCGCAGCCACATGCTCGCCGCGAAGGCGCGCGAGTCGTGCCGCTTCTCGAAGGAGATCGTCCCCGTCGAGGTGAGGACGAAGAAGGGCACCGTCACCGTCGACAAGGACGAGCACATCCGTCCCGACACGACGATGGAGATCCTCGGCAAGCTGGTCGCTCGCTTCGAGAAGGACGGCACCGTGACACCGGGGAACGCATCGGGCATCAATGACGGCGCGGCCGCGGTGGTCGTCGCCTCGGCCGAGGCGGCCGCGAAAGCGGGGCTCACGCCCATCGCGCGGATCGTGTCGGGCGGGGTCTGCGGCGTCGACCCCGACATCATGGGCATCGGTCCCGTGCCCTCATCGCGTCAGGCGCTGCAGCGCGCGGGCCTGAAGGTCCAGGACATGGACCTCGTGGAGATCAACGAGGCCTTCGCGACGCAGTACCTCGCGGTCGAGAAGGACCTCGGGCTCGATCGCGAGAAGACGAACGTGAACGGCGGCGCGATCGCGCTCGGACACCCGCTCGGCGCGTCGGGCGCACGGCTGGCACTGACGCTCGCGTACGAGCTGAAGGAGCGCGGCGCGAAGTACGGCCTCGCGTCGCTCTGCATCGGCGGCGGTCAGGGCATCGCTGCGATCATCGAGCGCGCGAGCTAGGCACCGTGCGCGGAGCGGGCTTCGCGACGTTGTGGCGGTGCGCGATCTCCCGCGTCCCCCCGCCGGACGCAAGGCGTCCGCGTCAGGACGTCAGGAGAAGATGCCGAGCAGACCGAGGATGCCTCCGCCCAGGACGACGAGGCTCGGATTCGCGCGGAAGGCGACGGCGATGACCACGCCCACGACGACGCCGGCGACCTCGACCGGCCGGGAGAGCAGGGGCAGTCCGAGCGCGTGAAAGCTCGAACCGATGAGGCCGATGCTGATCGGCACGAGCGTACGGTCCGTCGCGCGGATCCACGGTGAGTGCGAGAGCCGCTCCCACTGCGACGCGACGACGACCTGCAGGAGCATCGGTGGCAAGAGGAACGCCACGAGCGCGACGAGCGCGCCCGGCGGCCCCGCGACATAGAAGCCGAGCGGGACGAGATAGAGGATGCCTGGACCAGGCGTGGCCTGACCGAGCGAGTACGCGGTCAGGAACTGCTGCTGCGTGATCGTGGCGCGGCGGTCGACGAGCTCGTGCTGCAGCTCCGCGAGCACCGCCGTTCCGCCGCCGAAGCTCACGGCCCCGACCCGCAGGAACAGCAGGGCGATGTCCAGCAGGCTCACGGCAGCGTGAGCTTCGACAGCCGGTAGCGGATCACGCCGATCGCGCCCACACCGAGGACCGCCGCGACCATCGGCGCGCCGAGCGCGATGAGCAGGAGGACCCCACCGCTGAGCGCGGCCGCGAACGGCCCGGCCAGCCGCTGCGCGCCACGCCACAGCTGAGCACCCATCACCGCGACACCCCCGATGAGGATCCCGTGGAAGAGTCGTGCGACCCAGACGTCCGTCGGCTCGAGGTACGCGATGGCGAGGACGACGGCGACGAGTCCGGGGAGCAGCACGAGTCCGATCCCCGCCACGGCGAGCCGGACGCCGCCGAGCCGCATGCCGCACAGCGCGGCGAGGCTCACGAACGTCGGTCCGGGCAGCGTCTGCGCGACGGCGAGGTCGCGGATGAAATCCTCTTCCCGGAGCATGCCGCTCCGGACGAACGCCGCCTCCAGGTTCGCCCACCGCGCGGCGCCGAACGCCGTGAGCCCGACCCAGAGGAATTTGCGAAGGACCACGCCCACCTGCACGCGCTCATACTGTCGTACGCCGGTGTACTTCGCCCTGCTGTACGACCTGGTGGACGACTACCTCGAGCGCCGCGGACCGCTGCGCGAGGAGCACCTGAAGCTCGCGCGCGAGATGGAGGCCCGCGGGGAGCTCGTCATGGGCGGCGCGCTCGCCGATCCGGCGGACCGCGCGATCATCGTGTTCAAGGGCGAGGAGCCCTCCGTCGCCGAGCGCTTCGCGAAGGCCGATCCGTACGTCCGGAGCGGCCTGGTGAGGAAGTGGACGGTCCGGAAGTGGACGGTCGTCGTGGGGTCGTACCTGGCGAAGTGACCCTTGGGCGCTCCGCATGACGGAGGGCCCGCCCGCGCTACGCTCCATCCGTGGAGTCCCCACAGCGCCCGATGCCGGCGCCGCCGCGCGGCTTCCGGGACATCCTGCCCACCGAGGCGCGCGAGCTGCGCGCCATCGAGCGCGCGCTCACCGAGACGTTCACCGCGTACGGCTACATGCCGCTCGAGCCGCCGATGGTCGAGCACACCGCGGGGGACTCGATCCTCGCCGGCGACCGCCTCATCCAGTTCCTCGACCGCGACGGCAGCCTCGTCGCGCTCCGTCCCGACATCACCACCGCGGTCGCGCGCCTCGTCGCGCAGCGCTACACGGACGCGACGGGAGCGCTCCG
The DNA here is from genome assembly GCA_035651155.1 of Candidatus Limnocylindria bacterium. Taxonomy (GTDB): domain Bacteria; phylum Chloroflexota; class Limnocylindria; order P2-11E; family P2-11E; genus CF-39. The sequence continues at coordinate 68,888 of DASRGG010000012.1, read as the reverse complement.
CCTCTCGTACTTCGCGCCGGTGTTCCGCGAGGAGCCCGCCATGCTGGGCGCGGAGCGCGAGTTCAGCCAGGCCGGCGTCGAGCTCGTCGGCCCATCGGGTGCGCTCGCGGACGCGGAGGCGCTCGCGCTGCTCGCGGAGTCGCTCGCGCGCGCGGGTCTGCGCGACGAGACGATCGAGATCGGTCACATCGGCGTGGTGCGCGCGCTCTTCGACGACCTCGCCGACGACGCGCGCGAGCTGGTCATGCGCGAGCTGCGCGACGGCGATCACGTCGGCGCGTTCCGCAGGGCGCGCGAGGGCGGGATGACCGACGCCGCGCTGATGCGCGCGCGCTCCGCGCTCGCGGCGCGCGGCATGAGGGACATCGAGACCCTGGGCCTAGCCGGCATCGACGAGCTGCGCGAGGTCATCGAGCTCGCGCGGCGCATGTTCGGTGGCGAGTGGGGCACGCCCAACCTCGCGCTCATCCCGGCGCTCCCCTACTACACGGGCATCGTCTTCGAGGCGCTGCACCCCGACGTCGGCTTCCCCATCGCCGCGGGCGGCAGGTACGACCTGCTGCTCGCGGCGTTCGGCGCATCCCGTCCCGCGACCGGGTTCGCGATCAACGTGCCGCGGCTCCATCTCGCGCTCTACGCGTCGGGATGGCGGCCGGGCGGCGAACGTACGCTCGTCGCGCTCGCCGCCGGCGAGCCCCGCACCACCGCGCGACTGGCCGCGCGGCTGCGCGGCGCGGGCCTCGCGGTCGCGATCGGCGCGGTCGCCGAGCCCGCGGGGCAGCGCGTGCTCGAGGCCTCGGTCGTCGACGGCACGCGCGTGAAGCTCCCCGACGGGCGCACGCTCGACGTCGACGCGCTCGCGAAGGAGCTCGGGCCGTGACGCGCCCGCTCCGCTTCGCGCTCGCGCAGGGGAACATGCTGAAGGACGAGCTCGCGGCGCTCGCGGACTGCGGCCACGACGTCTCCGCCGTCACGAGCGACGAGCGCCGCCTCCTGGTCCGGAGCGGCGGGTTCGAGTTCGTGCGCGCGCGGCCGTCGGACATCGCCACGTACGTCGAGCGCGGGGCGGCCGACATCGGCATCGTCGGCAAGGACGTGCTGATGGAATCGGGCGCGCGGGTGCTCGAGCTCGTCGACCTGAAGTTCGGCGCGTGCCGCTTCGTCGTCGCCGCGCCGCGGGACGCGGTGGCGCGGTCGCTCGACGAGTACCGCCACCTCGGCAGCCTCGAGGTCGCGACGAAGTACCCGAGCGTCGCGGAGCGGCACTTCCGCAGGCGCGGCATCGCCGTCGAGATCGTGAAGGTGGCGGGCTCGACCGAGCTCGCGCCGCAGGTGGGCCTCGCGGACTGGATCGTCGACCTCGTCGCGACCGGTGCGACGCTCGCCGCGAACGACCTCGCGATCGTCGAGGAGATCGCCCCGTCGACGGCGCGCCTCGTCGCGAACGCGTCGGCGTATCACCAGCGCCGCATGGAGATGGCGCCGATCGTCGAGCGCCTCGCACGATGGGCGGCGTCGCGATGAGCGCGGCCGCGAAGCCGGTCAGCGCGATGGCGTCCGACCTCGCGCGGGCGCGGCGGGGCGGGGCCTTCGGTACGCGCGAGCGCGCGGCCGCGAAGCGCGTGATCGCGGACGTGCGCCGGCGGGGCGATCCCGCGGTGCTGCGCGTCGTGCGCGCGTTCGACCGCAAGGGCGCGCGGAGCGACGACCTCCTCGCCGACCGCGCCATGCTGCGCCGCGCGGCGCGCACGGCGCCGCGGGACGTGCGCGCGTCGCTCGACCTCGCCTATCGCCGCGTCTACGCGTTCCACGAGGGCCAGCGCCCCCGCGCGACGCACGAGCGCGACGGCGCCGGCGTTGTGCGGATCACGCCGACCCCGCTGCATCGCGTCGGCGCGCTCGTCCCGCGCGGCGCGACGGCCTATCCGTCGACGGCGCTCATGACCGGCATCCCGGCGCAGGTCGCGGGCGTCCGCGAGCTCGTCGTCGCGTCGCCGATGAGCGCCGACGGCGAGATCGATCCCGCGCTGGCGTACGCGCTCACGCTGGTGGACGCGGACGCGCTCTACCGCGCCGGCGGCGCGGCCGCGGTCGCGGCGCTCGCGTACGGCACGAAGCTGCTCGCGCCCGTCGACAAGATCGTCGGACCGGGCAACGCGTACGCCGCGGCGGCGAAATGGCTCGTGTCCGCCGACGTCGGCATCGACGCCCTCCAGGGGCCGAGCGAGCTCGTCGTCGTCGCGTCACGCGACGCGGATGCGAGCGCGCTCGCGCTCGACCTCCTCGCACAGGCGGAGCACGGCAGCGGCGCCTTCGCCGCGCTCGTCTCGAGCGACGGCACCCTGCTGCGCGACGTCGACGTGGCGCTCGCGGAGCACCGGGAGCGCGCGCTGCGCGCCCGCATCCTTCTCTATCACGCGCCCAACGTCGGCGCCGCAGCGCACGCCGCGAACATGGCCGCGCCGGAGCACGTGCTCCTCGCGGGGCGCGGGGCGGCGGCGCTCTCCGAGAAGATCCACCGGGCGGGCGCGGTGTTCATCGGCACACGCTCGGCGGTCGCGTTCGGCGACTACGTCGCCGGAACGAACCACTGCCTGCCGACCGGCGGCACCGCGCGCTGGTCCTCGGCCCTCCGGGTCGAGGATTTCGTGCGCTGGACGAGCCGCGTCGAGCTGCGCGGCGACCTGCACCGGCTCGCGAAGGCCGGGGCGACGGTCGCGCGCCACGAGCGGATGCGCTATCACGCGGAGTCGATGGAGGCGAGAGGCTGATGCCAGCACGACGACCCGGATCACGCGCGGCCAGACCCGCGCCGAAAGCGGCCGGCCGCGAGCCGGCACGCCGCGCCACACGCGAGCGGAACACCAAAGAGACGCGGATCCAGGTCCGCGTCGACCTCGACGGCGCGGGGAGGCACGACGTCGCGACCGGCCTGCCGTTCCTCGACCACATGCTCGAGCTCGTCGCGGTGCACGGCCTGTTCGACCTCGTCGTGAAGGCGAAGGGCGACATCGAGGTCGATCAGCACCACACCGTCGAGGACCTCGGACTGGTCCTCGGCGGGGCGATCGACGACGCGCTGGGCGATCGCACGGGCCTCGTGCGGTACGCGTCGCTCGAGATCCCGATGGACGAGTGCCTCGTGTCGGTCGCGCTCGACCTCGGCGGCCGCCCGTTCTTCGCAAGCGATCTCAAGCCGAAGACGCGCATCGTCGGATCGTTCGATTCCACGCTCGTGCCCGACTTCTTCGTCGCGCTCACGCAGGGCGCGAGATGCACGCTCCACATCCGCCAGCTCGCCGGCGGCAACACCCACCATCTGCTCGAGGCCGCCTTCAAGGCGTTCGGGCGCGCGCTCGATCGGGCGTCGCGGCGCGATCCGCGCCGCCGCGGCGTGCCCAGCTCGAAGGGTCGCATCGGCTAGGCCGTGGCCGAGCCGATCGCGTGACCTGGACGGCGGCCGTCCGCCAGCGGCGGCGCACGCTCGCCGCGCGTCACCATGCGCGCTTCCGCCAGATCGAGGTCGTCTGCGCCGATCAAGATGTGCGCCTCGAAGCGTCGTTCGCGCGGTACGAGGCGTGGCAGGACGGGCGGCTGCTGCTCGATTCGGCGCGACCGCTCGACGAGCTCGTGCGCGCGGCGGTGGCCTACGTGACGGGTGCGTCGTGATCACCGGTCTCGATCACGTCGTCCTCGTGACGCTCGACCTCGCGGCCGCCGTCGCCGAGTGGCGCGGGCGCGGGTTCTCGGTGCGCATGGGCGGCACGCACGCCGGCGGGCTCAGCGAGAACGCGCTCGTCGGCTTCTCCGACGGGAGCTACCTCGAGCGAAGCCCGCCGGGGCCGGCGGCCGCACGCGGCCCGACGGACTGCGTATCGCGTGGCGCGTCGCGCGCCTGCTCTCACCGCTCCCATTCCTCATCGAGGACGTGACCGCGCGCGAGCTGCGCGTGCCGAGCGGCGACGCGGCGCGCCGGAGGCCCGGGTCCGCGCCGCGGAGCGCGACGGCGTGCTCGACGTCGTGTTTCACTGAACGACGGGGAGCAAGCCCCTAGCATCGACTCACGTGATCTCCATCGTCGACTACGGCGTCGGCAATCTCGCGAACGTCGAGCGCGCGCTCCGGCGCGCCGGCGCCACGGATGTCCGTGTGACGGACGACGCGCCGGCGATCCTCGCCTCACGCGCGGTGGTCCTGCCCGGCGTGGGGCACTTCGGGCACTGCGCGCGCGAGCTCGCACGCCGCGGCCTCGACGGCCCCGTGCGCGAGGTGCGCGAGCGCCGCATCCCGCTCCTCGGTCTCTGCGTCGGCATGCAGCTCTTCTTCGAGACGAGCGAGGAGGACGAGAGCGCGCGCGGCCTCGGCATCCTCGAGGGAGCGGTGCGGCGCCTCGGCGGCGCGGTGCGCGTGCCGCACACCGGATGGAACGCGGTGCGCCTCCGCCGCCCGCACCCCTGGCTCGCGGCCGTACCCGACGGCGCGCACTTCTATTTCGTCCACTCGTACGCGCCCGCCGCGGACGGCGGCGCCGTACTCGCGACGACGGACCACGGCGCGGACTTCGGAGCGATCGTCGGTGGCGAGGGATTCCTCGGCGTACAGTTCCACCCCGAGAAGAGCTCGCTCATGGGCACGCGCCTTCTCCAAGGATTCGTGCGAGGGATCTCCTGATGCTGGCGAAGCGCATCGTCCCCTGCCTCGACGTCAAGGACGGCCGCGTCGTGAAGGGGACGCGATTCGTGGACCTCCGCGACGCCGGCGATCCGGTCACGCTCGCGCGCCGCTACGACCGCGAGGGCGCGGATGAGCTCGTGTTCCTCGACATCACCGCCTCGCACGAGCGGCGCAGGACGGTGATCGACCTCGCGAAGCGTGTGGCCGAGGTCCTGACGATCCCGTTCTGCGTGGGCGGCGGCATCGCGTCGGCGGACGTCGCGGCCGCGATCCTCCGCGCCGGCGCGGACAAGGTCGCGGTGAACACGGCCGCGGTGCGCAGGCCCGAGCTCCTCGGCGAGATCGCCTCGCGCGCGGGCGCGCAGGCCGCGGTGCTCGCGATCGACGCGCAGCGGCGCGAGGACGGCTCGTACGAGGTGTACGTCGAGGGCGGCCGCACGCCGACCGGCATCGACGCGATCGAGTGGGCGCGGCGCGGCGTGAGCCGCGGCGCCGGGGAGATCCTCCTGACCTCGATGGACCGCGACGGCACGCGCGACGGCTTCGAGCTGGAGCTCACGTCGCGGATCGCCGCGGCGGTGAACGTGCCCGTCATCGCCTCGGGCGGCGCCGGCACGATCCAGCACTTCGTCGAGCTCTTCGCGCGTACCGGCGCGGACGCGGGACTCGCGGCCTCGATCTTCCACTCCGGCGAGGTCGTCGTCGCCGACCTGAAGGCGGCGCTCGCGGCTCGCGGCATCGAGATCCGGCCGAGCGCGGAGGCGGCGTGAGCGAGCCGACGAACGCGGCGGGCGCGGCCGCGCGCGCCGATCCGGCCAGACCGGACGAGATCGCGTTCGACGAGAAGGGCCTCGTTCCCGCGATCGTGCAGGACGCCGCCACCGGCGCGGTGCTGATGGTCGCGTACATGGACCGCGAGGCGCTCGCGGCCACGCTCCGCACGAGGGAGGTCCACTTCCACAGCCGCTCGCGCGGGAAGCTCTGGAAGAAGGGCGAGACCAGCGGCAACGTGCTGCACCTCGTCGACATCGCCGCGGACTGCGACGCCGACGCGCTGCTCGTGAAGGCGCACCCCGCGGGTCCGGCGTGTCACACCGGAGAGGCGACCTGCTTCGGCCCGGTGAACGAGAAGGACCTCGGGCGATTCCTGTCCGAGCTTGCGGCGACGCTCGCGCAGCGCAAGCGCGACCTGCCTCCGGGCTCGTACTCGGCGGACCTCTTCCGTGCTGGTCCGGACGCGATCGCGGCGAAGCTGGTCGAAGAGGCGGGCGAGACCGCGGCCGCGCTCCGCGGCGAGGGCCGCGCGCGCACGATCAGCGAGCTGACCGACCTCCTCTACGTGATGCTCGTGCTCGCGACCGAGGTCGGCGCGACGCCGGACGAGGTCAGGGCGTCGCTCGAGGAGAAGCGGGCCGCCGCGCCAGCGCGTCGAGCGCGGCGGGAAGGTCGCTGAGCCGCTCGATCCGCTCGTCCGGGACGGCGTCGGCAGGCTCGTCCCACAGCCCGCGGTCGATCCAGATCGCGCGCATGCGGGCGGCGTGCGCGCCCGCGACGTCGCGCACGAGGGAGTCGCCGACGTACACGGCGTCCGACGGGGCGACGCCGAGACGCTCGGCCGCGATCTCGAAGATGCGCGGGTCGGGCTTGCCCACGCCGACCTCGACCGAGACGACGATCGCGGCGAAGGAGCGCGCGAACGGCGTGCGCGAGAGCTTCTCGCGCTGCACGTCGCCCGCGCCGTTGGTGAGCAGGCCGAGACGATGGTCGCGCGCCAGGGCGGCGAGCACGACCTCGGCGTCGGGGTCGATCGTCTCGCGCGAGCGGCGCGCCGCGGCGTACGCGCGCTCGAGATCGCCGGCGAGGGCTTCGTCGGAGGCCCCGACCGCGGCGAGCGCGCCGCGCCACACCGCGCGCCGGAATCCGGGGACGAACGCGCGCATCGCGCGCATCGCTTCGTCGTCGCCGGCGAACTCGCCCCAGAGGCCTTCGCCCCACCAGACGCCGAAGGTCTCGGCGTACGCGAACACGGGAGACGCCTTCCAGATCCGCTCGGCGGTCTCCGTCGCGGCGCGAGCGAGCGCGCCCGCGTCGACGCCGGCGCGATCGCGCGCGACGCCCGCGGCCGCCTCGACGGCGCGCAGCGTGGACTCGTCCTCCATGACCAGGGTGTTGTCGAGGTCGAAGACGACGGCGCGGATGCTCACGACGCGCCGCCCGCGCGCGACAGCGGAGCGCGGCTAGACATCGCGGGCCACGAGGTCGTCGTACGTCTCGCGCGAGCGCACCAGACGCGCCGCGCCGTCTGCGACGACGACGACCGCGGGTCGCGGGGTCATGTTGTAGTTGCTCGCCATCGCCAGGTGATAGGCGCCCGCCACCGGGATCGCGACGAGGTCGCCCACGCGCGGCAGCGGCAGCGACACCTTCTGGATCAGGATGTCGCCGGTCTCGCAGTACCTCCCCGCGATCGCGACGTCGGTGAGCCCGCCGTCCTCCACGCGGCTCGCGAGCGTCGCGGTGTACTCCGCGCCGTAGGCCGCGGGACGGATGTTGTCGGCCATCCCGCCGTCGACGGCAACGTACGTGCGCGCGCCGCGCTTCACCGAGCCGACGCGGTAGAGCGCGATCCCGGCCGGCGCGACGATCGCGCGGCCCGGTTCGATCGTGAGCTCCGGCTGATCGAGGCCGTGCCTCTGCGACGCCGCGAGGACCGCCGCCGCGACCTCGCGCACCATGGCGACCGCGTCGATCGCGGGATCGCTCGGGACGTAACGCACCGGATAGCCGCCTCCCGGGCTCACCTCCTGCAGCACGAACCCGGTCTTCTCGCGCATCGCCGCCGCGAACGCGAAGACGCGCTCGACCGCCGCGCGGTACGGCGCGGTGTCGCGGATCTGCGAGCCGATGTGCGCGTGGAAGCCGCGCAGCTCCAGCGACGGCTGCGCGAGGATCGCGCGCACGCCCGTCTCCGCGGCGCCGCTCGCGATGTCCAATCCGAACTTCGTGTCGGGCGCGCCGGTCGTAAGGTGCGCGTGCGTGTGCACGTCCACGCCCGGGCCGAGCCGCAGCAGGACCGGTTGCCGCACGCCGCGTTCGTCCGCGAGCCGCCCGAGCGCGGCGATCTCGTCGAGATTGTCGATCACGATCCGTCCCACGCGCTGGTCGAGCGCGTACGCGAGCTCGGACTCGGTCTTGCAGTTGCCGTGCAGGTACACGCGCTCGCGGGGGAAGCCGGCGCGCGCGGCGACATGCAGCTCGCCCCCGGAAACGACGTCGAGGCCGAGACCCTCCTGCGCGAGGAGCGCGAGGAGCCAGGGCGCGATGTACGCCTTCGCCGCGTAGCAGACCGTCGCGGTCCCGGGATAGCTCGCGCGCAGCGCCTCGCGGAGGGCGCCGGCGCGCGCGAGGACGGTCGCCACGTCGTACACGTAGAGGGGCGTGCCGTGCTCGGCGGCGAGCGCGACGAGATCGCGTCCGCCGATGGCGAGCCGGTTCTCGAGCGTGACGCGCGTCGTGTCGGGGAAGAGGTCGGCGGGGAACGTCACAAAAGCGATGCTATGACCGACCTCGCGAGCGTGATGAGCGCGGCGAGCAGCAGCCCGACGACCGAGGCGTTCACGCCGCGCAGCGCCCTTTGCGCCCACGACCGTGTGCGGAGCGCGCCCCACGAGGGCAGCGCGGCGAACACGAGGAGGAACGCGGGAAGGAAGATCGCGATCGTCGCGATGGCCGCGCCGGCGATGCCGTTCGGCGGCCACGGGCCGAAGAGGTCCCCGCCGAGCGAGGGTGCCGGATCGTCGGCTCCCGGATACGGCGCGATGCGCGCGCCGAGGTACGCCGCGAAGGTGAACAGCGGGCCGGGCACCGCCTGCGCCGCTCCGTATCCGGCCAGGAACTCCTCGTCGGTGACCCATCCGGGCGGGACGACCTCGGCGTGCAGCAGCGGCAGGACGACGTGGCCGCCGCCGAACACGAGCGCACCCGAACGATAGAAGGAGTCGAAGAGCGCCACCTCACCGTTCAGCGTCGTGAGGCGCGCGATCGGGAGCAGGACGAGGAGCGCCACGTACGCCGCGGCGCAGAACACGGCGACCCGGCGGCTGATCGGGACGGCGGCACGCGGACGGTCCGCGATCGCTGGTGCGGCCAGCAGGACATGACCGGCGACACCCGCGATGAGGATGATCCAGACCTGCGCGAACGCATCGACCGACGCGAACCGAAGCGCCGCGGCGGCCGCGGCGAGCGCGATCGCGCCGCGACGCAGGTCCCATGCGAGCGCCCGCGCCATCCGATACACCGCCACCGAGACGATTACGAGCGCGAGGAGCTGCAGCGCCCGTGTCACGACGGAGCGCTCGGGTGGCAGCCGTTCCAGGAGGACGGCGAACGCGGTCATGAGGATCGCCGACGGCAGCGTGAACCCGAGCCACGCGGCAAACGCTCCGAGCGGGCCCGCGCGGAGGAGCCCGATCGCGATCCCCGTCTCGCTCGATGCGGGGCCGGGAACGAACTGGAAGAGCGCGACGATGTCCGCGTACGTCTGGTCGTCCATCCAACGGCGCCGTTCGACGTATTCGCGCCGGAAGTAGCCGAGGTGCGCGACCGGGCCGCCGAACGAAGTGATGCCGAGCTTCAACGCGACGAGGAACACCTCGAGCGGCGATGATTGCGCTCGTGCACTACGTGAAGTCACACGGCCTCGGCAACGACTACATCGTCATCGATCCGGCGACCGTCCCGTTCCCGGTCACGCCCGAGGCGGTACGTCTCATCTGCGACCGCCACTACGGCGTGGGCTCCGACGGCGTGCTGCTGGTCCAGCCGGCGGAGGGCGGGGACTTCGGCGTGCGCATCTTCAATCCGGACGGGAGCGACGCCGAAAAGAGCGGGAACGGCATCCGCATCGTCGCCAAGTATCTGCGCGAGCACGGATACGCCTCGTCCGACCGCTTCACCATCGACACCGCGGGTGGGCGCGTCGCCGTCGAGTGCGCCGTGCGTGGGGGGCGCGTGGTGGAGGTAACCGCCGAGATGGGCACGGTGACATTCCACCCGACGGAGTCCATCGAGGTGCTCGGACGCCGGCTCGCGGTGACGAGCCTCTCCATCGGGAATCCGCATTGCGTCGTCATCGTCGACGACCTCGCGACGATCGATCCGCACACGCTCGGTCCGCACATCGAAGCGCATCGGGCGTTCCCCGCGAGGACGAACGTGCAGTTCGCCGAGGTGCTGTCGCGCTCGCACGTCGCGATCGAGATCTGGGAGCGCGGCGCGGGCTACACGCTGGCATCGGGGTCGTCGAGCTGCGCGGCGGTCGCGGCGTGCCATCGCACGCGCCTCGTCGATCGCGACGTCGTCGTGACCATGCCCGGCGGCGATCTCGACGTGACCGTCGGCGACGGCTACGCGATGCGGCTGCGTGGGCCGGTCGAAGAGGTGATGTCCGGGGATCTCAGCGCCGAGCTGGTCGACAAGCTCGTCGGGCTGGGCGGTGCAGCCACTTCTCCGTCGTGAAGAGCCGCGTCCCCGGCGGATCGCGGACACGCAGGCTCATGGTGTGGAGGCACGGACGAACACACGAACGGCCGCTGACGCGACGCTGACATGATCGAGTTGCTAGGCTCGACCCGTGGATTTCGACCTCACACCCGAACAGGAGCAGATCCGCAAGCTCGCGCGCGACTTCGCCGACAAGGAGATCGCGCCGGGCGCGCGCGAGCGCGATCGCGGCGAGATCTTCCCGCACGAGGTCCTGAGGAAGATGGCGCCGATCGGGTTCCTCGGCGGCCCCGTGCCCGAGGAGTACGGCGGCATGGGCGTCGACTACATCGCCCACGCGATCATCACCGAGGAGATCGGCCGCGCCGACTCGTCCGTGCGCACGACGCTCTCCGTCCAGATCTCGCTCGTCGAGCTGACGATCCTCACGTGGGGCACCGAGGAGCAGAAGCGCGCGTGGCTGCCGCGGCTTTGCAGCGGCGAGATCATCGGCTGCTTCGGCCTCACCGAGCCGGCCGTGGGAAGCGACGCCACGAAGCTCCAGGCGACCGCCACGCGCGACGGCGGCGACTGGATCATCAACGGCCGCAAGATGTGGATCTCGAACGGCTCGGTGTCGAAGCTCGCGCTCGTGTTCGCCAACGCGGAACCGTCGAAGGGGCACCGGGGGATCACCGCGTTCCTCATCGACCGCGAGAAGAGCCCGTACGGCAGCGCGGGATTGCACGGGAAGCTCGGCCTGCGCTCGTCGGACTCGAGCGAGCTCATCCTCGACCACGTGCGCGTCCCCGACAGCATGCGGCTCGGCCAGGTCGGCGAGGGCTTCAAGATCGCGATGTCCGCGCTCGACTCCGGCCGCTACTCGGTCGCCGCGGGCGCGGTGGGACAGGCGCAGGCCGCGATCGACGCGTCGGTCGCGTACGCGCTCCAGCGAAAGTCGTTCGGCAAGCCGATCGCGGCGCACCAGCTCGTGCAGGAGCTGATCGCGGACATGGTCGTCGAGACCGAGGCCGCACGGCTCCTCGTGTGGCGCGCGGGGCACCTGAAGAACAAGGGCCTGCCGAGCACCCGCGAGACGAGCATCGCCAAGCTGTACGCGGGGGAGATCGCGCAGCGCGCCTGCGACAACGCGATCCAGATCCACGGTGGCTACGGCTTCAGCGACGAGTTCCCGGTGGAGCGGCTCTGGCGCGACGCGCGGGTCAACCGTCTGTACGAGGGAACGACGCAGATCCAGAAGCTGATCATCGGCCGCGCCGTGACGGGCATCGACGCGATAGGCTGAGCCACTCCATGGAGTGGACCGACAGCGCCGACAACCTGCTCACCGCGCTCGCCCGCATGGTCCCCGAGACCATCCGCGAGCTCGCGGGCACGGCCGCTCGCGACGAGGCCGAGAGCGTCGCGCAGGACCGCGGCGCGAGCGCCGTCGAGGTGGACGACGTCATGCGCGCGTGGATCCGCACGACGCCGCCGGAGCAGCGGAACGGACTCATCGCCGTCATCGAGGATCTCGGGCTGGACCCCGAGCGCTATGCGGAGGAGCTCGAGAACGCCGAGGGCTGGGACGACCTAGACTCCGAGGCAGATTCCGAAGGGGAGTAACTGCCGGTCCAGACGGGACCGTGACGAGGTCAACATGCTCGGGCGCGCGCCCGTGGCCTCGTCGATCGGCGCCGGCCGATCCAGCCAGACCTTCGAGCTGACGCTCGGAGGTCGCATGTCACGCGACGGTCGCCGCCACCGCAGCCCGCGCGACGCGGTCCCGCCCATCATCCTCGTCGCGCTCGCGGCGTCGCCCGCGGCGCTCACCCGCGCCGGCTTCGTCGAACCGTCCGTCCCGCTCGGCACGCTGTTCTTCGGCGCGAGCGTCGTCGCGGCGGCGTTCGCGATGTCGTGGGCGGCGGAGGCCGCGGAGCGCGACGTCCCGCGCGCGCTCTCGCTCATCGTCGTCGCGCTGATCGCCGTGCTTCCCGAGTACGCCGTCGACATCGTCTTCGCGTGGAAGGCCGGCCAGGATCCGGCGTTCGCGCCCTACGCGGCCGCGAACATGACCGGCTCGAACCGCCTGCTGCTCGGCGTCGGCTGGTCCACGGTCGCGATCATCGTGTTCCTCGTGACGCGCCGGCGGATCATCGCGCTCGATCGCGGCGGCGCGGTCGCGGTCGCCTTCCTCGCGGCCGCGACGCTCTACTCGGTCACGCTGCCGTTCCGAGGCGCGATCTCGCTCGCCGACACCGTGCTCCTCGCGTCGCTCTTCGGCGCGTACGCCGTCTGGGCCGCACGCAGCGGCAGCGAGGAGCCCGACCTCGTCGGCCCGGCGGCCGCGATCGGCGCGCTCGGCACGACCTTCCGGCGCGCGGTGGTCCTCGCGCTCTTCGCGTTCGCGGGGATCGTGATCGCGCTCGCCGCGGAGCCGTTCGCGGACGGGCTCGTCCGGACGGGACGCGCGATCGGGATCGACGAGTTCCTGCTCGTCCAATGGCTCGCGCCGCTCGCGAGCGAGTCGCCGGAGTTCATCGTCGCCGCGCTGCTGGCGATCCGCGGCAGGGCGACCGTCGCGTTCGCCCTCCTGCTCTCGGCGAAGATCAACCAGTGGACGCTGCTCGTCGGCAGCCTCGCGGTCTCGTACTCGATCGGCGCGGGGGCGCCCTCCGCGCTCCCGCTCGACTCCCGGCAGCAGGCGGAGGTCCTGCTCACCGCGGCGCAGAGCGTCTTCGGCGTCGCCGTGCTGGCGAGCCTGACATTCGACGTCGGGCAGGCCGGGGTGCTGCTCGGGCTCTTCCTCGCGCAATTCGTCGCGGGCGGAGTGCTTCGCGCGATCGTCCGCTCCAACAGCGCGGCGGAGCTGGAGCTCTACGCCTTCAGCACGCTGTACGTCGCGCTCGCCGCGGTGCAGCTCTTTCGCACGCGCCACGCGCTTCCGCGGCCGGGCCGCGCGCGGACGCGGTCGTCGGATGGGCCGCGCCGGTGACGTCGGCGAGCGTCCTCGCGCCGCGCGGCATCGCTCATCCCGTCGGCTTCACGGGGATCCGGCGCCTCCGCTCAGCGGTCGAAGCCCTCTTCGAGCGTGATCAGATCCGCCTGCTCCGCGAGCCAGCTCCGCTCCCGCTGCTCGTCCCACTCGGCGGCCTCGAGACCCTCGTCGTCGGTGTTCATCGCCGTGCCTCGACCTCCAGCTCGCGATTCTCGTCGACCCGCCGTCCGCCGCTCGTGCCGACGCAGATGTAGGGACCCGCGAGCATCGCGCGATCGAACGCCTCCTCGAGCGTGTCGGGGTCGATCGCCGTCGTGCTGCCGTCGTCTCGCATCAGTTCCTCCCTAAACCGCCTTCTCGCCGAGCTTCTCGTCGAAATGCGCGCCGAGCCGGGACGCGCCCATCGCCGAGCCCATGATCTGGTGATACGGGACGCCGGTGAACAGGTGGTGGCTCCGCGTCGGCACGTCGTCGCCGACCTGCCATTCGCGCTTCTGGAGCTCGATGTAGGCCTGCTGCTCCTCCGTCTTCAAGCCCTGCAGCAGCTTCGCGAAGCCATAGCCGTAGGCGTGCTGCGCGGCAAGGGTGATGAAGAGGAACTTGTACCCGAGCTCGCCCAGCTCGGCGAAGCTGATCGGGTCGGTTTCGTTGAACCACTTGAAGGAGGACGACCAGTTGAACGCCATCTTCGCGTCGGGGAAGCGGCGCCGGATCTCCTCCGCGAACTGTTCGGTCGGTCCCCGATCGCTCGTGGGGAACTCGCACCAGACCATGTCGGGCACGCCGCTGTCGAGGTAGCGGAGCGCGCGATCGATCGCGAGGTCGATGCCGCGCGTCGCTTCGGGAGCGTCCACCGCCGACACGCCGTCGGTGCGCGCGATGATGATGAAGTCCGCGCGACCCAGGTCGTCGGCGACCGCGCGCATCATGCGGAGCTTGCCGATCATCTCGTCGGCGCTGATGAGCGCCTTGCCCGCGATGTGGCCGCAGCGCTTGGGCAGGACCTGGTCCTCGATGTGCGCCGCCGCGACGCCCGCGTTCACGTAGAGCTCGGCGGTGCGCTGGACGTTGAACAGGTTGCCGTAGCCGCCGTCCATGTCGACCACGACCGGCGGGATCTCGAGGTGCTTCGGCGCGACGCCCTTCTCGGGATCGCCGAGCGCCATGGTGAGCTGGAACTTGCGCATCGCCGCGACCGTGCGGCGCGCGCCGTCGGCGATCTCCGGGCCCGTGTACAGATCCATGTCCGTGGTGCCGAGATGGCCGATGGCGAAGGAGTAGCCGCTGAAGTACACGGCCTTGAAGCCGTAGTACATGCAGAGCTCCGCGCCGTGCGGGTCGTACACGCCTGGTCCGAACACGAAGGGCTCCGTGTCGAGCAGCCTGCGCATGCGCGTCGCGGGATCCTCCCAGCGCGAGGCGGGGACGGTGTAGCCCTCCGGCAGGAGCGGCGTCGCGGCGAGCTTCACGACTCGTGCTCCACGTTGCAGCGCGTGTCCGGGCATTCACACTCGAGCTGCTTCTGGAGCAGCCGCGCCTGGCGCTTCTGGTCCTCGATGCGCTCTTCGATCTCGGTCATGCGGACCTCCGGGGTCACGCGCTGTGCGTCCACGGCGGGAATACCGGGCAGTCTCCGTGCCGAGAGGCCTATCAGGCAAATCACTTGTGGTGATGTCTGATATAAACGATGATGATATGCCACAGGATCCGATGCTCTTCGCGCAGATCGAGTCGTTCGTCGAGGTGGCCCGCCTCGGCAACGTGAGCCGTGCCGCCGAGGCCCTCTTCCTCACGCAGCCCGCGATCACCGCGCGTCTCAAGTCGCTGGAGCGCGCCCTGGGGGTCGAGCTCTTCGTGCGCACGCATCGCGGGATGAAGCTGAGCGACGCCGGCCGGGCGTTCCTTCCCTACGCGCAGCGCGCGATCGCCACGCTCGACGAGGCGCGCCAGCTCATCGCGAATCTGCGCGAGGGCACGACCGGCGCGCTCGTCATCGCCGCGGCGCCGGCGGTGAGCACGTACGTCCTTCCGGCGGTCCTCCGTGCCTTCCGCGCGACGCATCCGAACGTGCGCCTCGGTGTCCGCACCGGTCACACCGAGGAGGTCCTCGACATGGTCCTCCGCGGCGAGGCGCACGTCGGCGTCGGCCGGCCGGTCCGCCACGCCGATGCCGAGCTCATCCCGCTCTTCGAGGACGAGATGCTGCTCGTCGTGTCGGCGCGTCACCCGTTCGCGCCGCGCGGGAAGGTGCGGATGGACGAGCTGGCGCAGGAGCGGCTCATCCTCTTCGACCGGACGTCGAGCTACCACGAGCTCACGTCGAGCCTGTTCCGTCAGGCCGGGGTCGTGCCCGCGTCCACGCTGGAGCTCGACAACGTCGAGGCCGCCAAGAAGATGGTGCAGCAGGGTCTCGGCGTGGCGCTCCTGCCGCGCATGGCCCTCGCCCAGGAGCTGCGCGCGCGATCGCTGCGCCCGGTGAAGATGATCGGCGCGCCGCCGGTCCGCCGTCCGATCGTCGCGCTGCGGCGGAGGGACGCCGGCGAAGCCCTCGGTCCGGTCGCCGCGATCCTGGACCTCCTGAAGGGGACGCGCCTCTAGTCGGGGAGGTGGCTGCGCTCGCGGCGCGCGAGGGCGGCGCCGATGGACTCCGGCGCGGCGTCCATGGCCATGGTCCAGGTCTCGCGCGCGTCGCTCGTCGCGCCGGCCTCGCGGAGCGCGATGCCGCCGAGATACCCGATGAACGCGCGATCGTGAGGCGGGAGCTCCGCGCTGCGCGCCTGCGCCCGGTCCAGCGACGCGCGCATGCGCTGGAGATCGCCGGCCTGCGCGGACGCGATCGCGGCGAGGGCGGCGACCATCGCGTCGCCCGACGGCGTGCCGCGCACCTCGCGGTCCTGGTCGAGCTCCGCGGCGAGGACGCGACCGCGCTCGCGGTCGCCGCCGATGGCCGCAAGCTCGCACCACGCGAGCGTGATGCGCGCGAGGGCGTCGTCGGGCACGAGCGCCGCGACGCGACGCGCGTCGCCCGCGCGATTCAGCGCGGTGTACGCCGCGACGAGCCGTGGCGCGACGCGCGGCGCGCCGAGCTTGCGCAGCGCCGATTCCCAGAGCGATGCGGCCGACAGCGGATCACCGCCCGCGTACAGGACGTCGGCGGCGACCTCCTGGACGACGGCGAGCCTCGGGAATCGCGCGAGGAGCGGTGCCATGAGCTCGCGCGCGCGCTCGACCTCGCCGCCGTCCAGTGCCTCCTCCGCTGCGAGCATCTCCTCGGTGACGCGCCGCAATCCCAGCTGGTACCGCGCGAACCAGACGAGCGCGGCGCAGACCGCGACGGCGAGGACGAGCGCGACCGGCGTTAGCTGTTCTCCAGTAGTCCGGCGGCGATGACCATCCGCTGGACCTCGCTCGTGCCCTCGTAGATGCGCGTGATGCGCGCGTCGCGATAGGCCCGCTCGATCCAGAGCTCGCGCATGTAGCCCATGCCGCCGTGGATCTGCACGGCGTTGTCGGCGACGCGTCCGAGCGTCTCCGTCGCGAAGAGCTTCGCCATCGCGGCGCGCTGCGTGATGCGCTCTCCCTTGTCCGCGCGCGCGGCGGCGTCGTAGACCATCAGCCGAGCCGCGTGGATCTCCGTGGCGGCGTCCGCCAGCATCCACTGGATGGCCTGGTTCGCGGCGATCGGCTTCCCGAACTGCACGCGCGACTTCGCGTACGCCACGCTCGCCTCGAGCAGCCGCTGCGCGATGCCGACCGAATGCGCGGCGAGCCCGAGCCGGCCCATGTCGAGCGTGGCGAGGGCGATCTTGAAGCCCTGGCCCTCTTCGCCGACCCGGTTCGCGGCGGGCACGCGCACGTTGCTGAAGTACAGCTGCGCCGTGGTCGAGCCGTGGAGGCCCATCTTCTCGTCGTCGTGCCCGACCTCGAGGCCCTCGGTCCCGCGGTCGACGACGAACGCGGTGATGCCCTTGCTCCCCTTGTCCGGCGCGACGTTGGCGAAGATCACGAACACGTCCGCGATGGGCGCGTTGGTGATGAACGTCTTGAAGCCGTCGATGACGTACTCGCCGCCCCGCCGTACCGCCTGCGTCTTCAGCGAGCCCGCGTCGCTGCCCGCGCCGGGCTCGGACAGACCGTAGGCGCCGATCTTCTCGCCGCTGAAGATCGGCGGGAGATAGCGCGCGCGAAGATCGTCCGGGCCGCCGAGCTCGATCGCCGTTCCGCAGAGACCGGCCGATCCGCCGACGACGTTCCAGAGCGACGCGTTCACGCGACCGGCCTGCTCGATCGCGACGCAGTAGCCGAGCTTCCCAAAGCCCTGGCCGCCCCACCGCTCGTCGTGACCGATCCCGAAGAGGCCCACCTCGGCCATCGCCCGGAGGATGTCACGCGAGATCTCGTTCTTCTCCTCGATCTCCTTCTCGTGCGGGGCGAGCTTCTCGTCGACGAACGTGCGGATCGACCGCTGGAGCAGCCGCAGCTCCTCGGGCAACTCAAGATCCATGGCTCTCCCCCTTCGCTCTCCGCAGGAGCGTCCTGAGCTCGTCCGGCATGCGCGCGGCCCGCTTGGTCTCGCGGCTGAGCACCACCTGGACGGTCATCACGTCGGCACAGTGCAGGCCATCCGCGCGGTCGATCGCGTACTCGAACGACCACGATGACCCACGGATCTCGCCGACGCGCATCTTGATGTCGAACTGGTCGTCGAAGCGGAGCGGCGCGCGATACGTCACGTGCGCCTCGCCGATCGTGAAGTCCAGGCCGCGGTCGATGAAGTCCCGCCGGTAGTCGAGGCCGATGTGGCGCAGGAATTCCATGCGCCCGACCTCCGCGTAGAGGAGGTAATTCGCGTAGTAGACGACCTGCTGCGTGTCCGTCTCACCGAACCGCACCCGCTGGCGGAACGAAAACGGAAACGACGCCTCCACGCTCGGCAGGGTACCGGCTTGGCACGGAGCCTGCTCGCTCTGGAGGCATGTCCATCCGACACGACGACCCCCCGACCGATCGCGTCGAACGCGTCGAGCATGCGCACGACGGTCCCGCCTACCGGGCTACGCCCACGGCGACGAACGCGAACGCGGGCACCGGGACGACGGCGATGCCCGTCTGGACGGTGACCAGCGTCGTGACCCTCATCTTCACGGTGCTCGAGGCCCTGCTCCTTCTGCTGACGCGACCGTTCCAGGGCATCTTCCCGGAGCCCGCCGGCCCGCCCGTGCTCGACGTCCCGGCGCTCCTCGCGATCGTGTTCCTCGTCCTCGTGGGCGCGCTCGTCGTCGCGCTGGTCCGAGCGATCACCGCGCCGCGCGGCGTGTAAGCCGCGCCGCGCGCCGACCGCTACCGCGCGCCGAGCGCTCGTATCTCCTCGACCGCGCCGGGGTTCTCCAGCGACGAGAGGTCGCCGAGGTCCTCCTTGCCCAGATACGCGCCGCGGATCACGCGGCGCAGGATCTTCGCGTTGCGCGTCTTCGGCAGCTGCGCGACGAAGCGCACCGCCTCCGGCCGCAGCGGCTTGCCGAGCCGCTCCGCGACGGTGTCCTGCACCTCCTTCGCGAGCGCGTCGCTCGGCGCGCGGCCGGGGCGCAGCACGCAGAACACCACGATGGCCTCGCCCTTGATCTCGTGGGGGACGCCGACCGCCGCCGCCTCACCCACGGCGGGATGGGCGACCGCGGCCGACTCGACCTCCGCGGGTCCGACGCGCTTGCCCGCGACCTTGAGGGTGTCGTCGCTCCGTCCTTCGATGTACCAGTAGCCCTCGCCGTCGATCCTCGCCCAGTCCCCATGCACCCAGACGTTCGGGATGCGGCTCCAGTACGTCTGGAAGTAGCGCCCGCTCTCGTCATGCGGATCCTTCCAGAAGCCGCGCGTCATCCCCGGCCAGGGCTTGCGGATGACGAGCTCCCCCACCGCGCCGCGCACCGACCGGCCGTGCTCGTCGACGACGTCGGCGTCGATGCCCGGGCACGGGCCGATGAAGGAGCCGGGCTGGAGCGGCGTCCAGGTGGTGCAGCCGAGGATGCCGCCGGAGACCTCGGTGCCGCCGGAGTAGTTGATGATCGGGCAGCGCCCCTCGCCGACGTTGTTGAAGTACCACCACCAGGGGTCCGGATTCCAGGGCTCGCCGGTGGAGCCGAGCACGAAGAGCGAGCTCCGATCGTGCGCGCGCACGGGATCCTCGCCGCCGCGCATGAGCCCGCGGATGGCGGTCGGCGAGATGCCGAGGTGCGTGACGCGGTGGCGCTCCACGATCGACCACATGCGCGACGGATCGGGGAAGTCCGGCGTGCCGTCGTACACGACGATCGTCGCACCGAGCATGAGCCCGCCGGCGATGAGCCAGGGACCCATCATCCAGCCGATGTCCGTGGACCAGAGGATCACGTCGCCATCCTGCAGGTCGAAGCAGTGCGCGAGGTCCTGCGCGGCCTTCACCGGGAACCCGCCGTGCACGTGGACGGCGCCCTTCGGCTTGCCGGTCGTGCCCGAGGTGTAGATCACCATGAACGGGTCCTCGGCCGAGGTGTCCTCGGGCTCCCACTCGCCCGCGCCGGCGTCGCCCGCCAGGACCTCGCGCCACGCGACGTCGCGCGCGTGCTTCGGGTACGCACGACCGACGCGGTCGGCGACGATCACGTGCCGCACGCTCGGCACGCCCGCGACGGCGGCGTCGGCGGTCTCCTTCATCGTCACGACCTGGCCGCGGCGGTAGAAGCCGTCCGAGCAGACGAGCGCGACCGCCTCGCAGTCGCGCAGGCGTCCCGCGATGGCCTCGGCCCCGTAGCCCGAGAAGATCGGGATGTACACCGCGCCGATGTACCCGGCCGCGAGCACCGCGACGACGCATTCGTAGCTCATGGGCATGAAGATCCCGATGCGATCGCCCTTCGACAGGCCGAGACGCCGCAGGCCGCGCGCGAAGGCCACCACGTCCGCGCGCAGCTGCCCGTAGGACACGCGCCGGACGTTCCCCTCCTCGCCCTCGGCGATCACCGCGACGTGGTCCGGCCCGATGCGCCGCCGCAGCGCCGTGTTCACGTAGTTCATCCGGCCGCCGACCCACCAGGCCGTCCACGGGATGCCCTTCGTGTCGTCGAGGACGCGCTCGTAGCGCTTCGTCCAGACGATGTCGAGGTCGCGGTCCACCGCGCTCCAGAACCCGTCGAGATCGGTCTGCGACCAGCGAAGGAGTGACGCGTACTCGTCGTGGCCGTGCGCGCTCGCGAACGCGCGTAGGCGGCTGCGCAGGAGGTAGGCGCCGCTGGGGGTCCACGCCGGCATCATGAGAACGTTAGCCCGGATCGATGAGCCAGTCGAAATGCAGCCAGATCACGCGCGAGTACCGCAGGATGAAGGGCGCGAGGCAGAGGTAGAGCGCGCCGCCGGCGAGCAGCGCGATCGCCGTGTCGACGCCGGCGAGGAGCAGCGCGATCACGATGATCCCGAAGGTCGGCACGGCCAGCGCGTAGGACACCACCATCGCGCCGGTGAAGTAGCCCGGCTCGCGCTCGTAGACGAGGCCGCAGACCGAGCACCGCTCGTAGGTCGCGAGGAACGAGCGCCAGACGCGGCCCTCGAGACAGCGCGGGCAGCGCAGGCGCAGCGCCGCCGCGAGGCGGCGCACTAGAAGTACTCGAGCACGACGGCGGCGATGACGATCGCGACGGCCGATCCGACGATGAGCACCAGCGGCACCAGGTAGAAGACGACCACCGCGACGACGAGGATCCGCAGCGCGCGCTCGCCGCCGACGGCGTAGTGGCTCTGGATCGCACGATGCGCGATGAGGAGCAGCCACACGAGACACGCGACGCTCACCAGCGACGCGACCTGTGGCCCGAAGCCGCTGCCCACGCCGAGCGCGAGGGTCGCGACGTTCGCGGGCACGAGCGTGAGCGCGGTCGCGTACGCGAAGAGCAGCAGGAGCGGTGCGAAGGGCCGGCGCGCG
This sequence comes from Candidatus Limnocylindria bacterium, assembly GCA_035651155.1. GTDB lineage: Bacteria > Chloroflexota > Limnocylindria > P2-11E > P2-11E > CF-39. Next base: position 47,781 of record DASRGG010000012.1, on the reverse strand, counting down.
CCCGCGAGACGGGCGGCCGCGTGGATCGCGGTCGAGCCGAGCAGCCAGTAGAAGAGCGGCGAGAAGGCGGTCGCCACGACGACCGCGTCGAACGAGCGCTGGATGAGGTACAGCACCACCGCCGTGCGCTGCGGACCCAGCGAATCGATCATGGCCTGTACCAGGGGCTGCCGCGTCCCGGCGAAGAAGAGGTCGTTCACGTCGCTCGCGCCCCCGACGCGCGCCGCGACGAGCGTGGAGGTCACCGTCGCGACCACCAGGAGCACGAAGGCGAGGACCACGCTCGGCCGCACGAGCACGCGGTCGACGCCCGCGCGGGGCGAGCGCGCGAGGAGCGCCAGGCCCTCGAGGCTCACCACGCCGCGGCGAGCGCGGCCGACACGGCGCCGTCGGTCATCTCGTCGATCGCCGCGCGCTGCGCGCCCGTCCACGCCGGCGGATCGGCGTCGTGCAGCTCGTCGGGGATGTCCGCGCCCAGCATCACCAGATACTCCAGCGCCCAGGTGCGGCGAACGGCATCGAGCGCGTACCCGCCTCCGCCCATCGCGATCCACGGGTACGGCGTCGAACGGAACCACCGCACCACGTGCTCGCGCGCGTGGGTGGATATCCGCAGATGCGTGAGGGGGTCGGTGTAGTGCGGGTCGATGCCCTGCTGCGTGACGAGGACGTCCGGCCGGTAGCGTGCGAGCAGCTCGGGCACGACCGCGTCGAACGCGCGGACGTAGGCCGTGTCGTCGGTGAACGCGGGAAGCGCGACGTTGATGCTGTACCCGGCGCCCGCGCCGCGGCCGCGCTCGTCGGCGCTGCCGGTCCCGGGAAAGAACACCGTGCGCGTCCCGGGCATCGGCCCGTACTGATGCAGGCTGATCGTGAGCACGCGGTCGGTCTCGTAGAACGCGGCCTGGACGCCGTCACCGTGATGCGCGTCGATGTCGACGTAGGCCACGCGCATGCCGCGGTCCGCGAGGAGGCCGCACACGATCGCCGGGTCGTTGTAGATGCAGAACCCCGAGGCGCGGCGGCGCATGGCGTGATGGAGGCCGCCGGCGTAGTTCACCGAGACGCGCGTGCGCCCCGCGAGGACCTCCTCCATCGCGCTGAGCGTGCCGCCGGTGGTGAGGAGGCTCACCTCGTGCATCCCCGCGAAGGGCGGCGTGTCGCCCCACGCGTCGAGGCCGTACTCCGAGTAGTCCGGCTCGGGATCGGCGGACGCCCGCATCACCGCCTCGACGTAGTCGGGCGCGTGGATCCGCTCGATCTCGTCGCGCGTCGCCGCCCGTGGGGTGAGCACGCGCGCGCCGTGCCGCGCGAACGCGCCGAGCCGCTCGAGCGTGTCGCGCACGCCCACGAGGCGGATCGGCTTCAGGGGGTGGCCGTCGCGATAGACGTGCGTCGCGACGCGCTCGTCCCACACGAAGCCCGCGCCGCCCGCGCTCACGTCCGGCCCGCCTCGGTGTGCACGTGCCGCATGCGCTTCACGACGCGGTCGAGCGTGACGAAGCGGAAGGCGAACGCGTGCCGGTCGTCCCGCGGATGCTCGCGGCGCTCCACCTCGCGCCACTCCGCGGGGTCGAGGTCCGGGAAGACCGCGTCGCCGCCCTCGATGCTGGCGTCGACCTGCGTGAGGTAGATGCGGCCGGCCATCGAGAGGAACTGCCGGAAGATCTCCGCGCCCCCGAACACGATGACCTCCGGCGCGTCCCCGGCGAGGCGGAGAGCCTCGTCGGGGGTGCGCGCGACCAGCACGCCGTCCGCGTGGAAGGACGGATCTCGTGTGAGCACGATGTTCGTGCGCTGCGGCAGCGCACGCCCGATCGAGTCGTACGTGCGGCGGCCCATGATGAGCGGCTTCCCGATCGTGAGCTCGCGCACGCGCTTCATGTCGTCGGGGAGCCTCCAGGGGAGCGCGCCGTCCTTGCCGATGACCCTGTTGCGGTCGAACGCGACGACGAACGCGATGCGGCTCACGCCGTCATCATCCCGCGCGTCGCGTCACACCGCCATCTTCGCTTCGATCGGCGGATGGAACCGATACTGCTCGAGGCGCGCGATCCGGTCGAGGAGCGGCCCCGGCTTCTCGCCACCGCGGGCGCGCGCGACGATCTCGCGGTAGCGGGCGACGACGTCGTCGAGGGTGCGCAGCGACGGATCGAGCGCGAGGCGCGGCGAGGGGAACGGCTCGCGCGCGAGCTGCTCGCGCACGGCGTCGAAGTGGTCGCGATACACGTGCGCGTCCGCCAGCACGTGGATGAAGTCGTGCGGCACGAGACCGGTGAGCTGCGCGACGAGATGCAGCAGGAGCGCGTACTCGGCGATGTTGAAGGGGACGCCGAGGAACAGGTCGCACGAGCGCTGGTACATCAAGAGCGACAGCCGTCCGTCGGCGACGAAGAACTGGAAGAGCGCGTGGCACGCGGGGAGGCTGGTCTGATCGAGCTCGCCCGGATTCCACGCGGTGACCACGTGGCGGCGGCTCTCCGGCGTCTCGCCCAGGTTCCGGATCACGTCGCGCAGCTGGTCGACGTGACGGCCGTCCGGCGCGATCCAATCGCGCCACTGCTGGCCGTAGTTGCGCCCCGCATCGCCCTCGAACCGCGCCCTGCCGATCCAGTACGGCGCGTACGCGTTCCCGTCCCAGATGCGCACGCCGAGCGCGTGCAGCTCGTTCACGTCGGACGAGCCTGCGAGGAACCAGAGCAGCTCGCCCAGCACGGAGCGGAACGCGAGACGCTTGGTCGTCACCGCGGGGAAGCCGTCGCCCATGCGGAAGCGCATGACCTCGCCGAAGATCGCGCGCGTGCCCGTGCCGGTGCGGTCGGCGCGATCGACGCCGGCCTCCATGGCCTTGCGCAGGATCTCGAGGTACTGGCGCACTAGCTAGGCCTCCGCGCGGCGGTAGAGGCGGCCGCCCACGCGCATCCAGCGCAGCCGGCCGTCCGCGCGCAGGAATTCGCCGCGGGTGTCCTTCAGCGGGCCGTCGAGCAGCGTGAACTCGTCGTCCGATGTGAAGGCGACGCGGGACGGCGGCGGATCCTGCGGCGGCGGCACGACCTTGAGCTTGTTGTGCGAGAACGATCGATAGACGAGACCGGTATCCGACAGCTCGAGCGCGGCATCGGAGAGCTCCGCGAGGTAGCGTCCGGCGAGCTCGGTGTAGCGCGGACGGTCGAGCTCGACGTACGCCGGCGCGGGCTGCTCGATGCCGAGGTGCTCCCTCTGCCACCACTTCGTGACGTCCCCGTGGAGGAGGCCGCCGCGCGTCGAGTTCGTCTCGACCGCGATGGCCGCGTTCCGTCCGGGCGCGAGCACGAGCACGCCCTGTTGCCCGATCGCGACGCCACCGTGGTACTGCAGCCGCACGCCCTGGATGTCCCGCAGGAACCACGCGACGCCGACCCGGCGATCGAGGTCGGCGCCCGCGAGCGGCGTGCGCATGAGCTCGATGCTCTCCCGCGAGAGGAGCCGCGTCCCGTCCGGCGCCGTGCCGTCGCCCAGATGGAAGCGCGCGTACCGGAGCAGATCGCGCACCGTCGAGACGACGCCGCCCACCGGTGTCGTCGCGCGCGGGAAGGACCACGGCTTCGCCACGCGCGGCTTCTCGTCGATGACCTGATGGCCGACGGAGGTACGGAGCACGATGGCCTCGCCCGCCGAGAACACCGAATGATCCATGCCGAGCGGCGCGAAGAGCAGCGCGCGCGTCGCCTCCTCGTAGGTCATCTTCGTGACGACCTCGATGATCCGGCCGAGCACGGTGAACGAGGAGTTCGAGTAGTGCCAGACCTCGCCGAGCGGGGTCAGCTGCTCGAGGTCCACCATCGCGTCGACGTAGCGCTGGACCGCGTCGTCGCCGTTGCCGAAGTCGGCGAAGCAGTCGCCCAGCCACCCGCCGGTGTGCGTCACGAGGTGCTTCACCGTCGCGCGCTTCGCGGCGTCCGCGTCCCGTAGCTGGAACGACGGCAGATAGGTGCGGACCGGCGCGTCGAGGTCGACGTCGCCGCGATCGACGAGCCGCATGATGACGGTCGCGGTCATCGTCTTCGTGACGGAAGCGACCTGGAAGAGCGTGTCCGCGTCGACCGGAAGGGGGTGGTCGACGTTCGTGACGCCCCAGCCGCCGAGCACTTCTTCTCCATCGCGCCAGATGCCGACCGCCACGCCGGGCACGTGATGGCGGTCCATGCCGTCACGGACGATGGAGTCGAGGCGGGGATCCACGCGAAGATGCTAGCCGCGAGGCGCTGCTAGCGGGTGGTCCCCATGATCGCGAAGCATCCGCTCCGCAGCGCGACCTGGCGTACGGTGAAGGGGACCGAGTCGGAGACGCCGCTCGCGCTCTGCTCGATCGTCGCGCGCACCTGGTCGAGGATCGCGCCGGGGATCGGTCCGGCCGTGAGGTTGCGGATGTGCACCGCGAGCCTGCCGCCCAGCGGACCCATGCTCGCGTCGCCGGCCGCGGTGAAGGCGCCGATCGGCGTCGACACGTCGCCGGAGAAGTGCAGCCCGGATGGGTCGATGGTGACGTGCGCGCCGGTGACCGGCGCGCCGCCGGAGCCGGCCGCGAGCTGCCGAGCGAGCTCGGCGTTCAGCTCGGCCTCCGTCGCGACGAGCGCGACGTCGGCGTTGTGGTTCGCCTGCCCGAACGCGACGAGCTGGTCGGTACGCTCCTGCAGCGTTCCGCCCGAGAAGACGCGGCCGGTCCCGACCGCGCCGCAGACGCTCGTGACGAGCTCCGCGGGATCGAACGCGCCGACGGTCTGCGGCGTGCCCGTGCCGTACGCGAACGCGCTGCGCACGAGGTCGCCGAGCGCGAAGGTGCGCGTCAGGGTGCGCGTCGCCTGCACGGTCGTGCCGAGCAGCGCTTCCACCATGACCGTCGCGTTCTGCGCCGGCGCGGCGGCGGTCATGAGCACCGAGTAGCGGCCCGCGACCGGCTGGCGGATGGTGATGGTGTTGCCGTTCTGGAGGCAGCCGAAGATCTCGGCCTTGTTCCCGGCCGATCCGCAGGTCGCGCCGCCGGGGCTCGTCACCGCGAAGCCGACGCCGGTCGACGAGGTCACGCGAAGCGTGGGCTGCGGCGGGAGCGGCGTCGGGTTCTGCGGCGCCGGCTGGTTCTGGGCGATCTCGACCTGGGTGTTCGGCGTCACGATCGTCTGGCCGCCGGCGGCCGCCGTCACGAGGAGCTGCCCATCGTCGGCGGTGTAGGTGACCGCGATGCTGCCGTCGGGACGCCGCTGCACGTTCGTCTCGAAGGCGGTCCCCCGCACGGCGGCCGTCGACGTGGGCGTCTTGATCTCGAACTTCGAATCGGCGGTCTTGAGCTTCGAGACGGATGCCCAGGTGCGGCCGAGGGTCTGCTCGATCACGGCCTGGATGCCTCCGTCATCGAGACGATTGAGCGACGCCACGCGCACGACGGAGCCGGGGTCGACCGTGAGCGTCGAGCCGTCGAAGAACGTGAGGACGGCGCGTCCGTTCTGACTCGACTTCACGACGTCGCCGGTCTTGAACAGATCGCCGTCGAGCGCCGGCGCGAAGTCGCCGGTGGCGCCGCGTTGCGCCGTGATGTCCGTGTTCAGGACCGCGAGCGTCGCGGACACGGCGGCCGAAAGGCTCTCGCCGCGCGGGAAGTACAGGTACGCACCACCTCCCACGACGACGAGGAGGACGATGAGCATCGCGACCAAACGCTTCGAACGCTTCACCGCATCCCGCCCGGCGGCAAGGCTAGCAGAGGGGCGACCGGCCTCTCCGTCGCACTCCGGTGTCAGCTCACGTCTGGCGCTGCGCCTTCTCCCAATCGGCTCGCAGGACCTCGCCGAGCCACACGTCGTGCCACGCTCCGCCGGTGAAGAAGTGGTGCCGGTGGACGCCGACGGTGCGGTAGCCGTTCTTCTCGAGCGCCTTACGGCTCGCGACGTTGTCCACGAAGACCTCGGTCGTGAGCTTCTGCAGGTTCAGCTCCCGGAAGGCGTAGCGCGTGCGAAGCGCCATCGCTTCTGACGCGACGCCGCTCCGCCAGCGCGCCTTCTCGCCGATGACGATGCCCGTGACCGCGTGAGCGTTCTGCCAGTCGATCTGATGGATGCCGATCGCGCCGACCGACTCGCCCGCGACCTCGATGATCCACAGCACGTCGGTCTTCGATTCGCCGACGCGCTTGAAGAAGTCGACCTCCTGATAGAGCGCGGCCGCGGAACGGCGGCCGAGGTAGCGCGTGACCTCGGGATCGGCGAACCACGGCACGAACCGCGGCGGGTCGCTGTCGTCGGCGGGCCGCAGCGTGACGCGCTCCCCCCGCAGGTACGGACCGAACATGGGACGCAGAATAGCCAAACGATGCGGCTCTCCTTCCTCGGCGCGGCGAACACCGTGACCGGGTCGCAGTTCCTCCTCGAGACGAAGCGGGCGAAGGTCCTCGTGGACTGCGGCATGTTCCAGGGCAACCCCCACGAGGTCGAACACAACCGCGCGGCGCCGGCGTACGACCCGGCGAGCATCGACGCGATGCTGCTCACCCACGCGCACCTCGATCACTGCGGTCTGATCCCGCTCATGCACGCGCGCGGGCTGCGCGCGCCGATCTTCGCGACGGCCGGGACCATGGAGCTCGCGGCGCTCGTGCTGCTCGACTCCGCGAAGCTCCAGGAGGAATTCGCCGAGCGCCGCGAACGCCGCGCGCACGAGGCGCCCGAGGGCGAGGAGGCCGCCGCCGAGCACGGACGCGGCGAGGCGCGCGACCCGGAGCGAGCGGTCATCGCGCAGCAGCCGCACGCCACGACCGCCATCGACCTTCCGCTCTACACGGTCGCCGACGCGCAGGCGTCGCTCGGCGCGTTCCGCGCGATCCCGTACGGGAAGGAGATCGAGGTCGCGGCGGGCGTGCGCGCGACGCTCTACGACGCCGGGCACATCCTCGGCTCGGCGATGATCCGCGTCGTCGCGGACGATGGCGACGGCTCGCCCGAGCGCGTCATCGTGTTCTCCGGCGACATCGGCCGGCCGAACACGCCGATCATCCGCGATCCCAGCACGCTCACCGACGCGGACTACGTGCTGATGGAGTCGACGTACGGCGGGCGCGAGCACGACCCGCAGGCGGAAGCGCTCCGCGTGCTCGCCGAGGCGGTGACGCTCACCGAGCAGGCGCGCGGGGTGCTCCTCGTCCCGTCGTTCGCGATCGGCCGCACGCAGGAGGTCGTCTTCGAGCTCGACCGCCTGCTCGCGGAAGGGAAGATCCCGCGGCTGCCGCTCTACCTCGACTCGCCGATGGCGTCGAAGGCGAGCGGCATCTACCGGCGCCACGCCGAGTACTTCGACGACGAGACGAGGGCGCTGCTCGCGAGGCGCGACGATCCGCTCGACTACCCCGGGGCGGTGGTGACGAACGACGCGGAGGACTCGAAGAGGATCAAGGGCGCGCCGCGGCCGTACATGATCGTCGCCTCGAACGGCATGCTCACCGGGGGGCGCGTGCTCCATCACCTGCGCAACCTCATCGACGATCCGACGGCGACCCTGCTCTTCGTCGGCTATCAGGGCGAGGGCACGCTCGGCGCCCACCTGCAGGCCGGCGCGAAGCGGGTGAAGCTCGACGGGCAGCCACGCGACGTGCGCTGCCGCGTCCGCTCGATCAGCGGGTTCTCCGCGCACGCCGACGAGCACGAGCTCGAGGCGTGGATCGCCAACTTCTCGAAGGGCAAGAGACCCGGCGACGCCGGCTTCCCGAAGACGGTGTTCCTCGTCCACGGCGATCCCGGCGCCGAGGCGGCGCTCGAGCCGCGCGTGAAGGCGCTCGGATTCACCACGCACGTACCGACGTGGCGGGAGGCCGTCGAGCTCGGGTGAGCGATCCGCCCGCGGCCTGACGCTCGGCGGATCAGGGCGCGACGAGTCCCGGCCGCCGCGAGAGCGCGGCTTCGAGCAGCACCTCGTCGCCACGCTTGTCGACCACGTCGAGCTTCGCGCGGATGCGCGTGAGGTGCACGCGCAGCGTGTTCGGCGACAAAGCGAGACGGCCCGCGAGCGCGTCGCGGTCGAGACGCTTGCCCTCGCGCGAGAGCTGCTCCATCTCGCGGAGGATCCCGATCTCGCGCCAGGTGAGGCCGATCGCGCGCAGCCCGAACGTCGCCTCGTCGAGGGCGGACGCCCCCGCACCCTCGCCCGCGTCCGCCTTCGCGCGCCGTTCCGCCGCCTCCGCCCGCGCGCGGATCGTGTGACCGAGCGCGCGGGCCTGCCCGTCGCGCTCTGCGGCGCGGCCCAGCCAGGCAGCGACCTCCGGCAGGTAGTACGCGAAGCCCTCGCCACCGCGCGTCCCGATGTCGCGGACGAGCGCGATCGCGCGCGTGACGCCGCCACCACGGACGATCGACTCGCGCCAGAACGCCGCGTGCACGGCGGCGCCGATGGCCCAGTGATCCATCCCGCGCGATTCGAACTCGCGCGTCGCCTGCTCGAGCATGCGCACGCCCTTCCGCGGATCGCCCTTCTGCGCCGCGACGATCGCGCGCACGAAGTCGCGGAACTGCTCGTCCTCGGGCATGCCTTTCGGCGCGCGGCTCAGGATGAGATCGGCCACTTCGGTCTCGCCCCGCAGGAGCGCGACGTGGCCGTGGTCCTCCTCCGCGCCGGTCGCGCTCTGCCGCGCCAGGCGCTCGCCCTCGGTGAGCTCGCCGCGCTCGAGCTTCGCGCGCGCGAGACAGAGGAGCGTGTGACGCCAGACCGACGAGCCGTACTGGCGAAGCTCCGCCTCGGCCTTCGTGAACGCGTCGACCGCGTTGTCGAGGCGGCCGGCGAACCAGTCGACGAAGCCGACCGTGTACGTCGCCCATGCCGCTTCGGCGGCGTCGTTGAGTCGCGCGGCATGCCGCACCGTCGCCTCGGCCGCGGCGCGCGCGCCGACGTAATCGCCCGCGTGGGACAGGAGGTGCGCGAGCTGGCGCTGCACGCGCGTGGTCACGAGATCGCGGCCGCGCCCGCGCGCCGCGACGGCCAGCGCGTCCTCGGCGCGACGCGCGTCGGCGAGCGCCTCGCGGATCTCGTTCGATGCCGTGTTCACGATCGAGCTGCCGAGATGGAGCTCCGCGAGGATCAGCGGATCGGCGGCGGCGTCCGCCTCGGCCATCGCTTTGAAGCGGATCGAGTCGTCGCGCCGGACGAGGTAATAGGAGAGGTGCAGCAGATCGACGGCGACGCGGGCACGGAGCACCGGGTCCCTGACGAGCGGCAGGACCGCGTTCAGCTCGGCCCAGGCAAGGTCGAACGACTCGAGATACTTGAGGCATCTGGCGCGGAGCACCCGCCGCTCGAACGTCTGGCGGCCCGTGGCCAGCTCCGGCAGGAGCCGCTCCGCGTCGGCGCGGGAGAGCGGCGCGATCACCTGCGCGTGGACGGTGTCCATGCGGTAGGTATTACGCCACGCCTATGAGTTCCGCTCGAGGGGCCGCCTACCGGGACGGCGGGAAGGCTGACGCGAGATCGCTCACGTGCTCGTGCGCGTGCCGGGCGTGATAGGCGCCGAGGTGTCCGGCGTCCACCTCGCCCTGCTCCTCGTGGACGCCCACTCGAGAGCGGTTCGCCCGGTCCATGAGGAGCCGGACGAGCTCGGCATGCGCGGCCTGGATGCGCTTGGAGAGCTCCATCGGGGCGCGCTCGTCGTTCCGCCGTTCGGCGGCGATCTTGTCCTGGTCCACCGACGCGAGGCGCGGCCGGTCCTCGGCGATGACGCGCCGCACGCGCTCGGCGAAGACCTCGGCCATGTCCGCGACGTGCCCGAGCACCTCGACCGCGGTCCACTCGCCGAAACGCTTGGCTCGGAGCTCGCCCACGGCCACGGTGCGCGCGATGCGCGCCGCGGTCGACGCGTCGTCGGCGAGGGTGAACGCGGTGTCGTCGTCGTACGGCAGCCGATCCATCGCCAAACGGTACCGCGATGCCGCAGGCCGTGCGTGCGACATGGCATGACGTTCGCGAGGGTGGTCCTGACCGGGCCGGTCCGGCCCGCGATCGCCATCGTCGCCGACCGGAAGCTCGCTGGTCTGGTCGTACCCGCGCGGTTCGTCACGCCGGTCCGCGAGAAAGGCCCGGACCGTGGCCCCGGAGAGGCGCCAGCGCCGCGGCCATCTCGCCAGCGCGTATCCACCCACCGCGGCGAACGCGACGAGGGCGCCCGCAAGCGGCGCCTCGATCGGAGGCACCACGGATCGCGGAGCGGCGACGGCCGGCGCGGACAGGGTGGGCGGCGGCGGCGCGGGCGGGAAGGCCACGTCGCCCACGATCACGATGCCGCTCATGCCCGGGTGCAGATGACACATGTACGTGTAGATGCCCGGTGCGTCGAAGGTGTGCCGGATGGACGCGCCGGGAGAGAACGTGCCAAACGGGTCGTCGTTCGCCGACCACCCGAGCCCGGCCACCGCGTGCGGCAGGAAATCGTCGTTCGTCCACGTGACCGTTCCGCCGACGGGCGCGTGAAGGATCGCCGGCCCGAAGAGGCAGCCCTTGATCGAGACCGCGAGCCCGGTCCCTTCGCTCGGCGTGCCGGCCGGCGGGATGCAGCTGCCCCCGGCCGCGAGGCCCATCGTGCCGAACGCGAGCGGGGCGGTGAACATCGCGGCGAACAGCGCGGCCTTACGAAACGTGGCGCACCTCCGGCGGTCCTCGCAACCCCGTACAACCGGGGCGGGCGTGGGTTCCCTACGCGATCGGCGAGCGGGGAACGAAGCGACCGGTGCCGGGCCGGATGCGTATCTCGCCGTCGTACGCGAGCGTGCCCCGGAGGTAGACGGCGCGCGGCCATCCGGTGACCTCCCAACCCTCATACGGGTCGTAGTCGGCGGCGGAGTGCATCTCCCTCGCGCGCACGGTCCGCGTCATCGCGGGATCGAACAGCACGAGGTCGGCGTCCTTGCCGACGGCGATCTCGCCCTTCGACGCGAGGCCCGCGATCCGCGCGGGCGCCGTCGCGAGCACCTCCACGAGTCGCTCGACGCCCAGGCGCTCGCGCCGAACGCCCTCGGAGTAGAGCATCGGGAGCAGCGTCTCGAGGTTGGCGACACCGGGCGGGATATCGTCGAAGGCGAGCCCCGGCTCGAGCTTCTGCGCGCGCGTCCAGGGGATGTGGTCCGTCCCGACGGTGTCCACGGTCCGGTCCGCGACGGCGCGCCATACCGCGTACACATCCGACCGCTCGCGGAGCGGCGGCTGCCCCACCCAGAGCGCGCCATCCGGACGATCGAAGCGCTCGCGCGTGAGATACAGGTAGAGCGGCCGCGTCTCCGCGTGGACGCGCGCGGCGCGCGACGCCTTCGCGCCGCGGACCTCCTCGAGCGCGGCGCCGGACGACAGATGCGTGAGGTAGATCGCGGCGCCGGTCTCCGCGGCGTGCGCGACGGCGGAGCGGACGGCGGCGGCCTCCGCCTCGACCGGGCGGCTCGCCGGGAAGTGCTGGACGCCCGTCCTGCGCGCGAGACGCAGCGCGGCGGTGGCGCGCTCGACGAGCACGTGATCCTCGGCGTGCACCGCGACGAGGGCGCCGGCGCGGGCGGCGGCGCGGTAGAGCGCGAGGTAGTCCGGCGTCCGCTCCACGAAGCGCTTCGTGACCATGAACACCTTGATCCCGGCGTGCCCCTCGCGCGCGAGCGCGGGCAGCTCCGCGATGGCCTCCGCGCTCGGGTCGGTGACGACGGCGTGGAACGCGAAATCGGCGTGCGATCGCTCGGCGTCGCGCGATCCGCGCTCGATACCGCGGCGCAGCGATCCCTCCTCCTGATAGACCATCGAGACGACCGTCGTCACGCCGCCCGCGAGCGCGGCGCGCGTGCCGTGCGCGAAGTCGTCGAGCGGCGTCCACCCCGGCGTCGACGCGAGGTGCGTGTGCAGGTCGACGCAGCCGGGAAGGAGCAGGAGCCCGGTCGCGTCGACCTCGCGCTCGGCGCGCGGGACGCGGCCGACGCGCGCGATGCGCCCGTCTTCGACGCCGACATCCGTCCGCTCGCTCCCGGCGGCCGTGACGACGGTCCCGCCGCGGATGGCTAGGTCGATCGCGTCCGGTCCATGTCAGTCCACCGCCTCTTCGAGCCGCGCGAGCCGCTCCGCCTCGTCCTCGGTGGAGAGCTCCTCGACGATGTCGTCGATGTCGCCGTCCATCCGGCGCTCGATGTTCGAGAAGTTGTGACCGACGCGCTTGTCGGTGATGCGGTCCTGCGGGAAATTGTACGTGCGCATCTTCTCGGAGCGCTCGCCGCGGCCGATCTGGGCGCGGCGCGCGTCGCCCTGCTCGGTCTCGCGGCGCTCCTGCTCGGCCGCGAGGAGGCGCGCGCGGAGCACCGCCATCGCCTTCGCCTTGTTCTTCAGCTGCGATCGTTCGTCCTGGCAGGTGACGACGATGCCGGTGGGGAGATGCGTGATGCGGACGGCGGAATCGGTCGTGTTCACGCCCTGGCCGCCCTTCCCGCCGGCGCGATACACGTCGATCTTCAGGTCGGACTCGTCGATCTCGACGTCCATCTCCTCCGCCTCGGGCAGGACCGCGACGGTCGCGGTCGAGGTGTGGATGCGGCCCTGGGCCTCCGTCGCGGGCACGCGCTGCACGCGGTGCACCCCGGACTCGTACTTCAGCTTGCTGTACGCGCCCTTCCCCGCGACGCGAAAGATGATCTCCTTGAAGCCGCCCTTCTCGGAGTCGCTCTGGGACAGGATCTCGATCTTCCAGCGGTGCCGCTCGGCGTAGCGCGAGTACATGCGGTAGAGGTCGGCCGCGAACAGCGCCGCCTCCTCGCCGCCCTCGCCCGCGCGGATCTCCACGATGACGTTCTTCTCGTCGAGCGGGTCGCGCGGGATGAGCTGCAGGCGAAGCCTCGCGACGAGCTCGTCGACGCGCGCCGATGCGGTGGCGAGCTCCTCGCGCGCGAGATCGCGGAGATCGCCGTCGTCGGACTCGATGAGCTCCCGCACCTCCTTCACCTGGCCCTCGGCGGCGCGGAGCCGCCGCACCGTATCGACGATCTCCTCGAGGCTCGCGAGCTCCTGCCCCACCTCGCGGATGCGGTTGGGATCGGACGTCGTGGCGGGATCGGACATGAGCCGGGCGAGCTCGTCGTAGCGCTGTTCGATCCGCGCGAGACGGCGGCGCAGGCCCGGCGTGAAGAGATCGGTCATGCGGCCGCCTCCTGGTCGCCCGCGATCGCCTCTTCGAGCGACGCGACCGCCACCTCGATCATCCCGGCATCCGGTCGGCGCGTGGTGATGCGCTGGAGCAGGATGCCGGGCGCGACGAGGATCGCGACGAGCGGATTGCCCTCGTGCGCGGCGGCGAGCCGCAACGCCTCGTACGAGGTCGACGCCACCGGAACGACCAGCGCCAGCCGGGTGAACGCGTCGACGAGGACGTTGACGCGCGGCACGAACGCGAAGAGCACGATCGAGATGAACACCACGAACAGCAGGAACGCCGTCCCGCAGCGCGGATGTGCCGTGGGGTACGGCGCGATGCGGTCGGGCGTGAGCGGATCGCCGTGCTCGAACGCGTGGATGGTCATGTGCTCGGCGCCGTGGTAGGCGAACACGCGGCGGATGTCGGGCAGGAACGAGATCGCGGCGATGTAGCCGAGGAAGAGCGCGAGCCGAACGATGCCCTCGGCGACGTTCAGCACCACGCTCGACGCGATCGCGCCGCGCAGCGCCTGCGTGACGACGTAGGGGATGCCGATGAACACCGCGAGCGCGGTGGCGAGCGCGACGCCCATGGCGACGGCGCTCGATCGCGAGCGCGACCCGCTCGGCGCGGCCTCCGCCGGCATCTGCACGTCGGCCGAGCGCATGAGCATGCGCATCCCGTACGAGACGGATTCCCAGAGCACGACGAGCCCGCGCACGAACGGCGCGCGCGCGACCCGCGAGCGCAGCAGCGGCGAGCGCAGCGGCTCGCGGTACCGGTAGATGCCACCGTCGGGCTGGCGGCACGCGAGCGCGATGGTGCGGCGGCCGCGGATCATCACGCCCTCGATGACCGCCTGGCCGCCGTAGGCGGAGGGCTTCGGCGTCATGCTCGATCTCTCGCCTTCGGCGGGGAGACACGCTGAGGGCTCGTGGTCTCGCTCGTCGCGGCAACGCCGCTCCTCGCTCGCCTGGGTACTTCGTGGCAGGCTCGGCAGCGCGCCTCGTACGCCTCCTTGGCGCCGACGACGATGATCGGCTCGTCGTAGAAGGCGGGAATGCCGTTCACGATGCGCTGCGTGCGCGTGGCGGCTTCGCCGCACACGACGCAGATCGCCTCGAGCTTATCGACGCGCTCGGCCAGCGCGAGCAGCGTCGGCACCGGTCCGAACGGCTCGCCGCGGAAGTCGAGATCGAGCCCGGCGCAGATGACGCGCCGGCCGCTCGCGACCAGCGCGCGGACCACGTCGACGATCGCGGGATCGAAGAACTGCACCTCGTCGATGCCCACGACCGTCGTCTCCGGCGACACGAGCTCGAGGATCTCCTCGCTGCTACGCACCGGGCGCGCCACGAACGAATCGCCGTCGTGCGAGCGCACGACCTCGACGCCGTAGCGATCGTCGATGAGGGGCTTGAAGACCTGCACCGCGCGGCGGGCGATGACCGCGCGCTTCACGCGACGGATGAGCTCTTCGCTCTTCCCGCTGAACATGCTGCCGACGACCACCTCCAACCCGGCGTGGGTCGAGGAGACGCCGCTCACGCGTGGGGCGCGCCGAACGGGCGGCCCAGCTAACGGCTCTTGGCGGCCTCCGCGGTCGCGGACGCCGCGTCGGACTTCGCGTATCGCTTGTTGAAGCGATCGACGCGGCCCTGGACATCGAGGAGGTGCTGCTTGCCCGTGAAGAACGGGTGGCACTTCGCGCACACCTCGACGTGCAGCTCGGGCTTCGTCGAACCGGTCGTGAACGTGTTGCCGCAGGCGCACTGGACCTTCGCCTGGACGTACGTGGGGTGGATCTTCTCTTTCATGGTCTGCTCCCGCGCTCTCTCAAGCCCTCGTTGTCACTCGGGTGTCGGACTCGCTCCTCGCGAGTGAATCGCTCGTCGCACGCCTCAAGCTCATGCCTGCGGGATGACCGACACCCGGCGGCGATCGTCGCGCGCGGGACCGTACCGCACCTCGCCCGCGACGAGCGCGAAGAGGGTGTGGTCCTTGCCGACGCCGACGTTCTGGCCGGGGAGCAGCTTCGTCCCGCGCTGCCGGACGAGCACCGTGCCCGCCTCGACGCGGACGCCCGCGTACTCCTTCACGCCGAGGCGCTGCCCGGCGGAATCGCGACCGTTGCGGGTAGAGCCCGCACCTTTCTTATGTGCCATGTCCTTACCTCAGGCCCTCGATCTTCGTGATCCGGATGGTCGTCTCGTCCTGGCGGTGGCCGCGCATCTTCCGCTGGCGCGTCTTGTTCTTGTAGCGGAGGACGTCGATCTTCGGGCCCTTGCCGTGGCCGACGATCTCGGCCGTGATCCTGGCTCCCTTGAGCGCGGCCGGGCCCGCCTTGACGGCCTCGTTGTCCGCGACGAACAGGATCTCGCCGAGCGTGATGGTGTCGCCGGCATCGCCTGCCAGCTTGCCCACCGTCACGAGCGAGCCCTCTTCGACTCGGTACTGCTTCCCGCCGCTGCGGACGACTGCGTACAAGGGATGAGACCTTCCGAACAGAAAAAGTCGCCGCACCGCTTGTGCGACGTAGGAAAAGTATAGTCGCACGGCCTCCGCCGCGCTCGTCTGCGTGGCGTGTGCGCTTCGCGCACGCCGCAGTAGCAGCGCAGGCTCGCTCGGACGAGCGTAAAACATCGCGCCGCGAAATCAGATTCCGCGGAGCGCCGGCGACGCGATGCTGCGGGTCGTGCGGATCACCGTGCTCGTCGGGCTCGCGTTGACGCTCGTGGCGTGCGGGGACCACGTCTCGAGCACGACCGCGCCGGCGGCGCCGGCCGCGACCGTGGCGACCCGTGCGCCGGCGACGCTCACGCCGCTCCCCACGGCGTCGCCGAACGGCCCGATCGCGCTCGGCTCCGATCCACGCGTCGGCACGATCTCGGGCGGGTTCCTCTCTGGTTGGAAGTACGACGGCGCGACGGGAGCGATCGCGCGGGACCCGGATGCCGCGGCCTCCGGCGTCGCCGCGCTCTCCCCGAGCGGGCGCTACGCGCTCGAGTGCCGGAGCGTCGTGGCGGACGGGCTCACGGGTCGCACCGATCTCTGGCTCATCGACACGCGCACCGGTACCGAGCGCCTCCTCTATTCACCGCCGGCCGATCCGTCGGAGCCGGCCGCGCAGCCGAACCCGAACATCCCGCCGTACGTGTTCCGCCGCACCGAACGCGCCGGCCCGTGGTCGCCGGACGAGCGCTACCTCGCCGTGTGGCAGATCCCCTTCGTGAGCGCCTCCGCGGACGCCGACGGCCGGCCGCTCATCGTGATCGACGTGAGCACCGGATCGTTCGTCGAGCTCGGGTACACGCTCGTGAGACCGCCGGCGTGGCGCGCGCCACACACGCTCGCGTACATCGCCGGTACGGGTCGCGAGGCATGGCGCGACAAGACGCTTCGCGTGTGGACGCCTGAGTCCGGCTCGCGCGACCTCACCGCGCCGGACGAGGGGCTCGCGCCGAGCTGGGGCAGCGACGGACGGTTGTGGTTCGTTCGTGGCGCGTCCGGTCGATACGACGTCGCGTCGTATTTCGCCGGCCGCGGCGTCGGCGACCGCTCCATCCAGAGCATCGATCCGTCGACGGGAACGCGGGGCACGCTCCGCCGCGTGCCGGGATACGCGGACGAGGGCGTGTCCCAGGACGGTCGGCTCCTGCTCGTGCTCCGCCGGACGCTCGACGCGAAGGGCGGGACGGACGTGTGGCTCGAGCTGTGGGCGTCGCGGCCCGATGGTTCCGACGCGGTCGCGCTCCTGCGCATCCGCCCACTCACCGGCTTCGGCTACTACGGCTCGTACCCCTCGCTCTCCTCGCTGCGCTGGGAACGCTGAGCGGCGGCGGCCGTCGCACGACGGCCGCCGCCGTCTCTTGCTAGGCGCGCACCGGCGCGACCGCCGGCGCCCGGGCGACCCGCAGCCGCCGCAGCAGCGTGGCGATGCCGAGCAGCGCGGCGAGGCCCATGACCGGCGCCGTGTAGGAGACCGGATGCGTGAACGGCTTGGCGCCCTCGCCCGAGCCCACCGTGATGAGGACCGCGACGAAGGCGGCCGCGCCGACGTTCAGGCCCCAGAAGACGAGGTCGTCGGCCCACGACCATCTGCGCGCGCCGTTCGTCGTGAGCGCGAGGATCGCTCCGAACAGGACGTTGGTGGAGAGCCCCACGAAGTACGAGTGGTCGAGCGAGTGGAGCAGGCCGACGGAGACCTTCGTGACGTCGCCCTGCGCGGCGATGAACTGCTGGACGAGGAAGAACTGGAAGATCACCGCGGCGACGACCCACGGCACGCCCATCGCGAGATGGCGCTGACCGCCCGACGTCCACGACACGCCCATCGCGACGCGGCCGAGTCGCACGGCGGCGATGATGATCCCCGCGAGCGTGAGCAGCGTCGCGATGCCGGGGAGCGCCTGCGACAGCTGGGGTCCGAGCTGCGCGGCGAGCAGCAGGCTGAGCGCCAGCACGATGCCGCCGACGAACAGGAGCGCGACCTGGATGAGGCCGGCGGCGCCGCGCCGTCCGCCGCCGGTCAGCTGCCATTCGATGAAGCCCGCCATCACGAGCACGAGGTAGCCGCCGGTCTGCGCGGACGCGTGCGCGCCGACGAGATCGGGCGACGACGGGATGACGTTCCCGGTCGCGAGCAGGATCTGGACGGTGACGCCGAGCGTCGAACCGATGAGCAGTGTCGTGAGACCGAGCACGACCGAGAGCTTCGGGACATCGAGCCTGCCGAATCCCCCCTCCGCCATGCCGCGTGACGCGGCAAACCAGAACCAGTACGCGATGACGAGCAGCTCCGTCGTGCCGAACGCCGCTCGCGCGTAGAAGCTGCCGGACCAGAACGCGAGCACGTACGCGGCGGTCGACGCCGCGGAGACGCGGATCGCGGTGCTCTTGCCGGTCCCGCCGAAGATCCAGACCGAGAGTCCGATCACGCCCATCGTGATCCAACCGAGCGTCCCGGAATGCAGGTGCGTGAGCAGCGTGTTGCGGTCGAGCGCGCCGAAGAGCTGCGTCGCGTTCGCGAGACCCAGGAGTGCGGTGAGCGTGAAGATGGCGAGCCCGTACTGGAAGGCAGACCGCGCATCCGCCTTGGCCATGTCGTCCCTCCCTCGTGGTTCTCGCGGAGGGTAGGCAAATCTCCGGATGGCGTCTATGGGTCGGCGCGACCGATCGCTACCGGGCGCGCGAGTCGAGCGCGACGACCTGCAGGTTCTCCGGGAGCGTGCCGCGCGTGACCGAGAGCTTCGGGACGGGCGTGAGCTCCTTCACCCCGAGCTCGTGGAGCAGCCGTTGGAACGGCGTGTCCTTCTTCACGTCATCCGGGTCGTACGACATCGGCACGACGACCTTTGGCTCGAGCTGGTGGACGACCTCGGCCGCGCGCGCCGCGGACAGGTTGGTGTCCGGGCCGCTGATCGGGACGAGTGCGATGTCCACGTCCCCGAGCTTCTCCAGGTCGGCCGCGGGAAGGACGTGTCCCAGGTCGCCGAGGTGGCAGATGACGAGGTCGTCGAGGCGGATGGCGAACACGGTGTTGCGGCCCCGTGCCGAGCCTTTCTCGTCGTCGTGGAAGGTCCCGATACCGGTAACGAGGACGTCGTGGACCTCGTACTCTCCGGGTCCGAGCAGGACGACGGGCTCGCCTGCGACGGAGCGGAGGCTGGCATGACCGGGATGCTCGTGGGACATGGTCACGAGGCCGGCCTCGGTGCGGGGGATCGCGTGACCGGACTTGGGATCGGGGGGATCGGTGAGGACGATGCCCTCTCGGCCACGCATTCGGAAGCACGCGTGGCCGAGCCAGGTCATGTCCATCGGGAGGTCCACGATACGCGAAACCGCCCCGCGGGGCGGCGGGTACTGCTGCCGGAGGGGGCCCGCCGGCGTGGGGTCCGCCTGTGCTGAATCGCAGCGACCAGGAGGTCGTCGCGAGGTGCCTCTCCGGCGATACCGAAGCATTCTCGACGCTGGTCGAACGGTACGGAGGACGCGTGTACAACATCGCGCTGCGCATCACGAACGACTCCGACGCCGCGAACGACTGCGCTCAGGAGGCCTTCATCCGCGCGTATCGTGCGCTCCACCAGTACGACCCCACGCTTCCCTTCGGACCGTGGATCTACCGCATCGCCACGAACGCCAGCCTCAACCACGTGCAGCGCTGGCACGCGCACGAGACGCCGGTCGAGGAGCTCCCCGAGTCGCCCGAGCCCGACGAGGAGGGCCCGGAGTCGTCGGCGCTCCGCCGCGAGGAGCTGTCCGAGGTCCTCTCCGCGATGGCCGAGCTGCCGCCCCATTACCGCGCGGCGCTCACGCTTCGGCACATGCAGCAGCTGTCCTATCAAGAGGTGGCCGATACGCTCGGCATCCCCCTCGGCACGGTGAAGACGCACCTCCACCGCGCGCGCGCCGCGCTCGTGGCACGGCTCGCGACGCGTCGAAAGGAGCGCGAGGCATGAATGCTCTGATCGATCTCGAGCCGGAGGAGCGTGAGCTCCATCGCCTGCTGTCGGCCGCGCCGCCGACGGCCCTGCCCTTCGGTTTCCGCGACGCGGTCATGACCCGTGTGCGCGGCGACCGTCGTGTCGGGTGGGAATGGATCGTCGCCGTGCTCTTCGCGCTCCCCAGCCTCGTCTTCCTGGTGTGGCAGATCCTCGTCCACGGCGACGACTTCGCGCGCGCGATCTCGAACATCGTGACCGCCGCATCGACCGAGACGGGCGACGCGTTCTTCTTCGTCGACGGGCTCACGATCGTCGCGCTCGCGCTCCTCGGTCTCGCGTGCGCCGTCGCGGCGCACGCGCTCTTCGTGTCGAGCGGATCGACGCGGACGCTGAGCCGATGACGCGGCGCGACGCGCTCGTCGTCCTCGGCGCGCTCGTGCTCGCCATCGGCGTCAGCACGGTGCTCTACGTCGGCGCGGTGGCGACCGAGCCGGGCACGACCGCGAGGGCGACCGAGCTGCGGCCCGCGCGGCCGCGCATCTTCTTCGACTTCCGCGGCACGCCGCCGCCCGCGCGCACGATCGCGGACGCGCAGGATCGCGTCGGGCCGCTCGGGGCGATCGTGCCGTTCCAGCGCAACGTCTCCGACGGCGCCCGCGACGCGGCGGGCTTCCTCCTCGTCATCCTCGTCACCGCGACGACGCTCGTCCTCGCGAACGATCGCGTCGTCTCGGCCTACCGCGCGTCCCTCGGCGGGTGGCGCACGCAGGTACGCGTCCTCCTCGCGGGGTTCGCGATGCTCGGCCTCGGCTTCTCCGCCACGGCGCTCGCGTGGGTCGTCTACCTCGGATACGTCGCGACGAACGCGCGCGGCGGCCCCTTCGGGGTCCCGGCCGCGCTGCAGCTCGGCCTCGCCGCGTTCGGCGTCATCCTCGTCTTCCTGCTCGTGGTGCTCGCGGTCGGCTTCTCGGCGGCGGCGTGGCGGCTCGGCGACGCGATCTTCCGGCCGCGCGCGCTTGCACGCTTCGGGTCGACGATCCCGGCGCCGGCGATCGCGCTCATCGGCGCCACGCTGCTGTATCTGGTGTGGCAGATCCCGGCGATCGGGCCGCTCACGCTCCTCGCCGTCGTCGCGTACTCGCTCGGCGCCGTCGTATCGGCGCGTCTGGTCGGGGGAGGGGTCGACGCATGAATCTTCCAAGCTACGTCGCGACGTGGCCCGGGCGCATCGTCGTACTGGTGCTCGTCGCCGCGGCGGCCGGCGGGGTCACGATGGTCGCGCGAGCCAACAGCCCGGCACCGAAGGCGGAGCTGCGGACGGCGACCGTGACGCGCGGCAGCGTGACGCAGACCGTGAGCGTCTCGGGCTCGGTCAGCGCGACCGGCCAGGCGCGCCTCGCGTTCAAGACCGGCGGACGCCTCGCCGAGGTGTACGTGTCGACCGGTCAAGCGGTGACCGCCGGCCAGCCGCTCGCGAAGCTCGACACGACCGACCTGCAGACCGCGCTCTCGACCGCGCAGCAGAACCTCGCGAGCGCGCAGGCCAGCTTCCAGAAGGCGCAGCTCTCCGCGAGCGACACGCAGCGCGCGCTCGAGGAGACGCAGAAGTCCGCCGCGACCGACATCGCGAACGCGCAGCAGGCGCTCAACAGGATCAAGACGAGCTACTCGAGCGCGAAGTTCAACTTCACGTCGCTGACGAACCTCGCGCGCGGTGACGCGTCGTCGCTGAACACCGCGATCGGGAACCTGCAGGCGAGCGTCGGCGCCCTCCTCGTCGAGCTCGGCAACGTGAACCAGACCAACGACGTGAAGTCCGCGACGAGCTCGATCAACCAGGCCCAGGTCGCGCTCCAGAACGCCGCCGCGTATTCCACGAACCTGCTCTCACCCGCCCTCGGCGAATTCGGCGGCGTGCAGAGCGCGATCCTCCAGAGCGCGCAGGCGTTCGACGACGCGATCGCGTCGAACAGCGACACCACGGGTCTCGCCGGCGCGTTCCAGACGCAGCAGTTGAGCTACTCGACGGCGTCGACGCGCCTGACGAGCTCCATCGACGCGGTGACCGGGTCGATCAACAGCGTGCAGTCGAGCGTGGCGGCCGCCCAGACGACCGTGAACTCCTCCGGCAGCATCGGCGACTACAGCCTCACGGCGATCCGCGCCGACCTGCAGAACCTGCTCATCATGCTGAGCCAGACGACGCAGAGCGCGTCGACCGCGAAGTCGCGGATCGCGCAGGCCTCGGGCTCGCTGTCGACGATCGGCGACACGATCCAGGGCAGCTACGCGAACGCGGTGCAGGCCGTCTCGACGGCGCAGGACCGCGCCGCGACGAGCATCCGGCAGGCGCAGAGCGCCGTGGCGAGCATCCCCTTCAACCTGCGATCCGCGCAGGTGAGCGTGGAAAACGCGAGCAACGGCGTCGCCACGGCGCAGTCGAACCTCGACGCGGCCGTCCTGACCGCGCCCGCCGCCGGCATCGTCGCGTCGATCGCGAACCAGGTCGGCGAGTTCGTCGCGGGCGGCAACACCAACAGCGCGTTCATGGTCCTCACGAACACGCAGAGCATGGCGCTGCACGGCACCGTCGGCGAGGCCGACGTCTCCAAGCTGAAGCTCGGTCAGGTCGCGAACGTCACCATCGACGCGCTCGCGGGCCAGAAGATGACGGGCAAGGTCAGCTCGCTCGATCCGGTGGCGACGATCTCGCAGGGCGTGCCGGTGTACGGCATCGACATCGCGATCGACATCCCCGCCCCGTCGCTGAAGGCCGGCATGAGCGGCACCGCCGCGGTCATCCTCGCGAGCAAGCAGAACGTGCTCCTCGTGCCGAACACGGCGATCCGCACGCTCTCGGGCCAGCGCGGCGTGCAGGTGTTGAAGGGAGGCGAGCCCGTCGACACCCCCGTCACCTTCGGCCTCGCGAACGATCAGTTCACGGAGGCGGTGAGCGGCCTCGCCGAGGGCGACGTCATCGTCATCCCGCAGGCGCGGGCCGGCGCCAGCGCCCAGCCGAACCGCGGCTTCGGCGGGGGCGGGCCGGTGATCATCGGCAGGTGAGCCTCGCCGGCCGTCTTCCGCCTACGCCCGACCCGGTCGTACGGCTCCGCGGCATCACGAAGACCTACCGCATCGGGAACGAGATCGAAGTCCGCGCCCTGCGTGGCGTCGACCTCGACATCTACCCCGGCGAGTTCGTGGCGATCATGGGCCCGTCCGGATCGGGCAAGTCGACGATGATGAACATCCTCGGCTGCCTCGACGCGCCGGACGCCGGCACCTACCAGCTCGCCGGCGAGACGATCGGCACCCTGAACGACGACCAGCTCGCCGCGATCCGCAACAAGCGCATCGGCTTCGTGTTCCAGACGTTCAACCTCCTGCCCCGCCTCAATGCCGTCGAGAACGTCGAGCTGCCGCTCGTCTACGGCGGCGACGGCAGGGACCGGCGTGCACGCTCGCTCGCCGCGCTCGGCGAGGTCGGCCTCGGCGACCGCGTGCACCACCGGCCCAGCGAGCTCTCCGGCGGCCAGCAGCAGCGCGTCGCGATCGCGCGCGCGCTCCTCAACGACCCGGCGATGATCCTCGCGGACGAGCCCACCGGGAACCTCGACTCCCGCTCGAGCGCGGAGATCCTCGCGATCTTCCAGCGCCTGAACGACACGGGAAAGACGGTCGTGATGGTCACGCACGAGCCGGACGTCGCGTCGCACGCCAAGCGCATCGTCCGCATGCGCGACGGCGTGATCGCCCACGACGAGCCCGTCCTCGAGCCGCGCCGGGCCGAGGACGAGATCGCCGCCGGCATCGGCGCGGGCGAGGAGTGAGCGCGACGCGGCGATGAAGATCTACGACTCGTTCCGCTCCGCGCTGCAGTCGCTCGTCACGAACAAGCTGCGCTCCGCGCTCACGATGCTCGGCGTCATCATCGGCGTCGCCTCGGTGATCGCGATGGTCGCCGTGGGCAACGGCGCGTCGGCGCAGGTCCAGTCCACGATCCTGTCACTCGGGTCGAACCTCATCACCGTGACGCCGGCGCAGCTCACGGATCAGGGACTCCGCGGCGCGGGCGCGCAGTCGCAGAACCTCACCGAGGCGGACGTGCGCGCGCTGCAGGACCAGCTCGGCACGTCGATCAAGGCCATCGAGGCGGAGCAGGGCGCCGGCCGCTGGCAGGTCACGGCGGCCGGCCAGAACTGGAACACGCAGGTCACCGCGGTCACGGAGGAATACCCGCAGGTTCGCGACTGGAACCTGCAGGCCGGGGAGTTCTTCACGCAGTCCGACATCACCCTGTCGTCGCAGGTCGCCGTGCTCGGCGCGACGACCGCGGCGAACCTGTTCGGCGACGCGGACGCCGTCGGCCAGACGATCCAGCTGCGGCAGGTCTTCGGCGGCGGCGGGGGCCAGGGCGGCGCGCAGCGCGCGCGCATCCTCAACTTCAAGGTCGTGGGCGTGCTCGACACGAAGGGGACGACCTTCGGCTTCAGCCGCGACGACCAGATCCTCGTGCCGCTCACGACCGGACAGAAGATCCTCACCGGACGCCGCGACGTCGTGAACGCCATCGTCGTGAAGGCGCTCGACAGCGACTCGATGCAGCAGACCACCGACGACGTGTTCAACATCCTGCTCGTGCGCCACAAGATCACCGACCCCGCATCCGCTGACTTCACCGTGACGAACCAGAACGACACGCTCGCGGCGCTCGGCGCGGTCACCGGGACGTTCACCCTGCTGCTCGGCGCGATCGGCGGCATCAGCCTCCTGGTCGGCGGCATCGGGATCATGAACATCATGCTCGTCACGGTGAACGAGCGGACCCGCGAGATCGGCATCCGCAAGGCCATCGGGGCGCGGCGGCAGGACATCGCCGTACAGTTCCTCATCGAGAGCATCGTGCTCACCGGTCTCGGCGGCGTGCTCGGCATCCTGCTCGGCTGGAGCATCACGCAGGCGGTGCAGCGCATCCCGCAGGCGGCCTCGCTGCAGCTGCTCATCACCCCCAGCACCGTCGCGATCGCCGTCGGCGTCTCGGTCGCGATCGGCGTCGTATTCGGTCTGTACCCCGCGATGCGCGCGGCGCGCCTCCACCCCATCCAAGCGCTGCGCTACGAGTGAAGGAGCGACACCATGAAGACAACGCAGATCGTCATCGCCGCGGTCCTCGGCCTCGCGCTCGCGGGCGGCGGATT
This sequence comes from Candidatus Limnocylindria bacterium, assembly GCA_035651155.1. Classification (GTDB taxonomy): domain Bacteria; phylum Chloroflexota; class Limnocylindria; order P2-11E; family P2-11E; genus CF-39. The sequence continues at coordinate 22,978 of DASRGG010000012.1, read as the reverse complement.
CGCGGCGGGTATGACCGTCGGCCGCGGCGGCGCCGCGACGGCGGCTCCGTCGGCGTCGCCGTCGGGCGGCGGCGGCCGCTTCATCCAGGGCGGCGGTAGCGCGCGCGGCGGCGGCGCGGCGGCGGGCGGGCAGACGCTCCTCACCGGACGCGTGCTGTCGGTGAACGACGGCTCCATCACCGTCGAGGTCCGCCAGCCCGGCCAGCAGGGCGCGTCGCCGGCGGTCACGAGCGAGATCGTGCTCGTCGGGACGAACACGCGCGTCGTGAAGACGACCGAGGCCGAGATCAAGACGAGCGACCTCAAGGCGAACGACCAGATCCAGATCGTCGGCACGACCGACGCGACGGGCAACCTGTCGGCGAGCGCGATCGTGGTCGGCGGCAACGCGCTGCAGCAGCTCTTCGGCGGCCAGGGCGGGCCCGGCGGCCAGGGCGGCGGCGGACGCGGCGCGAGCCCCTCACCGAGCCCGGCGCGGTAGCACCGCGGAGCCCTCCGCGACGCTCCGAGCCGACACCGCAGCGTCTCCCCTCCGCGCGATGCGCGCCGAGATCCCGGTCGCCGACCGCGGCATCGAGCTCGGCGATCCGGATGACGCGTTCGAGGGCACCCGAAAGGGGCCATGCGCCGGGTCACGCTCGGCGCGAAGCCCTACATCGACTCGGGCGCGCTCACTCCGATGAGGCGAAGCGTCTGCCGCAGCGTCACCTGCACGGCCTGCATGAGACGCAGACGCGCCTTCGAGAGCGGCAGGTTCGCGTCGTCGACCACGCGGTGGTCGCGATAGAAGCCGTGGAACGCGCCCGCGAGCTCGAGCGCGTAGACGGTGAGCAGGTGGACGCCGCGGTGCGCGGCGATGTCGACGAGGAGCTCCGGGAGCTTCTGGCAGAGGCGGATGAGCTCGCGCTCCGCGGGCGCGCTGAGGAGCTGCACGTCGCCGCCCTCGGGCGTGAGACCGCGCTCGCCCGCGGTGCGGAAGATGCTCGCGATGCGCGCGTGCGCGTACTGCACGTAGTACACGGGGTTGTCGTTCGACTGCTGCACCGCGAGCTCGAAGTCGAAGTCGAGCGGTGAATCCGCGCCGCGCTGCAGCAGGAAGAAGCGCGTGACGTCCGCGCCGACCGCGTCGAGGACGTCCTCGAGCAGGATGTACTGCCCGGTGCGGCGGCCCATGCGCGTCAGCACGCCCTCTTTGAGGAAGTTCACGTATTGGTAGAGCACGACCTCGAACCGCTTCGGGTCGATGCCGAGCACCGGGAGCGCGATCTTCATCTGCGCGAGGTGGTACTGCGTGTTCGCGCCCCACACGTCGAGCTTGATGTCGATGCCGCGTTCCACCAGGCAGAGGCGGTGATAGGCGATGTCCGTTCCGAGGTACTTCGGATCCCCAGCGGCGTCGACGAGGACCCAGCCCTCCTCGCCTTCGCGCCGCAGCGCGACCGCCTCGGGCGTCTCGAAGAACACGACGCCGTCGCGCTCGACGATCACACCCTTCTTCTTCAGGACCGCGATCGTCTCGTCGAGGTAGCCCGACGCGATGAACGACGACTGCCTGAACCAGGTGTCGAAATGGATGCCGAACTTCCCGGTGACCCGCTGCGCGTCCGCGACGACCCAGTCGATGGCCATGGGACCGAAGGCCTCGCCCTGCTCCTCGAGCGGGAGGTCGCGATACCGCGCGCCGTGGCGCTCCTTGATCTGCGCCGCGATGTCCTTCACGTAGTCGCCCTGGTACCCGTCGGCGGGCAGCGCGATCTCCTCGCCGAACAGCTGCCGGTAGCGCACCGCGACGGACTCGCCGAAGCGCTTCACCTGCGTCCCGCCGTCCTCGACGTAGTACTCGCGCTGCACGTCGGCACCGGCGAACGCCAGGACGTTCGACAGGACGTCGCCGAGCGGACCGCCGCGCGCGTTCGCGACGGTGAGCGGTCCGGTCGGGTTCGCCGAGATGAACTCGACCTGGATCTTCTTTCCGGCGAGCACGTTCGAGCGACCGTAGGATTCGCCGGCCTTCACGATCTCGATGACCTGCCGACGCAGCCACGCGTCGTCGAGGCGGACGTTCACGAATCCGCCGCCCGCGACCTCGGCCGAGGCGATGGGCGGTTCGCGCCGCACCTCCGCGACGATCGCGCTCGCGATGTCGCGCGGCGGCGTGCGCAGCGGCTTCGCGAGCCGCATCGCCACGCTGGTCGCGTAGTCACCGTGGGCGGCGTTCGCGGGCACCTCGACGTCGATGGGCGCGTCCGCACCCTGCCAGCCGTGCGCGGCGGCGGCGCGCGCGAGCGCGTCGCGCAGGGCGTCGCCGACGAGCTCGCGTGGCGAGGGGAGCACGTGACGAGTCTCGCCTAATCCGGGTTGGTTGGCCACGCGGCCGCCGCCGCGTCGCCCTGCGGCTCGCGGCCGTGGAACAGCGCGAGCTGGAGCGCCGCGCCGGCGAGATAACACGCGACCAGCACCAGAACGTTCACGGTGAACCCATCCGGCCCGAGCGCGCCGCGGACCGCGCCCGAGAGCGAGGAGGCGATCGCCGCGGCGACGTTCCAGGCGAGGGCCAGCGTCGCGTTCGCCGCCGCGCGCTCCGCGGGCGTGAAGCTCGACAGCTGGTAGGCGGACCAGGTCGCCTGCGTGCCGAACATGAGCAGCGCGCGGACCGCGAGCGCGGCGACCGCGACGACCACGTTGCCGGTGAACGCGGCGAGGAGCGCGAACGGCAGCGAGCTCACCACGACCGACGCGACCGCGGGCACCATCCCCATGCGTGACGCCACGAGGCGGCCGTGGACCAGCGCGCCGAGGCTGCCGGCGACCGCGATGGTCCCGAGAGCGAGGCCGATGGCGCGGAAGTCGAGTCCGAAGCGGTCCGCGAAGAAGAGGTTGATGAACGGGATGAACGAGCCGGCGCCCAGCCCGAAGGCGATCTCGACGGCGACGAACCGCGGGAGGATGCGACTCGCGTGCGGCGAGGTGGCGGGCGGCACCGCGACGTCGCGGATGAAGAGGACCGGGATCGCCGACGCCGCGCCGACCAGTCCGCCGAGCGCGACGAGCGCCCGCAGCGTGAGCGGGTCGTTCTCCCCCACGCCCAGGAGGCGCGCGACCGGCGCCGCGAGCAGGCCCGCGAGGACGCTCGCGCCGAACGCGGCCATCGTGCCGAGCGCGATCTGCTGGCCGAAGCGCGAGGACCTGGCGCGCGCCTCGGTCGCGTCCGCGAGGAGCGCGATGCCCGAGCTCGACGCCACGATGCCGCCGAGCCCGACCAGCGCCGCGCTGACGACGAGGAGCGCGAAGGCGGCCTGCGTGAGGATGCCGGCGATGCCCGCGCCGACGACGACGCCGCCACCGATGATCACGAGACGGCGCGAGCGCCCCGGCGCGATCCACCTCGCGACGACGACGCCGGCCGCGACGCCGATCGCCTGCGACCCGACGAGGCCGCCGAGCGCGAGCCCCTCGTAGCCCAGCGCGCGGTAGAAGAAGTTCAGATAGAAGGAGGTGACGCCGAGCCCGAACGAGCCCATCGTCGCGGCCGCGATGTAGAGGAACGCGTCGCGCGGACCGAGCCGCGCGGTCGTGCTCAGGACTGGCGGCCCAGCGTCAGCTCGATGACCTGCGTCTGGCCGCCGCGGATCACGGCGAGGCGCACCCTATCGCCGGGCCGCGTCTTCGCCATGATCGAGGTCAGCGGGTGCTCCTGGTCGATCTGCTGGTCGTTCACCTTCGTGATGATGTCACCGGCCTTGATGCCGGCCTGCGCCGCCGGCGATCCGGGCACGACGCCCTCGACCGTGATACCCGCCGTCGCCGAGAGCCCGAGCGAGATGGCCTGGCGCGGCGTGAGCGGCAGGTACGAGATGCCGATGAACCCGCGCACGACCTGCCCGTTCTTGATGAGCTCGTTCGCGATGTCTCTGACGGTGTTGCTCGACACGGCGAACCCGAGGCCCTGCGCGATCGTCTCCGTCTGCGGGTCGAGCTGCACGAGCGTGTTCATGCCGACGACCTGCTTGGCGGCGATCCAGATGAGCGGACCGCCGGAGTTGCCGGGATTGATCGCGGCGTCGGTCTGGAGCATGTCCTCGAGGAAGACCTGCGAGCTCTCCTGGACGCGGCGGCCCTTCGCGGAGATGACGCCCTCGGTGACCGTGTTCTGGAATTCGCCGAGCGGGCTGCCGATGGCGATGACGTGCGCTCCGACGGGGGCCTTGTCCGAGTCGGCGAGCGGCGCGGCGACGAGGTTCTGCGCCGGCACGCGCAGCACGGCGATGTCGGTCTGCGGATCGCGGCCGACGAGCGTCGCCCGCACGGTGCGGTTGTCGCTGAAGATGACGTCGAACGACGCGCCGGCACCGGTGCCGCGTGGGTTCTCGACGACGTGGTTGTTCGTGGCGACGTAGCCCTGCTGCGCGTCGATCACGAAGCCCGAGCCGCTCGACTGCGCCTGCCCGTTCTGCGCGCGATTCACCACGGTCACCACCGCGGGAAGGAGCTCGCGCACCACGTCGACCGTGGTGTCGGCGCCGACAGCGACAGTGACCGGCGCGGACGTCGGGATACCGGTGGGCGCCGGCGAGAGCGCGACGCGATCCGAGGGCGCGCGGCCCTCGATCACCGTCGCGGCCGCGCCGCCGGACAGCCCGCCAAGGATGACGCCGACGAGGAAGAGCGCGGCGGGGTTGGTCCCCGACGACGGGCGGGGCGCGGGCTGGGTGTGCATCGGCTCAGACATGTGACCGCCTCGGGAGTGTTACTTCTTGGGGCGCGCCGCGGTTTCGGTGCCGGGCGCCGTCGTCTTGCGACGGCGGGCCGTGGGCCGCGTGACCTCGGGCTCGACCATCTGGCCGACGGCGGTACCCCGGATCTCCAGGTCCACGTGCCCGTCGGGCTCGATCTCGACGTTCCAGGCGAACGTGAGCTCGGTCTGCTCGTAGATGCGCTCGAATCCGCTCTCGGAATTCGAGATCGCGTAGATGGGCTTGCTCGTGACGAGCGCCGGCGGGTCGACCGCGAGCGTGAGGTCGAAATGGTGCGAGCTCGAGTGCACCTGGACCTCGGCGACGTGCTTCGCCTCGATCGGCCTGTTCGGCGTCGTCTTGCGTGTGCCGAGCACGATCGTGTCGCTCGCGTCGTTCTCGTCCAGCAGGCCGAGGTTCGAGGCGCTGATGAAGGTGAGCTCGATGGTGTCCTCGCCGTCGTTGCGGAGACGGTAGCGCACTCCCGCCGCGAGTCCCTCGTCCGCGATGCGGATGTCCTTGCGGATGCCGAACCCCGGGACGGACGCGAGCAGCTTGGCCGGCGGCTCGAGCGAGAGCGCGACGGTGCGCGCCTCACGCTGCGGCGAGAGCGTGTAGTACGCGGCGTGCAGATTGACCGGCTCGCCCTTCCCCACGACGAATGAGTCCTGGAAGAGCGCGCGCCGCGCCGGGTCGTACTCGAGCAGCTTCGAGAGACCGCGCTCCTTGGCGCGCACGGCCTCGTGGATCGACTTCCCGTCCTTCTCCGCGGCCTTGCCGGTGAGGACCTTGCCGGCCTTCTCGGCGCGGCGCAGCTCCTCGTGCTCGGCCTCGGGCCGCCGCGCGAGCGTGTCGACGAGGTTCGTCGCCGACGGATAGAGGTCCCACTCGATGATGGCGCCGCCCTGCACGTGCACGAAGACGGCGCCGGTGTTGCCGCGGAAGATGTATTCGTCGTAGCCGTCGATGTCGTAGTCGCGCTGCTCGCCGGCCGCGACGCGGCGCTCGGACAGGATGCGCTCGGCCTTCAGCAGCGAGGCGTACGCGTCGGCGCGCAGGTGCGGGAAGTAGATGCCGCCGAACACACCGTGCCAGTACACGTCGTTGCCCTGCGCCCGCCACAGATTCTGCTGCGCCTGCCGCACTTCCTGCGACGCGTCGAGGATGCTGCGGCGCGCGAGCTCTTCCGACACGATGAGCATGCGCTTGTGGAGCGCGTTCGCCTCGGGATACTTCGCGAGGAAGTTGCGCCAGAGCGGCGCGACCACGAGCGATTCGAGATCCTCGCCGAGCTTGTTGCGGGCCTGCTGCATGCGGCGCGCGGCCGGCGCGTCGAGCGCCCAGGCCGACATCTCGGGATACGAGCCGCCTGGGATGTAGATGCGGCGCGCGGGCTTCTGGAAGATCCAGGCGTCCTCGAGCGTCGCGGTCTGGATGAAGTCGGCCTGCGCGATCGCGGTGAAGAACTGCTCGAGCCAGCCATCCTTGTGCACGCGCTGGTAGGTGCCCGGCCACGCGCCGAACTTCTCGCCGTCGTCGGCGTAGACGATGAGGCGCGCGCCCTCGGCGTGGCGCTCGCGCAGCTCCTTGATCGTCTGGTTCACGTCGCGGAACGGGATGAGGTAGCGCAGCTTCATGCTGCCGGGGAAGACGACCAGCGGAAGGCCCTGATCCTCGGTGATGTACGACTCGCCGGTCTCCTCTTTCCTGAGACCCGCGCGCAGGAAGTGCTCGTCGTCGAGGACCGTGTAGGCGACGCCTGCCTCGGCCATGAGCGACGGCACGTGCGGCTCCCACACGCGCTCGGTGAGCCATGCGCCGAGCGGCCGCTGCCCGAAGATCGCGTGCACGCGGTCGGTAAGCGCGCGGATCTGGCCCACCGCGTCGCGCCGCGGGATGCCCACGAGGACCGGCTCGTAGTAGCCGCCCGAGAGGAGCTCGATCTGCCCGCGCCGCACGAGGTCCGAGAGGTCGCCGATGACGTCGGGACGATTGTGCTCGAGCCAGTCGAGGAGCGGCCCCGAGAAGTGCAGGCTCGCCTTCACTTCGGGGTGCCGATAGAGGGCGGCCACGAGCGGCGCGTATGCACGCTCGGTCACCTCGGAGAAGACATTCGGGAAGTTCCCGGCCGGCTGGTGCTGGTGGAAGACCAGCGCCAATCGCAGGCGATCGGCCACGTAGCGGTCATTTTACCGCAGAAGGCTCCCAAGCACACGTTTCGTACGCCATCCGTACGCAACGCTCGCTCGTTTGTCCGTTAACTCGACAAAGCAGCGACGATGAGGGAGGCTTGGGACAGATGATGGGCCGTCGGCGCCTTCCAGGTGCACTCCTTCTGTTCGTTCTCGCGACGGCTGCGGCATGCACGCCTCAGGAGACGGTACGTATCTCGCCATCGCCGACGGTCGCTCCGACCACCGCCGAACCAACCACCGCCGCGCCCAGCCGCACGCCGAGCCCAACGCCCTCCCCATCCGCCTCGCCGTCGCCAAGCCCACGCCCGTCGACGAGTCCGGGTAGCACGCCGAGCGCGGCCTGCGCCCCGCAGGCGGGCGGCTCCGACGCGAACCGCGTGCTGCTGACCGCGATCCGCATCGCCCACAACCCCGGTTTCGACCGCCTCGTCTTCGACTTCAGCCCGACCGATCGGGGCGTCGGCGCCTACGGCGTCCCGCCCTACTCGATCGACGTCGCGAGCTCCTTCTCCGGCCCGAGCGGGCAGGCCGTCACCGTCGCCGGGAACGCGTACTTCCGGGTCCGCTTCCAGAACACCGACGCGCACACCAGCGCCGGCCGGACGACGCTCGCGTCGTCCGACCAGAGGCCAACCACGCCGCTCGTCAAGGAGGTCCGGATCGTCGAGGACTTCGAGGCGACGGTCCAGGCCGCGGTCGGGCTCGACCACCTCGCGTGCCCGTCGGTCCTGACGCTCTCCGGACCCATCCGCGTCGTCCTGGACTTCCCGACACCCCCCTAAATCGGCGATACTTCAGGCTCCGCACCGCACGAAGGGGAGCTCCACGTGGCCGACAACCAGAAGATCGCGATCCAGCCGCGCGCCCTCACCGGGAAGAAGGTCAACCGCCTGCGCCGCCAAGGCGTGCTGCCGGGCGTCGTCTTCGGCGGCCACAGGGACTCGACCCCCGTCCAGACCGATCTGAAGGAGTTCGAGCGAGGCTATCGCCGCTGGGGCAACACCACGCTCGTCAGCCTCGCGGGCCTGCCCGACGGCGAGGTGCCCGCGCTCATCCACGACGTGTCGCGCAGCACGCTCACCGGCGCGCTCCTCCACGTCGACTTCCAGCGCGTGTCGCTCACCGAGAAGGTCCACGCCGAGGTCCCGCTCCACTTCGTCGGCGAGTCGCCGGCGGTGAAGGCCGGCGGCGTGCTGGTGCACGCGAAGAGCGAGACCACCATCGAAGCCTTCCCGCAGGACATCCCGCACTTCATCGAGGTCGACCTCTCGAAGCTGCTCGAGATCGACGATTCGCTGTACGTCCGTGACCTCGTCGTCGACGCGTCGAAGGTCGAGCTCCTCGACGAGGCCGACGAGCTCATCGTGCGCGTCGTCCCGGTCCGCGTGGAGGAAGAGCCGACTCCGGCCGCGGCCGCGGTGCCCGCCGAGGGCGAGGCTGCTGCCGCCGAGGGCGCGACGCCTGCCGAGGGCGAGTCCGCCGGCGCGAAGCCTGTCGCCGGCGCGAAGCCTGTCGCCGGCGCGAAGCCTGCCGCCGGCGCGGCGCCCGCCGCGAAGGGCGCGCCCGCCGCGCCCGCGAAGGGCGAAGCCAAGAAGGCCTAGCGCGGAGCCGCGCTACGCGCGGCTCGCGACCACGTCTCCCACCGCGAAGTCGTCGGGCGACGCGTCGGGGAACGGGTTGTCCGCGCGCTCGATGCTCCTGAGCTCCACCTCATCCCCCGCGGTGGCGCGCCGCGCGAGCTCGCAGCAGCGCCGGAAGCGCATGGCGTGGCCGCGGAACCGCTCGACCGCGTAGTCCGTGGCCTGACCCGTGGTCACGAGGAACGGCCAGTCGCTCGACTGCGCGAGCAGCAGCTCGCGCGCGGCCTGACGCGCCGCGCGCTCGCGCATCTGTCCGACGATCGGGACCGCACGCAGGTCGCGCATCTCGTCCGCCATGCGGTCGAGCTCGGTCCACATCCACATCGTGCGTTCGTTCGCCCACGTGGAGTGGTCGTTGTTCTTTCCCCACGATCCCTCCTGCAGCTCGACGCGCTCGCGCGGAGGGTCGGCGCGCAGGTGATCGCGCACGCTCACCGGACGCGGCCCGCGCGCGGAGAGCTCGCGCAGCACGCGCCCGAGCCAGTCGATGCCCTCGAACCACCAATGGCCGAAGAGCTCCGCGTCGAAGGTGACCGTCAGCAGCGCGGACCGATCGCGATGCGGGCGGCGCGCGAGCGTGTCGCGCACGAGACCGACGAAGTGCTCGGCGTGCGAGCGCACACGCTCGGACGCCGCGCCCGGCGAGTACGTCGCCTTGCCGGGGAGCCCGACGGCGACGTCGGTGACGCGCCAATATCGCAGCCCGCTCCGCTCGTCCTTGCGGTGGAACTCACGGTACGAGGGGTCGCCGGGGTAGCCCATCATCGCGGACCACACCTGCCCCGAGACCGTGTCGTGACGCGCGATCGCCGCGACGCCTGACGCGCGCACGAGATACGGACGCAGCACGTCGATCGCGTTCGTGCCGACGAGCGGCGCCGCGAGGGCGTCACCCGACCGCGGTCCCTCGAAGCGGTGGCCGTGCTCGACGAGGCGCTTCCCGCCGAAGAGCGCCGCGTCGGTGAAGAAGTGCGTGATGCCGAATGACTCGAGGATGTCCTCGAGGCCCGGCGCGTACGCGCACTCCGGAAGCCAGATGCCGCGCGGGTCGACGCCGGTGCGCCGGCGCGTCGTCCGCGTCCCGACGTCGAGCTGCGCGTTCACCGACGCGGGGTCGAGGAGCGGCAGGTAGCCGTGCGTCGCGCCGGACGTGAGGATCTCGACGTGACCGGTCCGCGCGAGATCGGCGAACGCGCCGACGAGATCGCGGCCGAACCGGTTCACGTAGGCATCGCGGTGCGCGCGGAACAGCGACGCGTAGAACATCGCGAGGGCGCCACGATCCGTATCGCCGTTCCCGCCGAAGCGCCGAAGGTCCTGGTCGGCGCGCCGGATCTGGTCGTCGCAGTACTCGACGAAGCGATGGTCGATATCGGGATCGACGAGCTGCTCGAGGAGCGTCGGGGTGAGGCCGACGCTGATCGCGTACGGCACGCCGTCATCCCGCAGGTCGTGAAGCAGGCCGAGGAGCGGCAGGTACGTCCCGAGGATCGCCTCGTGCACCCATTCCTCGCCGTGCGGCCAGCGTCCGGCGCCCCGTGCGTAGGGCAGGTGCGAATGCAGCACCAGCGCGAAGGAGTCCGTCACCCGCTCGACTGTACTCGGGCGCGAGCGAGCCTGACGCTTCCCGGCCGTTCGGCATCGCCGCCGGCGACCTTCAGCCCACGTCGTGGACGCGCGCGCTCCGTAGCGTTGTCGGCGTGCGACCGATGAACTCCTGCGACCGCGCCGTCCCTCACCTGCGACGTCGCATCGTGTTGACCGGCGGTCCGGGCGCGGGCAAGACGGCCGTCCTCGAGCTCGTCCAGCGATCGTTGTGCGCGCACGTGCGGGTGCTCGAGGCCGCGGGCGACATCGGCTCGCCGCTGGTCGTGCTCCGCGATCGCGGCATCGTGTTCGGCGGCGACTACCGGGACGAGGTGCCGGAGTGCTGCCGCCCGCGAGCGCTGGTGCTCGCGTGATCACGAGCGTCACGATGAATCCGGCGGTCGACGAGGCCATCGCGATCGACGAGGTCGCGCTCGGCGACATCAACCGCTGCGACCTCGACGCGGTCGACCCCGGCGGCAAGGGACTGAACGCGAGCCGCGTCGTCGCGCGCCTCGGACGCCGCACCGTCGCGCTCGGATTCGTCGGCGGCGTCACCGGCGAGCTCGTCCGCGCGCGTCTCGACGCCGAGGGTGTGCCGCACGCGTTCGACGACGTGCCGGGGCTGACCCGGATCAACGTGATGGTCCTCGAGCGGCGGCTCGCGCGCCGGACGCGCCGCTACCTTCCCGGTCCGCGCGTGAGCGCGGCGGACCTCGAGCGACTGCGCGCGCGTCTCGCCGATGTCCGCGCCGGCGAGACGGTGATCGTCGCGGGCAGCGTCCCGCCGGGTGTCGCCCCCACGGTGTACGGCGATGGCGGTCGAGCTGCTCGGGCGTCCGATCGCCGGTGACGAGGACGCGCTCGAGGCGGCGTGCTCGTTCCGGGCGCTCGGCGCCGAGAACGTCGTCATCTCGCAGGGTGCGCAGGGCGCGATCGGCGTCGCGGCCGCCGGAGCATGGAGGGCGCGCCCGCCCGCCGTGCTCGCGCGCAGCACGGTCGGCCCCGGCGATTCGATGGTGGCCGGGCTCGCGATCGCGCTGGACGAGGACCTCGGTCTGGCGGAGGGTCTCCGCCTCGGCAGTGCGGCCGGCGCGGCCACCTGCGCGGTCCCCGGGACGCAGCTCGGTTCGCGCGAGGAGGTCGAACGGCTGTTGCCGCTCGTCATGGTCGAGCCGCTGCGCGTCGCGACGCCGTAGCCTGTCTTGCGATGCGCGCGATGGTCCTCGAGCGCACAGCTTCGGATCTCGTGCCGCGTGAGCTCCCCGATCCGCGACCGGGACCGCGCGAGGTGCTCGTCGCGGTAGGGGCGTGTGGCGTCTGCCGCACCGATCTGCACGCGCGCGACGGCGAGCTCGCCGATCCGAAGCTGCCGCTCGTTCTCGGCCACGAGATCGTCGGCGTCGTGCGCGAGACCGGCACGAACGTCACGCGTCTTCGCGTCGGCGACCGCGTGGGCGTGCCGTGGCTCGGCTGGGTCTGCGACGAGTGCGCGCACTGCCGAGCGGGCCGCGAGAACCTCTGCCGGAACGCGCGTTTCACCGGGTACCAGCGCGACGGCGGCTACGCCGAGCTCGCGGTGGCGGACGAGCGCTTCTGCTTCCCCATCACCTCCGACCTCGACGACGCGCACGCCGCGCCGCTCATGTGCGCGGGCCTCATCGGCTACCGCGCGCTGCGCGCGGCGGGGGACGCCTCGCGGCTCGGGGTGTACGGCTTCGGCGCCGCCGCGCACATCGTCACGCAGGTCGCGCGCCACGAAGGCCGGCGCGTATTCGCGTTCACGCGCGCGGCCGACGAGGCGAGCCGGCGCTTCGCGCGCTCGGTCGGCGCCGAGTGGGCGGGCGACGCGCTCGGGCCATCGCCCGAGCCGCTCGACGCCGCGATCATCTTCGCGCCCGCCGGCGAGCTCGTCCCCGCGGCGCTCCGCGCCGTGCGCCCCGGAGGCACGGTGGTCTGCGCCGGGATCTACATGAGCGACATCCCGTCCTTTCCGTACGCGCTCCTGTGGGAGGAACGGACCATCCGTTCGGTCGCGAACCTCACGCGGCGCGATGGAGAGGAATTCCTCGCGCTCGCTCCACGGGTGCCCGTCCGTACGACGGTGCGGGCGTACGGATTGCGGCACGCCAACGAAGCGCTTGCGGATCTGCGCTCCGGATCGCTCGAGGGCGCGGCGGTGCTCGTGCCCGACTGATACGCGTCGTACTCCGTTTGCCGTGCAGCGAGAGCGACGTTCGGACGCGTCGTCGATGACACCCAGCACTCTCGTCGCGGCGCCGGCGGTGACAGGATCGGCATGTCCCGAGGGGCCTGCTGAGGGATCGCGATGGAGATCTCATCAACATCGCGACACTGGGAGCGGCATCAGAGACGGTCGAACGAAAGGCATCGAGACCGGCTCCGCCGTAGAGATCTCGGTCATGAACAGATCTCTCCGGTCGGCAGGTCGCTCGGGGCATCTCCATTTCCGTGGAGGAGGCGATGGCGACGCTCGTGAAGGCGGTCACGCAGCGGACCGAGGGTGCGGGCCGCGAGCCGGAACACACGCATCAGCCCGAGACGCACACGCACGACCACTACCACCTCGCGCACGTCCACGTCGAGGGCGCGGACCCGGAGTGGCGCCACCAGGCCAGCTGGCACACGCACGAGCACGATCACGGGCAGGCCGTCCACAGCCACGACTACTCGCGCGAGAACGAGCAGGAGCACCACGGGCGTCGCGCGCACATCCACGATCACCTGCACCCCGTGCACCCGCCCGTCCTCTAGCTTCCTAGCCGAGGGCCTCCCGCCCGCGCCGCTCGGCGTCGGCGCGATGGGCTCGCCGCGATGCGCGCCGGCGACGCGGAGGAGCGTCCCATCGTTCTGGCACTGCCGCGCGGCGGCGTCGTGACCGCGTTCGAGATCGCCCGCGCGCTTCGCGCGCCGCTCGACGTGCTCGTCGTCCGCAAGCTCGGCGCTCCCGCGCAGCCCGAGTTCGGCGTTGGCGCGATCGCACCGGGCGGCGTGCGCATCGTCGATCGCGCGTCGATGCGCCTCGCGGGCATGGACGACGAGGATCTCGAGCGCGTAGCGGCGGAGGAGACGAGGGAGCTCGAGCGCCGCGAGCGCCGCTACCGCGCCGGCCGCGGCCCGGTCGACGTGCGCGGCCGTACGGCGATCCTCGTCGACGACGGCGTCGCCACCGGCGTCACCGCACGCGCGGCGATCGCCACGCTGCGGAAGCGGGGCGCGGCGCGGATCATCCTCGCCGTCGGCGTGTGTCCGCCGGAGACCGCGGAGCGCCTGCGCCACGAGGTCGACGATCTGGTGTGCGTGCTCATGCCGGAGGGGCTGACCGCGGTCGGGCCGTACTTCGACGACTTCCGTCCCGTGGCCGACGAGGAGGTCGTCGAGCTCCTGAAGCGCGCGGCTCCGGTGACGGCATGACCATCTCCGCCGCGCGCGCTCCCGATGAGCATCGCGACGGACGCGGGACCGCTCGCGGGCGGCCTCCTGCTGCCCGAGCACCCACGCGGCGTCGTCGCCTTCGCGCACGGCAGCGGCAGCTCGCGACACAGTCCGCGCAATCGTCACGTCGCCGACGTCCTCGTGCGCGAGGATCTCGCGACGCTCCTCGTCGACTTGCTCACCGAGGCGGAGGGGCGGCGCGACGAGATGACCGGGGAGCTCCGCTTCGACATCCCGCTCATCGGCGAGCGCACCGGCGCCGTCGTCGACGAGCTCGAACGCGACGCGCGTCGGCGGCGAGATCGGGTCGCCCGCCCTTCCGCGCGTGCGCGCCGCGACGCGGCTCATCGTGGGCGGGGCCGCTAGAGCGTGCCGGCCGCCGTTCCCGCCACGAGCGCCGCGAGGCCGACCGCGAGGACCTTCCCCACGGCGAAGATCGCGAGCGTCACGAGCAGGACGCGCTTGCGGCCCCACGTATCCGAGAGCTGGACCTCCGCCGCCTGCAGGATGACGAGCGCGCTCGACGCGCTCCCGAGCCCGAGGACCGCCATCGCCGCGAGGTAGCGCCAGTTCGTCGCGGGGAGCGCGGCGAGGGTGAAGCGCGCGCTCCTCGGACTCGGCCGGACGCCGCTCGGGCACGGCGCCGATGAGCGCGACCGCGATGGGGCCCGGGATGAAGGCGATGAGGAAGATCGCGCGGAGCTCGACGCGCGCGAGATACGCGAGATACAGGAGCTCGCGGCCCTCCCACGCGGCCGGCGAGCCGGCCGGATCCGCCCTGGACGAGGTTCTGCGTCGCCTCGGCGACGCCCTCGACGAGGCCGACGACGGCGCGCGGCGCGCCGAGCTCCCGCGCGGGGGAGAGGAAGGACCGGATACAGCATCTCGGTCGAGGACTACTGGCTCGGGATGCTCCAGTCGCTCGGCACGACGTGGACCCAGGTCTGCCCGGGGGAGAGCCGCACGATCTCGCCGCTCGCGGTGGTGAACGTGAACGAATCGACGACGTCCGCGCGGCTCCAGGTCACGTCCTGCCGGCGGCCGTTGCGGAACACCACGCCTTTCCCGGCCCCCGTGAGGACCTCCTCGAGCTTGGGGTTGCCGGCCGGGTCGAGCCCGAACGCGGTCGTGAAGTGCACCTCGGTCTGGATGACGACGATGTTCCGCGCCGCGATGACCTGGCCGTTCGCGGCGTCCCGCTCCCGCACGCCGTCCTGGTAGCGGGCGTAGGTGCGCGTCGCCGGGTCGTAGTCGTAGCGCACGCCGAAGAGCGCGCGGTACGGGATCGTGATCGTGCTCGCGGGGACGCTCGCGCCGAAGCCGCCCGACATCGCGTCGCCGGTCGCCGTCGGAAGGAAGCGCCAGGGCGCGACGATCGCGGGCTGATCGCCGTCGGGCGCGGCCGCGAGCGCCTGCTGCACCGCCGCGTAGGTCGTGAAGAAGTTGTAGGGCCCGACGCGGAAGCCGACGCGGTAGCCCCACCCGTAGTTCGGCGAGAGATCGACGTAGCGGCGGCCCACCGACGCGTCGTAGTTGATGGCCATGAGCTCCTCCGGCCCGCCGCCGGAATACACGAGCGCCGCGTCGAGGCTTGGAAGGACGTGGCGGTCGGTCATGCGCACGCTCCGCACCGATCCGATGACGTCGGGCTGCTGCGACTGGTAGACCGCGGCGAGGCGCGTGGTGAGACCTTCCACGAGCAATTCGAACACCATGTCCGCCTTGCTGATGCCGTAGTGCGGACGCGCCGACGGGTTGTTGTCCGTCTTCACGTAGAGCGGTCGCTTCGTGGCGTCGCCGAATCCGAGCGGCATGCCGCTCAGCGGCCAGGTGGGACAGAGCAGGCCCTCATCCGTCGACGCCGCGAGCGTGAAGCCGCTGCCGGTGCTCGTGAGCAGCTGCGCGCGCACCGAGCCCAGCGCCGGCGCGAGCGCGGCGACATCGGCACGGCCGTCGCGGTCCCAGTCGCCCACGACGAGCGCGCCGGGTCCACCGCAGAGCGCGCCCGGCGGCAGCGTGGGCGCGGCGACGAGCGGCGTCGCGGGGCGGAAGGACGCGGCCGCCTCGAAGACGGCGACGCGCGCCGATCCGTCGGCCGCGGGGTAGAGCGCGACGACGTCCTGCAGGCCGTTCGCGCCGAGATCGGCGGCCGCGATCGCGGCGCGTGACACGTCGTAGTCGACGTCGCTCTCGTAGAGGTCGCTGCGTGTGAGCCCGCCCGCGCCGGGATCGAAGAGCGCGAGCTTGGCGTGCGTCTTCGCCTGCGTCAGCGCGACGAGCTGGTCGCCGCCGGTCGCGCGCGTGAAGTGTCCGACCGCGAGGCGCGTCTTCGCGAGGTCGATCTGATCCGTGCCCGAGTCGTACACGGTCGTCGGCGTGAGGAAGGCGCCGCCGCTCGGCACGAACGAGAGCACGCGCATGCGGGCACCGTCGTCCTGGTACGCGACGAGGAGCGAGTCGTGCCCGTCCGCGGAGAAGCGCCCGCCGACGATGTCGCGCGCGCGGCTCCACGTGAGATCGCCGCTCCACCACGGACCCGCGAACGCGAACGCCGATCCGGTCGAGCGGAGCACGAACAGGCGGGACGTGTTCGCGCCGCTGTCGTAGAGAGCGACGAGGTCGTCCTTCCCGTCGGCGTCGACGTCGGCGACGGCGAGCTTCGCGCGGTTCAGGGCCAGGAAGTTGGGACCGCTCTGGAGCCAGAGCGCCGCCGGCGCTGCGCCGGCGAGCGTGTCGCGGACGCTGATGCGCACGCCGAGGTCGCCCGCGGGATCTTCGACGACGGCCACCTGCGTGCCGCCGGTGCCGCGGAAGTCGCCGCTCGCGACGACGGCCGATCCGACGCGCGTGACCGACCGCGCCTTGACGAGCGGGCGCGGCGTCGGGGTCGGCGTCACCGCGCCGATGAGCGTCTGGAGCGGCGGCGGACTCACCGCGGCCGGCACGCCCGCGCTGCACGCGACCAGCACGACGGCGAGGAGCGCCAACCTCTGTGGCCGGCGTGCCACGGCCGCCCGTGTTCGCAGGAGCCATGCCATGGCTCGCTCGTTCACCGTCGCTCCGTCAGCCGCACGCCGATCCCTTCCACCCACCGTGTCTATAACACGCGGTGGAGCGCGGGGGTGACGGGCCGTCGATGACGCCCCGCAGCGGGATCACGTAGCGGCCGGGCACGCGGGCACGCGGGCGGCGACGGCGAACGTCGCGGTCGCGCGCGGCGCGGGATCCATCGCATGGGTACCGTGACGGAGCGATGATCGTCGATCCGCTGAAGCAGTCGACCTCAGCCGCGACGGTCGGCGACCTCGTCCTGCCAGAGGCGCCGCATCTCCTCCGAATCACGCAGCAGCTCGTCGAGCGACCCCTGCGCCTCGACGCGTCCGCCCTTCAGGACGATGACCCGATCCGCGCGCCGGAGCACCGGCCGGCGGTGCGACACGGCGAGGATGGTCCGCGCTCCGCGCACCGCAAGGAGCCGCTCCCAGAGCAAGCGCTCGGTCTCGACGTCGAGCGCGGAGGACAGATCGTCGACGACGAGGAGCTCGGCCTCGCGGACGAGCGCGCGGGCCGCGGCGGCGCGCTGCACCTGGCCGCCGGAGAGGCGCACGCCCTTCGACCCGATGAGGGTCTCGAGTCCGTGCTCGAGCGTCGCGACGTCCGCGTCCAGGACCGCGGCGCGGACGGCCGTGCCGATCCGCGCCTCGTCGGCGTCGAGCCCGAGCAGCAGGTTCTCGCGCAGCGTCCCGCTGAAGAGGCGCGGCAGCTGCGGCACGTAGGCGGCCCGCGGCGGGACGACGAAGGACGCGGGGTCCGCCACGCGCTCGCCGTTCCAGCGGATCTCGCCGGCATCGGCGGGAAGCAGCCCGAGTATCGCGCGCAGCAGCGTCGTCTTTCCGGCGCCGATGCGTCCGGTGACGACGGTGACGCTCCCGCCCTCGAGCGCGAAGGACACGTCGCGGATCCCGGCCGCGTCGTCGTAGCGGTAGCTGAGCCCGGCGACGGCGAGCGAGCGCAGCGCATCGACGCGCCCGTGCGCGGGAGCGGTGTGCGGCAGCGGGCCGGCGCCCGCGAAGGGCGTGTACGCGACCAGCATCGACGCGGAGACGCCCGCGGATCCGCCTCGCATGAGACCCAGCATGCGCGCGACGGAGACGCCGAGCTGCTTGTACGTCGACAGGAAGAGCCCGGCGAAGCCGCTGAACTCGGTGACGAACCCGAGATACGAGACGAACAGCGCGAAGTCGCCGACGGTGAACGAGCCGTCGCGCATTGCCTGCGCGCCGAGCAGCAGGATGAGGCCCGTCCCGAGGTAGACGGTGTTCCAGTAGATCGACTGCGTGACGAGCGTGATCGCGCGCTCGCGCAGCACGCTGCGGCGGCGCAGCTCCGACAGGCGGCGCACGTGCTCGACCACGCCGTGCTCGGCGCGCGCGATCTGGACCGCCTGCACCGCGCCGAGGATCTCGCCGAGCGCTCCGGTCACGCGGCTCGTGGACTGCTGGCTCGCGGTGCGCGAGCTGCGCAGCCGCGTCGCGGCGATCTGCGCGACGAGCACGATGAGCACGAGAGGCAGGAACACGAAGATCGCGATGGTGGCGTTCACGCGGACCAGGATCGCCATCGCCACCGCCGCGAAGACGAGGTTCCCGATCATGTCGATCGTCCAGTCGGCGCCGTTCTCGGCGTACTGCACGTCGTCGCGGAAGATGCTCTGCGCCTCGCCGGGGGTCCGGTCGAGGGCGCGCGCGCCCGGGCGGCGCAGCACCTCGGTCAGCATGTTGCGCTGCAGCAGCGCGGCCACGTTGAAGCGGAACGTCGCGTCGACGACCCACCCGACCGTGGTCACGGCGATCTCGACGACGCCAACGCCGACGAACAGGGCGGCGAGCCACGCGATCGCCGGGGCGTCGGGCCGTCCGCGCTGGAGCGCGTCGAACGCGCGCTGCGCGACGAGCCCCGGGAGGAGCCGCGAGCAGTACACGCCGATCCAGAGGATGTTCTCGACCGTGTAGCGGACCGGCCGGTACCAGACCATCCGCCACAGGAAGCGGCTCGTGCCGATGCCGTCCGCGCGCGTCGCGGCGCTCACGCGAGCGCCTGGTCGAGACCGCCGCGCAGCAGGCTCGCGAAGCGCGACGCCGGATCCGCGGCCAGGCGTTCGCGCGGACCGTGCTCCACCACGCCGCCCGCGTCGAGGATGACGATCTCGTCGCAGCGCTCGACCGTCGCGAGCCGGTGCGCGATGACGATGCCGGTGCGGCGCTCGAAGAGCGCGTCGATGGCGCGCTCGATGTGGCGCTCCGTCGCGGGATCGAGGCGCGACGACGCCTCGTCCAGGATGACGAGCGCGGGGTCGCGAAGGAACACGCGCGCGAAGGCCACGAGCTGGGCTTCGCCCGCCGAGAGCGCTCCCGCGCGCAGCTCCGCGTCCAGCGGCCCGGCGAGCCCCGCGCCGCGGCGGCGCAGCCAGTCGCCGAGCCCGAGCTCCTCGAGCACACGCGCGATGCGCGCATCGTCGATCGTCGGATCGAAGAAGGTGAGGTTGTCGCGGACGGTCGCGTGGAAGAGCTGCACGTCCTGCGTGACGAGCGTCGCGCGGCGGCGCACCTCGTCGAGCGCGGCATCCCGCAGGTCGACGCCGCCGAGGCGGATCGCGCCCGCGCTCGGGTCGTAGAAGCGGAGCAGGAGCCGCGCGAGCGTGGTCTTGCCGCTGCCGGTGCGGCCGAGCACCCCGAGCACGCGGCCGGGCGCGAGGCGCAGCGAGATGTCGCGGAGGACGGGCTCGGTCTCGTACGCGAACGACACGCGGTCGAGCTCGAGCGCGAGAGGGCCCTCCGGGAGCCGCGCGCCGCGTCCGGGGTCGAGACGCGATCGCTCGGCGAGGATCTCCTGCACGCGGCCGACGCTCGCGAAGGCCTGCTGCATCTGCTCGATCTCGGAGCGCAGCTGCTCGATCGGCCGCCGGAGCAGCTCGGTGTAGCTGAAGAGCAGATACACGGTGCCGACCGTGGCCGCGCCGGAGAGCCAGAGGGAGCCGCCGATCCCGAAGGCGAGCGCGTGCGCGACCGCGAAGGTGAGGATCGTCGCCGAGCCGACGACGGTGAACCGCACGTTCGCCGCCCGGCGCGCGGCGAGCCATGCGCGATGGTGCAGGGTCAGCGTGTTCAACACGTGCCATTCGGCGCCCATGGCGCGCACGTCCTCGGTCCCCGCGAGATGCTCGCCGAGCGAGCCGTAGAGCTGGGCGATCACCTCGCGCAGACGCGTCCACTGCCGCACCGCGACGCCGCGCAGCCGTCCGAGCAGCAGCAGCGCCGCGATCGCGAACAGGGTGAACGCGATCCCCGCGCCGATGTTCTCGCGCGCGATCACGATGAGGACCCCGACGAGCAGGATGAGGTTCCCGATCACGTTGATGACGAAGCGCGAGAAGAACGACGCGAGCGCGGTCACGTCGCCGTCGATGCGCTCGATGAGCTCGCCCGAGGTGCGGGCCTTGTGGAAGGAGAGGTCGAGCCCGAGCACGCGGAGGAGCAGGTCCGCGCGCAGCGCGTTCGTCGCGGCCCAGCCGAGATCCTCTCCCGCGTACTGCGCGAACGCGGCGAGCACCTGCGTCAGAAGCGCGATGCCCATGAAGGCGACCGCGATGCGCACGAGCGCGTCGAGCTCGGCGCCGCTCGTCGCGCTGTCGATGAACGCGCGGAGCAGCTGCGGGTTGACGAGCTGCAGGCCGATGCTCGAGAAGAGCAGCATGGCGAGCAGGAGCGCGCGCCGCCACTCGGGGCCGACGTAGCGCGTGAAGAGCTCGATGGCGCGCCGCCGCCCGACCGCCATCGCGCGACCCTCGGTCATCCGGCCGGCACCGCCTCGTCCCATGGAAGATCGCTCATCGTGCGGATGCCGCGGAGCGCGATCCGACGACAGAGACGAGGCCGAGGACCTGCCCGGTACCGCCCACGCGACCGTGGAGGCGATCGGGGATCGCGGCCTGGAACGCCGTCGCGGTGGTGACGTTGAAGGTTGCGCGCCGAACGCGGTGAGCACGGCGCGGCCCGCGAGGAAGCCTGCGGCGACCATCGACGGCCCGATGCCGAAGCGCAACGGTCGTGACGCCGCGGATGAACCGATTCCGCACGACGGGCGTCGGGATGAACGGCACGTAGGCCGCGCGGAACAGCGCCGTCATCGATCCGGCGAGGAACGCGACGACGAGGACCGGTTCCCGCCGCAGCCGATCGGACCACGCGCCGGCGGAGACCGAGAAGAGGGGCACCCGAAGCCAACCGGCCGCGGTGAGCAGGCCCATCTCCTGCGGCGTCGCCGAGAGTGTCGGCGCGGCCGTCAGCGGAAGAGCGAGCAGGGTGATGTTCGAGCCGACGACGGAGATGCCCTCCCCCGCCCAGAGCCTGCGGAACCGGCGATTCACCGCGGGGACGTTACTCGTATTCGCGGGCCGCGACGTGCGCGGACGCTACATTCGGCGAGCGGGCGAGCGGCTCGGACCGTGAGCGGGCGGTCCGCCGCTCAGGACGACCGTCGGAACAGTGGATAGAGCGAGTGGTAGAAGCGGACGCCTTCACGACCCGCGAGCGCGGCGGCGAGCCGGCGCGATTCGGCGATGGGGGTCAGGACGTCGTCGCGGTCGTGCCCGAACACGATGCACGGCGCGTGGATCTCGGAGCGGTGGAGGATCGGCGACATCGCGTCGAATGAGCGGACGCGCCCCCGCGAGGAGCGCGGACGCGCCTCCACACCTGCCGCACAGGCCGCCTCGCTGGCGCGCGTGGTGTAGCGCACCCTCTCGGCTTCTACCGGACCGTTTCGAGCCAGCGCGCGAGCTCGGCCGCCGGTGCGGGCTTCATCAGGTAGTAGCCCTGGAGCGCGTCGCAGCCTAGCTCGGCCAGGCGT
Organism: Candidatus Limnocylindria bacterium; assembly: GCA_035651155.1. GTDB lineage: Bacteria > Chloroflexota > Limnocylindria > P2-11E > P2-11E > CF-39. The sequence continues at coordinate 1,459 of DASRGG010000012.1, read as the reverse complement.
TCGGCAGTGTCTCGGTCCTCCACGCCCTCCGCGATGACCTCAAGACCGAGATCGTGGCCGAGCCCGATGATCGACCGCACGATCGTCGCGCTGCCCTCGTCGCTGCGCATCGTGCTGACGAACGACCGGTCGATCTTCACCGCGTCCACCGGAAAGCGGTGCAGGTACGCGAGCGAGGAGTAGCCCGTCCCGAAGTCGTCGATGTCGATCCGCGCGCCCAGCTTGTGCAGCCGGGCGAGCGTGCCTATGGCGCGCTCGGGATCGGCCATGATGACGCTCTCGGTGATCTCAAGACGAAGCTGCGAGGCCTCGACGCCGTGCACGTGCAGGACGCCGGCGACCGAGCCGGCGAACTCGGGGTCGAGGAGGTTGCGCATCGAGATGTTCACCGAGACGGCGGGCGCGTAGCCCGCGTCGCGCCAGGCCGCGCACTGGCGCAGCGCCGCAGCGAGGACCCAGTCGGTGAGCGGCTTCATGAGGCCGGTCCGCTCGGCCAAGGGAATGAACCGGGCGGGCGCGATGAGGCCCTGCTCGGGATGCGGCCAGCGCACGAGCGCCTCGAGCGCGAGCGGCTTGCCTTCCGCGATACGCACGACCGGCTGGTAGTGCAGCAGGAGCCCGTCGGTGCGGATCGCCTCCCGTAACTGCGGCACGAGGGAGAGGCGGTCGGGGCTGTACTCGTCCTGCGAGGGCGCGTAGACAGCGTGGCCTGCGTGGGCGCTCTTGGCCGCGTACATCGCGATCTCGGCGTGACGGAGGAGGATCTCACTGTCCTCCCCATGCTCGGGATAGGCGGCGACGCCCATGCTCGCGGCGATATCCACCGCGTGCTCCTCGACCGCGAATGGCCGCTCGAGCGCCTTGCGGAGCCGGCGCGCGAGCCGCGTGGCACTCGCGGCGTCAGCGCCGTGAAGCAGGATCGCGAACTCGTCGCCACCGAAGCGCGCGATGATGTCGCTCTTTCGAAGCACCTCACAAAGCGTCTGACCGACCCGGCGGAGCAGCTCATCGCCGGCGCGATGTCCGAAGGTGTTGTTGACCTCCTTGAACCGGTCGAGATCGAGGAGGAGCAGCGCGCACGGGGTCGCGGCGCGCCGCGATCTGAGCACTGCGTGGTCGAGGCGATCGCGAAAGAGGGTACGGTTCGGAAGGCCGGTGAGCGGGTCGTAGCGCGCGAGGCGCTCGAGGTCGCGCTCGGTGCGTCGGCGCTCCGCGACATCCGCGGCGACGCCGACGGCGCCGATGACTTGGCCGTCCTTGTCACGCAGCGGTGTGTAGTGGACCTCGCACGCGAGATCGCCCAGCGCGAGCGTGTCGGTGACATCCTCACCGGCGAGCGTCCGTTCGAGGTCGGCGAGGATCTGTGGGTGATCGCGATACAGCTCCCGGGCCGAGCGGCCGACGGCCTCACCCGGCTTCAACCCGAGGACAGCGAGGCGCCCCCCCCCCCCCCCCCCCC
>DASRGG010000011.1:0-155004 GCA_035651155.1 Candidatus Limnocylindria bacterium | reverse complement strand
CCGAGCGCAAGACCAGCCGCGAGGCGCGCCGCGCGCTCACGCGGCTCATCGTGCGGCGCGTCTTTCACGCCTGGCGCGCCTGCTTTGACACCAACACCGAGAGGGTCGCCGCATGACCCTCTTGACATAGGAGCATCCCATCGTGCGGATCGGTGTCGGCGTCGATCAGCGGCTCGGTCTTTCGATCGCGCAGCTGCGCGATCTCGCGCCGTACGCGCGCGACCTCGGCTACGAGAGCATCTGGACGAACGCGAGCCTCGACTACGACCCCGTCGCGATGTGCGTCGCCTGGCATGCGACGTCGGGCCTCGCGACCGGCGTCTCCGTCGTACCGATCGCGCGCAACCCGGCCGCCGTGCTCGCGCTCGCGGGCCGGACCGCGCACGCGCTCACGGGTGGCACCTTCACCCTGGGTATCGGCGCGGGGAGCATCACGGAGAAGCCGATCGCCGCGGTGCGCGCGTACCTACGCGACGTGCGAAGGCTGGCGCCGGACGTCCCGATCCTCGTCGGCGCGCTCGGGCCGCGGATGCTCCGGCTCGCCGGACGCGAGACCCAGGGCGCAGCGCTCAACTGGTGCACGCCGGAGCAGGTCGCGTGGAGCCGCGAGCAGGCCGGACCGCGCGCGCTCTTGGTCGACTACATCCGCGTGTGCGTCGACGACGACGTCGCCGCGGCGCGGCGCGCGGTCGCCCTGCAGATCCTGGCCTACGCGCTCCTCGTCCGTCCGTCGGGCGCGAGCGGGTACCGGAAGCACTTCGAGCGCATGGGGTTCTCCGAGGAGGTCGCGTATCTCGGGTCGCGCAGAGCCGCGGGCGCGGGCGACGACGAGCTGATCCGCGCCATGCCCGAGCGCCTTCTGCGGACGTTCGGCTACGCCGGTCGCGGCGACGGCGCCCGCGACTGGTTCGCGCAGATGGCTGCCGGTCTCGACGTCGCCATCGTCCGCGTCCTGACGCCGCGACCCGGCGACCTCGGCCCGGTGCGCGCCGCGATCCTGACGTTCGCTCCACCGCACTAGCTCTTCGCGCTCGGCTCCGCCCGCTCCGCGGCGTCGCCTCGCCGCCTCGCTCCGCTCTGGCGGGCTCGCTCCTCGCGGCAGAGCCGCTCGTCGCTCGGTGCTACCGTTTTCCGATCACGCCGCGGAGGGACGACCGATGGCGCAGTTCACCGACCGCATCGAGCCGAAGGACTTCCCCAAGATGCCGGACGAATACCGCGACCTCCTCGTCCGTCTGCTCACCATCCAGGCCGATTGCGAGATCGGTGGACCGCACATCTACGTCGACCACTGGACGCTGCGCGCGCCGAGCGTCGACGACCAGTGGCGCGTCGCGCGGATCGCCGCGGAGGAGATCGATCACTGCCGCAAGATGCTGCGCCTGCTGAAGCTCATCGACGTCGATCGCTCGGACATCCTCGAGCGGCCGCGCAGCAAGCGTGAGGTGGACGCCTTCAAGGAGGACATGCCGACCTGGGCGGACTTCGCCGCGTTCGGCTTCCTCATCGACAAGGTCGGCGAGTACCAGCTCGACGAGATGGTCGGCTCGTCCTACCTGCCGATGGACGACGCGCTCCCGGTGATCCTCCGTGAGGAGAAGGGGCACGTCGCGTACGGGGAGCAGCAGCTGGAGAAGCTCGTGAAGAGCGGCGCCGACGGCAAGGCCGCCGCCCAGGCGGCGGTGGACAAGTGGTACGTCGTCGGCCTCGACATGTTCGGCCGCTCGGGCTCGGCGCGGACGGAGCGCTACATCGAATGGGGCCTGAAGAAGCGCACCAACGAAGAGGCGCGCCGCCAGTACATCGCCGAGATGGAGCCGAAGATCGCGGCGATCGGCCTCGCGGCGCCCGATCGGCTTCAGGGCAGGAAGTACCTCTAACCGACCGATCGCCGGTGTTCAACCTCGCCGCGGCCCTGCTCGATCCGCACCTCGAGGCGGGTCGCGGCGGCCGCACCGCCTACCGCTACGAGGGCGACACGATCACGTACGCCGAGATCGCCGACCTCGTGGCGCGCACCGGCGTGGGCCTCCGTCGGCTGGGCGTCGACGTCGAGGAGCGTGTCGCGCTGCTCCTGCCCGATTCGCCGCAGTTCGTGGCGTCCTTCCTCGGCGCGATGCGCGTCGGCGCGGTCCCCGTCACGCTCTCGACGCTCCTCGGGACCGACGACTACGCCTACCTGCTGTCGGACTGCCGCGCGCGCGCGCTCGTCGTGCACGAGAGCGTGCTCGCCAAGGTGGAGCCGCTCCTCGACTGCCTTCCCTCGCTGCGACACGTCGTGTTGAGCGGCAAGGCGACACGACCCCGTGCGATCCCCTTCGCGACGCTCACGACGACGCCGGCCGAGGCTCTGCCGCCGGTGGAGACGACCGAAGACGACATGGCGTTCTGGCAGTACTCGAGCGGCACGACCGGCCGGCCGAAGGCCGTCGTCCACCTCCACGGCAACGCCTATCGACCGGCCGATCTGCACGGCCGCACCGTCGCGGGGATCACGCCCGACGACCGCCTCTTCAGCGTGCCGAAGCTCTTCTTCTCGTTCGGCCTGAACAACTCGTGCGTCTTCCCGCTCCGCCACGGGGCGAGCGCGGTCCTGCTGGCGGATCGCCCGGACCCGAGACTCGTTCTTGACACCATCGCGCGCGAGCGGCCGACCATCCTCTACCACGTGCCGACGGGATACGCGGGGATCCTCGCCGCCGTCGAAGCCGGCGCGCCGGCCGACCTCTCCTCGGTGCGGACCTGCATCTCCGCCGGAGAGGCGCTTCCCGCGCCGATCTTCGAGCGATGGAAGGCGCGCTTCGGCCTCGAGATCCTCGACGGCATCGGCTCGACCGAGATCGGCTACATCTGCATCTCCAACATGCCCGGACGTGTGCGTCCGGGCACATCGGGTGAGGTGATCCCCGGCTACGAGGCGATCGTCCTGCGCGAGGACGGCTCGCCCGCGGATCCGGGCGAGGTGGGAGACCTGCTCGTACGCGGCCCGTCGACCGCGGCGTTCTACTGGCGCAAGCGCCAGGCCACGAAGCACACCTTCCGCGGGGAATGGGTGTTCACCGGCGATCGCTACGCGGTCGACGCGGACGGCTACTTCACGTATCACGGCCGCTCCGACGACATGATCCGCGTGAGCGGCCTCTGGGTCTCGCCCATCGAGGTCGAGGCCGCGCTCCTCCGCCACCCCGCGGTCCGCGAGGCGGCCGTCGTCGCGCGCACCGACGAGAACGGTCTCGTGCGGCCCTGCGCGTACGTCGTCCCGTCGGCGCGGCCGACCGGGGCGCTCGCGGCCGAGCTGCTCGCGTTCGCGTCGGAGGCGCTCTCGGCGTACAAACATCCGAAGTGGGTGGAATTTCTGACCGAGCTGCCGAAGACGTCGACCGGAAAGGTCCAGCGCTTCAAGCTCCGGCGCCCGTGAGCGACCACACGATCCGCTTCCGCCTGAACGGCGAGGAGCGCGAGGTACGCGTGCCCGCCACCGCGCGGCTCATCGATCTCGTGCGCGACATCTGCGGCCTGACCGGGACGAAGGAGGGGTGCTCGGTCGGCGTGTGCGGCGCGTGCAGCGTGCTCGTCGACGGCGAGCTGCTCTCGGGATGTCTCGTACCGGCGCTCTTCGTCGACGGCGCCTCGGTGACGACCGTCGAGGGGATCGCGACGGGCACGCTGACCCCGTTGCAGGAGGCGTTCATCACCGAGGGCGGCTTCCAGTGCGGCATCTGCACCCCGGGCCAGATCGTCGCGGCGACCGCGCTGCTCTGCGCGCACCCGCGTCCGACCGACGACCTGATCTCCGAATGGATGATGGGCAACCTCTGCCGCTGCACCGGCTACCACGGCATCGTGCGCGCGATCAAGAAGGCGGCGCGGGCGTGAGCTACGAATGGCACGACGCCGCGACCTGGTCCGAGGCGCTCGCGCTCCTCGAACGGCACGCCGACGACGCGACGGTGGTCGCCGGGTCCACCGCGTTCACGCTGCTGTACCGGCAGGGGCTCATCCGTCCCGGGCACGTCGTCGCGCTGCGCCGCATCTCCGACGCGGCGCGCATCGACGCCGACGCGCACGGCGGCCTGTCCATCGGCGCGATGGCGACGCACAGCGCCGTCGCGTCCTCGGAGCGCGTTCGGCGCTCGTGGCCGGAGCTCGCGGACGCGGTGTCCACGGTGGCCACCATCCGCGTCCGCAACCAGGCGACGCTCGGTGGGAGCGTGGCGCACGCCGATCCCGCGTCCGACGCGCCGGTGATGCTCGCCGCGCTCGCGGCACAGGCGGTCGTCGTCTCGGGCAGCGGTGCGACGAAGCGCCGCGTGCCGGTGGACGAGATCTTCGTCGACACGTTCACGACCTCGCTCGCGCCGACCGAGCTCATCCACTCGATCGAGGTGCCCGCGCGTCCGGCCGGGGCGCGCGCGGTCTACCGGAAGTTCACGCTGCGGAGCGTGGACGACTACGCGACCGTATCCGTGGGCGCGCTCGCGGACCTCGGCGGCGGCACGGTCAACGCGCTGCGTGTGTTCCTCGGAGGCGTCGGTCCCACGCCGATGCGCGCGCGGTCGGTGGAGCGCGCGCTCATCGGCGGGCCCGCCGACGGGCGGCGCTTCGCCGAGGCGGCGGCACTGGCGCGCGACGAGGTCGATCCGATCGACGACGCGCGCGGGTCGGCGGACTACAAGCGCGAGATGGCGCGCGTCTGGACCGAACGCGCGCTCCGCTCGCTCGTGGAGATTTCATGAAGCTGGCGCATACCGCGACGATCCCGGTGGCACCCGAGCGCGTCTGGGCGGTGGTGATGGACATCCCCGTCGCGGCGCGGTGCGTCCCGGGGGTCGCGGCGGTGACCTCGACGGGGCCCGAGCGATACAAGGGGTCGCTGCTGGTGCAGATCGGACCCGTGCGCCTGATCCTCGACGGCGACATCGCGATCACGTCGCGCGACGACGCCGCACGGCACGCGTCGCTGCGCGCCGACGCGAAGGACACGCGGCTCGGTGGGACGGTCCGCGCCACCGTCGACATCCTCCTGCGCGACGCGCCCGGTGGCTGCGAGCTGCGCATCGAGAGCGACGTGCAGATCGGCGGTCGCATCGGCGAGTTCGGCCAGCCGGTGATCCAGCGCAAGGCCGACCAGCTGCTCGGGCAATTCGCGCAGTGCCTCGCGCGGAGCGCCACGTGACCGACGTCCTCAACACGCCTGAGCGGCGCGTCGAGGGCCGCGCCAAGGTGACCGGCGCCGCGAAGTACGCGGCCGACTTCACGCGCGAGGGCATGCTGCACGCGGCGTTCGTGGGCAGCCCGTACGCCCACGCGCTGGTGAAGCGGATCGACGTCGGCGCCGCGCGCGCCGTACCCGGCGTGCGCGCCGTGATCACCGGCGCCGACGTGCGGCCCGCGCGCTTCGGGAGGCGGCTGCAGGACTGGCCGGTGCTCGCGTGGGACCGCGTGCGCTTCATCGGCGATCGTGTCGCCGCGATCGCGGCCGACACCCTCGAGGCAGCGGAGGACGCCGCGCGGGTCGTCGAGGTGGAATACGAGGAGCTGCCGGCGGTCTTCGATCCCGAATCCGCGCTCGCGGCCGATGCGCCGATCCTCCATCCCGATGCCGCGGAGGAAACGTACATCGGCGGGTCGAGACCGGCGCGCTCCCATCCGAACGTGCAGGGCGAAGCGCTGCACGAGCACGGCGACCTCGCGGCGGGCTTCGCCAGGGCGGCGCACGTCTTCGAGCACGAGTTCCGCACGCCGCCGGTGCATCAGGCCTACATCGAGCCGCGCGCGTCGCTCGTGTGGCTCGAGGGCGACACGGTCCACGTCGTGACGACGAACAAGGCGCCGTTCTCGCTCCGCGAGCAGCTCGCGCTGACGGTCGGCATGCCGACCGACAAGATCGTCGTCCACACGCCGCACGTCGGCGGGGACTTCGGCGGGAAGGGGCTGTCGCTCGACGAGCACGCGCTCGTCTTCCTCGCGCGCGCCACGGGACGGCCGGTCCGGTCGGTCCTGCGCTACGCGGACGAGCTCCAGCTCTCCAACACGCGGCACGGCGCGGTGATGCGCATGCGCACCGGATTCGATCGCGAGGGACGCATCACCGCACACGAGGCGCGCGTCCTCTTCGACGGGGGCGCGTACGCGGCGGGGAAGCCGGTCGCGTTCCTCATGCCCGGCGACGCGATGCTGACGCTCGCGGGCTACCACGTCCCGGCGGCACGCGTGGACGTCGCGACGGTGTACACGAACCACCTGATCGGCGGGCACGACCGCGCCCCCGGCCAGCCGCAGAACACGTTCGCCGGCGAGTCGCACCTCGACCTCGCGGCGAAGGCGATGGGCATCGATCCGCTCGAGCTTCGCGAGCGCAACGCGATCCACGCCGGCCAGATCGACGTCGAGGGGAACGAGTGGCACGAGTCGGAGGCGCCACGCGTGCTGTCGACGCTTCGGAGCGAGGCGCGCTGGGACGCGCGCGCTCCGGCGGGACGCGGCCGCGGTGTGGCCCTCGGCGTGCGTCACGTCGGACGCGGCACGACGAGCATGCGGCTCACCCTCGAGTCCGACGAGAGCGTCGTCGTCCGCACCGGGGTCACCGATCAGGGCGCCGGAGCGCACACGATGATCCAGCGCGTGGTGGCGCGCGAGCTGGGCATCCCGGCCGAACGCGTACGCGTCGAGCAGCTCGACACCGCGACCTCGCTCCGCGACCCCGGCGTCGGCGGCAGCCGCGTCACCCCGGTGCACGGGAACGCGGCGATCGACGGTTGCCGCAAGCTGAGGGCGGCGCGCGACGCGGGCGAGACGCCGCCCATCACCGTGACGGGTACGGCCGAGCAGAACAAGCACGTGTTCGGGACGTACGCGTACGCCGTGGAGGTCGAGGTCGACCGCGAGACCGGCGCCTACCGCGTGACCGACGCCGCGCTCGTCGCCGACGTCGGCACGGTCATCAACCCGGTCGCGGTGCGCGGGCAGCTCGAGGGCGGCTTCGCCTTCGGCTTCGGCCAGGCGGTCATGGAGGAACTCATCCTGCAGGACGGCCGCGTGACGACCGCGAACCTCGGCGACTACAAGATCCCGACCATCGCCGACGTGCCTCCGCTGCGGCTCACGCTGCTCACGAGCGCGACCGGGCCGGGCCCGTTCGGGGCGAAGTCCGTCGGCGAGCTCGCGAACCCCGCCGTCCCGGCGGCCATCGCGAACGCGATCGCGGACGCCGTGGGCGCGCGCGTGATGACGCTGCCCATCACGCCCGACAAGGTGCTCGACGCGCTCCGCCAGCGGCCGGCGTGACCGAGCGGGCCTCCGTCGTCGTGGTCGGCGCCGGGATGGCCGGCGTCGCGGCGGCGCACGAGCTCGCGGTGCGCCGCGGCATCGCCGACGTCGTCCTGATCGACGAGCGCGCGCCGCTCACGCTCACGTCCGACAAGTCGAGCGAGTGCTATCGCAACTGGTGGCCGGGACCCGGCGACGCGATGGTTGCGCTCATGAACGACTCCATCGATCGGCTCGAGGCGCTCGCGGACGAGTCCGGCGACGCGTTCCACATGAACCGGCGCGGCTACGTGTGGGCGACCGCAAGTGCCGCGCGTGCCGCGGAGCTGCGGCGCGACGCCGAGGAGGCGTCGGCGCTCGGCGCCGGTCCGCTGCGCGTCCACGACGGCGCGCCGGGCGGAGCGGCGTACCGGCCATCCGAGCCGACCGGCGTGGACCGCGCGCTCTCCGGCGCCGACCTGCTCTTCGACCCCGCGCTCATCCGCGGGCATTTCCCGTATCTCTCCGCGGACGTCGTCGCGGTGCTGCACGCGCGCCGCTGTGGCTGGCTCAGCGCGCAGCAGCTCGGCATGTACCTCCTCGAGCGCGCGCGGGACCGCGGCACGCGGCTCGTCCGCGGTCGCGTCCTGGGCATCGAAACGCGCGCCGGGCGCGTGAGCGCGGTCCGCACCACGTCGGGCACGATCGCGACCGAGACGGTCGTCGACGCCGCGGGTCCGTACGCGCGGGACGTCGCGGAGATGGCCGGCGTCACGCTGCCGGTGCACAACGAGCTGCACGGCAAGGTGGCGTTCCGCGACGAGCGGCGCGTCGTCCCGCGCGGGGCGCCGTTCATGATCTGGGCCGACGCGCAGCGTCTGTGGTTCTCCGACGACGAGCGCGCGACGGTCGCGAGCGAGCGGCCCGAGTGGCTGACGCGCGAGTTCCCCGCGGGCGTGCACCTGCGGCCCGAGGGCGGCGCGACCAGCGACGCGCTCCTCCTGATCTGGTCGTACGACGATCGCCGCGAGCGGCCGGCCTATCCGCCGACCTTCGACCCCGCCTTCGCGGAGATCTGCCTGCGCGGGCTCGTGCGCATGATCCCGGGTCTCGCCGCGTACGTCGGGCACACGCCGCGGCCGGTCGTCGACGGCGGCTACTACACGCGCACGCCCGAGAACCGCCCGCTCATCGGTCCGCTCGCGGCGCGCGGCCTGTACGCGGACTGCGCCTTCGGCGGCTTCGGCATCATGGCCGCGTGCGGCGCCGCCCGCCTCGTCGCCGACCACATCACCGGCGCGCCGCTGCCGCCGTGGGCCGAGGCCTTCCTCGTGACCCGATACGACGATCCGTCCTATCTCGCGGCATTCGCGAACGCGCGCGGCGGGCAGCTCTAGTCTTCGCTCCCGCTCGTGTGGCTAGGCCGCCGTGAAGCGGTACCAGGCCGATGCGCGTCCCGTCCCTTCGACGAACGACACCAGACGGAGCGGCGCGAGCAGCCGCTCGACCTCGTCGCGAGCGATGCCGAAGCGGTCCGGCGGGCAGAACGCGTAGAGCAGATAGATACCGCCGGGAACGAGCCGAGCGATAAGGCCCCGCGCGTAGCCGGGCCGCCGCTCGCCGGGGATCGAGTGCAGGCAGCCGATGTCGAGGGCGAGATCGAAGGGCGCGCCGAGATCGGGGAGACGCGCGGCGTCGCCGACGAGGAAGCGCGTACGGTCGGCGACACCGGCGTCGCGCGCACGGCGCTTCGCCAGCGCGATGGCGCGCGGAGCGAAGTCGATGCCGACGGCGTCCCAGCCGTGCCGCGCCAGATAGACCGCATTCGTGCCGGTCCCGCAGCCGAGGTCGAGCGCGCGACCGGGCGCGACGCCCTCCCGCTCCACGTACGCCACGAGCTCCGGCGGCGTCACGCCGGTGTCCCAGCGCGGGCGTCCGAAGCGGTATCGCAGGTCGAACGAAAGGCGCCGCAACATCAGGACGAATCGCGATCGTCGGACCGAGCGGATGCGCGAGTGCTCGACGCGTACGCGCCCGGCACCGCGAAGGACGAGCCCGACGCACCCTTCGCGGGCAGCCGCACTCCCCGAGCCCTCAGCGGCGGACGATCCGCACGTCGACGAGCGCGGGTCGTCCCTCGTCGATCGCCGCGACGCCGCGACGCATCGCCTCCGCCATCTCCGAGGGATCGCCGACCGGGCCGATCCCCTCCACCCCCAGGTCCCGCGCGAGCCCCGCGAAGTCCACCGCGGGCGTGTCCATGCGCTGACCGATCCAGCGGTTCTCCGGCGGCCGCGCGCGGGCGCGCGCCACCTGGGCCTGGTGCTCCTCGTCGTTGTAGTAGCTCTGATTGTTCGCGATGACGAAGAGGACCGGGATCGCGTGATGCGCCGCGGTCCAGAGCGCGGTCGGCGCGGCGAGGAGCTCGCCGTCGCCTAGGACCGCGATCACCGGCCGGCCGCTCCCGTGCGCGCCGAGCGCGCCGCCCACGGCGATGCCGGGGCCCGAGCCGACCGCGCCGCCGCCGTCGTGACCGAGGTGCGCGCGCGGACGCGTGAAGCCCCATTCCGCCGTGGGCCAGGGATCGTGCGGCGCCTGCGCGACGATCGCGTCGCCGGCGCGCGCGCCGAGCGCCGTGCGCAGCTCCGCGAGCGCGCGCGGCAGATGGATCGGGGAGCTGTCGCGGCGCGCGTCGTTCGCGGCCACGAGCGCCGCGCGCCGCTCGCGCGACCGCGCGCCGAGCGCCTTCGCGCGGTCCTCCGCGCGCCGGCGGGCCGCGGGCTCGTCCGCGACGAGCGTCTCCACCGCCTCGCGCAGCGCCGCCACGCAGAGGTCGGCGTCGGCCGCGAGCGTGATCTCCGCTCGCGGCAGCGCCTGGTAGTCGGTGGACCACGAGCGCGTCGCATAGCTCTCGAGCGACACGTTCACGAGTCGCACCGGCCTTCCCTCGCGCACGCGCAGAGCGCCGGCGACGTCGACGCGATCGATCGCGAGGATGACGTCGGCGTCGCGGATCGCCTCGACCGCGCCGGCGTGCGACTGCGATCGCCAGACGCCCTGGTGGAGCGGATGGTCGGTCGGGAACGACGTCGGTCCCGAGCGGTCCGTCGCGACCGCAGCACCGAGCAGCTCGGCGAGCGCGATGGTGTCCGCCCACGCCGAGTCGCCGGCGCTCGTGTGTCCGAGGAGGATGAGCGGGCTCTCGGCGTCGATCAGCAGCATCGCGGCGCGCGCGACGAGATCGGGATCCGGCGCGGGCGCGCTCGGCGCGGCGAAGGCCGCGGGATCGGGCAGGTCGATCGGGCCCGAAAGACGCTGCTCCTGCAGTCCCACGTCGAGGCAGACGTACACCGGTCCGCGCGGCGCGGCGTGCGCGAGCCGCCACGCGCGGACGATCGACTCCGGCATCGCGGCGACGCTCGCGGGCTGGTCCTCCCATTTCGTGAAGTCGCGCACCAGCTCGCCCTGCGAGCGCGCGGTGTGGATCCAGTCGATCCAGGGGCGGCGCGCGGTCGCGTCCATCGGCCCGGTGCCGCCGAGCACGAGCACCGGCTCGCGGTCGCACCAGGCGCAGAAGATCGTCATCGTCGCGTGCATGAGGCCGACGGTGCTGTGGACCGCCGCGGCCATCGCGCGACCGGCGTACTTCGCGTACCCGTGCGCGATCGCGACGGCGACCTCCTCGTGGTTCGTGAGGATGAGCTGCGGCGCGTCGTTGCCGAGGTAGTTCACCAGGCTGTCGTGGAGGCCACGGAAGGACGCGCCCGGCATGAGCGCGATGTACGGGACCCCGAGCCGGCGCAGCATCTCCGCGACCACATCGGAGCCCCACTCGGGCGTGCCGGGGCGCTCGCGCTCCAGGCGCGGGACGTCGCGACGGATCATCGGCGCGCCACGAGGCCGCTAGCGGAAACGGCTCGGGACGCGTCGCCGCACGAGGGTGTCGACGAGCGCGGGCATCCGGCGCTCCTTCACGTAGGCCGCGGCGCGCGCGATCGCGGGCCCGGCCTCGGCGGGGTCGCTGATGGGACCCTCGGCGTACCAGCCCATGCTCCGGGCCATCGCGGCGAAGTCCGGTGGCGGTCCGTCGATCTCCTGGCCGACCCGCGCGTTCTCGACGGGCGTCCCACGGTGCTTGGCGACGCGGATCTGGTGCTCGAAGTCGTTGTAGTACGCGCGGTTGTTGTACATCACCGCGAGGATCGGGATGCGCGCGTTGGCCGCCGTCCAGAGCGCGCCCGGGTCGAACATGAGATCGCCGTCGGGCTGGATGTCCACGACGAGGGTGTCCGTGCCGCGGTACGCGAGACCGACGCCGAGCGCCACCGAGATCTGCGTCGCGGTGCCGAGCGCGTGTCCGGGGTACCGCTTCGGCGAGTCGATGTCCCACAGGCGCATCGTCCAGTCCTCGAGGTCCGCGCCGGTCAGCACCCAGTCGTCGCCCTCGATGACCTTCCAAACCTCCGAGGCCAGCCGCGCGGCGGTCATCGGCGACGCGTCCCAGCCGGCCCGCGCGGCCTCCTCCCATCCCTTGCGCACGGCATCGTGCATCCCGGCGAGCTCGCGGCGTCGGGCGCCGCGGTCACGTCCGCCGAGGCGCTCGCGCACGAGCGGGCGCAGCGCCGGCAGCGCGAGCCGCGTGTCCGCGACCACCGAGAGCGCCACCGGCTGGAAGTCGCCGAGGTCCTCGGACCACTTGCTCTGCCGGAGCTCCGACAGGCCGATGTCGATCACCGGCGTGCCCGGCGCGATGCGCGGGCGCTTCGCGCGCTCGCGGCTGTCGCGGTCCAGCTCGTTGAGCGCGCGATGGAGGTCGCCGACGTCGAGCGCGAGCACGAGGTCCGCGTCCCTCAGCACGTCCGCACCCGCGAGCGCGAGCGGGTGGCGATTCGGGATGTTGACGCGCGCGTGGAGGTCCACCACCGCCGCCGCAAGGTCCTCCGCGAGGGCCACCAGGTGGGGGACCGCGTCGGGGTGCCGCCCGACGTGCTCGGCGAGGATCACCGGTCGCTCCGCCCGCGCGAGCATGTCCGCGGCCTTCGCGAGCGCCGCCGGATCGGCCTGCACCGGTGAGGGACGCGCGCCCGCGACGACGTCGTCGATCACGATGGGCTGCGTGAGCTCGTCCTCCTGGAGGCCCGCGTCGTAGCAGACGTACACCGGGCCCGCCGGCTCCGAGGTCGCGTAGCGGTAGGCGCGCGCGAACGAGTTCGGGAAGTCGGCGATGGACGCCGGCTGGTCGTCGTATTTCGTGAAGTAGCGCACGGCTTCGCCCTGCACCTGGGCGGTGTGGAACCAGTCGATGCCGGGTCGGCGGCGTCGCCGGTCCAGCGGTCCCGTCGCGCCGAAGACCATGACCGGCTGGTGGTCGAGGTACGCGTAGTACACGCCCATCGTCGAATGGAGCAGGCCGACGACGTCGTGGACGATCGCGCCCATCGGCCGGCCGGTCGCGCGCGCGTAGCCGAGCGCGACGCCGACGGCGATCTTCTCGTGGGTGCACAGGATGATCTCGGGCTTGCCCTGACCGTAGTTCACGAGCGAGTCGTGGAGCCCGCGATAGGTCGCGCCGGGATTCAGCGCGACGTACTCGATACCGAACGCCTGCATGAGGTCGACGATGACGTCGGATCCAAAGCGGGGCGAGCGCGCCGGCGCCCGCCCCGCTCTTCGGTCAGGGGCGGTGTGCGCTATTTCCCGACCCCACGCTTCTCGGCGTCGGCGACGTAGCTGTCGTCGATCACCTTGGTCACGTCGAAGTCCTTGGCCTTCGCGTTCGTCGCGACGAGCGTGTCGCGGGTCGCGGTGAACGCCTTGACGTCGGGGTGCGGGAACGCCGGGATGATCGTGTTCACGTAGAAGTCGTACGTCTGCGAGAGCGCGTTCGCGTCCTTCGTCGTGTCGAGCTTCAGCAGCTTTGCCAGGATCGGAAGGGTCTTGGCCTTGTCCTTCTTCGCGATGGCGATGGCCTCGATCTCGGCGTCGATGTAGCCCTGGACCGTGGCCTTGTTCTTGTCCGCCCACGACTTCAGCACGATCGTGCAGTTGTCGGTCGCGGGTACCTTCTGCGCCGCGAGGTCGTGGATCACTTTGAAGCCGCCCGCGAGCAGTGCTGTCGTGTCCGGCGGATGGCCGGGGCCCGCGTACGCGGCGCCGCCGAGCATTCCCTTCGTGAGGTTGGCGGTCGAGCCGAATGCTTGGATGTTCACGTCCTTGGCTGGATCGAGACCGAGAGCCTTCAACGACTCCTGCGCGGCGACGTACGCGGAGCCACCCACGCTCGCGACGCCGACGACCTTGCCCTTGAGATCGGCCGGCGACTTGTAGTCGGACTTCGCGAGGAGCTGCCACGGCGTCACCGGCACGAACAGCGCGAGCACCTGCATGTCCGAGCCGGCGATGTAGCCGCTCATCGCCTCGGTGCCGCCGAAGTTAGCGATCTGCGTCTGCCCGGCGACGAGCGCCGCGGCGGACGCGGTGCCGCCGTCGATGAGCTGGAGGTCCACGTCGAGGTTGTACTTCTCGAAGAGTCCGAGCTCCTTCGCCATGAAGGGCGCGAGGTTCGCCGGCGTGACGTTGCCGTACGAGGACTTGATCTTGGTCGGTGCGGGCTTCGGTGTCGTCGTCGCCGCGGCCGCGGCCGACGACGCCGCCGGCGCCGAGCTCGGCGTGTTCGCGCCCCCACCACACGCGGTCGCCACGAGCAGCGCAGCCAGGGTCAGAACGAGCACGCGATGCGATCGCATCCGGTACCTCCCACGCTCCCGGTCCCACCGGGCGCTGAGTGGTCAATTGTTATACCATTCGCGGCCCGCCGCGGCGCCGCGCGCGACGAGACGAGGGCACTCGGCGCCCGCTCTTCGCCGCGCCGGCGCGCGGCACGCGGGTCGCTGCCGCACGGGCCGCTCACCGAGCAGCGCGAGGTGGTCGCGATCCTCTTCGCGGACCTCTCGGGCTCGGCCCCGCTCGCGGAGAAGCTCGAGCCGGAGGAGCCGCGCGCGATCCCCTATCCGCAGCGAAAGCGCGCGCCCCTCGTCGCGGCCTCGTTACAGCCCGGAGTCAGCGTCACCGACCCTTCGGCTTCTCGCCCTTCCCGACCAGCCAGCCCCACTTCTCGAGCGCCTTGCGCTTCGTCTCCGGCGTCGGCAGCTGCGAACGCGGGAACTTGTCGCGCCACTCCCACGGCCGCGTCGCGTCGATGACGGCGCGCGAAGAGAGGCCCTTGCGGTCCGGGTGGATGCGCGGGTCGAGCGGGCCCGACCACATGCGGGGGATGATGTCGATCGACTCGGACGGATCCGAGCGCGTGCACATCGCCCAGAGGACCTCCTCGAGATCCATCACGTCGATGTCGTCGTCGACGACGACGGTGTAGCGGCCGAGGTACGCGCCGGTGTGGACCGTCGCGGCGGCGTGGCCGACCTGCCGCGCGTGGCCCGCGTAGCGCTGGCTGATGGAGATCGCGTTGAAGAGACGAGAGCCTCCGACCTCGTGGCACCACACGCCGGTGATGCCCGGGATGCTGGCGCCCTCGAGGTCGCCGCGCAGGCGCGCCGAGCGCATGAACGCCCGATAGAAGGACTGCTCGTCCGGCGGGACGTTCGGCGGCGAGGCCAGGATGATCGGATCGTTGCGGTGGTAGACCGCGGACACGCGCATCACCGGCTCCTCGCGCTCGCCCGAGGCGTAGTAGCCGGTCCACTCGCCGAACGGCCCTTCGACCATCTTGTCGTTGGCGTCGGCGTACCCCTCGATGACGATCTCGGCGTCCGCCGGGATCGGCAGGCCCGTGACCGGGCCCTTGACGACGCGGTACGGGACGCCGCGCACGCCGCCCGCCCAGTCGTACTCGGTGATGCCGTACGGGATCTCGGTGCACGCCGAGAGGAACAGCAGCGGGTCGCCGCCCGGCACGAACGCGACCGGCATCTTCTCGCCCTTCGCGAACCACTTGTCGCGGTGCTGGCGGCCGTGCTTGCCGGGCGAGATGTAGAAGCCGAGGGTGTTCTTGTTCTGGACCATGACGCGATACGTGCCGAGGTTCACCCAGCCCTCGTCCGGGTCCATCGTGATGTCGAAGCTGCCGGTGCCGAGGTAGCGGCCGCCGTCGAACTCATGCCACTTCGGCGTCGGGAACTTGAGCAGATCGACTTCGGAGCCGCGCATGACGTTCTCGAACACCGGGCCGTCCTTCACGACCTCGGCCGCGATGGAGGGGATGCCCTTGCGGACGCGCTCCTGCCACAGGCGGACAAGCTCGTGCGGCGACTCGTCGACCGGCAGGCCGAGCGTGATCGCGATGCGCTTGAACGAGCCGAGGCCGTTCGAGAGGACGCGGAAGCCCTTCGTGTATCCGGGGATCTCGTCGAAGACGGTCGCTTTGGACGGACGCGTGCGGCCGAGGAGCTCGGTCGCCATGCCGATGTCGTCCTCGGCGGTGGCGCCGGTCACGACCTGGAGCTCGCCGATCTCCTCGATCTTCCGTAGCCATTCGCGCAGATCGGTCGGCACCTGCGTCTGGGTCTTGAGCGTCGTGGCCATGGGTCGTTCCCCCTCGGCGTGGAATTCGCTTGAATGTACGGCGTCCGGGCTGGTCTCCGGGCCGAATGTTAATACCATTGGACCACTGGGACGACGGGAGCGCAGACTGCGCCGATGAAGCTCGAAGCACGGGACGTGGTGATCCACCATCGCCGGCAGCGCTACGGCGACATGCTGCTCGCTGTCGACCACGTCTCGCTCGACGTCGACGAGGGCGAGTTCGTCGCGATCGTCGGGCCGTCCGGCTGCGGCAAGACCACGTTCCTCAACGCCGTCGACGGCCTGCTGCCGCTCACGACGGGGTCGCTCACGCTCGACGGTCGTTCGATCGATCGTCCTGGTCGCGACCGAGCGATGGTGTTCCAGCAGCCGAGCCTGCTTCCGTGGCGCACCGTTACGCGGAACGTCGCCTACGGGCTCGAGATCCAGCGCCTGCCCAAGAACGAGTCGCGCCGGCGCGCGGAGCGCTTCGTCGAGCTCGTCGGCCTGAAGGGCTTCGAGGAGTCGTATCCGCTCGAGCTGTCCGGCGGGATGCAGCAGCGCGTGAACCTCGCGCGCGCCCTCGCCGTCGACCCCGAGATCCTGCTGCTCGACGAGCCGTTCGCCGCGCTCGACGCCCAGACGCGCGAGACGATGCAGCAGGAGCTGCTGCGCGTCTGGAGCGAGACGCGCAAGACCGCGATCTTCATCACCCACGACATCGCGGAGGCCGTATACCTGGCGGACCGCGTCTTCGTGTTCACGGCGCGGCCGGGGCGACTGAAGGAGACGATCGCGATCGGTCTCGAGCGTCCGCGTGACCTCCGGATCAAGCACGATCCGCGCTTCGTCGCCATCGAAACGCGCATCTGGGAGAGCATCCGGGAGGAGGCGGCCCGAGACACCATGGCCGCGAGCGCCTGATGGCCGAGGCGCAGCGCGTCGATCGCGCCGCCGTCGCGCCCCCGCGCGACAGCTCGATCGTCATCACGACGCCGCTGCCCGATCAGGGCTGGCTCCGGCGCAACGACTCCCTCGTGATCGGGACGGTCGCGGTGGTCGTCTTCCTCATCGCGTGGCAGCTCGTGGCGAACGCGCGCATCTGGTCCGCGCTGTTCCTCCCCGGTCCAACGGACATCGTGACCGCGTTCGCCGAGCTGGTGAAAGGTGGCGAGCTCGGCATCGACATCGCGATCTCCGGCCAGGAGTTCGTGACGGGCTACGCGCTCGCCGCCGTCACCGCGATCCCGCTCGGCTTGCTGCTCGGCTGGTATCCGCGGGTGCGGTACGCGCTCGATCCGTTCGTGACGTTCCTCTACGCGACCCCGCGCATCGTGCTGCTGCCGCTGTTCATCATCTGGTTCGGGATCGGCGTCGAGTCGA
The DNA here is from genome assembly GCA_035651155.1 of Candidatus Limnocylindria bacterium. Classification (GTDB taxonomy): domain Bacteria; phylum Chloroflexota; class Limnocylindria; order P2-11E; family P2-11E; genus CF-39. Next base: position 137,853 of record DASRGG010000011.1, on the reverse strand, counting down.
AGGTCGCGGTGATCTTCCTCGGCGCGTTCTTCGCGATTCTCATCAACACGACCGCGGGCGTGCGCAATCTCGACACCCACCTGATCCGTGTGGCCCGCTCTCTGGGCGGCAGCGATCTCCAAATCTTCCGGACCATCGCGCTCCCGGGGTCGGTCCCGTTCATCCTCACCGGTCTGCGGCTCGGACTCGGGCACGCGCTCATCGGCGTCGTCGTCGGAGAGTACGTCGCCGCGCAGCACGGGATCGGGAAGATGATGATGATCGCCGGGCAGACGTTTCAGAGCGCTCAGGTCTTCGCGGGGCTCACGATCATCGCGACGGCCGGGCTCCTGATGACCCTCGCCCTGCAGCGGCTCGAGCGGCACTTCGACGCCTGGCGCCCGCAGCGCTGAGCCGATGACCGCCGAGACGACCGATCGCTACGAGGTCGCGCGGCGCGCCCTCTCGCGCATCTCGCACGCGGTCGCGATCGTCGGCGCCGCGCACGGCGACGAGCGCTCCTGCGGGACCGGCACCGCGATGTACGTCTCGCTCGCGCCGGCCATGATCGCGATCGCGGAGCACACCGGCTCGCGCACGACGCGCCTCATCCGTGAGAGCGGCGAATTCAGCCTCTCCCTGCTGCACGATTCGCAGCAGGATCTCGCCGTGGCGGCCGGGAAGTCCGCGGCGGGCCCCGACAAGTTCGCGACGCTGGACATCCGGACGGTGGACCCGCCCGCCGGCTTCCACGCGCCCGGCGTCGACGGGAGCATCGCGGTGCTCTGGTGCCGCGTCGTGAACACCATCCCGACCGGCGATCACCTCCTGTTCGTCGGCGAGGTCGCCGAGCACCTGGTAAGCGACCGTCACTGGGATCCGCTCCTTCGCTACGGCCGCCGCTACTACCGTCTCGGTCACTGGACCAGCGACGAGTCGCCAGAGGGGTACCCGACATGAGCGAGCGCGACGTCCGCCTCGAGTGCGCGACGGCCACGCGCGTCCTCGCGGTAGCGGGGCTCTTCGACATGCACGGCCACCTCTCGATCCGCGACGGTGACGTCATCTACATCTGCGACCGTGGGGCGAGCCGTCTGACCGTGGGGCCGGAGCTCATCGCCTCGGCGCGCGTGTCGGACGGCGCGCGCCTCTCCGACGCGCTGCCGCCATCGGAGACGGCGCTGCATCTCGCCGCGTACCGCGCGCGACCCGAGGTGCGCAGCGCCGCGCATTTCCATCCGCTCTACGCGACGGCGTTCGCGGTGGCCGGCCTTCCGCTCGAGCCGGCGTCGAACGCGGGCGCCTTCTTCGGCGGCACCATCCCGGTCCACGACAATCCCGAGCTCATCCGGAGCGACGAGCTCGGCGCGCCGGTCGCGCGCGACCTGGGCGCGGCCACGGCGGTGCTCCTTCGCGGTCACGGCGCGCTCGTCGTCGGCGGGGACGTGCCGGAATGCGTCACGGCCGCGCTCTACCTCGAGGAGAGCGCGCAGCGGAACTACCTCGCCAGGAACCTCGGGAGCGTGAAGGCGTACACCGGTGACGAGATCCGGCGCGTGCGCGAGATGCTGACCAGCCGCTTCGTCATCGAGAAGACGTGGCTGTACGCGCTCGAGAAGGCGCGCGTCGCGGGAGCGCTCGCCGACCTCGGCTGACGGCCCCCCCCCGCGGCACGCGTCAACGCGTGCCGCTCGTTGGTCGGGCGGCGCCCCTCAGGCAACACGGTGCTTGACCGCCGCGGCCGCCGTGGGGATGCTAGGTTCCGCGTGGCACTGTCATTCCACTCTCGAACGATCGACCTGCATGCCCACCTCACCCCCCGGAGCCTCCTCCACGCGAAGGCCGCCGGCCTCACGCTCCACGGCATCGAGCCCGCGGCGATCGCCCGGGGGCAGGGCCGGGCCATCAGCGCGCCGGATCGTCTTGCGGACATGGACCGGCTCGGGGTCGACGCGCAGGTCGTGTCGGCGGAGCCGCAGATGTACGTCTACGAGCACGACGCCGCCGCGGCGGCCGCGATCCACCGGGAGTGCAACGACGAGATCGGCGAGCTGGTCGCCGGCCGGCCCGACCGCTTCCGGGGACTCGCGATCCTTCCGATGCAGGACATCGGGCGCGCCATCGCGGAGCTCGATCGCGCGATGCACGTGCTCGGATTCAGCGGAGCGATGATCGGCGACCACGTGAACGGCGCGCTGTACGACGAGCCGCGGTTCCGGCCGTTCTGGCGCGCCGCCGAGGAGATGGGCGCGCTCGTATTCGTTCATCAGGCCTCGCCCACGCTCGTCTCGACGCGCTTCGACCGGTACCACGTGTCCAACACGATCGGCAATCCGGTCGAGCGGACCCTGTCGTTCGCCGCGCTCGTGTTCGGCGGCGTGATGGACGCCTTTCCGCGGCTCGAGGTCGCGCTCGCGCACGGCGGCGGCTACGCCGCGTTCGCCGCCGGCCGGATGGATTGGGGCTGGCGGTGGCGCGAGGAGGCCCGGGCGAACATCACGCGACCGCCGAGCGAGTACCTGGCGCGCTTCCACTACGACTGCATCACGCACAGCGAGCGCGCGCTGCGGTTCCTGCTCGACTCGGTCGGCACCGACCGTGTCGTGTTCGGCACCGACTACCCCGGCTTCGCGGCCGGCCGCGCGGGGGCGGGCTATCAGCCGCGGGAGTGGCTCGTCGCGCTCCCGAGCCTCACCGACGCCGAGAAGGAGGCGATCCTCGGCGGGAACCTGGAGCGGCTGCTCGGCGCACCCCGGGTGTAGCCCGCGCGACCGGCGTCAGCTCGCCGGCCCGTACGCGACGACCTGCAGCCGCGTTGAAGTACGCGACGTCGAGCGGCCGATCGTTCGCGCGGCGCGCGAGTACAGGCGGCCGTCGCGCGTCTCCGCGAGCCGATGTGATCCGCGCGATCGGCGACGCCGAAGGCCTGGAGCGACTTCGGGCCTCTCCGACGACGTCGCGCCCTCGTAGTACCGATCGCCGCGCAGCGTGACTGCGGCGCGGAACGCCCGTGGTCGTGGGCACGCGCCGGTGAGTCGGGTATTCGAGGCGGAGGCGGGAGAGGTCCGCCGGCGTGACGGGTCAGCGGTCACGAGCAGATGCTCGCCACTTCATGGAACGATCATTCCAGATTGCGATCTTCTCGCGTGCCGGTGCTGTCCGGCGCCCCGCCCGGCGCTCCAGCGCGCGCTCGACGTCGTCAAACACGAGAAGCGTGCCGCGCTCGGCGACGTCGTGACGCGGCCGCGCTGATGTCTCGACGCGCAGCGCGGGAGGCGGCATGAGGACGCGGCCGATCCGGGTGACCGTGAACGGCGTGGCGATCGAGCGCGACGTCCCCGTCGAGCGGTTCCTCATCGACCTGCTCCGGGACGACCTCGACCTCACGGGCACGAAGGAGTCGTGCGGCATCGGCGTGTGCGGTGCGTGCTCCGTCATCGTGGATGGCGCGCTGGTGTCGTCGTGCCTCATGCCCGTCGTCCTCGTCGACGGCGCCGTCATCGAGACCATCGAGGGCCTCGCGTCGGGCGATGCGCTCAGTCCGCTGCAGGACGCGTTCATCGCGCGCGGCGGATTCCAGTGCGGGATCTGCACGCCCGGCCAGATCGTCGCCGCGAGCGCGCTCCTGCGCGAGAACCCACGCGCGTCGCGCGCCGATGTGGACGGCTGGATGATGGGGAACCTCTGCCGCTGCACCGGCTACGAGGGCATCACGAACGCGATCCTCGCGGTGAGCCGCGGCTCGTCGTGACCTTCGACTACCACGAGCCCGCGACGGTCGACGAGGCCACGCACCTGCTGCGCGGCCACGGCGGCGACGCCGTCGCGCTCGCGGGCGGCGCCGCGTTCGCGATCCTCTACCGGCAGGGGCTCATCCGCCCCGGCCATGTCGTCGGCCTTCGGCGTTGCGAGGAGCTGCGCGGGATCCGGCTCGAGGGCGACGCTCTCTGGAGCGGGGCGCTCGCCACACATCGGGAGGTCGAGCGGTCGGAAGCGGTGCGGTCCCACCATCCGGCGCTCGCCGAGGCGTTCGCGCGCATCGCGACCGTCCGCATCCGTCATCAGGCGACGGTCGGCGGGAACCTCGCGCACGCCGACCCGGCGCAGGACCCGCCGCCGATGCTCATCGCCCTCGACGCGATCGCGCGCGTGGCGGGACCGGATGGCGCGCGTCGCGACGTGCCCGTCGAGCGTCTCTTCGTCGACCACCTCACGACGTCGCTCGCCGACGGCGAGCTGATCCTCGGTGTGAGCGTCCCGCCGGTCGTGGCGGGCACGCGCGCGACCTACGTCAAGTTCCTGCCGGCATCGCTCGACGATTACGCGACGGTCTCCGTCGCGGCCGCGGTCCGGCTCGATGGCGACGGGCGCGTGGCCTCCGCGCGCGTGGCGCTGGGCGGCGCCGCCCCGGTACCGATACGCGCGCGCGCGGTCGAGCGCGCCCTGATCGGGGCGCGGCCGGCGCCGGCCCTCTTGCGCGACGCCGCCGAGCTCGTACGCGACGAGGTCGACCCGCTCGATGGCGTGCGCGGGAGCGCCGCGTTCAAGCGCGACATGGCGACGGTCTGGACGCGACGTGCCCTCGAGCGGCTCGTCGCCTGAGCTCCGGCGCTACCCCTCGCCGCCGCCGCCGAGCTCGGTCGCCGCGGACGCTGGGACGGCGTCTGGGATCCCGCGGAACGAGCGGACCTCCGCGGTGCGCGCGTTCACCGCGCCCATCGCGAGCGCGATCACCGCGGCGCCCGAGAGGATCGCGAACGGGAGTCCCGCGATCGACACCGCGATGCCGGTCTCGAGCTGTGCCGCCTGCGTGAAGCCGCGGCCGGCGAGCAGCAGCGTGGACATGCTCCGGCCGCGATAGGCGTCGTCGGTGTGGAGCTGGAACATGGTGTTGCGCATGGCGGTCCAGAACGCATCGGCCACCGTGGTGAGCACGAGCAGGAGCGCCGCCACCTCGAAGCGCCGCGCGAAAGACAGGAGCGCGAGCGCGACGCAGTACGCGACGCCCGAGATCATCATCGCGCGGCCCTTGCGCTCCATGTCGCCGATCATGACGAGGCCCATCGTCCCGATGAGCGCGCCGAGCGCCTGCGCCGAGAGCAGCAGACCCAGACCCTGCGGACCGCTGTGGAGGACGTCCGAGGCGAGGATCGTGATGAGCGCGGTGTTCACGCCGAAGAGGCTGTGCGTGGACTCCATCACGAGCACGGCGCGCAGCAGCGGGCGGCGCAGCGTGTAGCGGAGGCCGTCGACGACCTCGCGCATGAGCGGCGCGGTCCGGCGCTCGGGCATCGTGGGGACGCGCATGAAGAGCAGCGCGCCGAGGATCGCGACGTAGCTCACGACGTTCACGAAGTACGAGACCGCCGGTCCGTACAGCGCGATGCTCACGCCGGCGATCGCGGGCCCGACGAGCCGCGCCAGCCGGAAGACCGTCGAATTCAGCACGACGGCGCTCTGCATCTCGGAGCGATGGACGAGCATCGGGAAGATCGCGCGGCGCGCGGGCGAATCGATCGACTCGAGCGCGCCGTTCGCCGCCGCGAACGCGTAGATGTGCCAGAAGCTGAGGCGGCCATCCAGGACCAGCAGGCCGAGCACCAGCGACGTCGTCGCGAACCCGCATTGCGTGATGAGGAGCAGCCGCCGGCGATCGGTGCGGTCGGCGACGGCGCCGCCGATGAGGCCGAAGAGGATGATCGCCGCCGCGCGGATCGCCCCGCCGAGACCGAGGAGCGCCGGATCGCCGGTGATCTGGTAGAGCAGCCACGACGTGGTCGTCGTCTCCATCCAGTCGCCGCACTGCGAGACCGTGAGCCCGGAGAAATAGAGGAGCGCGTTGCGGTGCCGGAGCGGGCTCAGCCCGGGGAAGAGAGTGGCCAGGGGTACGATTCTCGTCGTGTTCACCCCCGTACGGCAATCGCGAGCGAGCGGGGAGATCGTCTCGCAGATCGAGCGCGCGGTATTCGGCGGCGAGCTGCACGCGGGCGATCGGCTCCAATCGGAGCGCGAGCTCGCCGAGCAGTTCGGCGTTTCGCGCATCACCGTCCGCGACGCGCTCCGCGTCCTCGAGGCGCGCGGCCTCATCCGCGTGAAGGTCGGCGCGATGGGCGGCGCGTTCGTGGCCGACGCGAACACCGACCGGGTCGCCGAATCGATCTCGACGATGATCCGCCTGAAGCGCATGACCCTGTCCGAGCTGGCCGAGGCTCGCACCATCGTCGAGGCCGCGACGGCATCGCTCGCGGCGCAGCGCGCCGATGCCGGCGCGGTGAGCCGCCTGCAGCAGAGCGTGGAGTCGGCGCGGCCGCTGCTGCGCGAGCCGATCACGCATGCCGACGCGAGCATGGACTTCCACGTCGTACTCGCGCGGGCCGCGCGCAACGAGGTCCTCGAGGCGACCGTCGAGGCCTACCGCCAGCTGCTGGTGCCGTCGATCCGCGACCTCCGCGACGACAAGTCAGGCCGCATGACGCAGAAGGCGCACGAGGAGATCGTCGAGGCGGTGCGCCGGCACGACCCGGATGGCGCGCGCGACATCATGCTGAATCACCTGGCCGACTTCGAGAAGCGTCTGCGGCGCAGCCTCGCGACGCGCTCCGACGGCGCGGCCGCCCCCACGCCCACGGCGCCGCGCCTCGTCCGCCGCGCCAAGTAGTGGCTCGCGTCGCGCGGCGCCGCAGGTGAGCGCGCCCCGCCGGATCGTCGTCGCGATCTCGGGGGCCTCGGGCGCGATCTACGGGATCCGCGCGCTCGAGGCGATCCGCGCGGATCGCTCGATCGAGCTCCACGTCATCGTGTCCGCGGGCGCGAAGGCGACGATCGCCTACGAGACGGACCGTTCCGTCGAGGACGTGCTGAAGCTCGCCGACGTGGTCCACGACGAGAAGGACCTCGCCGCCACGATCGCGAGCGGGTCGTTCCAGACCCAGGCGATGCTCGTGGCGCCGTGCAGCATCCGCACGATGGCCGGGGTCGCGGGCGCGCTGAACGACAACCTCATCGTGCGCGCGGCCGACGTGCACCTCAAGGAGCGCCGCAGGCTCGTGCTCATGGTCCGCGAGACCCCGCTGAACGCGAACCACCTGCGGCTCATGCACGAGCTCACCCTCGCCGGCGCGGTCATCCTGCCGCCGGTGCCCGGGTTCTACCAGCGGCCGAAGACGCTCATGGATCTCGTCGACCACAGCGTCGGCAAGGCGCTCGACCAGCTCGGAGTGGAGCACGCGCTGTTCGAGCGATGGAGCGGCATCGCCACCTCGTCCCGCGCGACGTGAGCTCGTTCGTCCTCCGGAGCCCTCGCGGCTCCTATCTCCTCATGCTCGCCGTCGCGGCGTCGATCACGACGGCGAAGGGCACCGTGGAGATCATCTATCCGCCGTACCTCGCCGGGTACGGCTACCCGCTCTCGATCATCGGCTTCCTCACGTCGCTCATCGCGGTGCTGCAGCTGGTGTCGCGCGTGCCCGCGGGCGTCGCCTACCGATCGCATCGCGCGAAGCGGCAGTACGCGCTGGCGCTCGTCGCGTTCGGCGTCTCGACGATCGGCTTCGCGTTCGCGAATGGCCAGGGCCTCGTCGTCGCGGGCCTGTCGGCGCTCCAGGGCTTCGCGTTCGGCACGCTCGGCACGCTCGGCCTCGCGCTCGCGATCGACGTGACCGGGAAGCGCTCCGTGGGCGCGTCCATGGCCTGGTACACTGCGGCGGTCTCGACCGGCTACGCGCTGGGGTCGCTCATCGGCGGGACGTTCGCGGAGCGGATCGGCATGCCGGCGACGCTCGGACTCGTCGGCGTCATGCCGTTCATCGCCGCGGTCGCGGTCATGGCGCTGCCGCCGCTGGAGGGCGGCGCGCACGTCTTCGATCGCGGCAGCGGGCTGCGCGGTCTGCTCGCGTCGGGGGCGCGCCTCGACAGCCGCGTCTGGCTCGCCGTCGTCATCGTGCTCTATCTGAACCTGGTCCAGGACAGCCAGGACACGTTCTTCCCTGTCTTCGCGCCGGGCGTCGGCATATCGCTCGCTCTGGTGGGCCTGCTGCGCGCGATCAAGAGCGGCGCCGCGATCTTCATCCGCTTCGGCATCGCGGTGCTGCTGCGGTCGATGGACTACCGACGCGTCACGCTCGTCGCGGTCATCGCCTCCGCGCTCGCGGCCATCGCGATCCCGTTCTCGAGCTCGCTGTTCGCGCTCTTCCCGATCTTCGTGATCATGGGCCTGACGCGCGGGATGCTGCGCGCGACGAGCGCCGCGACGATCGCCGAGCTCCGCCAGGAGGGCCGCGACGTCGGCCTCGCGTCGGGCGTCTACAACGCCGGTCTCGACATCGGGAGCATCATCGGACCGAGCGTCGGCGGCGCGATCGCGACCGCGTTCGGCATCGGGCCGATGTTCCAGATCGTCGCCGGCGGCAGCCTCGCCGCCTTCCTGATCGTCGCCCTCGCGACCCCCGCCACGCGCCAGGCCGCCGGACTGGCGAAACGTCATACCATTGGACCAAGACCGATCGCCGAAGGAGGCCACAGTGGGTGAGGACCAGCGCACGTTCCTGCGCGGCTTTGGCTCAGAGACCTACGGACTGAAGGACTTCCGGGACAAGCAGCGCAGGGTGGACCGCGTGCGCCGGGCCGGCACGGTGGTCGACGACGGAAGCGTCGGGCACTCTGGCGACTCCGACGAGGGCAAGTCGCGGACCTGGTGGATGGTCGGGCCCGGCGACGAGCCGTTCTTGAGCCAGTCGCTCCAGGTCCACTTCGTGGAGCTGAAGCCGGGCGGCGAGAACCACGGGCACGGCCACCAGAACGAGGCCCACTTCTACATCCTCGATGGCGCCGGCTACGAGATCCACGACGGCAAGCGCTACGAGTGGAAGAAGGACGACCTCGTCATCGTCCACACCGACAGCAAGCACAAGCACCACAACCTCTCGGCCACGGAGCGCGCGCTGGCGCTCGTCCTCAAGGCGAAGACCACCTGGATGCTCCTGGGCATGTGGCAGCAGGGCCGCTCCGCGGCGTTCGCCGACGAGTCGAAGTTCGGACCGCGCGAGGACTGGTCGCGGCTCTGGACACCCGGCTGGGAGAGCAAGAAGAAGGTCATCACGCCCGCCGACACGCGCTGGGAGACCACGCGGGACGGAAAGGTGCGTGTGATCCTCTCGAAGGAGCGCACCGACGCGCGCACCCACAGCCTCGACCTGTACCAGCAGGAGGTCCCGGCCGGCGGCCGGAGCGGGAAGCACTGGCACATGTCCGACGAGATGGTCTACGTCATCTCGGGCGCCGGCCGGAGCCTCCAGTGGGACGTGGAAGCCGACATCGACGACAAGTACTACGCGCGGATCCCGAAGGAGCCGACGACATGGGACTTCAACACCGGTGACGTCGTCTACGTTCCGACGAACACCGTGCACCAGATCGTGAACACCGGGAGGACTCCGCTCGTCTTCCTCGTGGCGCAGAACCGCGTCTTCAAGTTCATCGGCTACGACAACGTCGTGTTCTTCGAGGACGCGCCCGAGCGCGCGGGACGCACCGGCACGCAGGCCGTCGCCGCCGACTAAGGCGTCGTGACGCGGCCGCCGTGGCGTAGGGCCGCGGCGGCCGCGAACACTTCGTCCATCCGCGATGCGACGCCGTTCCTGCGGAGCTCCTCTTCGTAGATCCGTCTGATCCGCGGGTCCTCGTCCTCGTACTCGATCTGGCGGCCGCCGTCCTTCACGGACACGTCCATCCCGGCGAAGGTCTTGCGCTTGTCGCCGAGGGTGGGGTAGCGCAGCCCGCCGAACGCGATCGCGAGATAGCGCGCGGGCTCGGCGCTCGTGTTGAAGTGCTGATGGAAGAGCATGTCGGTCGGCGTGAAGACGGCGCCGTGCTTCCAGTCGAACCGCTTGAAGTCCTTCTCCCCGTCGTACCAGTAGAGGCTGTAGCCGGTGCCCTTCACGGTGAAGACGTGGAAATCCGCGCCGTGACGGTGGCCCTTCTTGTACGTGCCGACGGGCATCTCCGAGACATGCGCGTGCATGGTCCCGTCCGCGAGGACGAACATGATGTTGCGCGAGCCGCCGCCACGCTTGTCCCAGGTCTGCAGCTCGAGCGTGCGCAGGTCGGGAACGAAGTTGGTCTCCCACATGTGCCGGCCGGGCTGCTTGGGGATGAAGGTGCCTTCGCCCTTGTTGTAGCGCGGATCGCCGAAGCGCTCGCGGAACACCGTGTCGTTGGACCAGATGAACGACTCGTTGCGGAAGAGGTTCAGCACGAGCGGGAGATCGGTGACGGCGGCGAAGCGCGCCGGCCTCTGGCCGCTGCCGTTGAAGTGGCGGTAGCGCGCGTTCAGCGGCAGCGCGAAGAGGCTGCCTTCATGCCATTCGAAGGAACGCTCTCCTTCGGGCGCGTCGATGGTGGTGCTCCCGCGCCCCGAGAGCACGTACACGACCTCTTCGTACAGATGGCGTTGCGGCGCGGTGCGCCCGCCGGGCGCGAGCTCGCAGACGTACATGTTCGCGAAGTCGCCGCGGCCCAGGCAGTGCGCGAAGGCGCCGCGCGCCTCCATCCGCGCCCACGGCGCGAGCTCGAGCGCCAGCAGGTCGAAGCCGAAGTCCTCGTGGATCGGGATGCCCTCGCGCTCCGCCCACTCGCGGTAGGGGTCGCTCAGGAACTTCGCCTGCTCCGCGGTCGTCTCGGTCTCGCTCATCCCTCGATCATCCAGCCTTTCTAGAAACGAGTGGAGGAGGGCATCGCCCTCCTCCACCTCTGGTCGGCGCGCGGGCGCGCTAGCCGCCCAGCTTGCGGTCCTGGGCGCTCTTTACGTAGGACGCGTCGATGAGCTTCTTCAGATCGACGTCCTTGATCTTCGGGTTCTTCGGGCTCAGCTCCTCCACGGCCGGGCCGAACTGCTCGATCGCCGGGAACGGGTACTGCGGCGTCACCGCGTTCTTTCCCGCGAGGAAGAAGTCGAAGGCGCGCACGCCGGCCTCGCCGAGCGCCTTCTTGAAGTACTTGTCGAGCACCCCGAGGGTGCCTGCCTTGTCCTTCAGCATGGCCGCTCGGGCGATGACGGTGGAGTCGATGTACGCCTGCGCGGCGTCCTTGTTCGCGTCGAGCCAGGAACGCTGGACGACGATCGCCGTGTTCGCCGTTGGCAGCTTCAGGGCTGCGAGGTCGATCAGCGCGTTGAGGCCCGCCTTCACGAGCTCCTCGTCCTCGGGCGGGTCGTCGACGCCGGCGTCGATGCTGCCGGCGAGGAGCGCTGCCGTCCGGTTCGCGTGCGAGCCGACGGCCACGATCTGGACGTCCTTCTCGGGGTCCAGACCTTCCTTCTTCAGTGCGGCGCGCGTCGCGATGTCGCTCGAGCCACCGACGTTGGATACGCCGATCTTCTTGCCCTTGAGGTCGGCGACCGTCTTGATCGATTTCTGCGCGTAGAGGATGTACGGGTAGACCGGTGCCATGTCGCCGATCACCACGAGATCGGCGCCGGCCGCGGTGGCCGAGAGCGCTTCCGAGCCGCCGAACTGACCGATGTTGATCTGGTTCGCCAGAAGAGCGGCGCTCGTCTGCGCGCCGCCGCTGATGGACTTCATGTCCACATCGAGCCCGTTCTCCTTGAAGATCCCCTTCTCGAACGCGTACCAGAGCACCCAGTTGTCCGCGGTGATGTTGCTGTACCCCGCGATGACCTTCGTGCAGCACGGTCGCTTCGTCGCCGCGGCCGCGGTCGGCGCCGTCGTCGCGGCCGCCTGGCTCGATGCCGGCGCCGATGTGGCCGCCGGCGCTCCGCCGCACGCCGCGGCGAGGACCGCCATGACCGTCCCTAGGACCGTGAGTCTCAGTCGCATGTGTCCCTCCCGCCTAGCTCTTGATCTGTGGTCGCCAGCTCTGGAACCGGTTCTCGATCCGTTGCAGCAGCCATGTGAGGAGCACGCCCGTGCCCGCGATGAAGACGACGCCCGCGAACATCTTGGCCATCTGGAACGTGACGCCTGCGTCGGCGATGAGCTTGCCCACGCCGTTCACCGCGGCGATGTACTCGGCGACGATCACGCCTGTCAGGGCATGGCCCACACCGAGGCGAAATCCCGTGAGGATGAAGGGGACCGCACCCGGAAGCACGACGCGGCGAAAGATGAGCGCCTCGGACGCGCCGAACGATCTCGCGACGCGGATGAGCGCGACGTCGGTGTTCCGCACGCCGGCCATCGTGTTGATGATGATCGGGAACACGGCACCGAGGAAGATCACCGCGACCTTCGACTGCCAATCGATGCCGAGCCAGATGATGAAGACGGGGATGAGCACGATGCGGGGTGTGCTGTAGAAGAAGTTCACGAAGGGATCGAGGGCGTATTGGAAGCGCGTGTACCAGCCCATGAGGATCCCGACGACCAGGCCGACGACGACCGCGCCGCCGTAGCCGACCGCGAGCTCCTGTCCGCTCGTCGAGAGATCCAGCCAGATCTCGCTGCGCGGATCGGTGAAGAGCGTCACGAGTGCCCGACCGATCGCGATCGGACCGGGCAGGAACAAGGGGAGCATCTTCGCGCTATCGGTGGCCTGCCAGGTGAGGAGTACGCCGAGGACGCTGACGGTCCCGATCAGCGTGGCCTCGTACCGCTTCCAGCGCCGCGGCTTCACGACCGAACGCCTCGTGCGCGGCCGCGCCGCTTCCCCGCGGGTCACAGGCAGGGGGACCGTGTCCACTTCCTTGATGCTCATCCCGGCATCCCCGCCAGGAGCCGCTCGGGCTTGACGGTGAGCTCCTCCTCGATGCTCTCCCAGATCTGGTCCTCGTAGGCGACGAACTTCGGATCGCGCTTCACGCGCAGGCTCCGCGGCCGCGGGATGTCGACCCGGATCTCGCACTTCACACGACCTGGCCGCTTGGTGAAGACGATCACGCGGTCCGCGAGATAGATCGCCTCCTTGATGTCGTGCGTGATGAAGAGCGCCGTCTTGCGGCTCTTGTTCCAGATCTTGAGCAGCTCCAGCTGCATGAGCTCGCGTGTCTGCGCGTCCAGGGCGGCGAACGGCTCGTCCAGGAGCAGCATCTCGGGGTCCGTCAGGAGCGCGCGGGCGAGGTTGACGCGCTGCTGCATGCCGCCCGACAGCTCGAGCGGGTAGGCGTCCTCGAACCCCCTGAGCCCCACGAGCTCGATCTGCTGCTTGGCCCGCTCGAGCGCCTCGCTCTTGGTCATGGTCCCCTGCGCTTCGACGCCGAACATGACGTTGCCGAGGACGGTGCGCCATGGGAGCAGCCCGGGCTGCTGGAAGACCATCGCGCGGTCGCGGCCGGGGCTGCTGATCTCGCGGCCGTCCAGGGTCAGCGAGCCGTCCGCGATCGGGATGAGGCCGTCGACGGCGTTGAGGAAGGTCGTCTTGCCGCAGCCCGACGGTCCGACGATCGCGACGAACTCGCCGTCGGCGATCTCGAGGTCGACGCCCTCGACAGCCGTGAACAGCATCTCGGAGCGGGCAAGCCAGTACTCGACGACGACGTTGGTCGCGACGAGCTTGGCACCCGGACCCCCCATCTGTGGGCGCGAATGGTAGTACCAATCCGATCCGGCGCAAGCATCACGCGCCCACCGGCTCAGGGCTTGGCGGTCTCCGTGAACCAGTCGGTCGGCAGCTCGCGGCCGATGCCGGCGGCACGTGCCGCCTGGAAGACCGCGTGCGCGGTGGCCGCGAACTGGATGCCGAGGCCCGAGGACGCGCCGAGGCCGCCACCGGTGAAGAGCGTGATGTCGGCAGGGGAGCGTCGGCCACCGCGTCCGAGGAGCACCTCGCCGAGGGTGATCACCCTGGAACGCAGTTCCTCGCGAAGGTCGCGCACCTCGGTCGCCTCGATGGGACCTCGTCCTGGCGCGAAGTGGAACGTCGCGGGGTCCTCGCTGCGCACGACGATCACGTCGGCACGGTGAAGGGTGACGTCGTCCAGCTCGTGGCTCTGCACCGAGCCGATGTGCTGGCCGCGCTCCAGCCACGCGCCGTCGATGACGGGATCGTGCGAGTTCGTCGCGAGCACGATGATGTCCGCGCCTGCCACGGCCTCCCGCGCGGTGGCCGCGGGCGTCACCGGCACACCGATACGCGGAGCGACGTCCTCGCAGAAGCGGCGCACGCGCGCCGGATCGGTGGAGTACGCGATCACCTGCTCGAGCGTGCGCACCCGTGCGAGCGCAAGTAGCTGCGTCGTCGCCTGCCAGCCGGTACCGACGATCCCCACGCGCCGCGCGTCCGCTCGTGCGAGGTGTTTCGCGGCGACCGCGCTCGTGCATCCGACGCGGGCGCGCTGCAGCTCGCCGTCCTGGAGGATCGCGAGCGGCACGAGCGTGGCGATGTCAAAGAGGATCACCAGGCCGACGTAGCGGCCGCCGGGCGCGAGTGCCTGCTTCTCGCGCCTGCGCACGCCGCCCTTCGCGAATTCGTGCGTGTGGTCGCTGCTCATGCGTATCGCATGCACGCCGAGACGCGGCACCGATCCGTCCATCGACTTGAACAGGTAGTGATGGCCGTCGCCGAGCGCGGTGTAGGTGTGCGAGCGAGGCCGGTTCACGGCCTCGCCGCTCGCGAGGTCACGGAACGCGTGCTCCAGCGCGTCGATGCAGGCATCCAGGTCCATGACGCCGAGCACGTCCTCGTTCGAGAGCAGCAGCGTCACCGGATCAATCTCCTCGCTCGGCCTTCACGGATGCACCGTCTGCGTGTGCGGTACGCCGTCGGGGAAGATCGCGAGCGGCTCACCGGTCTCGACGTTGAAGAGCGGCACGAACCCGACCCAGCGTGTGCCGGGTGCGGCTGGACCTTCTCGCGGCGCGCTGTCCCGCCCCTGGCGGGCCAGCGGATTACAACGCACCCGGCTGCGTGGCCGGGACGAAGCTGTCCGAGCGACGCCTGTCCGTGCCGCCGCCATCGGCGAGATCCCGGAACGCGCCTCCGAGCACGTCGATGCATTCGGGCATGGTGAGGAGGGCTGCGACTCGTCGTTCGAAAGGACCAACGTCACGGCCCCGCAGCGCGCATCGCCCGTACCTCCTTGACCCGCCCGCCGTGCCTCACTAGGCTCGCGCTCAGGTCGAAAGGTATAACAATTCGACATCTGGACGGAGGCAGGGAGGCATCGGTGGGTAAGCAGCGAATCTCCACGTTGCTCGGCATCCTCGGACTGGTGGCGATGGCATGCGGCGGCGCGCCGACCGCCGCGAGCCCGACACCGACGACCCCGGCCGCGACGAGCGCGGCCGCCGCGAGCGTCGCGCCGACGGCGAAGCCGGGTGAGCTCGACGATGCGACGATCGCGAAGGCGAAGGTGGAGGGCGAGATCGTCCTCTACACCTCGCTGTCGTCGTCGGACGCCAAGAAGGTCGGCGACGCGTTCGCCGCGAGCGCGAAGAGCTATGGCGTCAAGATCACGGTCAACCGCAAGTCGAGCGAATCGCTGGTCACGCAGTTCATGACCGAGGTGAAGGCCGGCAAGGTCCTCGCCGACGTCCTCGAGACGGGCGGGCTCGACCTGTTCCAGGCGATCAAGGCGGGCTACATCGAGCCCTGGAAGGTGCCGGCCGCGGCCGACTTCCCGGCCGACCTCAAGGACGCGAACGGCATGTGGCACGCCGCGCGCCTCGGGGTGGAGACGATCTCGTACAACACCTCCGCAGTGAAGGACGCGGACGCCCCGAAGACGTTCGAGGACGCCACCGACGCGAAGTGGAAGGGCAAGTGCCTCATCGAGGCGACGGACATCGAGGTCCTCCTCGGTATCGGCGAGCGCAAGTACAAGGGCGACAGCGCCAAGGCGCAGGACCTGGTCACCAAGCTCATGGCGAACTGCACGCCGTCGAACGGCCACACCGAGACGCTCGACAAGCTCATCGCCGGTGAGGGCGCGATCTTCTGGGGCGGCCACGCGCACAGCACCGAGCAGAAGCGCAACGACAAGGCGCCCGTGGATTACATGCAGGCCGAGGGCGTCGTGACGATCGACGGGCCCGGTCTGGTGAAGGGCGCGGCGCATCCGAACGCGGCGCGCGTCTTCATCAATTGGTACCTCTCTGACGGTCAGAAGGTGCTCGCCGACCTGTTCCGCGTCCCGGCGAAGCCGGGGGCCGCGAACCCGCGGCTGCTGCCCAAGACCATCTATTACACCGGCCCGACGCTGGCCGAGAAATTCGCGACGTACCAGGAGATTTGGACCAAGACCGTCAAGAAGTAGCGCTCGCGGCGCGGGGGGCGCCGTTCGCGCTCCCCGCGCTGCCGAGTTCCGGCGTGGTCGTACCCGCGCTGGCGGCGCTCCTCTTGATCCTGCTCACCGCGTTGCCGCTCGGGATGCTCGCGATCGGCAGCCTCCAGACCGAGGGCACCCAGGGCCTCACGCTCGCGAACTACCTCGGCGTCTACGGCGACCCACGCACCTACCGGCTCCTCCAGAACTCGTTCCTGTACGCGCTCGGGACGTCGGCGGTCGCGATCCTCCTCGGCACGTCGCTCGCCTACATCGTCGAGCGCACGAACGTCCCGATGCGCCGCGCCGTCTTCGCCGTGACGCTCGTGCCGCTCATCGTTCCCGGCATCGTGAGCACCATCGCGTGGATCTATCTCGCGAGCGGGAAGATCGGCGTGCTGAACAAGCTGTTCATGGCGCTGTTCGGCCTGCAGACCCCGCCGTTCGACGTGTACGGCATGCTCGGCATGATCTGGACGGAGGGTCTGCACCTCTCGCCGCTGGTGTTCCTCGTCATGGTCGGTTCGATGCGCGCGATGGATCCGTCGCTCGAAGAGGCGGCCGTCACGAGTGGCGCCCGGCCGCTCCGGACGCTCCGGATGATCACCCTGCCGATGCTCGTGCCGGCGCTCGCGGCATCGATGCTCATCATGTTCGTGCGCGGCCTCGAGTCGTTCGAGGTACCGGCGCTCCTCGGCATCCCGGCGCGCATCCCCGTGTTCACGAGTGAGATCTACCTCGCGCTCCGCCAGTATCCGCAGGATTACGGCGTCGCCGGCGCCCTCGGGATGGGGCTGCTCCTGGTGAGCGCGGTGGGCGTCTGGACCTACGGACGGCTCACGCGACGCGCCGAGCGATTCGCGACGATCACCGGAAAGGGATACCGGCCGCGGCGGATCGACCTTGGGAAATGGCGATGGGTCGCGCTGACCTTCATGGTGGCGTACGTCCTCGTGGTCGTGGTGCTGCCGTTCCTCGTCCTGCTGTTCGTCTCGCTGCTCCCGTTCTACATCCCGAGCTTCGACATGCTGCAGCGCCTCACGCTGAAGAACTACGTGACGGTGCTCGAGCACCCGGACACGCTCCTCGCGGCGCGCAACAGCCTCATCCTCGCGATCGCGAGCGCGAGCATCACGATGGCGCTGACCGCGGTGATCGCGTGGATCGTCATCCGCACGCGGCTGCCGGGCCGCCGTTTCCTCGACCTCCTCGCGTTCCTGCCGATCGGCATCCCCGGCCTCGTGCTCGCGGTCGCGATCGTGTTCGAGCTCGTCAACTTCCCGATCCCGATCTACGGCACCCTGGCGATCCTGGTGATCGCCTACGTCACGCGCTACCTGCCCTATGGCATGCGCACGAACTCCGCGGCGATGCTGCAGCTCCATCGCGAGCTCGAGGAAGCTGCCGCGGCCGCGGGCGCGTCGTGGTGGATCACATTCCGGCGGATCGTCGTGCCGCTCCTGTGGCCGTCGCTCGTCGCCGGATGGATCTACGTCTTCGTGGTGTCCGTGCGAGAGCTCTCGTCGTCCGTGTTACTGGTCTCGCCGCAGAGCGTCGTCATCTCGTTCGTCATCTTCGACCTGCAGGTCTCCGGGCAATCCACCGCGGTCGCCGCACTCTCGGTCGTGCTGGTGGTCGCGCTGGTCGTCATCGTCGGTCTGACCCAGGGCGTGAGCCGTCGCGTGGGCGTTCGGGAGGGATAGGGATGGCCGTGCTGACCGTCGAATCGCTGCGCAAGACGTACACGACGGATCGCGGCGGCGTGCTTGCCGTCGAGGACGTGTCCTTCACCGTCGAGGACGGTCGCTTCTACACGCTGCTGGGCCCCTCCGGTTGCGGCAAGACCACGACGCTCCGATCCATCGCGGGCCTCGAGCGCCCCGAGGGCGGGGTGATCCGCCTCGACGGCGCGGTGCTCTCGGGAGAGGGGCGCTTCGTCCCGCCCTACGAGCGCGATCTCGGGATGGTCTTCCAGTCCTACGCGATCTGGCCGCACATGAGCGTGTTCGAGAACGTCGCGTTCCCGCTCCGGGTGGGGAAGGTGCGACCGAGCTCGGGCGAGGTGAAGCGCCTCGTGGAGGAGGCGCTCGCGCTCGTCGGGCTCGAGGGCCTCGAGGACCGGCCGGCGCCGCAGCTCTCCGGCGGGCAGCAGCAGCGGCTGGCGCTGGCGCGCGCCCTGGTGCGGAGCCCCAAGCTCCTCCTGCTCGACGAGCCGCTCTCGAATCTCGACGCGAAGCTCCGCGAGCGGATGCGCATCGAGCTGCGCGAGCTGCAGCGCCGCCTGCGCATCACCACCGTCTACGTCACGCACGATCAGGGTGAGGCGCTGTTCCTGTCGCACCGTGTCGCGGTCATGCACGCGGGTCGCATCGTGCAGGAGGCCGCGCCGCGCGACATCTACGCGCAGCCCTCGTCGCCGTTCGTCGCCGACTTCGTCGGGCTCGGGACCTTCCTCGAGGGCGAGGCGACGGTCGGGGGCGTGCGCACCCTGGGCTCGGTCGTCCGCTGTGCGCTGCCGCCGGAGCTGGCGCCCGGCGCCCCCGCGCTCATCGTCGTGCGGCCCGAGAGCGTGCGTGTGCACCCGGTCGCGCCCGACGTACCGAACGTCTTTGCGGGGCAGCTCCGCGTGGCGGCCTTCCTCGGCGACCACCTCGACTGCCTCGTCCAGGTCGGCGGGGTCCTCGTTCGCGCGCGCGCGCACCCGGGCATGGACCTGCGTCGCGAGCAGCAGGTCTGGGTCGAGCTCCCGCCGCAGGAGTGCGTGGCGGTGCGCGACGACGGCTGGCGTCCCCGCGCCCTGACGGACCGCATCGGCGACGAGGATTGAGCGCGGGGTTGACCGGACCCGAATGGTCATACCATTATCCAATCCCACTGCCAGCGAACGAGGAGGCACACGAATGGCCGCCACGGCGCCCGCGGACCAGAAGCGCGCACGCACCCAGCTCAGGGACCCGAAGGGCCCGCCCGCGCCGAAGGAGGCGCTGCGCTCGTTGCCCGCGACCGTCGAATGGCTCCGCAGGGAGGGCCTCCTCATGGAGACCGACACCGAGGTCTCCGGCGACCTCCAGCTCACCGGCATCCAGAAGCAGTTCGACGGCAGCTACCCGATCCTCTTCAACAAGGTCAAGGGGTACCCCAGCGTCCGCGCGATCACGAACTTCTTCGCGAACATGGACATCGTCGATCGCATGTTCGGCTGGGAGGACCGCACCGAGCGGACCCGCAGGCTCGCGCACGCCCTCACGCATCCGATCCCGAGCGAGATCGTGAAGCAGGGTGACGCGCCGGTCATGCAGGAGGTCATCACCGACGACCTCGACGTCAACAAGTACATCCTGCCCATCCGCCACACGCACCTCGAGTCCGAGATCACGATCGGCTCCGGCAACAGCGTCGTCGTGGGCGACAAGTTCTGGGGCGGCAGCCACATCGGCTACAACCGCATGAACTTCCGCTGGGGCAACGTCGGCACGTTCCAGATCTCGCCCGGGTCGCACATGTGGCAGGTCATGACGAAGTACTACAAGGACGAGCCGGTGCCGCTCACGGTGAACTTCGGCCTGCCGGCCGCGGCCACCCTCCTCGCCGGCGGCGGGTTCGATTACGTCGTGCTGCCGCGCGGCGGCGACGAGCTCGGCGCCGCGGGCGCCGTGCAGGGCTATCCGATCCGCATCGTGAAGGCCGCGACCGTCGACGCATACGCGGTCGCGGACGCGGAGTACTCGCTCGAGGGCTACCTGCATCCGCGCGACAAGCGCTACGAGACCGCCGAGGCCGAGAAGGCCGACGTGCAGGGCCGCTACCACTTCCACCCGGAGTGGGCCGGCTACATGGGGAAGGCCTACAAGGCGCCGACCTTCCACGTCACCGCGATCACGATGCGCAAGCGCTCCGAGCGTCCCTTCATCTACCCGATGGGCGTGCACATGTACGACTGCAACAACATCGACACGACGGTGCGCGAGGCCGCGTTCTACGAGCTCTGCGAACGCATCCAGCCCGGTCTCATCAACGACGTGAACATCCCGTTCCCGATGACCGACTGGGCCGGCGCGATCCTTCAGGTGAAGAAGCGCCTCAAGACCGACGACGGGTTCGTGCGCAACTTCCTCGCGGCGGCGTTCGCGTGCAGCTCGGGTCTGCGCCTGTGCATCGCGGTCGACCAGGACGTCGACATCTACTCGATGGACGACATCATCTGGGCGCTCACCACGCGCGTGAACCCGCGCGACGACGTCTGGAGCCCGACGCCGGGCGGCGCCGGACAGACCTTCATCCCGTCGGAGCGGCTCACCGCCGGCAGCGCGCAGTGGACCGCGATGAACACGCGCTTCGAGGGCGGCATGGCGATCGACGCCACGGTGCCCTTCGGCTACGAGAACGACTTCATGCGTCCCGTCTACCCGATCGACAGGGTCGATCCGGCGGGCTGGTTCGACGCGGACCAGATCGTCAAGGGCAAGGCGCTCATGAAGACGCAGTCGTGGGCCGAGGTGCTGGCGAAGAGCGGCCGCTAAGAGCGCCGCCGTGCCTACGCTCGCTTCGCTCGCCGAACGGGGGCCCCTCCCCCCGGACCTTCGCGTCGTCGAGCTCGTCGGGAACGACGTGTGGGGCGCGGCCGCGGTGGCGCACTGCGGTCGGACCCTCGCCGACCTCGGCGCCGACGTCGTGAAGGCCGAGCCCCCGGAGGGCGATCCGGTCCGGCGCGTGCCGCCGTACGTGGGCGATCGCGCGGACCGCGACCGCGGTCTTCTGTGGATCGCGCTGAACGCGAACAAGCGGAGCGTCGTCCTCGCGCCCGGCGACGCCGCGACGCGCGACGCGCTCGTGCGCGGCGCGGACGTCGTGCTCCAGCCGGCGATCGTCGTCGATCCCGCGCGCGCCGATCCACGCCTCGTCGTCGTCACGATCACGCCGTACGGCGCCTCCGGTCCTCTCGCCGACGTGCCCGCGTCGGACCTCGAGGTCACCGCGTCGAGCGGCTGCCTGTGGCTCGCGGGCGAGCCCGGCGGCGCGCCGGTGCGCACGAGCCTCCCGCAATCGCCGTTCTGGACGGGGATGTACGCGGCGGCGGGCGCGCTGCTCGCGGTCTTCGCGCGACGCCGGACCGGGCGCGGCCAGCACGTCGACGTGTCCGGACAGCAGAGCATGGTGACCGTGCATGCGCCGGCCGCGGTGTTCGCGGACGTCGCGGGCGAGGATCACACGCGCCTCGGCCCGAACCTCCTCGGCCGCAGCATCGTCGGGGCGCGCTTCCGCAACATCTGGCCCTGCGCGGACGGACACGTGTCGTTCGCGATCCAGGGCGGACCGATCGGACGCCACACCGGACGGATGCTCGTGTCGTGGATGGCCGAGCGGGGCGTCTCCGCGCCGCGGTTGGCCGCCATCGATTGGGACACCTTCGACAACCGGACGCTCTCGCAGGCGGACGTCGACGCGCTCGAGGCGGAGGTCGCCGCCTTCCTCGCGACCCTCACGAAGCGCGAGTTCTTCGACGGCGTCCTCGCGCGCGACATGCTCGGCTATCCGGTCGCGACCGCGGCCGACATCTACGCCGACGCGCAGCTCGGCTCTCGCGCGTTCTGGCAGGACGTCGCGATCGACGGCGAACGGCTCACGTTCCCCGGCGGCTTCGCGCTATTCGACGGCGAGCGGCCCTCCGTCCGCCGCGCGCCGCCGCGCCTCGGCGAGCACCAGCACGAGGTGCTCGGACGCGTGACCGCATGACCGCGCCGCTGGAAGGCATTCGCGTCGTCGAGCTCGGCTGGGCCGCGGCGGGGCCGCTCGTCGGCACCTACCTCGCCGCACACGGGGCCGACGTCATCCACCTCGAGTCGTCGACCGCGCTCGACCCGTTCCGCTCGACCTACCCTCCGTTCAAGGACAACCAGCCCGGACCGGACCGCGCGGCGATGTTCTCCTTCTACAACGCGGGCAAACGCGGGGTCGCGCTCGACCTGAAGCAGCCGGCCGCGGTCCCGCTCGCCCTCAGGCTCATCTCGACCGCCGACGTCGTCATCGAGTCCTTCCCCGCGGGGACGCTCGCGCGACGGGGCCTCGGCGTCGACGCGATGCGCGCGGCCAAGGTCGACCTCGTCGTCCTCTCGAGCTGCAACCAGGGCCAGAGCGGTCCGCACGCGCGGCATCCGGGATACGGCAGCCAGCTCACCGCGCTCGCCGGCTTCACGCAGCTCCTCGGCGATCCAGCCCGCACGCCGGTGATCCTGTACGGCCCGTACATCGACTACATCGCGGTGGGCTACGGCGTCATCGCGATCCTCGCCGCTCTCGATCGGCGGGCGCGCACCGGCGAGGGCTGCGTCATCGACCTGTCGCAGTACGAGGCGGGCCTGCAGTTCGTCGCGCCGGCGCTGCTCGAGCACGACGCCAACGGCACGATCCCGACGCGCGCCGCCAACCGGGACCGCGTCGCGGTCCCGCACGGCGTGTATCCGACGAGCGATCCGGACAGCTGGATCGCGCTCTCGGTCTGGGACGACGCGGAGTGGAGGCGTCTGGTCACGGCGCTCGGCGATCCGGAGTGGGCGCGCGAGACCTCGCTCGGCGCCGCGGCAGGCCGCCGCGAGCGCGAGGCGTGGATCGACGAGCGGATCGCCGAATGGTCGCGCCGGCAGCCGCGGGAGCGCGCCGTCGCGCGCCTTCGGTCGCACGGCCTGCGCGCCGCGCCGGTCGAGTCGGTGAGCGAGCTCTTCCGCGACGCGCAGCTCGCCGAGCGCAAGGCCTGGCGGAAGGCCGCGCACCCGGTGATCGGGGAAATGCGGCTCATGGCCCCGCCGTTCCTGCTCTCGGACGCCGAGCAGGGCCCGGCGCGGCCCGGGCCGCTCCTGGGCGAGCACACCGAAGAGGTGTTCCGTGGCATCGTCGGTCTCGACGCGGCCGAATACGCCGCGCTGGAGGCTGCGGGGGTGTTCCGGTAGCTGGCGGCGCAGAGGAGATCGCGCGGCGGAAGGGCGAGCATCTGCAGCTCGCGGCCGAAGGTGACGTCGAGACGCGCGCCTCTCCCGGATGGGAGGACGTGCACTTCGTGCACGACGCGCTCCCAACGGTCGACGCGGCTTCGATCGACCTGACGACGACGCTCCTCGGCCACACGCTGCGCCTGCCGCTCGTCATCTCCGGCATGACGGGCGGGCACGGCCGCGCGATCGCGGTGAACGAGCTGCTCGCGCGCGTCGCGGAGAAGGCCGGCATCGCGATCGGTGTGGGCAGCCAGCGCGCCGCGCTCCGTGACCCGTCGCTCATCCCGACGTACTCGGTCGTCCGTGACGCGGCGCCGCACGCGTTCGTGATCGCGAACGTCGGCATCTCGCAGCTCGTGAAGCAGGAGCGCGAGCCCGCGCTCGCGGCGGACGACGTTCGCCACATCGTGAAGATGGTGCGCGCCGACGCCCTGGCGCTCCACCTCAACTACCTCGAGGAATCGGTGCAGCCCGAGGGGCAGACGCGCGCGCGGGGCTCGGAGGCGGCGGTGCGCGCGCTCACGAAGGCATCGCCGGTGCCGGTGATCGCGAAGGAGACGGGCGCGGGGATCTCGCGCGCTGTCGCGCTGCGCCTGCGCCGCCTCGGCGTCTCCGCCATCGACGTCGGCGGCGTCGGCGGCACGTCGTTCGCGGCGATCGAAGCGCTCCGCGCCGCGTCCGCGGGCGACGTGCTGCGCATGAGCCTGGGCGAGCGCTTCCGTGACTGGGGCCTCCCCACCGCGGTCGCGGTGGTCGGCGCGTCGGCGGTGCGGCTGCCGGTCATCGCGACCGGTGGCGTGCGCAGCGGACTCGACGCGGCGAAGGCGCTCGCGCTCGGCGCGACCGCGGTCGGCGTCGGCCGGCCGCTGTTGCAGGCGGCGCTCAAGGGCGAGTCGGCGTGCATGGAATGGCTCGCCGCCTTCGAGCTCGAGCTGCGCACCGCCGTCTTCCTCTGCGGTATCGCGCGCGCGTCGGAGCTGCGGCGCGTTCCGGTCGTCATCACCGGCCGGTCGCGCGCGTGGCTGGACCAGCTCGCGTATCGCCGTGCCGGGGTCGGTCCATCGCGCACTCGCTCGTCCTGAGAGCGAACATCCGCTGGCTCCGATACCTCGAGCCACGGCCGGGCGGAGTACGCGACGCGACGCGCGAGCGTCCTCCACGGCCGCGTCAGTCGATGCGGAAGCGCTCCAGCTTCTTGCGGTCGAGCCGCAGTCCCAGGCCCGGCTTCGTCGGCATCGCGATCGCGCCGTCCTTCGGCTGTGGCAGCGGCTCCTCGAAGATCTCCGCGAGCGGATTGTCGATCCACATCCATTCGCAGCGCGAGAGGTTCGGCACCGCCGCGGAGAGGTGCAGCGACGCGACCTGCGCGACGCCGCACGAGAAGCCGGTGTGCGGCGCGTAGCGCAGGTTGTGCGCCTGCACGAGCGCGCCGACGCGCAGCGCCGCGGTGAAGCCGCCCACGCGCGCGACGTCCGGCTGCGCGATGTCGATCAATCCGCGGCGGAACAGCTCGCGGAATCCGAACGTCCCGAATTCCGATTCGCCGCACGCGAGCGGCACGCTCGACACGCGCCGGATGCGCTCGTAGCCGTCGAGGTCGTCGGGGAAGACCGGCTCTTCGAGGAACCACAGGTCGTACTTCGCGATGCGCTCGCAGACGCGGATGGCCGTCCCCGCGTCGTACGCGCTGTTCACGTCGGCGCCCATCTCGATGTCCGGTCCGATCGCTTCACGGATGACGCGGCAGACCTCGACGTCGGCATTGGGACCGCCGAGCTCCGCCGAGCGTCCGAGCTGCACCTTGAGGGCCTTGTGCCCGCGCTTCACCGCGGCCTCGGCCTCCCTCGCCATCGCGGGGAGATCGGCCGTGTAGACCTTGGATCCGTAGACCGGGACGCGGTCGCGGCCCGCGCCCCGCAGCGCCTTGTAGAGCGGCACGCCCTCGGCTTGCGCGAGGATGTCCCAGAGCGCCTGGTCGACGCCCGAGATGCCTTCGTGCACGAAGCCGCGGTCGTGCCCCCAGGGCCGGAGGCGCGCGAACATGCCGTCCCAGAGCCCGGCGACGTCGCGCGGATCGCGTCCTTCGATGACCGGCCAGAGCAGATCGCGCACGACCGTGTCGACGACGCGCGGCGCGCGCCGCGCGATGCACTCGCCGACGCCGGTGATCCCGTCGTCGGTCGTGATCTCGACGAGCGTCGCGGTGAACGTGCCGTAGGACCCCGCGCCGAACTGGATGGCGCGCTCCGCCTTGCCCTCGAGCACGTGGGTGGCGAGCTTCGCGATCTTCAGAAAGTTCACCTCCGCTCGACCGCGACAGGCTAACCGAGTTATCGCACCATTGCCCGAGTGTCGACGCGGGAGCACGTCGAGAGCGGCTACGAGCGCCGCATCCGGCTCGCGTCCGAGGTGGCGACCTGGGGCATCGCGGGCCTCCTCGTCGGATCCGCGGCGCTGCCGACGACCGGCCCCATCGCGCGCGTCGGGCTGCTCTTCAGCGCGGCGCTGCTCGGCGTCTTCGCCATCCTCTGGTTCCACGCGATCCCCAAGGCGATCTTCGGGCGCCTGCGCTTCACGATCGGGACGAGCATCACGCAGGTCATCGGCGCGGTGCTGCTCGTGCTCACGGGGGGCGCGGCGTCGCCGTACTTCGTCTTCTTCCTCTTCCCGACGCTCGCGACGACGTTCGCGATGCGCATCTCGAGCACGATCGTCGTCGGCGCCATCGGTCTCGTCCTCTACGTGACCATCCTCATCAGCGACGGGCTTCTCTCGCGGGGGAACACCAGCCTCTGGGGGCTTGGCGCCATCAGCCTCTCCGCCTTCGTCGCGCTCGTCGCGATGACCACGCTCATCACGCGGACCATGCAGGAGACCCGCGCCGCGCTCCGTCAGCGATCCAACGAGCTGGGCCTTCAGAACGAGGAGCTGGAGATCTCGCGCTCGACCGCGCTCGCGATCGCACGCGCCCGCGACCTCGGCGAGCTGCTGCGCGCCGTGCACGAGTCCGCGCGGAGCGCGCTCGGCATCGACCGGGTGTTCTTCTTCAGCGGCCCGGAAGCCGACCAGACCGGGTACACGATCGGGGTCGACGGGACGATCGAGCCATTCGTCGCCGACCGCCGCAGGCGCGACTCGCCGCGCCAGCGCGCGATGCGCACGCGCCGGTCCGTGATCGTCAAGGACATCGCGACCGAGACGATGGTGAACCCTCTCCTGCGCGGCCAGTACCACGTCGGCGCGGGACTCTTCGTCCCGCTCATCCACCGTGGCGAGCTCATCGGCCAGCTCGTCCTGTCGACCGCCGCGCCGCGCGACTGGACCGGACGCGAAGTGCGTCTCGGCGAGGTGCTCGCCGAATCCGCGGCGCCCGCGATCGCGTCGTACCTCGCGCTCGAGGAGGTGCGCCGTGAGCGCGAGACCCTGGCCGGCCGCATGAAGGTGCTCGAGGGGATGAATCAGCTCGTCGAGGCGCTGTCGCTCGCCGGCGACGAGGCCTCGACCGCGCAGGTCGCGGCACGGTCGGTGGCGCAGGGCTTCCGACTCCTCGCGGCCACGACGCTCTTCGTCGATCCGTCGCTCGCGCTCCTGGAGCCCGCCGGCACCGCGGGTGCCGCGACCGCGCACCCCGTCGTGAGCGGCCCCACGAGCTGCCCGGCGATCCGCAGCGGTCGCGTGTTCCAGGTGGCGTCGGCGAGCGATCCGGTCGTGTGCCCGCACATGCCGTTCGCGGAGGGAAGCCAGGGATACGTGTGCGCCCCGCTCATGGCCGGCGGCGAGCCGATGGGCGCCCTCTTCCTGCAGCCCACCGTGGGGTCGGTGGTGGAGGACACCTTCATCCGTGCGGCCGCGGACCGGGTCGCGCTCGCGCTCGCCAACCGGCGCGTGCTCGAGACCGCGCAGCGGCAGGCGGTGACCGATGGCCTCACCGGTCTCTTCAACCGGCACTTCCTGCAGGAGCAGCTACGGGTGGTGCAGTCGCTCGCGACGCGCCACGGCCGTCCGTACGCGGTCGTCGCGCTCGACGTGGACGGTCTGAAGCAGGTGAACGACACCTTCGGACACGAGATGGGCGACCTCGCGCTCCGCGGATTCGCGAACACGCTGAAGCGCACGCTGCGCACCTCCGACGTGTCGTTCCGGACCGGCGGCGACGAGTTCCTGGTCCTCGTCCCGCACGGCGACCTGAACGAGGCGAGGATCGCGGCCGAGCGCGTGCGCGATGCCGTCGAGGCGCAGGGTCGCGCCGAGCCGCAGACCGCGATCACCGTGAGCGCCGGTGTGGCCGCGTGGCGGCCCGGACGGACGGCCGAGCAGGTCCTCGAGGTCGCCGATGCGATGCTGTACGCCGCAAAACGTGCCGGGAAGGACCGCGTCCTGGTCGAGGCTCCCGCGCCCATCGCCGGCAGCGCGCCGGGGGCTTCTTGACAGCGTTTTTCCGCCTGTCCTAGAGTGTTGGCAGTCTCACAGGGCGAGTGCTAATCCAAGTTTCGGCCCCGGCCATCTATCGGCATGGGCGAGAAAGAGGGGGAAACAGGTGCCAGCTGTCGCAGAAAAGCTGAAGCTCAAGCCGCTCGGCGCCCGCGTCGTGGTGAAGGCCCTCGAACGCGAGGAAGTCACCAAGAGCGGGATCGTTCTTCCGGACACGGCGAAGGAAAAGCCGCAGGAAGGCAGGGTCCTGGCGGTCGGTCCCGGCGGGACCGACAAGCACGGCAACAAGGTCGAGATGACCCTCGCGGTCGGCGACCGCGTGCTGTACCAGAAGTACTCGGGGACCGAATTCAAGATGGACGGCGAGGAGCTGCTCGTTCTCAACCAGGACGACGTGCTCGCGATCGTCGAAGGGTAGGAGAAAGGATGCCGAAGCAGCTCGTCTTCACGGACGACGCCCGCAAGAAGCTGAAGCAGGGCGTCGACGTCATGGCCAACGCGGTCAAGACCACGCTCGGCCCGAAGGGCCGCAACGTCGCGCTCGACAAGAAGTTCGGCGCGCCGACCGTCACGCACGACGGCGTCACCGTCGCGCGCGAGGTCGAGCTCGAGGACCCGTTCGAGAACATGGGCGCGCAGCTCCTCAAGGAGGCCGCGACCAAGACGAACGACATCGCTGGTGACGGCACGACCACCTCGGTGGTCCTCGCCCAGGCGATCGTCCACGAGGGCCTGCGCAACATCGCGGCGGGCGCGAACCCGATGCTCCTGAAGCGCGGCCTCGAGAAGGGCGGCCAGGCCGTCGTCGAGGCGATCAAGGCCGACGCGAAGGAAGTGAAGGGCAAGGAGGAGATCGCGCAGATCGCGACGATCTCCGCGGCCGACGAGCAGATCGGGCAGCTGATCGCGGACGTCATGGACAAGGTCGGACGCGAGGGCGTCATCACCGTCGAAGAGTCGAAGGGTCTGCAGTTCGAGACCGAGTTCGTCGAGGGCATGCAGATCGACCGCGGCTACATCTCGGCGTACTTCGTCACCAACGCGGACCGCATGGAAGCGGTCATCGAGGACCCCTACATCCTCATCACCGACAAGAAGATCTCCGCGATCACCGACATCCTGCCGGTGCTCGAGAAGCTCGTGCAGGTGAGCAAGAACCTCGTCATCGTCGCGGAGGACATCGACGGCGAGGCGCTCGCCACGCTCGTCGTGAACAAGCTCCGCGGCACGCTGAACATCCTCGGCGTGAAGGCGCCGGGCTTCGGCGACCGCCGCAAGGCCATGCTCGAGGACATCGCGATCCTCACCGGCGGCAACGTGATCACCGAAGAGGCGGGCCGCAAGCTCGACTCGACCACGGTCCAGGACCTCGGCCGCGCTCGGCGCGTGACGTCCGACAAGGACGAGACCACGTTCGTCGAGGGCCACGGCTCGCAGGAAAAGATCATGGCCCGGGTCAAGCAGATCAAGGCGCAGATCGAGGAGACCACCAGCGACTTCGACAAGGAGAAGCTCCAGGAGCGTCTCGCGAAGCTCGCCGGCGGCGTCGCCGTCGTCAAGGTCGGCGCGGCCACCGAGGTGGAGCTCAAGGAGAAGAAGCACCGCGTCGAGGACGCGCTCTCCGCTGCCCGTGCGGGTGTCGAGGAGGGCATGGTGCCGGGCGGTGAGGTCACCCTGCTCAACGCGGTCAAGGCGCTCGACAACGTCAAGGCCGAGGGCGACGAGAAGACCGGCGTGATGATCCTCCGCCGCGCGCTCGAGGAGCCCTTCCGCCAGCTCTGCGCGAACGCCGGCCAGGACGGCGCGGTGATGCTCGCTCAGATCCGCCGCAAGCAGGACGAGATGAAGTCCAACGCCTGGGGCTACGAGGTCATCAAGAACGAGATCGTCGACCTGACGAAGGCCGGCATCATCGACCCGGCGAAGGTCGTTCGCTCGGCCGTCGAGAACGCGGTCTCGATCGCGTCGATGATCCTCACCACCGAGGCGCTCGTCACGGACCTTCCCGAGAAGGAGAAGGCTCCCGCGATGCCCCCGGGTGGTGGGATGGACTACTAGCCAGTCCAGACCGCCGCACAGGCACACGCGAAGAGGCCCGCCGAAAGGCGGGCCTCTTCCTCGTCGCGCTCGCGGGTGCGTGCGGCGGGACGTCAGGCGGCGCGCTCGAGCCGATCGACGAACTCGCGGGCCAGCGCGAGCGAGGATGTGGCCGCGGGCGACGGCGCGTTGCGCACGTTGAGGATCCTGCCCACCGTGTCGAACGCGAAGTCGTCGAGCAGACGTCCGTCCTCGTCGAGCGCCTGCGCTCTCACCCCGGATGGTCCGGGGAGCAGGTCGGCCGCGGTCAGCTCGGGGACGTAGCGCCGGAGGGCGGAGACGAACAGCGCCTTCACGTAGTCGCGCGCCATCTCGACGGACCCGGTGCGCCAGTACCTCGCCGCGAGCCGCCGGAAGCCCGAATAGCCGAGCGATTCGACGAGATCGCGGAGGTCGATGTCGGTCCGCCGGTAGCCCTCACGCGCGAGCGCGAGCACGGCGTTGGGCCCGACCCAGACCTCGCCGTCGATGCGCCGCGTGAAGTGGATGCCGAGGAACGGGAAGCGAGGATCGGGCACGGGATACACGAGGCCGCGGATGAGCGCGCGCCTCTCGGGCCGCAGGACGTAGTAGTCGCCGCGGAAGGGCACGATCTTCGGCGTCGCGGCCGCGCCGGCCATCCGCGCGACGCGGTCCGAATGCAGGCCCGCGCAGGCGATGACGTGGCGGGCGGTGATCGCGCCCTGCGGGGTGGCGACCTCGACGGCGCCGGGAACGGCGCGCAGCCCCGTGACCAGGGAGCCGTACCGCAGCGTGACCGAGCGGGAGCGGAGCTCGTCCGCGAGGGTCCGCGCGACGAGCGCGTAGTCGACGATCGCCGCCTCGGGGACGAGGAGCGCGCGCACACCGCGGACCGCCGGCTCGATCGCGGGTATCTCGTCGCCCTCCACGAACCGGAGACCCGAAAGGCCGTTGGCCACGCCGCGCTCGTGCAGCCGCGCGAGCGGACCGAGCTCGGTCTCGTCGCTCGCCACGACGAGCTTCCCGCACACGTCGAACGGCACGCCGTGCGCGGTGCAGTACTCGAGCATGAGCGTGCGCCCCGTGACGCAGAGTCGCGCCTTTTCCGACCCCGGCGCGTAGTACAGCCCGGAATGGATCACGCCGCTGTTGTGTCCGGTCTGATGCGCGGCCGGGCCCGGCTCCTTCTCGAGGACGACGACGCGGCGCGCGGGATCGCGCAGGACGAGCTCGCGCGCGGTCGCGAGGCCGAGGATGCCCGCGCCGATCACGGCGACGTCGTAGCGCGAGGTCACGAGGCCGAGAGCTCGATCCGGTCGCCGGGCGCGAGGACGCGCACGTCGGTGGCCGGCGCGATCCTCGCGACCTCCTCCGCGAAGTCGAGCGGCGGACGCTCGAGCGGACGCGGGCAGAAGCGCGCGAGCCCGAGCGGATAGAACGTGCCCCAGTGGATCGGGACCGCCAAGCGCGGTCGTATGCACGTCACGGCCTGCGCGGCGCGCAGCGGATCGAGATGGCCGGCACCGATCGTCGGTCCCCAGCCCCACACGGGCAGGAGCGCGACGTCCACCGATCCGGCGAGGTCGCGCATGCCCGGGAAGAGGTCGGTGTCGCCGGCGAAGTACACGCGCGTCGAGCCGGCGATGCGGAACCCGATGGCGATCGCCGCCGGCCCGAGCGGCCCGCGCCCGGGATGGTGGAGCGCCTGGGTCGCCTCGATCGTGAGGCCGCCGACGCGCAGCCGCTCGCCCGGCGAGATCTCGGTGACGTCGTGGCCGTCGCGCGCGACGAGCCGTCCGAGCCCGGCGGGAACGATGAGCGGCGGTCGTCCGACCAAGCGGCGCAGGGACGGAAGGTGCAGGTGATCGTGGTGGGCATGGGAAATGACGACTGCATCCGGCGTGATCCCCTGGAGCCCGTCGTGGGTGGCGTGCGGCCGGCGACGGATCGGGCCGAGACCGCTCACGAGCAGGGGATCGGTCAGGATGCGCGTGCCGTCGATGTCGACGAGCGCGGTCGAATGGCCGAGGAAGTGGAGCGCGGCGCGGGCGGCACCCATCGACCCAGCGTATGCGTATACCGTGCCGACGTCGTGGATCCGCTCGGTATCACGGGCTTCTACCGCAGGCAGCTGCACCTCCTCTGGCGATGGAGCGGCGGATGGCACACGGTCGCGTGGCACGGCGCCTTGATCTTCGCCACGTCCGTCGCGGCCTTCGGCGTGACCGCGTGGCTCGTCCCCGGGATCGCCGTCCGCGACGCGCCCGTAGCGGTCGTCGCGGCGCTCGCGCTCGCGCTCGTGGCGATCGTGACGCGTCCGGTGCTCATCGCGCTCCTCTCGGGCGTGTCGGTGATGCTCGTCGGCGCGGGCACGCTCGTGCTCCAGGCGCTCGCGCTGCTCGCGGTCGCGCGGCTGTCGGCCGGCATCGGGATCGACGGCACGCGGAGCGCGATCGGCGGCGCGGCGATCTACGCGGTCACCCATACGCTGCTTGCGGCGGGACTGTCCATCGCGAACGACGACTCATTCTTCGGCACCCTCGTGCGCCAGCTCGCGGCACGCAGCCCGCGCGAGCGCGTGGCCGGCCCGGGCGTGGTATTCGTGCAGATCGACGGACTGGCGCATCCGGCGCTCGAGCGCGCGATCCACGATGGCCTTACGCCGACGCTCGCGCGCTGGCTCGCGACGGGGAACGTGACGCTCGACGTGTGGACGCCGCTCCTCCCGACGCAGACCTCCGCGAGCCAGGCAGGGATCCTCCACGGCAACAACGACGGGATACCGGGCTTCCGCTGGTTCGAGAAGGAGGACGGCCGCCTCTTCGTATCGAACCATCCGCGTGACGCGCGCGACATCATGCGACGGATCTCCGACGGCGACGGCCTGCTCGCGGACGGCGCATCGGTGGGCAACCTGCTCTCGGGCGACGCGCGGCGGAGCTTCTTGACGGCGGCGACCGTCGACGATCCGGCGCGCGAGCTTCGACGCAGCCACGTCATCGACTGGTTCTTCGTGAGTCCGTACGCCTATCTACGCTGGCTCGTGCTGTCCGTCGGCGAGATCGTGAAGGAGGTCGTGCAGGCGCGGTTGGAGAGCGCGCGCGGTGCGGAGCCACGGGGCGCGCGCGCGTTCCCGTATCCGTTCGCGCGCGCCGCCACGAACGTCGTCCTCCGGCATCTCGTCGCGTCTCTCGTCATCGAGGAGATGTATCGCGGCGTGCCGGTGATCTACGCCGACCTCGTCGACTACGACGAGATCGCGCATCACGCCGGCGTCGATCGCGTCGAGGCGCGCCAGGCGCTCCGCGGCATCGACCGCATCGTCGGTCTGCTCGAGAAGGCCGCGCTCGACGCGCCCCGGCGGTACCGCTTCGTGGTGCTCTCCGACCACGGACAGACGCCGGGACCGATGTTCCACGCGCGGTTCAAGGAGAAGCTCGCGGACGTGATCGGATCGCTCATGGGCGAGGGCATCGAGACCCACGCGGCCGCGTCGTCCGAGCACGGCGGGCGGCTGTTCACTCTCCATCTCGAGGCCTTCTCGGCCCTCGGCGGGGCACTGCGTCCGCTACGGCCGCGGGCGGGCGGCGCGCACGGCGACGGCGATCCGCCCGAGCTCGTCGTCGCGGCCTCCGGCAACCTCGCGCACGTCTCGCTGCCGCGTCTTCCCGGCCGCGCCACGCGTGAGGACATCGACGCGCGCTATCCCCGGCTCATCGCGGGACTGGTCGCGCATCCGGGGGTCGGCTTCGTGATGGTGCGCACGCGCGACGGCGACACCATCGTGCTCGCGCGCGGCGGAACGCGCACGCTGCGCGGCGGCCGGACCCTGGGCAGCGATCCGCTCGCGCCCTACGGACCGCACGCGGCGGCAGGGCTCGAGCGCCTGGACGCGATGCGCAACTGTGGCGATCTCGTCGTCCTCGGCCGCTACGATCCCGCGACCGGAGAGGCCATCGGGTTCGAGGACCAGATCGGCTCGCATGGCGGGCTCGGTGGCTGGCAGGAGGACGCGTTCATCCTGCATCCCGCGGAGTGGCCTCTGGACGGACCGGTCGTTGGCGCGACCGAGCTGCACCGCCGGCTTCGCGCGTGGCTGCGTGGGCTCGGCGCCTCCGCTACTGCGCCGGCGGACCGATGCGCGACTGCATGACCAGCGGACCCGCGCGGCGGCCCTCGCGCGCGGTCTCCACGGTCACGGCGCACTGGGTGTATCCGCTCACCGGCTCGTCGAGGATCACGGCTTGCGCCGTGTCGCCGGTCGGTCGGAAGTTCGCGGCGCGCACCCAGTGCCCGTCGGGGTCGACGAGCCACAGCGCGTAGACCGTCCCCGCGTCGAGCGGACGCAGGTCGTGAAAGACGATGTACGGAGACAGGTCCGGCTTCGCGGGCGCGAAGAGCGTCCCGCCGGAGCCGGCCCAGCGGTCGAGGCCGGCCATGTACCAGCTCTTCCCGCCGTGCGCGACGCGGGCGACGACGGCGCCGTACGAGTCGCGCTGCGCGAGCGCCTCGTCGCGCTGGCGCATCAGGGCGAGATCGACCGTCCCGAGGACGAGCACCGCGGCGACGAGGCCGGCGAGCGCGAGCCGCGTCGGGCTGAGCCACGCGGTCCATGCGGTGCCGCGGCGGGCGGCCGGCGCGGCGAGGTCGGCGCGCGCCGACGCGAGGATGCGGCTGCGCAGACGCGCGGGGACCTCCTGCTGCGGCAGCGTGTCGGGCAGCTCGACGGCGACCTCCTCCAGGAGTCGCGCCTGCTCGCGGCACGCCGGGCACTCGGCGAGATGCGCGGTGATGCGTGCGCGGTCCGCGGCCGGCAGCGCGTCGAGCGCGTACAGCTCGAGGTCGTCGACCACGTGCGTCATCGCGTCACCTCTTCGGTCCGGTGTTGCAGCTCGAGCGCGCGCCGCAGCTTCTGCAGGCCGATGCGCATGCGCCCCTTCACCGTCCCGAGCGGCACGCCCATGAGGTCCGCGAGCTCGACATGCGTGTAGCCGCCGAAGTAGGCGAGCTCGATGGTTCGGCGCTGCGCGGGCGGGAGCGCCTCGAGGGCGGCGCGCACGCTCGCGTGCTCGACGTTGCGGGTCGCTTCCTCGGCGGTGTCGTCGTCGGCGGCGCGGTGCTCCGCGGCCTCGAGCGGTGCCGGTCGGAAGGTGGTCTTGCGGCGCAGCACGTCGACCGCGCGGTGATGGACGATCGAGAGCAGCCAGCCGCGTACGTTGCCGCGCTCCGAGCGGTAGCTCGTCGCGCCGCGCCACGCCGAGATGAAGCCGTCGTGCACGACGTCCTCCGCGGCCTCCGGCTCGCCGAGGATCCGGTACGCGAGCGCGTAGGCGATGCGCCCATAGCGGTCGTACAAGGCCGCGAGCGCGCCCAGATCGCGCCCCGCGAGGGCGGTGATCAAGGTGTCGTCCGAGGGCACGGCCGCGTCGCGCCTGGGGACCTCGTCGGTCATCTCGACGAATGTACGAATGCCGTCCAGCGGCGGATGTACCGCTCCGGGATCAGCCCCGCGCGGCCGCGGGGCGGGGACGCTCGCCCGCCTTCGTCTTCGGCCTCTGGCGCCAGATGCGCAGGCTGACCAGCACGATCGCGATCTGACCCGTCACGAGATACATGAGCCGCATCGCGGCGGAGCCGGAGTCGCTGCCCGAGGCGAAGCCGTGCGCCAGCGCGAGCGCGAACGCCGCGAACGAGACGAGGTGGATCGCGTGCCACGCGCGATAGCCGATGCGCGAGCGCGGGTGGACGCTCCAGAACACGATCGCCGAGAGGTAGAGCGCGATGATGCCGAGGCCGGTCCACTCCGGTCGATAGACCGCCGTGAACGGCACGACGAGCGAAGCGGGCGTGAACTGCGCGTAGTGGTCGCCGAGCAGCAGCGCCGCGTGCAGGACCATGAGCGACAGCGCGAGGTCGCCGAGCTGATGCAGCGGGTAGAGGAGCGCGCCGGGAAGCCACTTGCCGCCGAGCTGTCCCGAGATGCACAGGCCGGCGACCGTCGTGAGCCACAGCGCGATGTACGCGGTGACGCCCGTGACGCGGATCGCGTACCAGATGAGCATCGTGAGCTCCTCCGGCATCGCCGCGACCTCGCCGGACGTCGCCACCGAGAACGCCACCGCACCGCCGGCGAGCCCGCCGCCGACGAGCGTGACGATCCCGAGCCCGCGCGGCGCGGTCGACGCGTTCGCGGCTTCGCGACCCGCCATCAGGATCTGCGGGTGGTCGTCGCGGGCGCGACGCTGGTCGCGTGCACCGGCGGGAGCACGGCCGTCGAGGCGGCCGGCACGCTCTTCACGTCCGGCAAGGGCGCGAGCGACGGCGCCGCGGGAAGCGGCGGCAGCCGCGGGGGAACGACGGGCGTCGGCTCCGGCAGCGCGACGGCACGATCGCCGCGTGCGCGGCGAACGCGGCCCACCCGGACACCGATCCGGCGATCGTGCCGGCGACGACGCCGCGACGAAGGGTCGAGCCGAGCTCCTTCGTGTTCATTGCTAGTCGTCGTCGTGCGCTTCACGGCGCACGGGTGTCGTCGCGGCCCGGGCCTGCGCGGCGAGGGCCTCGGCCTGCTGGATGCGCGCGGCGGCCTGCGCGAGCTGTTGCTGCAACTGGGCGTTCGCGGTCCGGAGACGATCGACGTTGCCCTGCGAGGTCGCGAGCAGATCGCGGTAGGCGGCGTCGCGAGACTGGAGCTGCGCGTGCGCGGCATTGAGCTGTGCGAGCGCCGCCTCGAGCTGGGCGCGGTAGGCGGCCGCGTCGGCCGTCGTCTCGTCGATGGAGGTGTCGGCGACGATCGCCCGCGCCGCCTGCTGCCGTTTGGCCGCGTCCGCGGCGCGCGCCGCGTCCGCCGCGCCGGCGATGAGCGTGCCCAGGATGAGTGCCGTGAACGCCGCGGTGAGCCCCGCTCACCAGGTGTCGCATCGCCCCGTCCTCCGCGGACCCAGACTCCCGCCCGGGCCCCTTCGGTCATGTAGCGGCCGCCTGCGGCGGGCCGTTAGGGAACGGTCAGGAGTCGGTGTGGGGTGGGACCGTACAGGAGGTCTCCCTGCTCCGACGGGATAACTCAGGCGCGATGCCCTCGGTGACCCAACGCTTCGCCTTGTGATTGACCCGCATATGGACCATGCCGCGCTTCGGCAGGCTGTCGTACGTGTTCAGCTCGTCGGTGAAGATCGCGGCACCCTGGGCGACGCGCTTTAGCACGACAGGCTCGATGCTCTTGCGCTTGGTGTCCTGAACGACCTCGGCCACGACACGTCCGCCGCGCTCGTACATGCCCAGCACAACGGCCTTGCCGACCGCGCCACGCCCCATGCCATGCTTCTTGCCGCCGATATAGGTCTCGTCAATCTCGACCATGCCGCGCAGTGGCGCAGGCTCGCCCTCATCGAGCATGGATCGAATCTGCCGAAACATGCGCCACGCCGTCTTGTAGGTCACACCCACGGAGCGCTCAAGCCACTTCGCGGACACGCCCGTTCGCGTGCTACTCATGAGGTAGACGGCGAGGAACCACGTCTTGAGTGGCGTACGTGACTTCTCGTAGATCGTGCCTGCCATTGGGTAAAGCAAGTCTCCGCAGTCGCCACACGCGAACGCCTTGCGGCGCTTTACGCGGTAGAACTTCGTCACCTTGCCGCATCCCGCGCAGGTGATTGGGTCAGGGTTTGCGACTGCGAACAGCCAGTTCAGGCACGCGTCGTCATCTGGGAAGTCCCGCTCAAAATCCTTGCGTGTGTAGCGCTCCATCTTCGCCATACGTCTCAGTCGCGCTCCGGCTCGCGCTTCGCCACATCAGTTGCGGAGGCAGTTCCGGCGTCGGTCAGCGTTGGTACACCGCCGCCCCACACCGAAGCGCGGGCCGTTGACGTACTCGTAGCGATTTGGGGGGCTGGCCGTGTGAGCGCGATTCTGGGCGGGTCGTAAGGAGCTACGCGGTAGCGCGTCGCGCGCCCGTGTCCAACGGGGACGAGGCGCTTGTCCTCGACAAACCGCTTAAGCCATGCGTGCGCGGACTGCCGACTAATAGCAAGGAACTTCGCTAGATCGGCCGTGGTGAAATCCTCACCCCGCCTCGCACGGGCTAGCGCCACGACCGCATCCCAGGCCGCGCCGTAATTCACCCGCGTATCGTAAGGATTACGTAAGGCTTCTGTCAAGCACACGAGGGAATGGCCGGAATCCTGCGTATGTTGAGGAAGTGACCGGTCACGAATCGTCTGCCGGTCGTATATACAACATGGACTCGCACAGGACGGTGGGTGACGGGTGGGGGTGCGAAGTGGGGGCGGTAGACATGGTGGCGCTAGGCAAGGCGAAGGCAGTCAGCAAGGTCGTTCTCACTGTTCGCTTCACGCAGGACGGTGACCAGTGGTTGGCCGAGTGCGTGGAGCTCGGCACGGCGACGTACGCCGACTCGTTTGAGGATGTTCAGGCTGAGATCGCGGAACTGATCGAGCTTCACCTGAGCACGCTTGAGCAGACAGGACAGCGTGCGAAGTTCTTCAAGGAGCATGGGATCAAGCTCTACCCCGCGGGCGCGAACGTGCCCGCACAGGTCAAGACTGACGCGCCCGTGGTGGCGCTCGGCGGTGGCGCCGCGTTCTCTACCACTTACGCGGTTCCGGTTTCGGCTTAACATGCTCGGCCGGTGGGCGAGATACCGGCCGTCACCGGCAAGCAACTGATTCGACTGCTCCAGAAGGACGGTTGGGTCGAAAAGGGCCGCAGCACGCATGGCATCGCCCTCCAAAAGCCTGGGCACTATCCAACGGTGGTGCCAGACAAGAAGAAGCCGATCCCGGACGGAACCCTCGGCGCAATTCTTGGCCCGCGACAAACGGGGATTGGCAAGAAGGGCCTTGCGGCACTGATCGAGAAGTACGGCCTCACGTAGTCGCCACCTCGGAACCACACAGGAAAAAGGAAATCCCGCCGGTCCAGGGACGCCCCCTGCTCCGACGGGATACTCACCGAAAGAAGCGTCCCGAGCGACCTGCCTCCGTGCCCGACCGCTGCATCGATGGTCAGCGGCCTGGCCGTGGAGCCGATCCTCGATTTCCTCTCGGACCGCCTTTGATGCTATCTCCGGTTGCGCTCCCGGGGACCGCCGCCCTTGATGGAATCTTAGGCCCGGTCCCTTTAGCAGACCCCTCGGGACGGGGAGAACATACGGCTCGCTTGCGCGGCGCTCAATCCTCTTATCCACGACTCGCGCGACGGTCATCCACCAAACGTGGCGAGTTTTCCACCGGGCGTGAACACGCGCCGACGCGGCCGAGCGACGCGAGCGGCGGGCGCGGTCCACGCCGGGGCGGAAAAGCGAATCCCGAGACTCCGGCGTGGGCCGATCGCTCGCCCCACGACAGCTTCTCGGGATAGGCCGCGAAGAGTGCCCCGCGGGCGGCCGCGAGGAAAGGCCTTTATCCACATTCACGTCCACAATTGGCGTGGTGGCCCCAGACCCCATCCTCGACCCCCTCAATCCGGAGCAGCGCACGGCCGTGACTCACAAGGACGGTCCGCTGCTCATCCTCGCCGGCGCCGGCTCCGGCAAGACCCGCGTGCTCACGCATCGCATCGCCTACCTCATCCGCGAGGGCGTACCGGCGCGCTCGATCCTCGCCGTGACCTTCACGAACAAGGCGGCGCGCGAGATGCGCCAACGGCTCGATCGCCTGGTCGGTCGCGAACGGCTCGACGAGCTCACCGTGGGCACCTTCCACGCGTTCTGCGCGCGGCTCCTGCGGCACGACGGGCCGCTCGTGGGGCTCGACCGCGGCTTCGCGATCTACGACGAGGGCGACCAGCGCGCGCTCCTGCGGCAGGCGATGGCCGAGGAGGGTGTCAGCGAGAAGCTCTTCGCGCCCGGCGCGATCGGCGCGGCGATCTCGGGAGCGAAGAACGAGCTGAAGGGGCCGGCGGATCTCGGGCAGCAGCCCAAGGGCCAGCTCGAGCGCGTCATCGCGCGGGTGTGGCCGCGTTACGAATCGCTGCTCCGTGAGAACAACGCGGTCGACTTCGACGATCTGCTGCTGCTGGCATGCCGGCTGTTCGCCACGAGCGACCGCGCGCTCGAGCGGTGGCAGGACCGCTATCAGTACGTCCTGGTCGACGAATACCAGGACACGAACCGCGCGCAGTACGAGCTCCTTCGCCATCTCGCCGGCTTCAAGCAGAACCTCGCCGTCGTCGGCGACGACGATCAGAGCGTGTTCTCGTGGCGCGGCGCGGACGTGCGCAACATCCTCGACTTCGAGCGCGACTATCCGAACGCGAAGGTCGTGAAGCTCGAGCAGAACTACCGCAGCACCCAGCGCATCCTCGACGCGGCGTGGTCGGTCGTGCGCAACAACGCGGCGCGCAAGGAGAAGAAGCTCTGGACCGAGCGCGTCGGCGGCCCGGACGTCGTCGTCCTCCAGGCGTACGACGAGCACCACGAGGCGGAGCTCATCGCTCGCGAGATCGAGCGCCTGCAGCGTCAGGGCGAGGTGAAGAGCGCGCGCGACGTCGCCGTGCTGTACCGGACGAACGCGCAGTCCCGGCCGATCGAGGACGTGTTCCGCTCGTTCGGGCTCGCGTATCAGGTCGTCGGAGGCGTGTCCTTCTATCAGCGGCGTGAGGTGAAGGACGTCCTCGCGTACCTGCGGCTCATCCGCAACCCGCAGGACTCCGTCGCCCTCGCGCGCGTGCTCAACGTGCCGCCGCGCGGCATCGGCGACAAGACGCGGTCGAGCCTTCGCGCGTTCGCGCGCGAGTGGAGCCTCACGGCGGCGCAGGCTCTCCTCCGGGCGGAGGAGATCGCGGACGTGCCCGCCCGCCAGCGGTCCGCGCTCGCGGCGTTCGGGCGGTTGCTCGAGCGCCTTCGCGCCGAGGTCGTCGAGCGCGAGCTGCCGCAGCTCATCGACCAGGTGATCGGCGGAACGAGCTACGCCACCTACCTGAAGGACGGAACCGAGGAGGGCGAGGAGCGGCAGGCCAACGTCCTCGAGCTGCGCAGCCTCGCGGAGGAGTTCGTCGGGCTGCCGCTCGACGAGCAGCTGCCCGCCTTCCTCGAGCAGGTCGCGCTCGTCTCCGACCAGGACGAATGGATGGAGGCGGCGCCCGCGGCGACGCTCATCACGCTGCACGCGGTGAAGGGCCTCGAGTTCCCGATCGTGTTCCTCACCGGGATGGAGGAAGGCGTCTTCCCGCACGCGCGGTCGCTCGACGGCGAATCGCGGCTCGAGGAGGAGCGCCGTCTCTGCTACGTCGGCATCACGCGCGCGATGGATCGATGCTTCCTCTCGTACACGCGCCGCCGCATGCTCTTCGGCCGCACCAACGAGAACCCGCCGTCGCGCTTCCTGCGCGAGCTTCCCTCGGACGGCGTCGAGGTGCGTGGGACGATCGAGACCGAGGAGCGCGATCAGTGGGCCGAGCTCGACTGGGATCGCGGCCGCGATCGCTACGAGGAGCGCAAGGAGGCGCGTCGCGAGACCGCGCTCGCCGGACTGCCGGGAGCGTGGACGGGGCGGAGCGAGGCGGCCAGGAAGCGACCGGGACCGAGCGGGACGCGCTTCCGTCCCGGCGACCACGTGCGCCATCCCTCGCTGGGGAGCGGCGTCGTCGTCTCGAGCATGCGGCGCAGCGACGACGAGGAGGTCACCGTGGCGTTCCCGGACAAGGGAGTGAAGAAGCTCATGGCGTCCTTCGCGAAGCTCGCGAAGGGCTGATCAGCGATCGTCCACCCATGCCGTCGATCGGCGGGCGAGCCGCATCTCGCGGCGGAACTTCTTCCAGTCCGATGCCTTCACGGAGAACAGCACGTCGGTGGCGATCTGCAGCACGCCGATCGCGAGCAGCACGACGATCGCCCAGGCGTCGCAACGGATCGCGAGCGCGTAGGGGATGACCACGAACGGCGTGAGCTTCGTCGCGATGGCGCCCGACGCGTGCATCCAGGCGCGCCCCGTCGCTGACGCGCGCAGGTAGCTCGCGTAATCGATCTTCAATCCGGGCTGCGGCTTCTTCGGCAGGTCCACGAAGGCGTCGGTGTACCGGATGCCGACGGCCGTTCCGACGAGGAAGTGCGCGAGGCCGTGCGTCGTCGCGTCGAGCGCGCCCGCCGCGGCGAGGAGGACGAGCTCGCGCCACGGACGATCGAACGGCTCCGCGACGCCGAGG
Source organism: Candidatus Limnocylindria bacterium (assembly GCA_035651155.1). Classification (GTDB taxonomy): domain Bacteria; phylum Chloroflexota; class Limnocylindria; order P2-11E; family P2-11E; genus CF-39. The sequence goes on along the minus strand of DASRGG010000011.1, from coordinate 96,021 downwards.
AGCAGGATCCCGAGCGCGAAGCCGAGGAAGAGGAGCACGATGCCGACGGCGGCGCTGGTGTGAAGCGGCACGGCGCGGACGAACGTGGCGCGATCGATGTGGGCGATCCGATCGGCGTAGCGGGCGACGAGCCGCCGGTCGCGCTTCACCGCCGCCACCGCGCGCCAGAACCCGAGAGCCCGCAGCTCGGGGAGACGGCCGGCCGCGAGCTCGCGATCGGCCGCCGCCAGGGTCGTCTCGATCGCGTTCGCGTCCATCGCAGCCGACAGTAGACCCGTCGTGTGAGCGGAGCGGCCCGCCCCAGAGCGGGTCGCGGTGGCCGCGCCACTCGTCGCGATGGCTGACGGCTCTGTCCTGGGCGACCGCGCGCGTGACGAGGTCGGGGAGGGCCGTCCGGTCCCGCCCGACGCGCACCACGCGGGCACCGGCGGGCGTGGTCAACGACGTGGTATGAGTGGGACCCGGCGGGGCGGACGCACCGTCCGGTGGGAGGTCGCGATGCCGAAGACACGAGCCGAGCGCGAGAAGGACCGCGGCACGGTGCCGACGAAACGATCGGTCCGCGGAGGCGGCCCCGTCGCTCGCCGCGATCCCGAGGTCGGCGTGACGAGCCGCGCGCGAAAGCGAAAGCAGGGGAGCGAGACGATGCCGGATCCTCGGACCGGCGCGCGGCCTGGGAAGGAGCATTCGAAATGGCGGCCCGAGCTGCGAAAGAGAGCGCCGAAGCCGCAGACGCCGTAGCACCGTCGCCGACACCGTCGCGCGAGAATGACGACGATGGCGCCGTCGTCCTCCGTGCGGAAGCGCGTGGCCGAGCTCCGGGAGCTGATCGAGAAGGCGAACTACGAGTACCACGTGCTCGATCGGCCGACGATCTCGGACGAGTCGTACGACGCGCTCATGCGCGAGCTCCAGGATCTCGAAGCGCGGCATCCCGAGCTCGTCACTCCCGAATCGCCGACGCAGCGCGTGGGCGCGGCGCCGTCCGCGCGGTTCGCGCCGGTCGAGCACGCCCGACCGATGCTCAGCCTCTCGAACGTGTTCGACGAGACCGAGCTGCGCGCGTTCGACCAACGCGTGCGGAAGACCCTGGGCCGCGACGACGTCGGCTACGTCTGCGAGCTGAAGATCGACGGCCTCGCCGTCAATCTCACGTATCGGGACGGCATCTTCGTGCAGGGCGCGACGCGCGGCGACGGCTTCACCGGCGAGGACGTCACCGCGAACCTTCGAACGATCGCGTCGATCCCGCTCCACCTGCGCGAGCGGGTGCCCGGGCGTGTCGACGTGCGCGGCGAGGTCTATCTGCCGACGGCGTCGTTCGAGGCGACCAACCGCGAGCGGGCCGAGCGCGGAGAGCCGCTCTTCGCGAATCCGCGCAACGCCGCCGCGGGGGCGGTGCGCCAGCTCGATCCCGCGGCGACGGCGAAACGGAATCTCGCGATGTTCGCGTACTCCGCGGCGGGACTCGATGTCGATTCCCAGGCCGCGCTCCTCACGCGGCTCCAGGCGCTCGGCATCCGGACGAATCCGCACTGGCGCAAGGCCGCGGACGTGGACGCCGTCCTCGCGTTCGTGAGCGAATGGAAGGACAGGCGGCACGAGCTCGACTACGGGATCGACGGCGTCGTCGTGAAGGTCGATCGGGTCGCCGACCAGGACAAGCTCGGATTCGTCGCGCGCAGCCCGCGGTGGGCGGCCGCGTACAAGTTCCCGGCGGAGCAGGCCACGACGGTGGTCGAGGACATCCTCGTGTACGTCGGGCGCACGGGCGTGCTCACACCGGTCGCCGCGCTCACCCCGGTGCTCGTCGGCGGCACGACCGTCCGCCGCGCGACGCTGCACAACCTCGACGAGGTGCGCCGTCTCGACGTCCGCAAGGGGGACCGCGTGATCATCCAGCGCGCCGGCGACGTGATCCCCGAAGTCGTCCGCGTCGAGCGCGACGCGCGCGAGAAGGGGAAGCGGTATCCGGAGTTCCGGATGCCGGAGCGCTGTCCCGTCTGCGGCGGCGCCGTCGAGCATGCCGAGGGCGAGGTCGCCTACCGCTGCGCGAATCCCGCGTGCCCCGCGAAGACGGGGCAGCGCATCGGCCATTTCGTCGGGCGAGGCGGCTTCGACATCGAGGGGATGGGCTGGGCGCTCATCACGCGGCTTCAGGAGCGCGGTCTCGTGTCGAATCCCGCCGACGTGTTCCGCCTCAAGAAGGAGCAGCTCCTCGAGCTCGATCGGTTCGCGGAGAAGAGCGCGAGCAACATCGTCGAGCGGATCGCGAACGCGCGGCGGCGGCCGCTCGCGCGGATGATCAATGCGCTCGGGATCCCGAACGTCGGCGAGTCGACCGCCGAGGATCTCGCGCGCTGGCTCGCCCGTCGCGTCCCGAAGGACGCGACCTTCGGCCAGGTGCTCGACGAGCTGCGGCGGGCGTCGGCCGAGGAGCTGCAGTCGATCCAGGGCATCGGCGAGGTGGTGGCGCGCGGCATCACCGAATTCTTCGCCCGGCCCGAGGAGCAGGCCTTCCTCACCGCGCTCGCCGCCGCCGACCTCCATCCGATCCTCCCCGCGCCGCGCGAGACGAGCGCGGACAGCCCGCTCGCGGGAAAGACGGTCGTGTTCACGGGCACCCTCGCACGACGCTCGCGCGAAGAGGCGGAGGCGCTCGCGAGGTCACTCGGGGCGAAGGTCACCGGCTCGGTGAGCGCGAAGACGGATCTCGTCATCGCGGGGCCGAGTGCGGGCAGCAAGCTCGACAAGGCGCGTCAGCTCGGTGTCAAAGTGGTGGACGAGGAGACCTTCGACGCTATGCTCCGTTAGCAGAACGGAAGGGTAAAGAGGACTTGTACCAACCGCAGACCTCGCCGCGCCCCGCCGCACCCGCGGGCGCGACGGCCACGTCCGACATGCCCGCCATCCCGCTGCCGCCCGAGCCGCAGACCGTCGAGCAGACCGGTCTCACGGTCGGGTTCCTCGCCGACCTCGCCCTCAAGACCCTCTACCTGCGCGGGCAGATGACGATGGCCGAGATCGCCGGGTCCCTCGGGCTCGCGATCACGGGCGTCACCGATCGCGTGATGGAGTTCCTGAAGAGCGAGCGCCTCGTCGAGATCCGTGGCGGCGCCGGCATCTCGTCCGCGTCGTACCAGTTCGTGATCGTCGACCGTGGGTCCGAGAAGGCGCAGGAAGCGCTCGCGCGCAGCCAGTACGTCGGAAAGGCACCGGTGCCGCTCGCGACGTACATCGCGGCCGTGCAGCGCCAGTCGATCTCCAACATCCACGTGACGCCCGAGGACCTCACGAAGGCGTTCTCCCACATGGTCATCCCGCGCGAGACGCTCGCGCAGCTCGGGCCCGCCGTGAACTCCGGCAAGTCGATCTTCCTGTTCGGCCCTCCGGGCAACGGGAAGACGACGATCGCGGAGGTCCTGGTCTCCCTGCTCAAGGGCGAGGTCGTGCTTCCGTACGCGATCGAGGTCGACCAGCAGGTCGTCAAGGTCTTCGACCAGGTCTATCACCGGCCCGCGCTCGATCCGGCGCAGGCCGATCGCATTCGTTACGACCACCGCTGGGTCATCAGCAAGCGGCCCATCGTGATGACCGGTGGCGAGCTCACGCTCGAGACGCTGGACCTCATCTACGACGAGACCTCGAAGTTCTACGAGGCCCCGTTCCAGATGAAGGCGAACGGCGGCATCTTCATGGTCGACGACTTCGGCCGCCAGCGCGTCTCGCCGAAGGACCTCCTGAACCGCTGGATCGTCCCGCTCGAGAAGCGCGTCGACTACCTGACGCTGCACACGGGCAAGAAGATCGAGATCCCCTTCGACATGCTCATCATCTTCTCCACGAACCTCGACCCCGCGGACCTCGTCGACGAGGCGTTCCTCCGCCGCATCCGCTACAAGATCGGCATCGAGGCCCCGACGGTCGAGCAGTACGAGGAGATCTTCAAGCGCATGTGCGCGCGCAAGAACATCGAATACCGTGCCGAGGCGATGAGCCAGATCCTCGCGATCTACCGCAGGAAGAACCTCGGGCTGCGCTCGTGCCATCCCCGCGACATCCTCGAGCAGCTCATCGACACCTCGCGCTTCCTCGGTCAGCAGCCCGTGCTCACGCCGCAGCTCATCGAGATGGCGTGCGACTCGTACTTCGTCTCGCTCGACCCGTCGGGCGCGCCGAAGGAGTCCTAGCCGCTCGCGATGGGTCTCGGCGTGCTGAGCGACGGTCTCGCGCCGACGCCGCCGATGGGCTGGAACTCCTGGAACCGCTTCGGTCCGTTCATCTCCGAGAGGCTCGTCCTCGAGACCGCCGACGCGCTCATCGAGAGCGGCATGCGCGACGCCGGCTACCGCTATGTGGTCGTCGACGACGCGTGGCACGCGAGCGTGCGTGACGACGACGGCGAGCTCGTGGAGAACCGCTGGGCGTTCCCGCACGGGATGCGCTGGCTCGCGGACGAGATCCACCGCCGCGGCCTCCGCTTCGGCCTCTACACCTGCGCGGGCTCGCGCACCTGCCAGGGCTACCCCGCGAGCCGCGGCTGCGAGATGCGTGACGCGAGACGCTTCGCGGAGTGGGGCGTGGATCTCATGAAGGTGGACTGGTGCCACACGCAGGGTCTGCGCGGACGCACCACGTACCCGAGATGGACCGAGGCGATCCGCGCCACGGGACGGCCCATGGTCCTAGCGATATCGGAATGGGCGCGCGACCGGCCGTGGGAATGGGCGGGGACGGTCGGCCACATGTGGCGCACGGGGCCCGACATCGCAGACACCTGGGAGAGCATCGTGTCGATCGCCGACGGCCAGGCCGACCTCTACCCGTACGCGGGACCAGACCACTGGAACGATCCGGACATGCTCGAGGTGGGCAACGGCGGCATGAGCGATGCCGAGTACCGCGCGCACTTCTCGCTGTGGGCGATGCTCGCCGCGCCGCTCATGGCCGGGAACGACGTGCGCGCGATGCCCGGGGCGACCCGCGCCATCCTCACCGCGCCGGAGGTGGTGTCCGTGGATCAGGATCCGCTCGGCCGGCAGGGACGGCGCGTCCGGTCCGACGGCGGGGCGGAGGTGTGGGCGCGGGAGCTCGCGAACGGGTCGCGCGCCGTGCTCCTCTTCAACCGCGGTGACGCGCCGCGCCGCGTCACGGTCACCTGGGACGAAGCGGGGCTCGACGCGCTCGCGGCGATGCGCGTGCGCGATCTGTGGGAGCGCGCCGACGTGGGAGTGCTCGACGACGCCTACGACGCGACGGTCGGACCGCACGAAGCGATGCTCGTCACGCTCACGCCGGCCTGACGGCGGCTTCGCGCACGGCCTCCCGCACGCGCGCCTCGTACTCGCGCGAGGATGCCGAGGTCGGTCACACTCCCGGTGTGGAGCTGCTGCGCTCCTTCTCGTACGCGCTGGCCGGGCTCCGCACGCTGCTCGGGACCGAGCGCAACTTCCGCCTCGAGGTGGCCGTGGCCGCGCTCGCGGTGATCGCGGGCGTCTGGCTCGGGCTCGAGCGCCTCGAATGGGCCGTGCTCGGGTTGACGATCGCGCTCGTTCTCATCCTCGAGGCCGTCAATACGGCCGTCGAAGACGCCGTCACGCTCGCCAGCCCGGAGCTCGACCCGACGGCGCGCGCGGCGAAGGACGTCTCCGCGGCCGCGGTCCTGGTCGCGGCGATCCTGTCCGTCGTCGTCGGCGTCCTGCTGTTCGGCTCTCGCCTCTTCCGCATCGGCTGAGCCGGCTCCACGGTGCCGCCGCTCGCGGAGCTACCTCGCGCGCGCTCGCGACCCCGGTGGCCGGACGCTGAAGCGTGAGGTACGCGGCACGTAGTCGCGACACAGCGGAGCGTGCGGCCGACCTAGACTCATCGTATGCCCATCGACCGCGAGACCGTCGTTCACGTCGCCGATCTCGCGCGCATCCGCCTCGACGAGGCCGAGATCGCGCGCTTCACCGACCAGCTCTCGGTCGTGCTCGATGCCGTCGCGCGCCTTGGCGAGGTCGACACGAGCGCCGTCCTCCCGAGCGCGTCGGTCCTGCCGCTCAAGGACGTGCAGCGCGAGGACGAGCCGAGGCCCGGCCTCACGAACGAGCAGGCCCTGGCGAACGCGCCGAAGGGCGGCCGGGACGGCGAGTTCTTCCGCGTGCAAGAGGTGCTGGAAGAGCGATGAGCGCGCTGCCGCGTTCGATCACCGAGGCCGCCGCGATGCTCCGCCGGCGCGAGACGAGCGCCGCCGAGCTCGCGGAGCTCGCGCTCTCGCGCGCGCACGTGGACACGCACAACGCCTGGCTGCTCGTCGCGGACGGCCACGCCCGCGCCCAGGCGAGGGCCGCGGACGAGCGGTTGCGCCGTGGCGACGCGCCGCCGCTCACCGGGATCCCGTGGGCCTGCAAGGACATCATCGGCACGAAGGGCATCCAGACGACCGCGGCGTCGAAGATCCTGAAGGGCTACATCCCGCCCTACTCGGCGACCGTCGTCGAACGCCTCGACGCCGAAGGCGCGGTCATGCTCGGCAAGACGAACCTCGACGAGTTCGCGATGGGCTCGTCGAACGAGAACTCCGCGTACGGTCCGGTGCGGAATCCCTGGGACGTCGCGCGCGTGCCCGGCGGCTCGTCGGGCGGGAGCGCGGTCGCGGTCGCGGCGGGCGAGGCGCTCTTCGCGCTCGGCACGGACACCGGCGGCTCGATCCGTCAGCCGGCCGCGCTCACGGGGGTCGTCGGCGTGAAGCCGACGTACGGCCGCGTGTCGCGCTTCGGCGTGGTCGCCTTCGCGTCGTCGCTCGACCAGGTCGGCCCCTTCACGAACACCGTGGAGGACTGCGCGATCGTGTGCCAGGCCCTCTTCGGCGAGGACGCGAACGACGCGACGACGATGCCCCTGGCCTCCGAGGACCTGCGCCGCGATCTCGAGAAGGGCGTGAAGGGCCTGCGCATCGGCGTCCCCAAGGAGTTCTTCATCGAGGGGATGGAGAAGGGCGTCGAGCGCGCCGTCCGCGACGCGCTGCGCGAGCTCGAGCGTCAGGGCGCGGAGCTCGTCGACGTGTCGCTCTCGCTCACCGACCACGGCCTCGCCGTCTACTACATCATCCAGCCGGCGGAAGCGTCGTCGAACCTCGCGCGCTACGACGGCATGCGCTACGGCGCGCGCGTGGAGGGAAAGGATCTTCTCGACACGTACCGGCGGACGCGAGGCGAGGGCTTCGGCGCCGAGGTGAAGCGGCGCATGATCCTCGGGACGTACGCGCTCTCGGCGGGCTACTACGACGCCTACTACGTGAAGGCGCAGAAGGTCCGGACGCTCATCAAGGCGGAATTCGACCGCGCCTTCGAGACATGCGACGCCATCGTCACGCCGACCTCGCCGACGGTCGCGTTCAAGATCGGTCAGAAGGTGAACGACCCGCTCGCGATGTACCTGAACGACGTGTTCACCCTGCCGGGCAACATCGCGGGACTGCCGGGCATGAGCATCCCCTGCGGCCTCTCCGAAGGCCTGCCGGTCGGCCTGCAGATCATGGCGAACTCATTCCAGGAGGCCACGATGTTCCGCGTCGCCGCCGCCTACGAGCGCGCGACGCAGCATCACGAGCTCAGACCGGAGGTGGCGGCATGAAGACGATGCGACCGCTCACGAGCTCACGCGTGTCGAAGATCCCCGCGAGCGGCATCCGCCGATTCTTCGATCTCATCGCCGGCGTCGAGGGGGCCATCTCGCTCGGCGTGGGGGAGCCCGACTTCATCACGCCCGAGCCGTTCCGCGACGCCGCGATCCGCTCGATCAAAGAGGGGAAGACGAAGTACACCTCGAACTACGGCATCAAGCCGCTGCGCGTCGCCATAAGCGAGCACACCGCGAAGCTGCGCGGCGTGCGCTACGACCCCGACCGCGAGGTCCTCGTCACGGTCGGCGTCTCCGAGGCGGTCGACCTCGCGCTGCGCGCGACGCTCAACGACGGCGACGAGGTCATCCTGGCGGACCCGTCGTACGTCGCCTACGTGCCCGGCATCGTGCTCGCCGGCGGCGTGCCCGTGCCGATCCCGACCGAGGAGTCGCAGGGGTTCCGGCTCACGGCGTCGGCCGTCGCCAAGGCGATCACCCCGCGGACGCGCGCCATCCTCCTGGGCTTCCCGAACAACCCCACCGGCGGAGTCCTCCTGAAGGAGGACGTCGAGGGCATCGCGCGCCTGGCCCGGCAGCACGACCTCCTCGTGTACGCCGACGAGATCTACGATCGGCTCGTCTACGGGATCGAGCACCACTCGATCGCACAGGTCCCGGAGATGAAGGAGCGCACGGTCTACCTCGCGGGCTTCTCGAAGTCGTACGCGATGACCGGCTGGCGCGTCGGATACGCCTGCGCGCCGGCCGAGATCGTCGAGCAGATGATGAAGATCCACCAGTACACCGTCATGTGCGTGCCCACCGCCGCGCAGTACGCGGCGCTCGAGGCCCTGCGGAACGGCGAGGCCGAGGTGCTGCGCATGGTGAAGGCGTACGACGAGCGCCGTCAGCTCATGTGGCGGCGCTTCAACGGGATGGGCCTGCGGTGCTTCGAGCCGCGCGGCGCGTTCTACTGCTTCCCGAACATCTCCTCGACGGGCCTCTCCGACGACGAGTTCTGCGAGCGGCTGCTCGAAGAGGAGAAGGTCGTCGTCGTGCCGGGCAACGCCTTCGGCGAGCGCGGCAGAGGTCACGTGCGCGCCTGCTACGCCGCGTCGCTCGAGAATATCGGCGAGGCCTGCGACCGCATCGAGCGGTTCATCGCGCGCCTGTCGTAGATGGGGACGCGCTATGACGATCAGCCGGCCGAACACTGGGCCGGGCCGGAATCGCTCGACCCGACGCCGGTCTGGAAGCAGTACCTGCTCGTCGCGCTCCTGCTGTTCGCGGGGCTCGTCGTCGTGGTCGTGGTGGCGATCGCGGCGCTCGCGCCGCAGCTCGCGACACCGCCGGCCCTCGTGCCCGGGGATCGCCTCGTGCTCGCGGTCTCGGATCTCCCCGCCGTCGGCGCGCCGGCGAAGCGCATCGGCATCCCCATCGTGCGGTCCGACGAGGAGTTCCTCATCGCGCAGCCCGCGAAGGGCCGGTACGTCGCGGTGCGCACGACCTACGCACCGCGCCCGGCGAGCTCGCCGGCCTGTACCGTCGAGGCCATGAGCGGGTCGTCGCTCGATGACCGCACTTTCATCGCGGAGTGCGGCGGGGGCGCCGCGCCGACCTTCAACGGTCGCGGCCGAGCGATCGACTCCGGCGCGCGCGATCTCGACCAGTATCTTGTCTCGGTGAGCGGAGATCGGGTCATCGTCAACCTGAGCCGCGTCATCCAGGCCGACGAAAGGACGCTCGGGCCCGTGCCGACAGGCATCCCGCGGCCGCGGCAGACACCATGACGACACCGTACGAGCTCGTCATCGGCATCGAGACGCACGTCGAGCTCGGGACCGCGTCGAAGATGTTCTGCGCCTGCAGCGCGAAGTGGTTCGGGGCGCCGGCGAACTCGCTCGTGTGCCCGGTCTGCCTGGGTCTGCCGGGCGCGCTCCCGGTCCCGAACCGGCGCGCGATCGAGCTCGCGATCACCGCGGGCCTCGCGCTCAACTGCGAGGTGCCCGAGCACACGAAGTTCGACCGCAAGAATTACATGTACCCCGACCTGCCGAAGGGCTACCAGATCTCGCAGTACGACCTCCCGTTCAACGTGAACGGCTGGCTCGAGATCCCGAGCGGCGACGGCACCAAGCGCGTGCGCATCCACCGCGCGCATCTGGAGGAGGACACCGCGAACACCAAGCACGGCGAGGGGTACGCGCTCATCGACTTCAACCGCTCGGGCGTGCCGCTCCTCGAGATCGTGAGCGAGCCCGACATGTCGTCGGTGGACGAGGCGGTCGCGTACGTCACCGCGCTGCGAGAGGTCATCGTGGGGGCCGGCGTGAGCGAGATGCGCCTCGAGGAGGGCGCGGGACGCTTCGACGTGAACGTCTCGATCCGCTTCACCGAGGGTGGGGAGACGCGCTGGCCCCCGCAGAGCGAGATCAAGAACCTGAACAGCTACCAGGCCATCCGCGAGGCGATCCCGTACGAGGCCGACCGGCTGTGGCGCGAGTGGCGGGACGGCGGAGAGATCCGAACGCGGAAGGGCAAGATCACCGTCGGCTGGAGCCCGGAGCGGAAGCAGACGTTCCTGCAGCGCTCGAAGGAGGACGTCCAGGACTACCGCTACTTCCCCGAGCCCGACCTCGTGCGCTTCGAGATCCCGCGCGACCTCGTGACGCGGCTCCGTGCCGCGATCCCCGAGATGCCGCCGCAGCGCCGCGCCCGGTTCGTGTCCGCGTACGGCCTCTCCGAGTACGACGCGCGCGTGCTCGTGTCGGATCGCGCGCTCGCCGATTTCTTCGAGGAGGCCGTGAAGGCCGCCGGCGGCGACGCGAAGGCCGTCGCGAACTGGATGACCGGCGAGGTCCTCCGGTACGTGAAGACTGATGGCGGATCGATCGCGTCCACGAAGCTCCGGCCGCGGCACATCGGCTCGCTGGTGCGGCTCGTGAAGAGCGGTGAGCTCTCGACGACGGCGGCGAAGGACGTGTTCGCAGAGGTCTGGCGATCGGGTGAGGAGCCGGCCGCGGTCGTGAAGACGAAGGGGCTGGCCCAGGTCTCGGACGAGGCGGCCATCGCGGCCGCGGTCGACGCGGTGCTCGCGGAGAACCCGAAGGCCGTCGCGGACTACAAGGCGGGCAACGAGCGCGCGCTCGGTGCGCTCGTCGGCGCGGTGATGAAGCGCATGGGCGGCAAGGCCAACCCCGCGGTCATCAACAAGGTGCTCGTGGAGCGCGTCGCGCGCTGAGCGAGGGGCTGCGCCGGCGTGCCATTGGCTCGTCGCCGACGTTCGCGATGAGCTCTGACCTCACGCGCGTCGCGGGTCCGGAGCGCTCCGGCCAGCGAGCCGGGTGAACGCAGAGTCTCGCGTTCGGCGGGCGTTCGCGCCGCTTGAAAGCGCGCGTGCCGATGGCCAGCCTCGCTAGTCCAGTCGAGCGTAGCCGGGGAGCGTGAGGAACTCGACGAAGTCGTCCGAGAGGGCCACCTCGTCGAAGAGCGATGCGGCCTCGTCGAAGCGGCCCTGCGCGTAGCTCGCGTCGCCGAGGACCGCCCTGATCTTCCCGAGCTCCTCATCGCGCACCGAGCGAACGAGCTCGCGCGTGACGGTCCGACCCTCCGCGAGCTCGACTCCGTGGTGGACCCATTGCCAGACCTGCGAGCGGGAGATCTCGGCGGTGGCGGCGTCCTCCATGAGGTTGTTGATCGCCGCGGCGCCCGTGCCGCGCAGCCACGAGGCGATGTACTGGATGCCGACGCTCACGTTCGTCCGCAGTCCCGCGTCGGTGATCGTCGAGCCCGGGATCTTCACGTCGAGCAGCTGCGCCGCCGTCGTGGTGACGTCGGGACGCACGCGGTCGAGCTGGTTCTTCCTGCGTCCGAGCACGCGGTCGAACTCGCTCATCGCCGTCCCGACGAGATCGGGGTGCGCGACCCACGTGCCGTCGAAGCCGTCCGTCGCCTCACGCTGCTTGTCTTCGCGTACTTTCGCGAGCGCCGTCTCGGTGACCTTCGGATCGCGGCGGTTCGGGATGAACGCCGCCATGCCGCCGAGCGCGAACGCGCCGCGGCGATGGCAGGTCTGCACGAGGAGCTCGGTGTACGCGCGCATGAAGGGGACGGTCATCGTGACCTGCGCGCGGTCCGGGAGGATGAACTCCGGCCGGCCGGCGAACTTCTTGATGAGGCTGAACATGTAGTCCCAGCGCCCGGCGTTGAGGCCGCCCGAATGGTCGCGCAGCTCGTACAGCACCTCGTCCATCTCGAACGCGAGCGTGATCACCTCGACGAGCACGGTCGCCTTGATCGAGCCGCGCGGGATGTGCAGATCGTCCTCGGACCAGCGGAAGATCTCGTTCCATAGACGCGCCTCGCGGTAGCTCTCCGTCTTCGGCAGGTAGAAGTACGGTCCGCTTCCGCGTTCGAGAAGCCGCGCCGCGTTGTGGAAGAAGTACAGGCCGAAGTCGAACACCGGACCGGAGATCGGCGCTCCGTCGACGAGGAAATGCCGCTCCGGTAGGTGCCAGCCGCGCGGACGGACGACGAGCGTCGCGGTGCGGTCGTCGAGCCGGTAGACGCGCCCGTCGGGGTTCCTGAACTCGATCGTCCGCTCGATCGCGTCGATCAGATTGCGCTGCCCTTCGATCATGTTGCGCCAGGTCGGCGTGTTCGCGTCCTCGAAGTCCGCCATGTACACGGAAGCGCCGGAGTTCAGCGCGTTGATGATCATCTTGCGGTCCGTCGGACCGGTGATCTCGACCTTTCGGACCTGCAGGTCGGAGGGGACCTCGGCCACCCGCCACTCGGCCTTGCGCTGCGCCACCGTCTCCGCGGGGAAGCCGAGCGTTCCGCCCGCGCGGAGCTCCTGCCAGCGTTGCCGCCGCGCGTCCATCAGGCCGAGCCGCGTCGGCTCGACCTCGCGATGCAGACGCGCGAGGAAGTCGATGGCCTCCCGTGTGAGGAGCTCCTCCGCGATGCCCCGCGTGTCCGACGCGTTCCGCGGGATGCGCACTTCTCCGGCGCTCACGCCCATCGCCCGTATGCTCGCATAGCGCTGATGGCTGGAGCATTCGGGTCGGAGGGGAAGCGAGCGCTCGTCACGGGCGGTTCGCGCGGTATCGGCCGTGCGATCGCACTCGCGCTCGCGGGCAACGGCGCCGACGTCGCTGTCACATCGCGAAATGGCGACGACGCCGAGCCGATCGCGCGCGAAATACGCGCCAAAGGGCGCCGCTCGATCGCGCTGCTGCTCGATGTTCGCCATGCGCAATCGATCCGCGTCTGCTTCGAGCGGCTAGACCGCGAGTGGGGCGGCCTCGACATCCTCGTGAACAACGCGGGGACGAATATCCCGCAGGACATCTTCGACCTCGACGAGCCGTCGTGGGACACGGTGGTCGACACGGATCTCAAGGGGCTGGTGTTCGTGACGCAGGCCGCCGCGGCGCGGATGGCGGCGGCTGGCACGGGCGGCCGCGTGGTCAACGTCGCGTCGGTCTACGGCGTGACCGGGCGGCGCGAGCGCGTGGCATATAGCGCCGCCAAAGGCGCGGTGGTGAACGTCACGCGGTCCCTCGCGCTCGAGCTCGCGCCGCACGGGATCACTGTGAACGCGGTGGGCCCCAGCCTGGTCGAGACGGATCTCACGCGCGAGCGCATGCGCGCCGTTCCGGGATACCGCGAGGAGGAGCTGTCGCGCACGCCGCTCGGGCGCCTTGCGACGCCTGAGGACGTGGCCGCCGCGGTCGTCTTCTTCGCCTCGCCCGCGGCAGGGTTCATCACCGGACAGACGCTCCTCGTCGACGGCGGCACGTCCGCGCATTGACCGTCACCCGACCCGTACGTCCGTACTCCCCCAAGCCAGGCATCCCCCGCCGGCGGCTGACTGGAGCATGCTTCCGCGAGATAGAACTAGGAGCGACGACCACTGACCGCGACGGCAGGAGGCCGAGCAGTTGGCGATCACTGATCCTGTGAGTGGGGCCGAATCCGCACGCGGTGCGGCACCGAACGTCGTGCCGATCACGCCGCCGGTCGAGGCCACGCTCCGCATCCTGTTGAGCAGCGTCCCGTTCCTCATGGGCGCGGCGGTCGTCCGCCAGCCTCCGGCGAGCGACGGCGTCGTCGCGTCCGTCGGCCGCATGCCGTGGCTCCACGATCGACGGCTCACCACGCTCCAGCTGCCGGACGACACGCTGCCGGCGAACCGTGCCGTGGCCCTCGACTGGCCCGTGCCCTTCCAGGCCGAGTGGGTCGGCGCGCCCCCGCGCCTCCTGATCTCGCGCCTCGTCTTCCAGGGACGTACCGTCGGCGTGCTGCTCGGCACGCTCATCACGCGGCTGCCGATGAGCCAGCAGACGCGTGAGGCGCTCGACCTCTCGTGCGAGCTCATCGCCTCGGCCGTCGCCGGCGAGTCGGCGTCCGTGGCCGCGACGCCTCCGCCGCTGCCCGAGGCGGAGCAGCGCGGGGACGAGGCCGCGCCCGCCGCGCCGCACGGGGAGCCCGAGCGTCGCGTGACCGTCGCGAGCGACGTGGTGGTCGACGAGGTGCGCGGCGCTCTGGCCGCCGCGACCGACGCGCGCAGTCTCGGCCGCGTGCTGCGGGACGCGCTGAGCACCGTCTCCGACGCGTCCGCGTTCGCGGTCGCGCTGTTCCACAGCTCGCGGCCCGAGGTCGCGTACCGGTACAAAGTCGTCGGCCCGGACCGCGATTCGGCCGAGCTCGGGAGGCAGCACGTCGACGACGGGCCGGCCTGCTACGCGGCGCGCCGCGATCGCCGCTGGCACGTATTCGCGCGCGACCTCGCGATCCGCGAGGAGCTCGACGTCCGCGTGCGCGAGGTCATCGTGCTGCAGCTGCCGATGTCGAACGGCGGCGAGGTCTTCGGCATCGTCACCGTGCAGACGTTCCGCGCCGAAGGCTTCACCGATCAAGAGCTGCGGCTCATCGCGACGATCGTCGAGGCGGCGACGCCGCATTTCGCGCAGGTGCGCGCGTTGGGACGCTTCCAGCCGGCAGCCGCCGCCGGCGGGCCCCAGCCGATCGCGCCGACCGCCGCGCCCCGACCCGCGGTGGAGGGGCCCGCCTCGCAGCCCGCGGCCGCCGCGCCGCCGTCCGCAGCGGTGCGCAGCGCGGAAGGTGTGCTGCGCGATCTCCTGCGGCGCTGCGCCGGCGCGGGCTTCGCGACGGCATTCCTCGTCGGCGTCGATCCGGGCGCCGGCGCGCTGCGCGGCGAGCTCGTGTCGGACGGCGAGGCAGCGCGGGAGGTCGACTACGCGCTCGGCATCTCGAGCGGAACGTTCAGCATCCCGCTCGACGATCGGTACAACGCCATCGCGCGAGCGGTCCGCGAGGCGCGTATCGTGCCGGCGCCCACGGCGTACGAGATCACGCGGCCGGCGACCGATTACGAGGGGGCGCAGTCGATCGAGAAGCTCACGCATGGAGGGCGCTCCGTGACGCTCCCGCTCATCGTCTCCGGCGAGGCGGCGGGCGCGCTCGTGCTCGGCCCCATGGCCGAAGACCCGACGTTCTTCGCGATCGAGGCCGTGCGCGGCTATGTCGACGACGCGGCGAAGGAGCTGGCCGAGCTCTGGGGCGCCGCGGGCAAGCCCGCGGACGCCGGCTCCTAGGCTCATAGACTCGCCCGCGTGATCGGCGAGGTGACGTTCGCGTGATCGGCGAGGTGACGTTCGGCGTCATCGGCCTGCTCTTCCTCCTCGCGGACATCCGCACGTTCGCGTCCACCTTCCAGCAGACGTTCTTCGGGGCGCCGACCACGAGCCAGGCGATCATGGCGACCGCGGTCTTCGCCACGTCGTTCCTCGCGATCCTCGTGGCGTGGCGCATGCGACCGGCGCGCGCGCTCGGTACGAGCGCCGCAGTCTTCGCGCTCGCGACGTTCCTCGCCGTGGCGTCGCGCAACAACTGGATCGACCTGGCGCTCACGGTCATCGCGCTGGCCGCGGGATTCTGGTGGCTCGCATTCCTGCACGCCGCGCGCGTCGCGGAGAGCCGCTCGCCGCTCCCGATCGCGCTGCCGGTGGCCTTCGCGTGCGACCTGGCCCTGCGCGCGGCGTTCCGAACGGTCGCCATCCCCGACCTTCCGTGGCCCGCGGCCGTCGGGCTGGCGCTCGTCGGCGTCGTGCTCTTCGGGGCGGCCGGCCTCGTGACCATCGCGCCCGTCCGCACCTGGACGGCGCCCGACCTGCGCGGAGCGATCGGTCTTCTCGCGGCGCCGTGCCTCCTCTTCGTCGCGGAGACCGGCGCGACGAACGGCGCGCAGGCGGCGCTCGCCGCGGGTCTGGGGCTCGGCCCGGAGGCGGCGGGTGCCACGCAGATCGGCCAGGTCGCGCTCGGCGTCGGCATCGCCGTGGGCCTGGTCGTCTCGTGGCGACTCGCGCCGCGCGGCGCGATCGCCGCCGCCGCGGTCGCCATCGGCGCGATCGTGCTGTGGGCGCATCTGCCCTACGCATCGCTCGCCGGTGGGGCGCTCCTCGCGACAGGCGCGGTGCTGGCGGCCGTCGCGCTGCTCGGCGGTCCGCTCCGGCCGTCGCGAGCGCCGATCGTCGCCGTCGTCGCGCTCTCCGTCGGATGGCTCGCGTTCGCGGGTGCCGCGTTCGGGTTCTACGCGTTCTGGGCGTACTACCCGGCGCTCTGGGGAGCCACCGCGCTCGTGGTGCTCGCCACGCTCCTCGCGCCGAGGCCGCGCGTCGCACCCGGCCTCGTCGTCGCGGTCGCCGCGAGCATCGCCGCCGTCGGCCTGCCGGTCGCGGCGCTCACGTCCACGCGAGAGGCGCCCGCGCCCGAAGCCGCCCGCAACACCTTCCGCCTCATGACCTACAACATCCATCAGGGTTTCGACGCCGGGCAGATCCCATCCCTCGATCCCCTCGTCGAGGTCATCGCTGCGGAGTCCCCGGACGTGCTGTGCCTCCAGGAGGTCGCGCGCGGTTGGATGATCGACGAGGATCACGACGCGCTCTCGGTGCTCGCGGAGCGGCTCGGGATGCGGTACACGTGGCTCCCCGCGATCGGCGACCTGTACGGCGACGCCATCCTGTCGCGCTTCGACATGACCGACGTGCAGCGCGTCCACTACGCGATCGAGCCGAGCGTGAAGCATCAACCGCGCGGCGCACTCGCGGTGAAGACCTCGGGCGTCACGGTCGTCTGCACGCACCTCGACGAGCTCTCCGACGGCACGCAGGTCCGGCAGGAGCAGGTGCGCACGATCTTCCGCAACTGGATCGACACGACGCCCATCGTGATCGCGGGCGACCTGAACGCGACGCCCGACACGATCGAGATCCGCCTCTTCAACGAGGCAGGGCTGGACGATCTCGGCGCGTCCGCCGGCGACACGACCACGATGGATGCTCCGCCCAAGCGCATCGACTACGTCTTCGGCAAGGGCGTCGTGGGCGGGCAGGCCCACACCCTGCCGCTCGACGTGACGATGCGCGCGAGCGACCACCGCGGGCTCATCGTGAACATCACGATCACGAAGTGACGGCGCGGCCCGACCTGCGCGCGACGCTGCTCGCGTCGGACCCCGCGGACCTCGGGCTCGCGCCCACGACCGCGCTCCC
Source organism: Candidatus Limnocylindria bacterium (assembly GCA_035651155.1). Classification (GTDB taxonomy): domain Bacteria; phylum Chloroflexota; class Limnocylindria; order P2-11E; family P2-11E; genus CF-39. The sequence continues at coordinate 78,835 of DASRGG010000011.1, read as the reverse complement.
GCACATCCGGTCCACGACCGCGCCGCTCTGGCCGGTCTTCACCCTCGGACACGCGGTCATCGCGTCGTTGCGGGAGACCACGCGGGAAAAGCCCGCCGGGTAGACTGGACCTCTGCCGCGGAGCTTCCACCAGCGGCGCCGTGAGGATCAGCCGTCCAGCAGTTCGTCCATCTCCACACGCACAGCGAGTACAGCCTCCTCGACGGGCTGTCCCGCGTCAGCGACCTCGTGAGCAGGGCGAAGGAGCTCGGCATGCCCGCGCTCGCGCTCACCGACCACGGGGCGCTGTACGGCGCGGTCGACTTCTACGTACAGGCCAGCCAGGCCGGCATCAAGCCGATCATCGGGGTCGAGGCGTACATCGCGCGGACGAATCGCTTCGAGCGCGACCCGCGCATCGAGGGACACGGGAAGCCGTTCCACCTCGTCCTGCTCGCCAAGGATTTCACCGGGTACCAGAACCTCGTCGCGCTCGTGACCGCGGCGCACCTCGAGGGCTACTACTACCGGCCGCGCATGGACAAGGACCTCCTCCGCGAGCGCTCGAAGGGGCTCATCGCGCTCTCGTCGTGCCTGCAGGGCGAGGTCGCGCGGGCGATCTTCGAGGAGGGGGTCGATGCCGCCTGTCGCGTCGCGCTCGAGCATCAGGAGATCTTCGGGAAGGGCAGCTACTTCCTCGAGCTGATGGATCACGGCATTCCCGAGCAGGAGCGGCAGCGGGAAGGCGTGCGCGAGGTCGCGCGCCGCACGAAGATCCCGCTGGTCGTCACGAACGACCTCCACTACGTGCGTGCCGAGGACGCCGAGGCGCAGGACGTGATGGTGTGCATCCAGCAGGGCAAGACCATCGACGCGACCGACCGGCTGAAGATGATCGACCACCCCGAGCTGTACATGAAGAGCGCGGAGGAGATGTACGCGCGCTTCCCCGAGGACCGGGAGGCGCTCGAGAACACGCTCCGCGTCGCGTCGCTCGTCGACCTGAAGCTGCCGCTCGGCGAGGTCAAGATGCCGCACTTCGAGGTGGCCGCGGGTCTCACGCCGGAGCAGCAGCTGCTGAAGATGGCCGAGGAGGGCGTGAAGAAGAAGTACGGCGGGATCACGCCGGAGCTGCGCGCGCGGCTCGACAAGGAGATCGACGTCATCGGCAAGGCCGGATACGCCGGCTACATCCTCATCGTGCAGGACTTCATCCGTTACGCGCAGGAGAACGGGATCCTCACCGCCGTCCGCGGCAGCGCCGGCGGATCCCTCGTGAACTACGCGATCGGCCTCACCGACATCGATCCCATCAAGTACGGGCTCATCTTCGATCGCTTCCTGAACCTCGAGCGCTACACCCCGCCGGACATCGACGTCGACTTCATGGACAACCGTCGCGACGAGGTCATCGCGTACGTCACGAGGAAGTACGGCGCGGACCGCGTGGCGCAGATCGCGACGTTCAACACGATGCTCGCGCGCGCGGCCGTGCGGGACGTCGCGCGCGTCCTCGGCATGCCGTACGGCGAGGCCGACCGCGTCGCGAAGGTGATCCCGTTCGGCGTCGATCTGCGGGAGGCGCGGCGGATGGTCGCGGAGCTGCGCGAGATGGAGCAGGAGCCGCACGTGCAGCGACTGCTCGACCTCGCGGAAAAGGTCGAGGGCCTGGTGCGCTCGACGGGAACGCACGCCGCCGGTGTGGTCATCACGCGCGAGCCGCTCACGAATCTGGTGCCCCTCGAGCGATCGAAGGGCAAGGCCGAGGCGCTGCAGAGCCAGTTCGAGGACAAGTCGCTCGACAAGCTCGGCGTCCTGAAGTTCGACTTCCTCGGGCTCGGCAACCTCACGATCCTCCACGAGGCGATGCGGCTCATCAAGGAGACGCGCGGCATCGAGATCGACCGCTCGCGGATCCCGCTCGACGACAGGAAGACATTCGAGCTGCTCGGCTCCGGCGAGACCACGGGCCTGTTCCAGCTGGAGTCGGCCGGTATGCGACGGCACATCCGCGATCTGAAGCCGGACCGCGTCGAGGACGTCATGGCCATGGTCGCGCTGTTCCGGCCCGGTCCGATGGACTACATCCCGACGTACATCCGGCGCAAGCACGGCCAGGAGGCGGTCACGTACGCGCACCCGAGCCTCGAGCCGGTACTCAACTCGACGTACGGCGTCATGGTCTATCAGGAGGACGTGATGGCCGTGACCCAGGCGCTCGCCGGGTTCACGATGGCCGAGGCCGACGTCCTCTGCTACACGATCCGCAAGAAGGTCAAGGAAAAGCTCGACCAGCAGAAGGTGAAGTTCGTCGAGGGCGCCATCCGTCAGGGCGTCCACGCCGGCGTCGTCGAGCAGGTCTGGAAGGACTTCGAGCCGTTCGCGCGCTACGGCTTCAACCGCGCGCACGCCGCGATCTACGGGCTCATCGCCTACCACACGGCGTACCTCAAGGCGAACTACCCGGTCGAATACATGAGCGCGGTGCTCTCCGCGGAAATGGGCGTGCCCGAGCGCGTGGCAATCGCGGTCGCGGAGTGCCGCCGGATGGGCATCCCCGTGCTGCCGCCGGACGTGAACGAATCGGCCTTCGGATTCGCGATCACGAAGGACGGCATCCGCTTCGGGCTCGGCGCCGTGAAGAACGTCGGCGAGGGCGCGGTCGAGAGCGTCATCGACGCCCGCGCGCGGGGCGGCCCGTTCCGCTCGCTCGACGATTTCTGCGGACGCATCGATCTCCAGCGCTGCAACAAGCGCGTGCTCGAGTCGCTCATCAAGTGCGGCGCGACCGCGGCGTTCGGTCCGCGGCAGGCGCAGCTCGATCGCCTGGATGCCGTCCTCGCGACCGCGCAGCGCGAGCAGAAGGACCGCGCGAGCGGCCAGGTCGGTCTCTTCGACGGGCTTGGACTCACGAGCGAGATAGCGGCCGCGCCGACGCTCTGCGGCGTGGAAGCGCCTCGCAAGGAGCTCCTCTCGTGGGAGAAGGAGATGCTCGGCATCTATCTCTCGGAGCACCCGCTGCAAGAGGTGCTGGACAAGAAGATCGATCTCGACATCCAGCCTCTGGTAGCGCTCAAAGAGGAAGAGGATCAGGGACTCGTCATCGTCGCCTGCGTGGTGACGAGCGCGCGCAAGCACATCACGAGCAAGGAGAAGAAGCTCATGATGTTCGCGCAGGTCGAGGATCTCACCGGATCGGTCGAGGCCACGATCTTCCCGCGCACGTACGACGCGACTGCCGCGGTCTGGAACACCGACGAGATCCTGCTGGTCCTCGGCCGCGTCGAGAAGCGCGACGACGCGCCGAAGCTCCTGGTCGAGCACGCGGTCCGCTTCAATGACGACGGGCTCCGCGAGATCAAGCGCGTCTTCGACGAGACGAGGGAGCGGCTCGCGAAGCGGGCTCGCTTCGTTCGGCCCGGCGGCAGCGGGAACGGGAGTGGGAACGGCGAAGGAGCCGGCACCCTGGCAGCGGGTCCTGCCGCGGGGCCCTCGATGTCGTCGCCGTCCTCCGTTCCGGCCGGGCCGACGGAGCTCGTGATCCGCTTCCGCGAGGCGCTCGATTACGAGCGGTCGATCGCGATCTTCCAGCGCATCCAGCAGGTATTGAAGGAGTTCTCGGGACAGGCGACGGTCGTCCTCGAGCTTCCGCGCGCCTCGGGTGGCGCGCGGCGCGTGCCGACGTCCTTCAAGACGCGGGTCTCGACGGACGTCGCGGACGCCGTCCTGCGCGAGGTCGGTCCCGACGTCGTCGAGGTCGTGCTCCCGCGGCGGTAGCCCGCTCGCTCGGCTGCCCGCTCCTTGACGCGCGCGCATTCATACTCGGGTCGTGCCCGAGCGCGCACGCCGTCTCCATCGCGCGAGCGCCGAGCTCCTTCGCAGCCTCGACCTCGCGCAGGTCGAGCAGGCCGTCGTCTCGGCCCTTCGCGACATCGTCGGCGCGGACGCGGCGGCCGTCATGCTGCCCGAGAGCGACGGGGACGGCGCGCAGCTCGCCGTGCGCGCGCACCAGGGCCTTTCCGACGAGTACGCGCGCGCGCAGCGGCTGCCGATCGGGCGAGTGCGCGCGGCATACCGGACGGCGGACGAGCACCTCATCGTCGATCTGCGGCACGCGCCGCTCGGCGATGCGTCGCTCATCGAGCGCGAGGGTCTCGTTCGGGCGCTCGTGATCCCGCTGACGAAGGACGGCGAGATCGTCGGGGTGCTCAACGCGTACACGAAGGATCCACAGACACGTTTTCGCGAGGACAGCATCGATCTGGCGCACGTGCTCGCGGCAGAGGCCGGCGTCGCGATCGCGAACGCGCAGCTCTATGAGCAGGCGCTGCGCGGACGCGAGTTCGAACGTGCGCTCCTCGATTCTCTCGGCACGCCCGTGCTCGTCGCCCGTCCACCCGGCGTCGTCGCCGGCATCAACCGCGCGGCGCGCGACATCACGGGCCTCGATCCCGAGCCGGGCGCGCACGTCCGCACGCTCCTCGTCGCCCTCGGCGCGCGGCGCGCGGACACGGGCGAGGTGCTCACGCGGTCGCCGCTCGAGGAAGGTCTCGAGGGACGTGAGTGGCGTGCGGAGGTCGTGATCCCGCACCGAACGAGCGGCGTCGAGCATGTCGCCGACGTCATCGTGCGGCCGGTGCGCGGTGCCGACGGCGAGGTCATCGCGGCCGTCATGACATTGCACGACCTCACCGCTCTGCGTCGGCTGGAGGAGGAGAAGGAGCAGTTCCTGTCGATCGTCTCGCACGAGCTGCGCACGCCCCTCACGCCGCTGAAGGCCCTCGTGCAGCTGCTGATCTCGCGGATCCGGCGCTCGCGCGAGCGCGACGCGCCCCTCGACACGGAGTCCCTCGAGCGCAATCTCGCGTCGATCGAGCGTCAGGTCGATCGGATGAACGGACTCGTGAGCGACCTTCTCTCGGTCTCGCGCGCGGGCCGTGGGCGGCTCGAGATGGACCGCCGACCCTTCGACCTCGCCACGAGCCTGCGCGACACCGTCGAGCGCTACGTGGAAGCGACACGCGAGGAAGGCCGCCATCGCTTCGTCGTGGACGCTCCGGCGCAGCTTCTGGTGACCGCGGATCAGTCTCGTGTCGAGCAGATGCTCATGAACCTCATCGGGAATGCCGTGAAGTACTCGCCGCGTGGTGGCGAGGTCCGTGTATCGCTCGCGTGCGAGGACGGGATCGCCCAGATCGTCATCGCGGATGAGGGCATCGGCATCAGCGCCGCCGACATGCCGCGCCTCGGCGCCGCGTTCACGCGCGGGAGCGGCAAGGCCGCGACGTTCGCGGGGATGGGCATCGGCCTGCACGTCGCGAAGCTGCTCGCCGACGCGCACGGCGGTTCGCTCGAGCTCGAGAGCAAGGGCGAGGACCGCGGAACGACGGTGCGGGTGCGGTTACCCGCATGACCCTTCGCCCCGACTAGACTCGACGGAGTCGCCGGAGTACCCCAACCGGCAGAGGGAGCTCACTCAAAATGAGCACAGTGTGGGTTCGAATCCCACCTCCGGCACCGTCTGGCTCCTGACCCTGCCGCCGCGTGAGGGCGTCGTCTACCGCCTCAGGAGCTCGAACGCCGCGCGTGCGAGCGTCTTGCTCGCGATCACGACGCGGGCCTCATCCCATGCGGCGTCCGCACCGGTCTTCAGCGACAGGACCGCTGCGCCGGCCTCGCGCGCGATGAGCGCGGGCGCGGCGATGTCCCACGGCGAGAGGGCCTCGTGGGCGAAGAGGTCGAAGCGTCCCATCGCGACGTAGGCGATCTCGAGCGCGGCGGAGCCGAGCACGCGTAGCCGCGCGCATGTCGAATTGAGCGCGACGAATCGCGAGTCCCGCCTCTTCGTCTCGCCGTATCGCAGGCTCGCGACGGCGAACGCGTCCGCCAGCCGCCCGACCCGTCCTATCGCGATGCGCTCGCCGTTCCGCGTCGCGCCTGCGCCTTCCGACGCCACGAACGTCTCACGCGTGCGTGGCGCGTGCAGCGCCGCCGCGCGGGTCCGTCCGCCCTCCACGTACGCGATGACGACGCAGTAGAACGGGATGCCGCGGCTGAAGTTGAGCGTTCCATCGATCGGATCGACGACCCAGAGCCGCTCGGCGCGGCGCACGGAGCGCCGCGCGCTCTCCTCGGCGAGCACCGGCACCGCCGGATCGTCGGCCGAGAGGCGTTCGATGACCGCGCGCTCCGCCGCGTGATCGGCCGCGGTCGCGAAGTTCGCGCGGCCTCGCTTGCGCGTGACGATATCGATGTCGCTCGTGACGATCGCTTCGCCGACCGCGGTCGCCGTCTTCGCGGCGAGCCGCGCGAGGCGCGCGTAGCGCCGGGACGCGCCGCCGGTCATGCCGGACAGAGGGTGCGGACCCGTGCGAGGAGATCGTTCAGATCGAACGGCTTCGCGATGACGTCCGTGATCTGGCGCCGCGTGAATTGACCGCCCATCTCGCGCGAGGCGGCGGTGACGAAGAGCACGGGCATGTCGCGGACGTCGGGATCCGCGCGGACGCGGTCCCACACCTCGAGACCGTTCAGCCCGGGCATCATGACGTCCAGGATCAACAGGTCGGCGCGGACCTGCCGCACCGTCTCCAGCACGAGCGCTCCATCAGGAACGATCACCGCTTGATAGGCTGGCTCGTCATTGATGGCATCCCGCAGGAGACGAGCGATCGGCTCGTCGTCCTCGCCGATCACCACGACCCGTTTCCGCCGCTCCACCGCCAGCGAGGGTAGCCGAACGAGCGCGCTCGTATGAAATCGAGCGACGGAGAGAGCGAGCGCGCGCCGCTGGTCGTGCGGGCACGCGACGGCGACGCGCGCGCGTTCGAAGACCTCGCGCGCGGGGAAGAGCGCGCGCTCTACCGCCATGCGGCGCGGATCGTCGGACCGGGCCCCGACGCCGAGGACGTCGTCCAGGACTCGCTCCTCTCGGCGTGGCGGTCGATCCGATCGTTCGAAGGCACGTCGTTCCGCGCCTGGCTCTTCCGCATCGTCACGAATCGGGCACTGGACCGGATCCGCGCGCGCCGGCGCCGTCCCGAGCTGCCGCTCGATCCGCCGGAGGACGCGGACGTCATCTGGGCGGAGCCCGCGGCGCCGGGACCCGAGCTCGCCGACATCGCGTCTTCCCGCGAGGCCCAGGTCATCGTCGAGGAGGCGCTCCGCGACGTGCCCGAGGAGCAGCGTGCCGCTCTGCTGCTGCGCGACGTCGAAGGATTCGCCTACGAGGAGATCGCGCTCATGACGAGCGTCGAGATCGGTACGGTGAAGTCGCGCATCCACCGCGCCCGCGTCGCCGTGCGGAACGCGCTCGTGGCCCGTGGCTGGCGAGGATCGGCCGGATGAGGGAACCATCGGCGGCCCGCGCCGTCACAAGGGTGAGGACGTGATCGACCACCCACGCGCCCGGCTGTCCGCGTATCTCGACGACGCGCTCGCCCCGAACGAGCGCGCCGCGGTCGAGTCGCACCTCGCCGCCTGCGCGGACTGCCGCCGGCGGCTCTCCGAGCTGCGCGCCACGGCGGCGCTCCTCGGAGCGCTTCCCGACATCGCCCCGCGGCGACGGCTCACGCCGCGTCTCGCCGGGCGGCCGGCATGGCTCGCGCCGGTCCGGACGCTCGCCACGCTCGCGAGCGGGCTCTCGGTCTTCCTCTTCATCGCCAGCGCGCTGCTCGCCAACATGGGGCAGCTCTCGGCGCCGGCGGCGCTGAGCGCGCCCGCCGCGGCGCCGGCGGACGGTCGCGCGGATGCGCCGAGTCGGCCGCCCGAGCTGAAGACGGCGGTGCCGCCTGGTCCCAATGCCGCCGCCGCGCCCGCGCCGACGGCCGCGGTGGCGCGCGGCGCAACGGAGAGCGGCGAAGCCGCGCACGCCGCGAGGTCGCCGGCGCTCGGTCCGAGCCCGTGGCTCTGGCTCGCGCTCGCGCTCGTGACGGGAGCGATCGCGATCGTGCTGCAGCGGAGGCTTCGCTCACCCTTGTAGCGCGGCGTTCATACTCGAACGATGCGCGAGCGCCTCATCCTCATCGACTCCAACTCCCTCATCTACCGCGGGTTCTTCGCGATCCCGCCGCTGACGACGACGAAGGGGGAGCTGTCGAACGCCACGTTCGGCTTCGCGTCGATCTTCCTGAAGGCGATCGAGGAGATCAAGCCGCAGCACATCGCAGCGGCCGTCGACCTGCCCGGCAAGACCTTCAGACACGAAAGGGACGCGACCTACAAGGCCACGCGCAAGCCCATGCCCGACGAGCTGCGCCCGCAGATCGAGCGCTGCAAGGAGATCCTCGACCGCTTCGGCGTCCCGATCTACTCGCTGCCCGGGTTCGAGGCCGACGACGTCATCGGCGCGCTCGCGCGCCAGGCCGAGGAGGCCGGCCTGGAGGCGATCATCGTGTCGGGCGACCTGGACCCGCTCCAGCTCGTCACGCCGCACGTGAAGCTCTTCACGACGCGCATGGGCTTCCAGAACACGGTCGTCTACGACGAGGCGAAGATCGCGGAGCGCTACGGACTCCGGCCAGCGCAGATGGTCGACTTCAAGGCGCTCAAGGGCGACACGAGCGACAACATCCCGGGCGTCCCGGGCGTGGGCGAAAAGACCGCGGCCAAGCTCATCGCCGAGAACGGGAGCCTCGAAGGCGTGTACGCGGATCTGTCGCGCTTCACGCCGAAGCTGCGCGAGGCGCTCGCCGCGCATCGCGAGCAGGTCTTCGAGAGCCGTGAGATGGCCACGATCGTCACCGATCTGCCGGTCACTCTCGAGATCGATCGCACGAAATGGCGCGGCTACGACCGCGCCGCGGTGCTCGAGCTCTTCCGCGAACTGGAGTTCCGCAGCCTGATCCCGCGCCTGCCGCCCGCCGACGCGAACCTCGCCGGGGGTCCGATCGTGACCGCGCCGGCGAGGCCCGGACAGCTGGCGCTCGGCCTCGATCCCGCGCCGTCGACTCCGCCGCCGGTGGACACCGCGCTGCTCGGCGCGGCCGAAGGCGAAGAGGTCGCGAAGATCGCGCGCGACGCCGGCTCCGTCGCGCTGCACGCCGACGTCGAGATCCACCGGCATCCCGACCTCGTCGGTCTCGGTATCGCGGTCGGCGAGCGCGCGTGGTACCTGCCCGCCTCGGGCGGGCTCCCGCCGGCCATCGCCGCGCTCGCGTCCGACGCGCGCGTGCGGAAGACCGTGCACGACGCGAAGACCGCGCGGCGCGCGCTGCGGCGCGCGGGCGCCGAGCTTCGCGGCGTGACTATGGACACGATGCTCGCCTCGTACCTCGTGAACGCGAGCCGCCGCTACCACGCGCTCGAGGATCTCGCCGCCGAACGGCTGAAGCTCGAGGTGCCCGCGCTGCCGGTGGCGGACCGCAAGGACCCGAATCGCGTCGCCACGCTCGAAGAGCGTCTCGCGCGCGCCGGAGCGGGCGCGGTCGCGGCGGCGCGGCTCGGCACGCTCTTCGACCGGGACCTCGACCAGCTCGAGATGCGGCGGCTCTTCGAGACCGTGGAGCTGCCGCTGGTCGACGTGCTCGTCGAGATGGAAGAGGCGGGCATCGCCGTCGACGTGCAGTACCTGCGCTCGCTCGGCGAGGAGTTCGCGCGCGAGGTCGCGCGCATCGAGCGCGAGGCGTACGACTCGGTCGGCCACGAGTTCGCCATCAACTCGACCAAGCAGCTCGCGTCGCTCCTCTTCGAGGAGCTGAGGCTGCCGCGCGGACGGCGGACCGCGACCGGGTACTCGACGGACGCGACGGTCCTCGAGGAGCTCCGGGGCGTGCATCCGGTCGTCGAAAAGATCCTCGAGTACCGCGAGATCGAGAAGCTCCGGTCGACGTACGCCGAGGGGCTCGGCGCGCTCATCGACCCCGAGACCCGCCGCATCCATACCACGTTCGATCAGGCCGTGGCCGCGACAGGACGGCTCTCGAGCAAGAACCCCAACCTCCAGAACATCCCGATCCGCACGCCGCTGGGCCGCCGCATCCGCCGCGCGTTCGTCGCGGGCGGGCCGGACCTCGCGCTCGTGGCCGCGGACTACTCGCAGATCGAGCTGCGCGTCCTCGCGCACGTCTCCGGCGACCCCGAGCTCACCAAGGCGTTCCGCGAGGGCGCCGACGTCCATCGACGCACGGCGGCGGCGGGATTCGGCGTGCCCGAGGACAAGGTCACGCGCGAGCAGCGCGACGTCGCGAAGATGCTCAACTTCGGGATCGTCTACGGGATGAGCGACTTCGGACTCGCGTGGCGCATGAAGATGCCGCGCGAGGAGGCGCAGCGCTTCATCGACGAGTACTTCAAGCGCTACGCGCAGGTCCGGCGCTACGTCATCGAGACGAAGGCGTTCTGCATGGAGCGCGGATACGTCGAGACGCTGCTCGGCCGGCGCCGGTACATCGCCGACATGGCCAGCCCGAACAGCGCGATCCGCAACGCCGCCGAGCGCATGGCGATCAACATGCCGATCCAGGGCACCGCGGCGGACATCATGAAGATCGCGATGCGCCGCGTGTACGACCGGCTCGCGGCCGGCGGTTTGCGGGCGCGCGTGCTGCTGCAGGTGCACGACGAGCTCGTGGCCGAGGTGCCCAAGACAGAGGTCGACGAGGTCGCCTGCATCCTGTGCGACGAGATGTCGCGCGCCTACGAGCTCGACGTACCGCTCGTCGTGGACGTGCGCAGCGGCGCGAACTGGGACGAGATGACCCGGATGCAGGTCCCCGCCCCTGCCTGACCGCTCGTCGCCCACGTCGCATGCCTGAGCTTCCGGAGGTCGAGACCATCGCGCGGCAGCTCCGCCGTCTCGTCGTCGGCCGGCGCATCGCGGACTTCGAGTCGTACTGGCATCGCCTCACCGAACCGATGCCCCCCGCGCACGTGGCCGCGCGTCTCGCCGGCCGACGCATCGCGTCGGTCGGACGCCGTGGCAAGTTCGTCGTGCTGGAGCTCGACAGCGCGGAGGCGCTCATCGTCTCGCTGCGCATGACCGGCAAGCTGCTCTTCCGAACGGGCGACGCACCGGACGATCCCCACACGCGCGCGCTGCTGCGCTTCCGCGACGGCACGCTCCTTCGCTTCGCCGATACCCGTAAGTTCGGCCGCATGGCGATCGTCGCGCTCGACGAGCTGCGCGAGAAGGCTCCCGCGCGCGGCGCCGCGAAGATGCCGCTGCACCGCGCGCTCGGGATCGAGCCGCTGTCGCGGCGCTTCACCGCGTCCTGGCTCGCGGAGCTGTTCCGCCACCGGCCGCGCGCCGCGATCAAGCCGCTGCTGCTCGATCAGCGCGCCATCGCGGGCATCGGGAACATCTACGCGATCGAGGCCCTCTGGCGCGCGCGCATCCACCCATCGCGTGCGGCGGGCTCGCTGCGGCCCGCGGAGGCGGCGCGGCTGCACGAGGCCATCCGCTGGGTGCTGCGCAAGGGGATCCGCTTCGGCGGGGCGTCGCGCCGCGACTACCGTGACGCGCGCGGGAACGCCGGACGGATGCAGCGGGAGTTCAACGCGTACGACCGCGCGGGCGAGCCGTGCCCGCGCTGCGGCCGGGCCATCGTCCGCACCGTGGTCGGCGGCCGCGGCACGTTCCACTGCCCCCGCTGCCAGCGCGCACCGGCATCATGAGGATGACATGAGCCTCGTTTCGGTCCAGGCCGTCGGACGCTGGTTCGGCGATCGCGAGCTGCTGCACGACGTGTCCTTCCGGGTCGCGCAAGGCGACCGCGTCGGCCTGGTCGGCCCGAACGGCACCGGGAAGACGAGCCTGCTCCGCATCGTCGCGGGCTTCGACGAGCCGGACGGAGGCATCGTCGCGTACGCGCGCGGCACGCGCGTGGGGTTCCTGCGGCAAGAGCTGCTCGAGGACGCGACCGGCACCGTCGAGGAGCACGCGCGCGGCGCCGCGGCGCACCTGCGCGAGCTCGAGGCCGAGCTCCGTGCGCTCGAGCACGGTCTCGGCGACGCGGACCAGGAGGCCCTGGAGCGCTACGCCGACCTGCAGCACCACTTCGATCACGCCGGCGGGTACGACTTCGAGGCGACGCTCCGGCGCGTGCTCGCGGGCCTCGGCCTCGCGGACCTCACGCAGCGCGAGGTCGCCACGCTTTCCGGCGGCGAGCGCACCCGGCTCGGGCTCGCGCGCCTGCTGCTCGACGATCCGGACATCCTGCTGCTCGACGAGCCCACGAACCATCTCGACGTCGCCGCCCTGGAATGGCTCGAACGGTTCCTCGTCGAGCGCGACGTGACCGCCGTGGTCAGCTCGCACGACCGCTGGTTCCTGGACAAGGTCACCTCGCGCACACTCTCGATCGAGGACCGCACCGTGGTCGAGTACCGCGGGTCGTACACGCATTACGCGCGGCAGCGCGCGGATCGCGAGGCCGCGCAGACGACGGCCGCGGCGCGGCAGGCGGTGGAGATCGCCCGGACCGAGGAGTTCATCCGCCGCTACGGCGCGGGGCAGCGCTCGAAGGAGGCCCGCGGGCGCGGCAAAAGGCTCGCGCGGGTCGAGCGCATCGCGGCGCCGACCGGCGACGCGAGACATACCTGGCGGCTCGACGCGGCGGATCTCGGGAGCGAGACCGTGCTCGAGACGACCTCGCTCGCGGCGGGCTACGGCGAACCCGTCGTGCGTACCGGGCCGATCCGGATCGGACGCGACGCGCGCGTCGCCGTCGTTGGGCCGAATGGAGCGGGGAAGACCACGCTCGTGCGGACGCTCCTCGGCGAGATTCCGGCGCTCGACGGCTACGTGTCGGCCGCGCCGATGGTGCGCGTCGCGTACCTCGCGCAGGCGCAGGCCGAGATCACCGGGACCGCGACGGTGCTCGAGACGATGCGCGCGTCGAGCGGCCTCTCCGACCAGGAGGCGCGTGACCTCCTCGCGCGTTTCCTGTTCCGCGGAGACGACGTCGATCGTGCGGTCGGCGCGCTCTCCGGCGGCGAGCGATCCCGCCTCGCGCTCGCGCGGCTCTCGGTCCGTGAGGCGAATCTGCTGGTGCTCGACGAGCCGACGAACCACCTCGATCTCGCGGCGCGCGAGCAGCTCGAATCAGTGCTGCGCGAGTTCGCGGGGACGATCGTGGTCATATCGCACGACCGCTACTTCGTGGACAAGCTCGCCACCGAGCTGTGGCTGGTCGGTGACGGCGTGCTCCGTCGCTTCGAGGGGAACTGGAGCGCGTACCAGCGCGAGCGCGCCGCGGGACGCGAGCCGCCCGTCGTCGCCTACGCGGCGGGCGGTCGCGAGCCCGAGGCATCGAAACCGTCTCATCGCGGCGCACCCCGCGCCTTGGGCGCCGCGGGGTCCCCCGCCGCGCGGGGGCCCTCGGTGCCTCGGGCTCGCTCGGCGCCCGCGCCATCGCCGGCTCTCGGCCGGTCGTCGCAGCGCGCGTCGGCGGTACGACGTGTGAGCGGGCTTCGCGCCCTTGAAGCGCGCATCGAAGCGATGGAGCTGCAGCTTCGGCAGCTGACGGAGCAGGTCGCGCGCGTCGCGCAGAGCGGGAACTACATGGAGACGCGACGCGTGGGCGAGGAGCACGCCGCGCTCGAGCGGTCGCTCCGCGAGCTCTACGACGAGTGGACGAAGGCGAGCGAGGAGCGGTGAGCGACGCGAAGACGGGCTCGCCGCGCGTCGTCGGGCTCACCGGACCCATCGGGGCGGGGAAGTCGACCGTCGCGGCCATGCTGCGCGAGCTGGGCGCCAAGGTCCTCGACGCGGACGCGCTGGTGCACGACGAGCAGTCGCGCGGCACGACCGGCTACAGCGCGATCGTGCAGACGTTCGGCACGAAGGTGCTCGGCGACGATAGGGAGATCGACCGCCGCAAGCTCGCGGAGGAGGTGTTCGCCGATCCGGAGAAGCTCGCGAAGCTCGAACGCATCATGCATCCCCGGGTCATCGCGAGGATCCTCGAAGCCCGCAAGATGCTGAGAGACGGCGACGTGCTGGTCGTCGAGGCGATCAAGCTCCTCGAGTCCAGCCTGCGCGACGTCTGTGACGAGATCTGGGTCGTGGTCGCGCCGCGCGAGGAGATCCTGCGGCGCCTCGAGGCGCGGGGCCTGCCGCGGGCGGAGGCCGAGCTGCGTCTGGCGCGACAGCGGACGGAAGAGGAGTTCCGGTCCGCGGCCGACGTCGTCATCGTGAACGACGCCGACCGCGACCGGACGAGGGAGCAAGCTCGCGAGGCCTGGTCGCGGGCTAGGGCGTGATCTTCTCCGGGATCTTCAGCTTGAACGCGGTCTCGATGTCTCCGAACGTCGTGCCCGTCGTGCCCGCGGCGCGCTCGTCCTTGGGCGCGCGCAGCAGGAACGCGAGCTGCCCGCCGGACGCCTGCAGGTACGCGATGCGCTCGGCGGTCACGGTGTCCACGCGGATCGTGTAGACGTTGTTCAGCCGCGCGAGGACCGCGACCCGCTCGAGGATGATCTTCGCGCTGAAGTCGCTGGTCTGCTCCGGCTTGGGCTTGCTGATGAACTTCACCGGGTCGAACTGCAGCGTGAACAGGATGTCGACGATGTCGCCGGGCTGGACGGCGCCGCCGACGGCGTTCGCGTCCGGGACCGTGATCGACATCGCGCGCAGGTTCGGCGTGTCGCTCTTGATCGCTCCGCTCGCGTCGAGGAAGGAGGCCGGGATGACGACGAAGGTCGGGCTCTTCGGGTCGGCGAACTTCGTCGGGAGCAGCGGCTCGCCCACGCTGATCGCCTGCACCGTCACCTTGCCGACGGCGTCTTCCGGCCTGGCGAGCGCCGCGACGGGCTTCGCGTCGACGTTGTAGTCCTGGACCTTGAGGTCGGCGGCGGTGAGGGTGGTCTTGGCCGGGATCTCACGGGCCGCGACGAGAACGGGAGTGGTCTGGATGACCGGCGCCGGCGCGGTCTGCGCGCTCGACGCGTAGAAGAATGTCCCCGCGCCCGCGAAGAGCGCGAGCACGACGCCGATGATGAGGATCAGCCGAGCGCGCCGTTTAGAACCGTCCTGCACCTGTCTTCCCTCTCCTCTTCTGCGTCCCTGTGTGAGCGGACTCTAGATGATGACCCGTCAGTTGACGACGACCGTGATGCGCCCGGGCAGGCGGATCCACTGCGATGCCCCGGAGCCCTTCGACGGGTCGTTCGGTAGGAACTGATCCAGCAGTGGGACCCATACCGTGACGTGGTACCAGGCCTCGACGTCGAGGTAATAGCCCCGGCGGGGGTCATTCGCGGTGACGCCCGCCGGGATCGCGTAGCAGATCGTCACGTCGGGATACGAGCTACCGCTGGCGCCGTACCAGTAGCCGAGCACCGGCGTGGGCGTCGGCTCCGGGCACGACGTGCTCGGCGAACCGAGCGTGCCGCTGCTGGTCGTGTCGAACGTCGAGGTGGACGACCCGCGGGCCGCCATGTTGAGGATGCCGCGCGACTGGATGATCCGGTCGACGATGCCGTCGTTGCGGATTCCGTCGTTCGCCGCCGCGCTGCTGCTGTTGTCGTAGACGTAGATGGAGCCCCAGCGGGCGGCTTCGCGGACGGCATTGTTGAGCGTCAGATACGCCGCGAAGATGAAGCCGAACTGGATGATGCCCATGAGGAGGTACATGAGCACCGGCAGCAGCAGGGCGAACTCGACGAGGTTCTGACCGGTGTCGTCCCGGATGAAGCGCGCGAGCGTCGTCAGAGCCGCCTTTCCTCCAGTCGCGTGACGCTACGGACGGTCCTGTGCGACCGTCAATAGCCCTTCTGTGGCACCAACGCACGGGCACGCGTGCCTGGTATGCGACCATCAGTGAGCCGCGTCCAGCAGCCGACCGCGTAAGAACATCTGTTCTAGAATGAGGCGCCATGCCCCGGGGAGAGATCCTGCAGGTCCCCACCGAACGCCCCGCCGGTCGCGCGGAGTTCGCGCTCGCCTTGCCATGGCCGCTCGCCGGGGACCAGCCGGTCGCGGCCGAGAAGCTCTCGGAGGGACTCAGGCGCGGCCTGAAGCACCAGACCCTCCACGGCGTCACGGGCTCCGGCAAGACGGTGACGATGGCGAAGGTCATCGCCGACGCGGGGCGGCCCTCGCTCGTGCTCGCCCACAACAAGACGCTGGCGGCGCAGCTCTACGGCGAGTTCAAAGAGTTCTTCCCGAACAACGCCGTCGAGTACTTCGTCTCCTACTACGACTACTACCAGCCCGAGGCGTACATCCCGCGCAGCGACACGTACATCGAGAAGGACTCCTCTCGCAACGAGGAGATCGACCGCATGCGGCACGCCGCGACGCGCGCGCTGTTCGAGCGCCGCGACGTCGTGATCGTGGCCTCGGTGTCGTGCATCTACGGCCTCGGCGCGCCGGTCGACTACGGCGCCGTCACGGTCCGCCTGAGCAAGGGAGAGCGCGTGCGGCGCGATACCGTGCTCCGCCACCTCGTCGACATCCAGTACGAGCGCACGAACAGCGACCTGTCGCGCGGAAAGTTCCGGGTGCTCGGCGACACGCTCGAGATCCAGCCCTCCTACGAGGAGCTCGCGGTCCGCGTCGAGTTCTTCGGCGACGACGTCGAGCGGATCACCGAGCTCGACCCGCTGACGGGCGAGGTCCTCGCCGAGCGCGATCGCATCGACATCTATCCGGCGCGCCACTTCGTGACACCGCGGGAGAAGCTGCTGGAGGCCATCAAGGACATCGAGGCGGAGCTCGAGGTGCGGGTCAGGGAGCTCGAGGAGAAGGGACGCCTCCTCGAGGCGCAGCGCATCTCGCAGCGCACGCGCTTCGACCTCGAGATGCTGCGGGAGACCGGTACCTGCGCGGGCGTCGAGAACTACTCGCGCCATCTCGCGCGCCGGCCCGCCGGAAGCCGGCCGTGGACGCTCCTCGACTACTTCCCGCCTGACTTCCTCATGTTCGTCGACGAGTCGCACATCTCGATCCCGCAGGTGCGCGGCATGTACGCGGGCGACCGCGCGCGCAAGGAGATCCTGGTCGAGTACGGCTTCCGGCTGCCGAGCGCGCTCGACAACCGGCCGCTCACCTTCGACGAGTTCGAGGCGCGCCTCGACCAGACCATCTACGTGTCGGCGACGCCCGGCCCGTATGAGAACGAGCACGCGCAGCAGGTCGTGGAGCAGATCATCCGGCCGACCGGTCTCGTCGATCCGGAGATCGAAGTGCGCAAGACCGACGGACAGATCGACGACCTGCTGGCCGAGATCCGCACGCGCGTCGAGCGCGGGCAGCGCTCCATCGTGACGACGCTCACGAAGAAGATGGCCGAGGACCTCGCCGACTACCTGCGCGAGATGGGCGTCAAGGTCCAGTACCTGCACTCCGAGATCGAGACCATCGAGCGCGTCGAGATCCTGCGCGATCTGCGCCTCGGCGTGTTCGACGTCGTGGTCGGCGTGAACCTGCTCCGCGAGGGCATCGACCTCCCGGAGGTCACCCTCGTCGCGATCCTCGACGCGGACAAGGAGGGCTACCTGCGGTCCGAGGGGTCGCTCATCCAGGTGATCGGACGCGCGGCCCGCCACGTCGAGGGCCGCGTGATCATGTACGCCGACCGCACGACCGCCTCGATGAAGGCGGCCATCGACGAGACGGAGCGCCGGCGCGCGCTCCAGATCGCGTACAACGCCGCGCACGGCATCGAGCCCACGACGATCGTGAAGGCCATCCGCGACGTGGGCATGCGCCTCCAGCAGATCGCCGACGTCGAGCACGTCTACGAGAAGGGCGGGCGCCAGGTCGCCGCGGGCGAGCTGCCGAAGGACGAGCTCGTGCGCCTCATCAAGGACCTCGAGGGACGGATGAAGCAGGCCGCGAAGGATCTCGAGTTCGAGAAGGCCGCCGCGCTTCGCGACGAGGTCGTCGAGCTCCGCGGCCTGCTCGTGCTCCAGAGCGGCCCGGAGGCGCTCGAGGCGGGCGGCGACGGGGCTCCGCTTCCGCCGCGCACGACCAAGCGGGTCATGCGCCGCCGGCGAGGCGTGTAGTGCCGCTGACCACGATCCACGTCAAGGGCGCGCGCGAGCACAACCTCAAGAACATCGACATCCAGATCCCGCGCGACAAGCTCGTCGTGATCACCGGGCTCTCGGGATCGGGAAAGTCGTCGCTCGCGTTCGACACGATCTACGCCGAGGGCCAGCGCCGCTACGTCGAATCGCTTTCGGCCTACGCGCGCCAGTTCCTCGGTCAGATGGAAAAACCCGACGTCGACTTCATCGAGGGCCTGTCGCCGGCGGTCTCCATCGACCAGAAGGGCGCGACCCGGAACCCGCGCTCCACCGTGGGAACGGTCACCGAGATCTACGACCACCTGCGGCTCCTGTTCGCCCGCGTCGGCATCCCGCACTGCCCGAATCACGAGATCCCCATCGTCGCGCAGACCGTGCAGGAGATCGTCGATCAGATCCGGGAGTACCCCGACGGCACGCGCATCCTCGTCCTCGGCCCGCTCGTGCGCGACCGCAAGGGCGAGCACCAGCAGCTCCTGGTCACGGCGCGGCGCGGCGGGTTCGCGCGCGTCCGCGTCGACGGCGTCGTCCGCGATCTCTCCGAGGACATCATGCTCGACAAGATGAAGAAGCACTCGCTCGAGGTGGTGGTGGACCGGCTCGTGCTGCGCCGGGGCGACGCGGGCGAGGCCGATCGCGCGCGGCTCACCGACTCGGTCGAGACTGCGCTCCGGCTGGGCGAGGGCCTCGCCGTCGTGGCCGACGCCGATGGGAAGCTGCCGGAGCGGCTCTTCAGCCAGCGGCTCGCGTGTCCGGAGGGCGACTTCTCCATCGGCGAGATCGAGCCGCGCACGTTCTCGTTCAACTCGCCACACGGCGCGTGCCCCGCATGCACCGGTCTCGGCACGAAGCTCGAGCCGGATCCGGAGCTCGTGCTCGCGAACCCGGACCTCTCGCTGCGCGACGGCGCCGTGCTGCCGTGGCAGAGATCGGGCGGGACGGCGCAGTACCGCATGGCGATCCTCGAGGGCCTCGCGAAGAAGTACAAGTTCTCGCTCGGCGATCCGATCCGGAAGCTACCGAAGAAGGCCGTCGACGCGATCCTGCATGGGTCCGGGGACGCGCTCCGGCTCTCGTACGAGAACAAGAGCGGGCAGCGCCGCTCGTACGAATACGAGTGGGAGGGCCTCATCCCGTGGCTCGAGCGGCAATACCGCGAGACGACCTCGGACTACATCCGCGCGGACATCGAGAAGTACATGAGCGAGCGCCCCTGCCCCGTCTGCAAGGGCAAGCGTCTCAAGCCCGAGGCGCTGGCGGTCACGATCGGCGGGCGCAGCATCATGGATGTCGCGGCGCTCACGGTCTCGGAGGCGCTCGACTGGGTGAGCGCGCTCGAGAAGGAAAAGACCAGTCCCCTCGACAGCCGCGGCCGGCAGGTCGCGCGCCAGGTGCTGAAGGAGATCCGCACCCGGCTCGGCTTCCTCGTCGACGTCGGCCTCGACTACCTCACCGTGGACCGTTCCGCGACGACGCTCTCGGGTGGGGAGGCGCAGCGCATTCGCCTCGCGACCCAGATCGGATCGGGTCTCATGGGCGTGCTCTACATCCTCGACGAGCCGTCGATCGGCCTGCACCAGCGCGACAACGCACGGCTCATCCGCACCCTCATCGGCATGCGCGATCTCGGCAACACCATCCTCGTCGTCGAGCACGACGAGGAGACGATCCGCACCGCCGACTGGATCATCGACATCGGGCCCGGAGCGGGGGAGCACGGCGGCGAGGTCGTCGCGGAGGGCACGCTCGACGACATCCTGCGCGAGCCGCGCTCGCTCACCGGCGCGTACCTCTCGGGCCGCCGGCGCATCCCGCTGCCGGCCCGGCGGCGCTCGCCGCGCGGCGACTCGCTGGTCATCCGCGGCGCGCGCGAACACAACCTCAAGGCGGTCGACGTGCGGATCCCGCTGGGGGTGTTCGTCGCGGTCACCGGCGTGTCGGGATCGGGGAAGAGCACTCTCGTCAACGAGATCCTCTATCGGCGTCTCGCCCAGGTGATCTCGAAGGCGAAGGATCGGCCGGGCGCGCACGACAGGATCGAGGGGATCGAGCATATCGACAAGGTCATCGACATCGACCAATCCCCGATCGGTCGCACCCCGCGATCGAATCCCGCGACCTACACCGGGCTGTTCACGCCGATCCGCGAGCTCTTCGCCGCGGTGCCCGACGCGCGCCTGCGCGGATACACCGCGGGACGCTTCTCGTTCAACGTCAAGGGCGGCCGCTGTGAGGCCTGCGCCGGCGACGGGATCATCAAGATCGAGATGCAGTTCCTCCCGGACGTGTACGTCCCGTGCGAGGTCTGCGGCGGGAAGCGGTACAACCGCGAGGCGCTCGAGATCCACTACAAGGGCAAGAGCATCGCCGACGTGCTCGAGATGACCGTGGAGGAGGCGCTCGCGTTCTTCGCGAACGTCCCGGCGTGCGAGCAGAAGCTCAGGACCCTGAACGACGTCGGACTCGGGTACATCCATCTCGGCCAGCCCGCGACGACGCTCTCCGGTGGCGAGGCGCAACGCATCAAGCTCGCGACGGAGCTCTCGCGCCGCGCGACCGGGCGGACCCTCTACATCCTCGACGAGCCGACGACCGGTCTGCACTTCGCGGACGTGGAGAAGCTGCTCGAGGTCCTCCATCGCCTCGTCGACGCCGGGAACACGGTCGTCGTCATCGAGCACAACCTCGACGTCGTGAAGACCGCCGATTGGGTGGTCGACCTCGGCCCCGAGGGTGGCAAGGCCGGCGGCGAGATCATCGCCGAGGGCACGCCCGAGCAGGTCGCCCGCGTCCGCCGCTCGTTCACCGGCCGCTACCTGCGCGACCTCCTCGCGACGGGCGAGGTGCGCGGCATCGCGTGACCGACGCGGAGTACGCACGGTCGATCGAGGAGTGGCGCGTGAAGGAGCAGGCCGCGCTCCACGGATTCCCGAGCGTGCTCGCCGCGATCGCGCGCCACGAGCTACCCGTCGGCGAGCGCGTGCGCGTGGGGCCGGCGGGCGACATCCGCCTCGCGGAGATGGACCGCACCGTCGTGATCGAGGCACTCCGCGACGGGTTCCTCGTCGACGGCGAGCCGAGCGCGCCGCGCGCCGTCGACGCCGGCCGCTACGCGCTCCGGCTCTCCCATCAGGGCTATCCGGCCGTCGTCGTGCTCGACCGGAAGGCGCGCCGCCGCGACGCGGAGCTGCGCTGGTATCCGGTGGATCCGGGGCTGCGCGCCCACGGCCGGCTCGAGCCCGACGGGTCGCCGGTGGAGATCTCCTCGACGGCGTCGCCGGCGCGGCGCGCCCAGCGCGCGGGGTGGTTCGTGTTCGCGCTGGACGGCGCGACCCACCGGCTGGCGGTCACGCGGCTGCTCGAGCCGGGCGTGCCCGAGGGACAGCTCGACGCGTACTTCCGGGACGCCACGACCGGACGCGGCTCGTACGAGGTCGGTCGTTACGTCACGGTCGAGCGCGATGAGGGCGGCGCGGTCGTCGATTTCAACCTCGCGTACAACCCGGCCTGCGCGCTCTCGCCCTGCTACAACTGCCCGATCCCACCGCAAGAGAACCGTCTCGCCGTCGCGATCCGTGCCGGCGAGATGACCCCGCTCGTCGGACCCGCGCCCGTCCACGGATAGCATTCCGGCTCGGTGAACCTTCCGTTCAGCCCCATCGACGCTGGGATCATCGCCCTCATCGGCGTCGCGATCTGGAACGGGTACCGCTCGGGATGCATCGCGACGCTGTACGGCCTCGCGACCTGGGTGGCGTCCTTCGCGGCGGCGGTCGTCTTCCAGGCGCCGGCCTCGTCGCTCGCGCAGCGCTTCGGGCCCTCTCCGGCCGCGTCGCAGCCGATCGGGTTCGTGGTCGTGCTCGTCATCGTCGAGGCGCTGTTCTCGATCGCCGGGTACTTCGCGGTGAAGCCGATCGTGCGCGCCGTCCATCGCGCGTCGCACTGGGCCGAGACGAGCGACAGGGTGCTCGGCGTGGTCCCGTCCGCCGCGCGATCCCTGTTCGTCGTCGGGATCGTGCTCTCCGCGCTCGTCGTCTCGCCGGTCTCGACGGACCTGAAGGCCGCGGTCGAGCAGTCGCGCATCGCCCGTGCGCTCATCGAGCGGGTGGCGCAGGTGCAGCCGCGGCTCGCCGCGCTCTCGGGACAGCTCGGCGACAACGTCCCGCTCTTCGTCACGAAGCTGGGCGCCGACGACACCGAGAGCCTGGCGAACACCCTCCCGGAGAACCTCAGCCCGGTCCCCGATCCCGCCGCGGAGCGGCAGCTCTTCGATCTGGTGAACGAGGAGCGCGCGAGCGCGGGCCTCGCGCCGCTCGCCTGGGACGATCGCCTCGTGCCGATCGCGCGCGCACACTCGGAGGAGATGTTCAAGCTCCGGTATTTCTCGCACCAGTCGCCGGCGAACGGCACGCCGTTCGACCGCCTGAGGGCCGCGGGTGTGACGTACACGCGCGCGGGAGAGAACCTGGCCTACGCGCAGTCGGTGACCGTGGCGCACCGCGGGCTGATGGCGAGCGAGGGACACCGGGCGAACATCCTGTCGCCACAGTTCGCGCGCGCCGGCATCGGCGTGATGTCCGCGGGCGCCTACGGCCGCATGTTCACGCAGATATTCGCCGCGCCGTAGGCCGGTGTATACGGTGTACAGTCGCCCCAAATGACCGACTCGCGGCACCGCGCCTGATGCTTCGGCGCTTCGAGGTCCACCGCCCGACGACGGTCGAGGAAGCCGTCGCGATGCGGGTCCGTTTCGGCGAGGACGCGGCGGTGTACGCCGGCGGCACCGAGCTCCTTCTCGCCATGAAGCTCGGCGTCGCGCGATGGCCGCATCTCATCGACGTGAAGCCCATCGCGTCGCTGCGCGGGATCACGGTGTCGGACGGCGTGCTCCGGATCGGCGCCACGGTCACGCACTGGGATCTCGAGCGCGACGCCACCGTCGCGCGCGTGCTGCCGGGCCTCGCGGCCGTCGAACGGAACGTCGCCAACATCCGCGTGCGAGCGGCGGGCACGCTCGCGGGAAACCTCGCGTTCGCCGAGCCGCACGCCGATCCGCCCTCGTTCCTGAGCGCGCTCGGCGCACGGATCGTGGTGCACGGGCCGCGCGGCGCGCGCACCGTGCCGATCGAGGAGTTCATCGTCGGGATGTACGCGACCTCGCTCGCGGGCGATGAGATCGTCGGCGCGATCGAGATCCCGGTCCCGAAGGCGGGCACGCGCACGTCCTACGTGAAGTTCCAGATCCTCGAGCGGCCGAGCGTCGGTGTCGCGATCGCGTGTGAGCTGCGTGACGGCCGCTTCGCGGCCGCGCCCGCGGTCGTCGTGGGCGCCGCCGACGAGGTGCCGCGCCGGGTCGAGACCGCCGAGCTCGCCGGTGCCAGCGCACGCGACGCGCGTACCGCCGACGCGCTCGCGGAGGCCGCGCGCGCCGCGGTGGAGCCGGCCGATGACCTCGCCGGCAGCGCCGAGTACAAGAGGCACCTCGTCGGCGTGTTCGCGCGCCGCGCGCTCGGCGCGCTCCTCGCGGAGGCGGCCTGATGGCGAGGCGCGCGATCTCGTTCCGGCTGAACGGGACGGAGCGCGAGGTCGAGATCGAGGATCAGGTCCTGCTGCTCGACATGGTCCGCGGCCTCGGATTCGTGGGCGCGAAGCTCTCCTGCGACATGCAGGTGTGCGGCGCGTGCACGATGCTGCTCGACGGTCGCCCCGTGAGCGCGTGTACGACGCTCGCGCTCGAGGCGGACGGCCGCGCGGTGGAGACCGTCGAGGGCCTGGCGGACGGTCCCGCGCTCCATCCGCTGCAGCGGGCCTTCATCGACCACTTCGCGTTCCAGTGCGGCTACTGCACGCCCGGCATGATCATCGCCGCCAAGGCGCTCCTCGACGAGCGTCCCCACCCGAGCGCGGAGGACGTCCGTCGCTGGATGGAGGGGAACATCTGCCGCTGCACCGGCTACCAGACCATCGTCGACGCGGTGCTCGCGGCGGCGGGCCAGGGGACGGACACGAGATGAGAGAGTTCAAGGTCGCCGGCACGGAGGCGACACGCGCCGACGGGATCGCCAAGGTAACCGGCGCCGCGCGGTACACGGTGGACCTCACGGTCCCGGGCACCGCGCACGCGGTCATGCTCCGATCGACGCGCGCGCACGCGCGGATCACGCGCATCGAGCGCGACGCCGCGGAGCGCCGTCCCGGCGTACTCAAGGTGATCGTCGGCGACGACCTGGTCGCGGCCGGCTTCACACCGTATTACGGCCACGTCGTGCTCGACCATCCCGTGCTCGCGATCGGCAAGGTGCGCTACCACGGCGAGCCGGTCGCGCTGGTGGTCGCCGAGACGAAGCTCGCGGCGGCGGAGGCCGCCGATCTCGTCGAGGTGACGTACGAGGACCTGCCGGCGGTCATCGACGCCGACGAGGCGCTCCGCGCCGACGCGCCGATCCTGCACGAGCAGCGCGGACAGCGCGTCGGCGACGAAGGCATGGATCAGGGCGAGGGCGAGCTCGTGGGCAACGTCTGCGCCGTCGCGCGCGTGGAGTGGGGCGACATCGACGCGGCCTTCGCGAAGGCGCACCTCATCGTCGAGGGCGAGTACCGCTACCCCATGCTCTACGGCTACGCGATGGAGCCGTACAACGCGCTCGCGCTGTTCGACCAGGGCGACCTCGTCGTGTACTCGAGCGCCCAGCACGTCTACATGGTCCGCCGGGACCTCGCGCGGATGTTCGGTCTCCCCCTCGGGCGCGTGCGCGTGAGCGCGCCGTACGTCGGCGGCGGCTACGGGACCAAGTCGTACACGAAGATCGAGGGCGCCTGCGCCATGGGCGCGTACTTCACCGGCCGGCCGGTGAAGCTCGAGCTCTCCGTCGAGGAGGCCATGCTCACCACGCGCTCCGACTCGTCGCACGTCCGCGCCCGCACGGCGTTCGACAAGGACGGCAGGATCCTCGGCCGCGAGTACGACATCGTCATGAACTCGGGTGCGTACACCGACAACAGCCCGCTCGTGAACGCGAAGACCGCGAACCGCTGCTTCGGTCCGTACAAGATCCCCGCACTGCGCGTCGTCTCGCGCTCCGTGTTCACCAACACGGTGCCGGGGAGCTCGCTCCGCGGCTTCGGCGCGCCGCAGGGGAACTTCAGCGGCGAGCTGATGATGGACGAGGGCGCCGAGAAGCTGGGCATCGATCCGATCGAGCTGCGCCTGCGCAATCTCGTCGGTCCCGGCGAGGTGCTCATCCCCGGCAAGCGACCGTTGGACGCCGACCTGAAGGACGACCTGCGCTGCCTCGCGACCTCGCTCGGATGGCCCGGCAGCGGCGCCGCGACGATCGGCCTCGCGGTGTCGGCATCGGACGCGGGCGCGTACCCGACCTCCACCGCGGCGGTGCGCATCCACTCCGACGACTCGGTCACGCTGTTCACCGGATCGACCGAGCTCGGTCAGGGCTCGCGCACGGTGCTGAGCCAGATCGTCGCGGAGGAGCTCGGCCTGCCGCTCGAGAGCGTCGGCATCGTCGGGGGCGACACCGGCGTCGTCACGTACGAGCGCACGACCGGCGCGAGCCGGACGACTACGGTGACCGGCCGTGCGGTCCAGGAGGCGTGTCGCGACGCGCGCGCTCGCGTGCGCGCGCTGGCCGCCGACGTGTTCAAGGTCGACGTGGCCGCAGTGCAGGACACGGCCGCGGGAGTTCGTGTCGAGGGACGCGAGCTGAGCTACGGCGAGGTCATCGAGCGCTGGTTCGGCGCCGGCGGTGAGGTCCTCGGTCACGGCGCGGTGCGCAAGGCCGACGGCTTCGCGCAGATGCCGCCCTTCTGGGAGATCGGCTGCAGCGGCGTCGCGCTCACCGTCGATCGCGAGACCGGCGTGGTGCGCATCGAAAAGCTCGTCACCGTCGGCGACGTCGGCTTCGCGATCAATCCCGCGCTCGTGCACGGACAGGATCTCGGGGCCGCGATGATGGGGCTCGGTGCGGCGCTCCGCGAGGAGCTCGTCTACGAAGGCGACCAGCTCGCGAACGCGAACGTCGTCGATTACCGCGTGCCGCGCTTCAGCGATCAGCCGCGCGAGATCGACCTCATCCTCGCCGAGCGTCGCGACGGCGCCGGCCCGTTCGGCGCGAAGGGCGCGGGCGAGGGCGCGGGGAACGCGATGGGCAGCGCCGTGTCATCCGCGATCGCGCGCGCCATCGGCGTGTTCCCGCACGAGCTGCCCGCCAGCCCCGAGCGCGTATGGCGGCTGCTCCGCGACCGCGACCCGCGCGCGCGCCGCTAGGGTGCGCCCCGCGCGTCCGACGACCTCGCCGCGTGCGAGGGCCGGCTACGTGTGCTCGGTGTGCTCCCTGTGTTCGCGCGCGCCGTGCTCGCGCTCGCGGTGCGAGCCGCTCTTGTCCTTGATCTTTCCGTACCCCGACCAGAGGGATTCGTAGAAGTAGCGGATCCCGAACTCGATACGCAGCGTGCGCGCGCGCTCGTCCGAGTCGTTGAAGTGGCCGTGGTGCGTCATCCGCGGCGGGACGTGCACCGCGTCGCCGGCCTTCCAGTCGTGGCGCTCGCCGTCGATGAGCGAGTAGCCGCGGCCCTCGAGCACGTACAGCATCGCTTCGGTGTGGGTGTGGCTGTGGCTGGCCGAGTGCGGTGATTCCTCGAAGATCGTGGACATCGCGACGGCCTTCGCGCGGAAGCCGTTCGTCTCGTCGGTCGGGCTCTCGCTCCCGCCCATGAGGATCCAGATCCCGGCATGCCGGTGCGCGCCCTTGTCGGCGTTCGCGTTCGGGTGCGCGTGGCCGGCCACGCGGCGCGCGTTCTCGTCCATCGCGTCCTCGATGTGCAGCGCGATGCGGCGGCCATCGGGCGCGAGCTGCGACGTCTCCGCGGGATAGCGCGCCGCGAGGCCGCCGTCGCCCCGCGCCTTCTCCTCGAGCTGGACGAGTCGGCCGAGCTTCACGGCGAGATCGAGGTCCTGCGTGTGCGCGGACAGGTACACCGCGGTCGACGCGCCGGTGTTCACGAGCTGGTGCTCGGCGCGATAGGGGATGTGGAGCGTGGTGCCGGGCTTCCAGTCGTAGCGCGCGCCGTCGATCACGGCGAAGCCGGTACCGGCGAGGATGTGGATGGCCTCCTCGCCGTGCACGTGCCGCCCGGTCCGCCAGCCCGCGGGGATCTCGGACTTCACGAGGGCCGTCCCAGAGGTCTCGAAGCCGGCCGCCTCGCCGATGACCATCGCGGTTCGCGCGTCCTGGGCGGTCTCGAGCCAGCGGAGCGCGTCGCCGCGCGCGACGATCGGGGTCCGCCGCATGGCGTCGTCGAGCGCGGCGCTCCGCTTGAGCCAGGCACCGTAGAAGTCGGACATCGTGCCCTCCATCCTGGGACGCGCGCCTCCGCGTCCTTGACCACGGCTATGTATACGGGATACGTTACCGGCCTTGTCCCTTCCGACACGTCTCGATCGCCCCGACGTACCCAGCGTGGAGGAGCTCGTCACCACGGCCCTCCGCGACGCGATCCTCTCGGGCGAGCTCCGCCCGGGCGATCGCCTCCTCCAAGAACCGCTCGCCGAGCAGCTTCGCGTGAGCCGCATCCCGCTGCGCGACGCCCTGCGGCGGCTCGAGGCCGAGGGTCTCGTCCGCATCGGGCCGCGCCGCGGCGCGGAGGTGTCGTCGCTCACGCCCGCCGACGTCAAGGAGATCTACGCGATCCGCATCGCGCTCGAGCCGGAGCTGGTGCGCGACGCGATCACCGCGCTCACGCCGGCGGACATCGCCACGCTCGTCGACATGTCCGAGCACATGGACGACCGCATCGACGATCCCGGCGCCGGGAGGCGCGCCCGCCGGAGCTTCTACAGCGAGCTCTATCGCCACGCCGGACGGCCCCGCACCCACCGGCTGATCCTCGCCTTGCGCGACGACGTGCAGCGCTATCACGTCATGCACGACCAGAGCGAGGCCCGCCACGCGCACGCCGAGCTCCGCGAGAGCATCCGCACGAGGGACCCCGAGCGCGGCGCGCGACTGCTGCGCGACCACCTGCGCCACGCGTGCGACGACCTCGTCGAGGTGTTGCAGCGGGAGGCGAAGCCGTGAAGACCGACGAGGTCACGTTCTACAGCGAGGGCGTCAAGCTCCATGGCTTCCTCCACCGGCCCGACGCGCCGTCCGGACGCCTGCCCTTCATCGTGCAGGGACCCGGGTGGCTGGGGCTCGCCGACGCGAAGCTCTACCGCCCGTATCACGAGGCGTTCGCCGACGCCGGATTCGCCGTCCTGATCTTCGACTATCGGGGATTCGGGAGCAGCGAGGGCGATCGCGGGACGCTCTCGCCGGCATGGCAGCTCGAGGACTGGCGCAACGCGATCGCCTACATGCGCGGGCGGCACGACATCGACGGCGCCCGCGGCGCGGTCTTCGGCAGCGGCGGGACCGGCGGCGGGAACGCCGTGCTCGTCGGCGCGTACGAGCCGGCGCTGCGCGCGACGATCAGTCAGGTGCCCGTCGCCGACGGGCGCGACTGGCTGCACCGCATGCGGCAGGAGCACGAGTGGATCGCGTTCCTCGCGAGCGTCGAGGCGGACCGCAGGGCCCGCGCGGCGGGCGGCGAAGGCACCGCCGTGCATCCGCGTGAGGGGATCATGGTCGCGACGCCCGAGCGCCGCGCGACCGCCGTGAAGTCGGACGTGGACTCGCGCATCCCGACGGCGGTGCCGCTCGCCGCGGCGCAGGCCATCCTCGAGTACCGGCCGATCGACGTCGCGCACCGCCTCCGTGGCCTGATGGTCATCGGCGTCGCCGACGACGCCGTGACCCCGACCGACCACGCCGAGCGGCTCTACGAGGCGGCGGCGCCGCCGAAGCAGCTGGTCCTCCAGCGCAACACGTCGCACTACACCGCGTACACGCAGTACGCGAGCGAGGTCATCCCGCTGATGGTCGACTGGCTGCGGACGCTGGTGCTGCGCGACGACGACATCGAGGTGCGGACCGAGAGCGGCGCCGGCGGCAGCGTGCGGTTCATCGGCGCAGGGCAGGCGGGCGGAGGGAAGACATGAGCAGCGACATCGTCATCCGCGGCGCGACGGCGGTCCTCGAGGACGGGGTGCGCAGGGCCGACATCGCGATCGCCGGCGGCCGCATCGCGGCGATCGGCGAGGCGGGCAGCCTCCCCAAGGGGACGCGCGTGGTGGACGCAGCGGACCTCGTGGCGCTGCCCGGCATGATCGACATGCACTCGCATCACCGCGAGCCCGGCTTCACGCACAAGGAAGACCTCGTCACGATGGGCCGCCAGTGCGCCGCCGGAGGCGTCACCACCTCCGTCGCGATGCCGAACGTGAGCCCGCCGCCGACGACCGCCGAGAACCTCGACGCGATGCTCGAGCTCTACAGGAGGCGCGCGTCGTTCGACTACAACGTGAACGCCTCCGGGGTGCAGCTCGACGAGATCCCGAAGCTCGCGCAGCGCGGGATCCTCGCGTTCAAGATCTTCATGGTCGTCGACACGGGCCGCTCGTATCCGCACATGCCCGGCATCGGCCTGCACGAGCACGGCGAGCTGTACAAGCGGATGCAGGCGGTGAAGAAGACCGGCCTGCCGCTGATGGTCCATCCGCACGACCAGTCGCTCATGGACGCGATCGAGCGCGAGTACTGGGCGCGCGGCGAGCGCGACTTCCGCGCGTACGCGCGCGCGTACGCGCACGACGACGGGGTCATCTGGGACACCGCGGTGGGAGTGCTCCTGCGCCTGCAGGCCGCGACGGGCGTGCGACTCCATCTCCTGCACACGCAGACGCGGCGCGTCGTCGAGATGCTCCGAGCGGCGAAGGCCGCCGGCCAGACCGTGTCGGCCGAGGTGAACCCCTGGTGCTTCTGGCTGGACAACGATTGGGCCAACATCGAGCGGCTCGGCTCGTACGCGCTCTCGTACTACGTGCAGCCGCATCACTCCGCCGCGGTGTACGCGGCGTTCCTCGACGGCACCGTCGACATCATGGCCACCGACCACGCGCCGCATCTGCGCGAGGAGAAGGAGCCGGGCTGGACCGACGGCTGGAAGGCACACACCGGCACGCCGTCGGAGCAGTTCTATCTGTCGCTGCTCATGAGCGACGTCGCCGCGGGAAAGATCGGCCTCGAGCGCGTCGCGGACGCGACGGCGACACGCCCGGCGAAGCTCTTCGGCCTCTACCCGCGGAAGGGCGCGCTCCGCGTCGGCGCCGACGCGGACATCGTGCTCGTCGACCCGAAGAAGAAGACCACCATCCGCGACGAGGACGTGCTGTCGAAGTGCGGATGGACGCCGTATGCCGGGCGCGAGGTGCAGGGCATTCCCACGCATACGTTCCTGCGCGGCGAGGCGATCTACGACGACGGGAAGGTCGTGCTGCGCGAAGGCTTCGGCCGGCAGGCCACCCGCGTCGCCGCCGCGGCGGCCGCGCGATGAAGATGCGCTTCGGGTACAAGGCGTCCGCCGAGCAATTCGCGCCGCGGCCGCTCCTCGATTTCTCGATCGCCGCCGAGGAGAAGGGCTTCGACAGCGTCGTCGTGAGCGATCACTTCCAGCCGTGGAAGCACACCGACGGCCACGCGCCCTTCTCGTTCGCGTGGCTCGCGGCGCTCGGCGAGCGCACCACGCGCGTCACCCTCGGCACGAGCGTCGTGACGCCGACCTTCCGGTACAACCCCGCCATCGTCGCGCAGGCGATGGGGACCCTCGGCCTGCTCTATCCGGGCCGCGTGCTGCTGGGCGTCGGCACGGGCGAGTCCCTCAACGAGGTGCCGGTGCTCGGCATCGAGTGGCCGGACTCGAAGGAGCGCTTCGCGCGTCTCAAGGAAGCCGTGATCCTGATGAAGCGCCTCTGGTCCGAGGAGATGGTCACCCACGACGGCGACTACTTCCACACGCGCTCCGCGACCGTGTACGACCGGCCGGAGCAGCCGATCCCGCTCTACATCGCGGCCTCGGGCGAGTCCGCGGCGCGCCTTGCGGGGCGGCTCGCGGACGGGCTGATCGTCACGAGCGGCAAGGCGAAGTCCCTCTACACCGAGACGATCCTCCCGGCCTTCGCCGACGGCGCGAAGAAGGCGGGGCGCGACGAGTCGAAGCTCGAGAAGATGATCGAGGTCAAGGTCTCGTTCGATCGCGACCGCACGCGCGCGCTCGAGGACACGCGGCATTGGGCCGCGCTCGCGCTGCCTGCCGAGGACAAGGTCGGCGTCGACGACCCGCGCGAGATGGAGCGGCGCGCCGCGGCGCTGCCGCTCGAGAAGGCGGCGAGCCGCTGGCTCGTGTCCGACGACCCCGACGAGCATGTCGAACAGATAGCGCAGTACGTTCAGTACGGCTTCACGCATCTCGTCTTCCACGCGCCGGGTCCCGACCAGATGCGATTCCTTGAACAGTTCTCATCGCTCGTGCTTCCGAAGCTGCGGGTGCGGTTCGGCTGATGCGAGTGGCCACAAAACGGTTGACTTTGTCTACGTCGCCGTCGATAAATACGCGGGTGCCGGCCCGCACGGGAGAGGGGATGGATGTCGGTCGAATCCGCGTCGTATAGGGTCATCTACCCGCGGGTCCGGCGACGCCGGCCGCCGCTCGTGCGCTGGTACCGCCGCAACGAGCGAGCCGTGCTGGGGCTCGTGGGACTCGTCTCGTTCTTCGCGCTGTGGCAGATCGGTGCGGTGGCGGGCGCGATCGATCCGCTGTTCTTCAGCTCGCCCACGTCGATCGTCGAGGCGGCCGTGCACGAGGTCCAGGTGCCGCGCTTCTGGAACGATGTCCGTTACAGCCTGACCGAGGTCACGATCGGATTCGTCGCGTCGCTCGTGCTCGCCGTGCCCATCGGCCTCGCGATCGGCTGGTACCGGCGCGTGTCGTTCGCCTTCGATCCGTGGCTCAACTTCCTCAACGCCCTCCCGCGGCCCGCACTGATACCGCTCGTCGTGCTGTGGGTCGGCCTCGGGATCGAGATGAAGACGGTCATCGTCTTCCTTGGCGGGTTCTTCTCGATCATCCTGCCGACCGTCGAGGGCGTCCGCACGGTCGACCAATCCCTCCTCGACGTCGCGCACAGCTTCCGCGCATCGCAGCGGCGCCTGTTCACGTCGGTCGTGATCCCCGCGACCGTTCCGTTCATCGCGACCGGCGTGAGACTCGCCCTCGGCCGTCTGCTGATCGGCGCCGTCGTCGCGGAGCTCTACGCACAGACCGAAGGCATCGGCGTGATGATCGAGCGCGCCGCCGACGTCCTCGACGGCGCGCGGATGCTGTTCGGCGTCCTGCTCTTCACGCTCATGGGTGTGATCACGACCGAGGCGGCCGTTCGGATCGAGCGGTACTTCCAGCGCTGGCGGCCGAGCGCGAACCTCGATCTCGAGGAGGTGGTGTAGGTGACAGGTGTGGATCTCGCGTTGAGCGCCCGTGGCGTGCGCATGGAGTACCGCGATCGCAGCTCCGACGCGAGGCTCGTCGCCATCGAGGCGATGGACCTCGACGTCGGGGAGGGGGAATTCGTGAGCTTGCTTGGGCCGAGCGGCTGCGGGAAGTCGACGTTCCTCAAGATCGTGAACGGACTGCTCAAGGCGACAGCGGGCGAGATCCGGCTGCGGCGCAACGCGAAGGGACGCGAGGACGCGATGGTGTTCCAGGACGCCGCGCTCTTCCCCTGGTACTCGGTGCTCGACAACGTGGCGTACGGTCTGGTCTGCGCGGGGGTGTCGAACGTGGAGGCCCGTAAGCGCGCGGCGCCGCTCGTCGAGCTCGTCGGGCTTCACGGCTTCGAGTCCAAGTACCCCTACCAGCTCTCCGGCGGTATGCAGCAGCGCGCCAACCTCGCGCGCGCGCTCGCCGTCGACGCGACGATCCTGCTCATGGACGAGCCATTCGCATCGCTCGACGCCCAGACCCGAGAGGTGATGCAGGCGGAGCTGCTGCGCATCTGGCACGCCGCGGAGAAGACCGTGGTCTTCGTCACGCATCAGATCGAGGAGGCGGTGTACCTGTCCGACCGAGTCGTCGTCATGTCCGCTCGGCCTGGTCGCATCCTGGCGGACATCCGGATCGATCTTCCGCGACCGCGTGCTCTCGAGGTGAAGCGCAGCGTGGAGTTCGCGAGCTATTCGGATCAGATCTGGAAGCTCCTCGCCACTCAGCGCGCGGTCGGCTCGGCGTTGCAGGAGGCCTGAAGGTGACCACTGTGTCCATCGGTTCGACGCCGGTCAGTCAGGTCGGCGTGCGCGCGGTCCAACGGGTGATCCGCGCGAACGAGCGTCTCTTCTACGGCATCGTCGGCTTCGTCGCGGTCGCGCTGGTCTGGGAGGCGGCGGGCGACCTCGGCCTCTATCGCAAGTCGCTACTGAGCACTCCGTCGCTCGTCTGGGCCGCCGCGGTCGCGGATTTCAGCTCCGGCGCGATCTGGCCGGACCTGACGGTGAGCCTCACGGAATTCACCATCGGATTCGTCGCGGCGCTCGCGATCGGGATACCGCTGGGCCTCGTCATCGGTATGTTCCGCCGCGTCGACCACTTCGCGAGCCTGCTGCTCTTCGGCATCTACTCGACGCCGAAGGCGGCGATCGCGCCGCTCATCATCATGGTCGCGGGCATTGGCCTCGAGTCGAAGGTGATCCTGGTGTTCCTGCTGACGTTCTTCTCCGTCATCGTCAGCACCGTCGCGGGTGTGCGCGCGGTCGCCGAGCGGCATCTGGACATCGCGCAGAGCTTCGGCGCCTCTCGTTCGCTGCGGTTTCGGTCCGTGATCCTCCCAAGCACGTTTCCCTTCATTCTCACCGGCGTCCGCATCGCGACCGGCCGCGCTCTCGTGGGGGTCATCGTCGCGGAGGAGCTGGCGTCGAACGAGGGGATCGGTCACTACATCGAGTTCTATGGCACGCTCCTGAACACGTCGCGGGTCATGCTCGGCGTCGTCCTGCTCGGGGTGTTCGGCGTCGTGCTCGGCGAGCTGGTGCGACGGATCGAGAAGCGCTACGAGGTGTGGCGGCCCGAGGTGCGCTGAGCTGACCCCGTCGCCCGGGCGGCCGAACGAGTACGGGTCCGCTCGGCCGCCACCGGGTGGCCGCCGTCCGATGACACCGTGACGGCTCTAGTGAAACGCGCTCCCGCCGTCCACCAAGAACGTCTGACCGGTGATGAACGCGGAGTCGTCCGACTGCAGGAACGCGATCGTGCCGACGAGGTCCGCGGGACGCTCGAGGCGCGGCAGGCAGCGCGTCCTCACGACGGCCTCGCGCATCGCGATCGTGTCCGCGCTGGGGTTCTCCTCGGAGAGCGTGCTGCCCGGGCACACGAGGTTCACGCGGATGTAGTCGGGACCGAGCTCCCTCGCGATGGTGCGGTTGAAGCCGATGAGCGCCGACTTCGCGGCGACGTAGTGCGCGCGTGTCGTGACACCGCGGAAGATCGTGCTTGAGCCGATGTTCACGATGCTCCCGCCCTTGTTCGCGCGGAGGTGCGGCGCCGCGGCCTTGCAGCCGTACCAGGCGCTCTTGGTGTTGAGCCGGAACGACTCGTCCCACTCGGCGTCGGGGATGTCCTCGAAGTTGCAGCGAGTGATCGGCACGACGTTGAGCATGCCCGCGTTGTTCACGATGCCCGTGAGCTTGCCGAACGCTTCCACGGCCTCGTCGACGGCGCTCTTGAACCGCCCGAAATCGCGGACGTCCGTGGCGATCGCGACGGCCCTCCCGCCGTTCGTGCGGATGCCGTCGGCGACCTCTTCATTCCGCCGCGCGTCGATGTCGAGCAGCGCGACAGCCGCGCCCTCGGACGCGAGCCGCTCGCTGTACGCGCGTCCGATCCCGTGCGCCGCGCCCGTGACGACGATCGCCTTATCCGCCAACCGCATGGTCACCCTTCCTCCTCTTAGTCGCCGTTCTCGAGATGCGTGTCGTGCCGTCGCTGTCCGTGTGCGCGCTCGCCGGCCGCTGCGCGTCGCGCTGCGTCGCGGACGCGTCGCGGAGGTATCGGCGGATGAGGATCGCGACGCGCCGGTAGTGGCTCGCGAGCTGTGACGCCGCGCGGTCCACGTCCCCCGCGCGGATGGCCTCGAAGAACTGCTCGTGGTGCTCCGGCGCGTGCTGGAGCGTCGGCCATCGGAGCGACCGCGCGACCTCCTGGCGAAGACGCGAGATGAGCGCGACCAGCCGGTGCCGGCCGGTCATCGAGTACAGCTTGATGTAGAAGCGCTCGCGCGCGGCGAGCTGCGCGTCGCCGGGCTCGGCCGCGGTCATCTCGGCGTACAGCTCCTCGAGCGTCTGCAGGTCCTCGTCGGTCATGAGCGGCACGGCGAGCCGGACCGCGTGGCTCTCGAGCACGATGCGTAGGTCGTAGACCTCCTCGATGTCGTCGGCGTCGAGCTCGGTGACGGTGAAGCCGCGGTAGGGGAGCGAGCTCACGAGCCCTTCGTACTCCAGGGCCCGGAGCGCCTCGCGCACGGGGATGCGGCTCGTGCCGAACACCTCGGCGAGCTTTTCCTGGCGCAGCCGCGTACCGGGCGGTAGCGCCGCGGTGAGGATCGCCTCCCGCATCGAGGTCAGCACGAGGTCCTGCGCCGTCAGCTTCCTCGCCGCCGCGTCCGCGATGATCCGGTCGAAACGCGCCTTGAGATCGCCGTCGTGGCCGTCGGACCTGCTCGCGCTCATGCCGTTTCCCTTCAGTCTCTTCGCGGAGCGGCGCGTCAGCGCCAATTGTCCACGTCCCTGCGGATTGTATTCAGGATGGCCCAAGGGTTCGACGGGATCGCTGCGTATGCAGACAATGTACGTCCATGAGGTCTCGGCTCGGCCCCTTCGCGCAGACGGCCTTCACCGTGTACTGGGCGGGCGGGCTCGTCTCCAACACCGGGACCTGGCTGCAGAACGTCGTCGCGTCCGTGTTCGTCTACGACCGCACGGGCTCCGCGCTCGCCGTCGGCCTGCTGAATTTCGCGTCGTGGGCGCCGATGCTGCTCTTCTCGGTCCACGGCGGCATGATCTCCGATCGGTTCGACCGGCGGCTCATCGCCATCGCCACCCAGGCCGTCTCGCTCGTCGTCAGCGCGGCCCTGGCGATCCTGGCGATCGGCGGGAACGCGAACGAGTACCACGTCGCGATCACCGCGTTCCTGCTGCAGACGTCGTGGACGATCGCGAAGCCGTCGGTGACGGCGATGCTGCCGGCCCTCGTCGAGCGCGAGCAGCTGACCGAGGCGGTCGGGCTGAACACGCTGCAGTTCCAGATCGCCCAGCTCGCCGGGCCGGTGCTCGCGACGGTGCTGCTCACGACGTCCGGCTACGCGTGGGCCTTCGCGATCAACGCCGCGTCCTTCGTGGCGCCGATCCTGTCGATGGCCTACCTGTACACGCGCGGGCTCGGCGGGCGCCTGTCGGCGCCGTCGAGGCGCCTGGCGGCCGGCGCTTCGACCGGGATCGTGGATTACGTGCGCTCGCAGCCATGGATCGCCGGGGTGATGGTCGGCGTGATCTCGACGAGCGCGGTGGCGGAGATGATCCGCACGCTCTCCCCGGTGATCGTCACGCACCTCGGCGCGCCCTCGAGCGACACCGGTGCCTTCGTCGCCGCCCAGAGCGTCGGGATGGTCGTCGGGATCTTCGCCTCCGTTCCGTTCGCGCGCCGCGGCCTCGCGCGCGCGATCGCGCCGGTGGGGTTCGTGTTCCAGTCCGTCGGCCTCGTCGTCGTCGCGACCGCGCCCCAGATGCTCGTCGCGGCGGTCGGGGGCGCCTTCGTCGGCGTCGGGTTCTCGCTCTGTTTCCCCGTCCTGACCGGGGTGCTGCAGACGGAGGTGCCCGACGCGGTGCGCGGTCGGCTCCTGGCGCTGCATCAGATGGCGCATCTCGGCAACCGGCCGTTCGCCGCGCTCGCCGCCGGCGCGATCGCCGCCGCGTTCGGGCCGACGAGCGCGTGCCTCGCCGGCGTGATCCTCGCGCCGATCGGACTCGTCGCGGTGCGTTCCGCCTGGCGCGGCCTCGATCGTGAGGCCGGGCCGGTGCCGGCGATCGTGGAGTCGGTCTAGGGCGGTGGGCGGCGCGATTCGCGTCCGCGTCGATCCGGACCTCTGCATCGGCACGGGCGATTGCGTGCGCCTCGCGCCCGACGCGTTCCGTATCGACGAGGCCCGCGGCGTCTCCGTGCCGCAGCCGGGGGCGGGGACCGCCGAGCGCGCGCTGCTCGAGGAAGCCGCGTTCAACTGCCCGACACGTGCCATCACCGTCGGCGGTGACGAGTGACCGACGACGGCCTGCTCACGACCTATACCGCCACCGTGACGTTCGACCGCTACGAGGACATCCGCGCCGCGCTCTTCGACGCGAATCTGTCACGAACGTTCGACAAGCGCTCGTACCACGAGGGGAACATCCGCGACGGGATCGTGAGCATCGCGCATGGCGCGACGCACCGCGCGCGGCGGCGCATCGAGAACACGCGGTTCCGTGCCGAGGTCCTGCGGCTGTACGAGCGCGAGCTCTTCCCCAAGGTCATGAACGAGCTGCTCGACACGGTCATCACGACGGACCGCGTCGACCTGTTCCCGATCGGCGAGATGCTGTCCGTCGTGCTCGCCGCCCGCCGCGCCGGCATCGACCACGACGCGCGCTCGATCGACCAGCTCCGCACGCTCGTGCGGCTCGTCGATGCCTTCTCCCAGGGGAGCGCGATCCTCGATGCCAGGGATCCCGATGCGGTGCGGTCGCTGGTGCGTGAGGCGTACGCCGAGTTCGAGCGCGATTTCGTCCGTCCGGCGTGGGACCGCCGCGCCGCGCTCATCGATTCCGTTCGGCGCGGCGAGATGCCGGAGGCGGAGCTGCCGCAGGACATCCTCACCGTCCTGCTGCTCCACCGCGCCGACGCGACCCTCGGGCTCGCGGACGACGGCCGCGTGGTGCGCGAGGTCGCGACGTACCTCCAGGGCGGGACGCACACCAGTGCGCAGACCCTGGTGAATTCGCTCGACCTCATGTTCGCGCAGGCGCACTCGGACCGGCTCCTCGAGCGCGTCGCGCTCGACACGCTGTTCGCGCAGCGCGTCGTCCAGGAGACGCTGCGGCTCCGCCCCACGACACCGAAGGCGAAGCGGCGTGCGGAGGCCGACACCGAGGTCGCCGGCCGGCGCATCCCCAAGGATGCGCTGGTGGTGCTCGACCTCGCGAGCGGCAACCGCGACCGCGAGGTGTTCGGCGCGACGGCCGATGACTTCGATCCCGATCGTGCCGTCCCCGCGCACGTCCCCCGCTGGGGGCTGTCATTCGGCGCGGGCGCGCATCAGTGTCCCGGTCGTTCGGTCGGCGGCGGGTTCCCGATCCCTTCGAGCTTCGTGGTCGACGAGGACCACGTGTACGGGCTCGTCGCGCTCGAGGTGCAGGCGGTCGCGCGCCGCGGCGTGCGGCCCGACCCCGAGCGGCCACCCGAGCGCGATCTGCGGACCGAGCGCTTCACCCGCTGGCTGCACTACCCGGTCCGCTTCGAGCGCCGCACCGCACCGCTCTCTTCCTAACGGCTCCTCACGGCGGACGCCGCGCCGTCACCCGAGCCGCGCCTGCGGTGCCGTCACCAAGCCTAGTGCGCGGCGGTCCAGTCCAGGACGATCTCAGCGGTCCGTCGCGGCTCCTGCCAGAAGTAGCCGTGCGCGACGCCCGGGATGACGCGCAGCGTCGCGTCCGGCAGGTGCTTCACGAGGAAGTCGGATTGCTCGGTGTGCACGCCGGTCCCCATGGCGGCCGTGTCGCGGTCGCCGATGAGCACGAGGGTCGGGAGCCGGATCTCGCCGATGCGCTCCGCGGTCTGGTGCTCCTGTCGTGCGACCACGTGGCGCAGGTAGTTCTCGAGATCGGGACGGTGCGCCCAGAACGTCTCGTGCAGCCAGCGGACGCGATCGGGATGCGCCTTCGCGAACTCGGGTGTGAAGAACGTCGCCGCGATGTGATCGCGCATGTAGCGCTCGTAGCCCAGCTCGATGAGGTCCTTCGCGGCGTGTACGGGGATGCCGCGCGTCACGGGACGGTCGTCCCGGAATTGGCCGGGACCCGTCGCCGCGAGGACGAGGCTCCGGACCCGGTCGGGGCGATCCAGCGCCATCCACTGCGCGACGCGTCCGCCCATGGAGTGGCCGAGCACGTGCGCGCGCTCGAGGCCGAGGCCGTCCATGAGCGCGAGCGCGTCGGCGGCGAAGAGCCGTGTGGAGTAGCGCTCGGGCGACGGCGGCGTCGCGCCGGTCCCGCGGTGGTCGAACGTGAGCACGGCATGGTGCTCGGCGAGCGGCGCCACGAATTCTGGCGGCCACGTCGCGCCTGGATAGCCGGTGCCGGCGACGAGGACGAGGGGGACGCCGGTCCCGCGGAGCTCGTAGGCTATCCGGTGGCCGTTCGCCTCGAGCGCAGCTGGGGAACGTGCGTTCGACACGCCGGCGGACTGGATGGAGCGCATCTGATCGGGCGCAAATTGTAGACGATCTGGGCCGGAACGATTACATTCCGCGCGCGGGTCCAGAGGGCCCATCGCTACGTGGGAGGAAGAGGCCGATGTCGTACCACTTCAGCCGATCGAAGCTGCTCGCGCTGGTGACGTCCGCCGGTCTACTCGCGGCGGCATGTGGCGGGGGAGGCTCCACGCCTTCAGCCGCCCCGTCCAGCGCGGCCAGCACGCAGGCGACAGCCTCCGCCGCTGCGGCGGGTCAGCTGCCCAAGCCGGAGCTGACCAAGATCCGCATCGGGCTGAGCGCCCCGAGCGAACCGGTCCAGTTCGCGGAGAAGCTCGCCGACATGATGGGCATCTACCAGAAGAACGGGATCACCGACGTGACCATCATCGGCTTCGAGGGCGATGGGAAGGCGCTGCAGGCGGTGGTGTCCGGCCAGCTCGACATGTTCGTCGGCGGCGCGTCGACCGCCATCAACTCCGTCATCACAGACACACCGCTGAAGGTCGTGTCGATGAACAGCGTGATCCTGAACGACGAGCTCGTTTGCCAGAAGGAGATCAAGACTCCCGCGGACGTGAAGGGCAAGACCCTCGCGATCAGCACGTTCGGCGGGACCTCGCACGGATCGGCGCTGTTGATGCTCAAGGGCATCGGCCTCACGGCGAAGGACGTCGTCCTCAAGGAGGTCGGCGGTGAGGGCACGCGCGTCGCGGCCCTGAAGGGCGGCTCTATCGCATGCGCGGTCGTCGGCTTCGACAACGTTCCGGCGCTCACGAGCACCGGATTCAACGCGCTCTACGACCTCTCCAAGTCGCCGCTTCAGTGGGGCCGGAGCGGCCTCATGGCGCGGACGGACTTCCTGCAGAAGAACCCGAACACGGTGCTGGTCGTCGTCGCATCCGTGCTCGAGGCCCAGAACCTGATGTGGACCGACGCGAAGAACGCATCCGCGAAGTTCGCGGAGTTCTCGCAGAAGAAGCCGGACGATGCGGCGAACCTTGTCACGGGCTTCCAGGCATACGGCTCACGCTCCATGAGCTTCTCGCAGGACGCCTTCGCTGCCCCGCGGGACGTGCTCGCGACCGTGAACCCGGCGGTGAAAGATGTCGACGTGACGAAGGCATACGACCTGAGCTTCCTCAAGAAGCTGCAAGATATCGGCTTCTACAAGAAGATCGGCGCGCCGACGAACTAGTGGAACCGTCGTAGATTCCACGGATGCCCCCGCGACGTTCATCGTTGCGGGGGCATCCGTTTGGTTAGTTCGGAAGAAGGAGACCGGTTGATGACTACTCGCTTCGGGGTGCTCGTCCCTCACTTCGGGCTCGAGGCGGACCAAGACCTGCTCGTCGAAGGAGCACGCCTCGCGGAGCGCCACGGCTTCGACTCGCTGTGGGTGCGCGACCACCTCGTCTTTCACCCCCACGGGATGGAGGGGACCGACCGGACCTTCATCGAGCCGTTCGTCACGCTGACGTATCTCGCGGGTGTGACCGAGCGCATCGGGCTCGGCGCCGCGACGATCATCCCGTTCCGGCATCCCATCCACCTGGCCTACAGCGTCGCGTCGATGTCCTGGATGACGCGCCGGAAGTTCGACCTCGGGATCGGCGCCGGGACGTTCGACCACGAGTTCGCGGTGATCGGGCAGGCCGACGAGGATCGCGTGCAGATGATGAGGGAGCAGGTGCTCATCGCGCGCCGGCTCTGGTCGGGCGAGTCCGTCGAATGGGACAGCGACCGCTACAAGTTCACGGACGTGGACCTCAAGCCCCAGCCGGTCCATCCGGTCCCCGTGTGGTGGGGCGGCGCCACGCCGGCGGCGGCGCGGCTCGCCGTCGACTTCTGCGAGGGCTGGCTCCCGGGGCGCATCACCTTCCCGACCTACCAGCAGCGCATGAAGAAGATCAGAGAGATGTGCGCGGAGCAGGGCAAACCGATGATCATGACCGGGGCGGTGCCGGTGACGAGCATCGACGACACGACCCAGTCGGCGGTGGAGCGGCTGAACGTGCCGGGCCTCATCAAGAACGCCAACGCGCAGAAGTTCTGGGTGAAGCCGAAGTCCGGCGAGTTCACGAAGATCGAGGAGCTCGACGGATCGATCCTCGCGGGCACGCCCGACGACATCGTCCGGGGGATCCGGCGGTACCAGGAGCTCGGCTGCGACCTGCTGGTGATCGACTTCCGCATGCGCTTTCCGGACTACCTGCAGCAGATCGAGATCTTCGCGAAGGAAGTCCTGCCGCGCGTGCAGGCCGCGCCCGCGGGTGCCGCCGCGCGATGAAGACGGTCACGACCACGAAGGTCACGCACTACGAGATCCAGAAGAAGCGTCGCGAGTCGCTCCTCGACGAGTGGAAGGGCTACCACAAGACCGTCCTGAAGCGGAAGGACGTCGTGATGCACGACGTGCCCAGCCGCCGGATGCGCCGCGGCGTCTTCGCGGGCTGGGACGGCGATCGTCCGACGAAGAATCTGGACGCGACGGTGCACGAGGTGCCGGCGCACACGACGACCACCATCCACCGCCACTCCTGGGACGCGATCCAGTTCATCGAGTCCGGCCGCGGATGGACCGAGATCGACGGGCAGCGCGTCGACTGGAAGCCGTGGGACACGCTGCACCTGCCGAGCTGGGCGTGGCACCGCCACGGCAACGAGGGCGACACGCCGGCCGTGTTCCACACCTGGAGCGTGCAGCCTATGCTCGAGCAGTTCGGCGTCGCGCTCCTCGAAGACGGCGGCGATACGCCGGTCGAGAAGCTCGCGCCGCGGCCGCGTCAGATCCAGCCGATCGCCGGCGACGATCCCTACGCGCGCCGCACGCAGCGCCTGGCCCAGCAGTACGCGGGTACGGAGAGCGCGCGGCTCATCACGCGGTTCGACGACGTGCGCGGGCTCGTCACGAAGCGCGGCGCTCGCAGCCTCTTCCTCGTCGACAAGTCCATCGGCTATCACACCGCCGGCCTTTCCGCG
Source organism: Candidatus Limnocylindria bacterium (assembly GCA_035651155.1). Lineage (GTDB taxonomy): Bacteria > Chloroflexota > Limnocylindria > P2-11E > P2-11E > CF-39. The sequence goes on along the minus strand of DASRGG010000011.1, from coordinate 36,468 downwards.
GTGATGCACGAGCTCGCGCCCGGCCTGTACCAGTCACGCCACCGCCACGGCGGCGAGGCGTGGCTGTACGTCGTGTCCGGACGGGGGCACAGCGAGATAGACGGCAAGAGCTACCCGTGGGAGGCGGGCGACCTCATCGTCGTCGACCATTGGGCGTGGCACCAGCACTTCAACGACTCCAAGGACAAGACCGCGCGCCTCATCCGCGTCCACAACTTCGACGCTCTCTACGACATGATCCGCATCCTCCTCGATCCGCTGAACCTCTTCGAGGAGCTGCCCGAGCTCGACGCGCCCGACCTCACGGGCGTCGTCTGGCCCGATCACTTCGAGGGACGACCGCAGGCCTAGTGATGCCGGCGCTTGTGGTGCCTCCGGGGGTCGAGGGCATCGTGTCGCTCGTCGAGCTGCCGGATCCGGCCTGGGAGAGCCGTTGGACGCGCATCGTGGCGCCCGACGGGCTCAAGGAGCGCCTCCTCAACTTCACGCTCTTCTCGCTGAGCCATCGCGGCCGTCTCGATGCGGTGCGGCTTCCGATCCACGGTCTCGTCGTCCTCGCCGGGCCGCCGGGCACGGGGAAGACGACGCTGGCGGGCGGGCTCGCCGATCAGGCCGCGCGGGAGCTGGGCGGCCTGCTCTTCGTCGAGATCGACGCGCACGCGTTCCCGAGCCAGCTGCTCGGCGAGAGCCAGCGCGGCGTCGCGCGCCTCTTCGAACGGACGCTGCCCGATCTCGCCGCGCGCGGGCGGCCCACGGTCGTCCTGCTCGACGAGGTCGAGTCGATGGCCGTCAGCCGGAGCGGCGCGTCGCTCGAGACGAATCCGGTGGACGTGCATCGCGCGACCGACGCCGTGCTCGAGGGCGTCGACGAGGTCGCGCGGCGTTGCCCGAACGTGACCTTCATCGCCACGACGAATCACCGCGCGGGCGTCGACGCGGCGTTCCTCTCGCGTGCCGATCTGGTGGAGGAGATGGGCCTGCCCGACGCGATCGGCGTGAGGCGGATCCTCGCGGACACCATCGCCGAGGTCGTCGGATCGGAGACGGCGGACGAGCCCGCGCTGGGCGCGCTCGCCGAGGCGTGCGTGGCCGCGCGTCTCGACGCGCGGCGCGTGCGGAAGCTCGCATTGCGCGCCATCGCCTCGCGGCGGGATCTCGCGCTCGCGCCCGAGCGGCTGCGGATCGAGGACGTCGCCGCCGCGCTGCGCGACGAGACGAACGGAGCGCGCGCGTGAGCGCGGAACACGTCCGCTCCGGCATCCCGCGCGAGTCGTTCCTCGTCGGCGTCGCCGTCTTCCTCGTGATCGCGGCGACGAACATCATGACCCCGCTCCTCCCCGACATCCGGAGCGACTTCGGCGTGAGCATCTCGACGGCCGGCGTGATCGTGGGCTCGTACGGCCTCGCCCGCCTCGTCACCGACCTGCCCGCCGGCTTCGTGATCGACGCGCTCGGACACCGGCGCGTCACGCTCGCCGGCCTCGCCCTGCTCGTGATCGCCTCGCTCGTCGGCCTCAACGCCACGAGCGTGCCGATGCTCGTGATCGCGCGGCTGGGCTCGGGCGTCGCGGTGGCGCTCGTCACGACGGTGGGGCTCGCCGCGCTCGGCGCGAGCGCGACGACGGCGAATCGCGGCAAGGTGATGAGCCTCTTCCACGTCGCGAACAACACCGGCATCGCGCTCTACCCGCTCGTCGGCGGATTCGTGGGCGCCGCCTTCGGCTGGCGCGCGACGTTCGCGGTCACCGTCGCGCTCGCGGTCGTCGCGGGCGTCATCCTCGTGCCCGTCCTCCTGCGCCTCCGCCTGCGCGACTCCGCCGCGGGCCGGGCCGGCGCGCGCGACGAGCGCGTCCTTCACGGCCGCGAGCAGCGGATCGCGCTCGGCGCCGTGAACTACGGCGTCGTCGCGAACATGATCAACCGCCACGGCTTCCGCAATACCGTCCTCCCGCTGTACGCGGCCGCGTCGCTCGGGCTCGGCGGCGTGTCGATCGCGACGGCGATCGCGCTCATGTCCATCACCGGGCTCATGGTCGCTACCCCCGGCGGGATGATCGGTGACCGGCTCGGCCGCCGCCGGGTGATCATGAGCGGTCTCGTCGCGATCGCCGCGGGCGACCTCGTGTTCCTGCTGACGCACGACCTCGTCACGTTCCTCCTCTGCAGCGCCCTCATCGGCTTCGGGGACTTCTTCTCGAGCTCCCAGACCGCGCTGCTGTCGGAGATCGTGCCGTCGCTGCACCGCACCAAGGTGCTCGCGGGCTACCGGTTCTCCTCGGATCTCGGCGCGTTCCTCGGGCCCGTCGTCCTCGCGGCGGTGATGGATCTCGCGAACGCGCAGGCGTCGATCGCGCTGGCGGCGGCGCTGCTCGTCAGCGCCGCGCTCGCGGCGTTCGCCGGCGTTCCCGCACGCGTCGACGATCGTGCGCCGGCCGGCGCGGGTGCGCTCGTCGGCGCGGAGGGAGGGTCTCATGCGGATTGACGATGTCCTCGCCCGCATCGATCCGAAGGAGGTCGTCGAGCTCGCGCTCGCGCTGGGCAACATCGACAGCCCGACGGGGAGCGAGGGCCCCGCGGGCCAGTTCGTGTACGACTGGCTCGGCGCGAACGGCTTCGCGCCGAAGAAGTACGCGCTCATCCCCGAGCGCTTCAACGTCGCCGCGTGGATCCCCGGCTCGGGCGGCGGCTACAGCCTCGTGTACAACTCACATCTCGACACGACGCTCCGTCCCGATGCCGTCTGGTCGGCGCGCGACCCGAAGGACCCACTGTACCACTCTGCCTGGGTCGAGGGCGACAGTATCTACGGCGACGGCGTGGTGAACGACAAGGGGCCCATGGCGGCGTTCCTCGTCGCCGCGAAGGCCATCCGCGAGAGCGGCTACCCGCTCAAGGGCGACCTCATCGTGAGCGCCGTCGCGGGCGAGATCTCGCGCGAGCCGATCGAGGAATGGCAGGGGCCGCTGTACCTCTCGAAGGACCTCGGCGTGCGCTTCATGGTCACGCACGGCGTCGTCGCCGACTACGCGCTCGTCGCCGAGGGCACCGGCTTCGGCATCGTCGGCATCGAGCCGGGGAAGGCGCACTTCAAGGTCACCGTGTTCAGCGACGGGCCGCGCTACTACACGCCCTACCTCCCGCGGCCGACCGGGCTCGCCGACGCGCCGAACGCGATCGTGCGCGCGGCCGCGGTCATCGCGAAGTTCGAGGAGTGGGCGTACGACTACCAGACGCGCAACACGTACCGCGGCGCGATGGGGACGATCGTCCCCAAGGCGAGCGTCAACGCGATCCGGAGCGGGTATCCCTTCAACGTCACGAGCGCGCCGCAGGTCTGTTCCTTCTACGTCGATACCCGCATCCTGCCCGGCGCGAATCCCATGGACGTCCGGGACGAGCTCCGCGGGGTGCTGCGCGCGCTCGGCGTGTCCGGCGAGGTCGAGCTCTATCTCTATCGCCCCGGCTTCGAGGCGAAGGGCGCGGAGCGGCTCGTCGAGACGATCCGGCGCTGCCACGCGCAGACGTTCCCGACGCCGCCGGCGATCGTGGGGGAGCCGGTGACGAGCATGTGGCGCGACACGAACGCCTTCAACGAGCTCGGCATCCCGGCGGTGAGCTACGCGCCGCGCGCCGAGAGCCATGCCGCGACGAAGTCGTTCAAGGTCAAGGACCTCACCGACGCGGCGGTGGTGTACGCCCGCATCGCGATGGACCTCTGCGGCCAGGCCCGCGAGGCGGCGGTGCCGCTCGGGGCGCACATCAATCGCGACATCGCCGCGTCGGTGACGTCCGTCCGGCGCTGACCGGCCGCCCCGCGAACACGATGTAGACACGATCTCCCCTGAGGATGCCCTCAGCGGTATCCACAAGCCGCTCGGAGGGATACAAGATGCCGACGTTCGTGCGGGGACGGGACACCAAGGACGCGATCGTGCACCGCCCCGGCGCCGAGCGCCGGCCCGCTCCGGATGAGGACTGGATCCCGACCACCTGCCGCATGTGCCTCGTCGCCTGCCAGGTGCTCGTTCGCGTGAAGGACGGGCGCGTGCTCAACGTCATCGGGAACCCCGACGCGCCACGCAACCGCGGCCGCATGTGCGCGAAGGGCAAGTCCGGGATCATGAACCACTACAACCGCGAGCGCCTGCTGCATCCGGTGCGGCGGACGAATCCCGAGAAGGGCATCGGCATCGATCCGCGCTGGGAGGAGATCTCCTGGGATGTCGCGATCGACACGATCGCCACCGGTCTGCGGCGCGTCATCGACGACGACGCGCGCAAGCTGTACCTGCAGACCTGGGCCGACGGCGACTTCGCCGCGTGGCTGGGCGCGCTCACGCCGGTGCTCGGAACGCCCTATCACCAGACGGGCATCTCGGGCACCTGCGGCAAGACGATCCACACCATCCAGTACCTGACGGCCGGCGGGTGGTGGGACGAGGTCGACTTCGCGCACTGCAACTACCTCATCGACGTGGGCACGCAGCAGGGCGTCGCGACGCGCGAGGGCTTCAATCACAGCGTCCCGGACTGCGCGACGGCGCGCGTCGACCGCGGCATGAAGCTCGTCGTGGTCGATCCGGTCGGCAACAACGCGGCGGCGAAGGCCGACGAGTGGCTGCCTATCCGTCCGGGAACCGACGCGGCGTTCGGCCTCGGGATGCTGCACGTCCTCCTCAACGAGGCTCGCATCTACGACGCGGAGTTCCTGCGCGCGCGCACGAACGCGCCCTACCTCGTCCGCGCCGACGGCCGCTACCTGCGCGACGGCGCGGGAAAGCCGTGCCTGTACGACACCGCGACCGGCACCGTGAAGGCGTACGACGACGCGACGCTCGCGACCCCGGCGCTCGAAGGCGAGTTCACCGTGGGCAGCGAGCGGGTGAAGCCCGCGTTCCACCTTCTCGAGGAGCGTGCCGCCGGCTATCCGCCGGAGGCCGTCGAGCGCATCACGACGATCCCGGCCGCGCGGCTGCGGCGCATCGCGCGCGAGTTCGGCGAGGCCGCGCAGATCGGCAGCACCATCACGATCGACGGCGTCGAGCTGCCGTACCGCCCGGCGTGTCTCAACTGGTGCCGTGGCCCGCAGGGGCACAAGCACGGCTGGCACCACAGCTGGGCGCTGCAGCTGGTGAACGTCGTCGTCGGCAACATCAACGTGCCGGGCGGCTACCAGAGCCGGTCCACCGCGATGGACTTCCCGGTCGTGTCGTGGCCGGTCGCGGGTCCCGACGGCATGATGGTGCCGGCCGGCGGTCACGGCACGAAGCACGCGCTCGCGTTCCCCGGCCGCGCGCCGGCCCGCCCCACGCGCCTCGACCTCTTCGAGCTGTTCCCCGCGGCCGCGCACACCCGGACCCTCGTGCCCGAGGCGGCGAGCGACCCCGGGAAGTACGGCGTCAAGGACAAGATCGAGATGCTCATCCACACCGCCGGGAACCAGATCGCCGGCGGCTGGGGCGACGTGAACAAGGTCGCCGACTGGTACAAGAGCATCGGACTCGTGGTCGGCTTCGCGATCGAGATCAACGAGACGCACGAGCTGGACGACATCGTCCTGCCCATGCCGACGTACCTCGAGGAGAGCACCTTCGGCACGCACGACGCCGTCTGCGGCGAGGCCGTCGCGTTCCACGCGGTGCAGCAACAGGTCGTCCCGCCGCCCGAAGGGGTGCGCGCCCCGGCGCACGTGATGATGGAGATCTACGAGCGCGTCGGGATCCTCGACGACGTCCAGCAGGCGCTGAACACGATCCTCAAGCTCAAGCCCCCGTATCTCCTCGAGCGCGGAGCGCGCTACACGCAGGAGGAGGTCATGGATCGCCAGGCGAAGAGCCTGTACGGACCGGAGCACGGCTGGGAATGGTTCACCGAGCACGGCATCCTCGTGTGGGAGCGCGGTGTGAAGGAGCGGTACCCGGGCGCGTTCATCGAGGGGCGCATCCCGGTGTACATGGAGAACTATCTCGACCGCGCGCGCGAGCTCGCGGTCGTGCTCGAGGAGCTCGGCGTCGAATGGGATCTCGGCGACTACGACCCGCTGCCGAAATGGATGCCCTGCGAGTCGTACGGTCAGCTCGAGCGCGGCGAGATCCACGCGATCGGCGTGCACTACAAGCTGCCCTATGTCTACGGCGGGCAGGGCAACGCCAACCCGTGGATCGACGAGCTGTGCGAGAAGCTGCCGCACTCGTACGGCGTCCTGCTCAACACCCGCCTCGCGACGCGGATCGGCGTCCGCGACGGCGACTGGGTCTGGCTCACGTCCCCGGTGCGCAACGCGCGCGTGCGCGCGCACGTCACCGAGTGCGTCCACCCCGAGGTGCTCGGCATCGCCGGGCACTCCGGCCACTGGGCGAAGGGGAAGTCCCGGTCGCGCGGCAAGGGCGTGAACTTCAACTCGCTCTTGCCGTACGACACGGCGCACCTGGACACCTTCACGTCGGCCATCGACATGTGCGCGCCGCTCACGGTGCGGAAGGCATGAGGAGAAGCGCGTGACGCGGCTGGGATTCGTCGTCGATCTCGAGCGATGCGTCGGCTGTCAGGGCTGCGTCATCGCGTGCAAGGCCGAGCACGGCACGCCGCGCGGCGTGCACTGGATGCGCGTCCTCGAGCGGGAGGTGGGAACGTTCCCGAACGTCCGCCGCACCTTCACCCCGGTCCGCTGCAACCACTGCGCGAACGCGCCGTGCATCGAGGCGTGCCCGACGGGCGCGATCGTGAAGCGGCCCGACGGCATCGTGCTGGTGAACGATCGGGTCTGCGTCGGCACGATGGCGTGTCTCACGGCGTGCCCGTACTACATCCCGGTCCGCTACGACGGCGGCGACGGGTACTTCGGCGAGACGCTCACACCGTACGAGGAGGAGACCTCGGCGCGCTTCCGCGAAGGCACGGCGCAGAAGTGCACGTTCTGCGTGCACCGCATCGACGCGGGGCGACCGCCGGCCTGCGTCGAGGCGTGTCCCGCGGACGCCTTGAGCTACGGCGACCTCGACGACCCGGAGAGCGAGATCAATCAGCTCCTCCACCGGCGGCGTCATTTCCGGCCGCGTGAGGAGCTCGGCACCGATCCCTCCGTGTACTACCTCGTCGGGAAGGGTGGCGGCGGGGTATGAGGCCGCTGCCGGACGGCGCCGCGCGGACGCTCGAGCGCGCGTGGGCCGGATGGCGGCCCGACCGCCATAGCCACGGCAACCTCGGACGGCCCTTCGACTTCTCCTTCCCGGTGCAGCAGCACTGGGGCGCGAAGGTCGCGTTCTACCTGTACCTCGGCGGCACCGGTGCGGGATTCGTCTTCGTCGAGCTCCTGCTCCGCTGGTGGGGGATCATCGACGCGCGCACGGCGGCGATCGGCATGTGGATCGGGCTCGCGCTCGCGGTGCTGTCGGCGCTCGCGATCTTCGATCACCTCGGCCCGGTCTCCCGGTGGAGCGCGTACTTCGCGTTCCGGCGGATCCGCACCAGCTGGATCAGCCGCGGCGTCACGATGCTCGTCGCGCTCCTCGTCCTCCGCCTCGTCCTCGCGGTGCCGAGCCTGCCCGGCCTCGATGCGCTCCCGTGGACCGAGGGCACGGCGCTCGGCGACGCGCTCCGCGCGCTCGTGCTCGTGGTCGCGCTCGCGTTCATGGTCTATACCGGCCTCGTGATCTCCTCGTGGAACGCCATCGCCTTCTGGAATACGCCGCTCCTGCCAGTCCTCTTCACCGCCTTCTCGCTCCTCGGCGGGCTCGCCGCGCTTCCCGCGATCGCGTGGCTCGCGAGCGGCGCCCTGGCGATGGAGGCGGTGGGCGCCGCGGTGTGGCCGGCCGTCCTCGCGCTGCTCGCCGCGGACGCCATCCTGCTCGGGCTGTACGTCTACGGCATGAGCACCGCCACGCCGCCGGCGCGCGCGTCCGTCGCCATGCTCGTGCGCGGTCCGCTCCGCCCGCGCTTCGTCACCGGCGTCGTGACGTTCGGTCTGCTCATCCCCGCGGCGATCGGCGGCCTCTGGATGCTCGGCGCGCTCGCGGGCGGGGGCCTAGGCGGCGTCGCGCTGCTCGGCGCGATCGCCGCGATCGAGATCGGCGGGTACTTCCTGCGGGACGCCGTGCTTCGCGCGGGGGTGTACGGGCCGCCGGTGTGACCATGCGCATCGGCATCGGCCTTCCCACGCGCGTGGCCGGCGCGTCGCCCGAGCTGCTGCTCGAATGGGCGGCGCGTGCGGATCGCGGACCGTTCTCGTCGCTCGCGGTCACCGACCGCGTCGTGTTCGACGCGCAGGAGCCGTTCGTCGCGCTCGCCGCGGCGGCCGGGGTGACGCGTCGCATCCGGCTCGTGACGAGCGTGGTCATCGCGCCGACGCGCGAGACGACGCTCCTCGCGCGACAGGCCGCCTCGCTCGACGCGCTCTCCGGCGGGCGCTTCACCCTCGGCGTGGGGATCGGCGTCCGCGAGGACGACTACGCCGCGACCGGCCAGCGCTTCCACCGCCGCGGACGGCGGCTCGACGAGCAGCTGCCGCTCCTGCGCCGCATCTGGTCGGGCGCACCGTTCGCCGACGGCGCCGGCGTCATCGGACCGTCGCCCGCGCGGACCGGCGGACCCGAGCTCCTCATCGGCGGCTACGTGCCCGCGGTCGCGCGGCGCATCGCCGCGTGGGGCGACGGCTTCATGGCGCCCGGCGGCGGCGATCCCGCCGCGATGCGCGCCCTCTGGAGGGACATCGAGGGAGCCTGGGAGGCCGCGGGCCGCGCCGGCCGGCCGCGCTGGGTCGGCGCGAGCTACTACGCGCTGGGCGCGAACGCCGATAACGCGGCGACCTCGTATATCCAGGCGAGCTACGGCTTCGATCCCGCCGTCGCCGAGCGCCGCCGCCGGACGCTGCCGACGACCGAGGCCGCCGTGCGCGAGCTGATCTCGCGTCAGGCGGACATGGGGGTCGACGAGCTCATCCTGCGGCCCTGCTCCGCGGACGTCGAGCACCTGGAGCGCCTCGAGGCGATCGCGGCAGCGGCGAGCTGATCCAGAGTCAGGTGGCCGCCCGCCCTGGTATCCGCCCGCGAACCCTACCGCTGCGAGAACACCAAGCTCTTCACGACCACCGGAACGACGGCCCGTTCGGGGACGACCTCGCCGATGTCGATGAAGTCCAGGTCCGAGAGCTGGATCTGGTCGACGCACACGATCGGCGAGCGCATCGCGAGCTCGTCCTGGAGCACCTGCCCGACGATGCCGGCGACGTCGGCGTCCAGCACGACGACGAGCGGGCGACCTGCTGGAAGGACCGCGCCCACACCTTCGCTGATCCCGGCGCAGAGCTCGCGCAGCGCGGCGTAGGCGGGGCCGTGCCGCCAGCGGACGGCGATGGCGAACGCGCCGTCCTCGCGGTCGAGCCGCGCGATGCCCGCGCGCACGGCGCGCGCGATGTCTGCGGCGCGCGGCGCGGCCGGACGGATCGCGACCGCGGCGAGGTCGCGTAGCGGGAGCATCGACGGGTCGCTGAGGAAGAGCGTGTCGCCGCTCACCTGGATCGTGTACTGCGACGCGCCGATGCACGTCGCGCGGATGCTCTCGACCGCGCGCAGCACGGTGCGCCCGCCGACGCGGCGCGCGATCGCCGCGCCCACGAGCTTGCCGAGGTCGCCGAACTCGCGCGTCTCGTGACCGTTCACGTACTCCCCGACGCCGCCCGAGAACACGAGGGCGGGGAACGGGCCGCGCGTGTGGAGCGGCTCGGTGAGCCAGAGCTCCTCGTCGCCGATGGGCGCGCCCTCGGGGACCCGCAGCGCGACCTCGGCGATGCGGTCGGCGAGCGTCTCGAGCGTCGCGCGGTCCGGGTGGTCCCCCGCCGCGATGCGCACGCCCGCGTCCGCGGCCACGCGCTGCCCCGCGCTGGTGACGGCGCGCACCGCGCCGTCGCTGTCCCACGCCACGAGACGCGCGCCGACGTCGATGGCCGCGGTCTCGTCCACGTGGCCGTGCCGGCAGACGGCGAGCTTCGTCGTGCCGCCGCCGATGTCGACGTTCAGGACGAGCGGTGTCTCTTCCGAGCGCGAGCGCGCCACGGCGCCCGAGCCGTGCGCCGCGAGCAGCGCCTCGAGGTGATGCCCCGCGGTGGCGCAGACGAAGCGTCCGGCCTCGCCGCTGAAGAGCGCCACGATCGCGGCGGCGTTCTCCTTGCGTGCCGCCTCGCCGGTCGCGATCACCGCGCCCGTGTCGACCATCTCCGGCGTCCAGCCCGCGGTCGCGTAGGCCGCGTCGATGAACGCGCCGAGCGCGTCGGTGTCGATGCGGCGCGCGGACGAGTACGGCGTGAGGGAGACCTCGGATCGGTGGATGACCGTCCGCTCGACGACGGTGTACGCGCTCGAGAGCCGGATGCCCTGCCGCTCGAGGACGAGCTCCGAGAAGATCAGATGGGACGTCGTCGTGCCGATGTCGATCCCGACGGTGCGTAACCGCAGGCGCTCGGTGGCGACGATCCCGTCGCCACCGGCGTCGTGCGCGTGCGGCGTGTGATGCGCGTGCGGGCGGGTCAGCGGATCTTCGCGCTAGACCCGGATCTTGAAGGCGTCCATCTTCACCTGCACCCCGTTCGCCGCGCAGCGCTCGAGGTAGGTGCGGTGGATCTTCGGATCCTGGTCTTCGTACTCGATCTGGTTCCCGCCCTCGTTCACGTCCTTGTCGACGCCCTGGTTGTCCAGGTACGCCGCGAGCTTCCACTTGTTGCCGCCCCAGCGGATGGCGAGGTAACGGGCGGGGTCGCTGCCGGTGTTGAAGTGCTGATGCCACCACTGTCCGGGCGGGACGAAGAGCGAGCCGGCCTTCCAATTGACCTCGGTCCAGTCCTTGTCGCCGTCGCGCCACATGTACGAGTAGCCCGTGCCGTTCAGGAGGATGACGTGGTAGCCGGGGCCGTGGCGGTGGCCCTTCTTGTACGTGCCGACCGGGAACTCGGAGACGTGCGACACCATGGTGTTGTTGGCGAACTCGAAGCGGATGTTCTTGCCGCCCGCGCCGCGCTCGAGCCAGTCCTTGAGCTGGAAGCGGCGCACGTCGGCGACGAAGTTCGTCTCCCACACGCGGCCCGTGTAGAGCGTGCCGGCGCCGTCGAAGTACTCCTTGCGCCCGTCGTAGCGATCGCGGAAGACGTACGGGCATCCGAACATGAACTCGGTGTTGTGGAGGAGGTTCATCATGATCGGCATCGTCGTCACGGCGAGGAGCCGCGCCGACAGCGAGCCCGACCCGTTGTGCAGCCGGTGCCGCGTGTTCAGCGGGACGGAGAAGAGGCTCCCCTCCTGCCACTCGAAGCTCGTCGGCGTCTCGCCCTCGTTCCACACCTCGCAGGTCCCGCGTCCGGTGAGCACGAAGAAGTACTCCTCGAAGAGATGCTTCTCCGGTGCGCTCGACGTGCCGGGATCGAGCTCGATGAGATACGCGTTGTCGGTGTCCTCCGCGCCGTAGAGCCGGAGGTAGGCACCCTTCGCGTCGAGCCGCGCCCATTTGCCGAGCTGCGCCGTGCGCAGGTCGTCGACCGCCATTCCGGTGTGGATCGGGATCCCCTCGGACTCGATGAAGAGCTCGTAGGCTCCCCGTCCCCAGAAGGACGGACGCTGCTGCTCTTTCGCGGTCGCGGGCGTGTTCTCACTCATCGTGCATCACTCCTATCAATAGAGAGGCCTGCGTGGCGAGGCCACAATCGTACGCGAGACGGGGGAATTTGTATCTCCTTTCGGTGCGATGGGATACTGCGTTCGGCGCCCCTGAAGGAGGCCGGTGTTGTTCCAAGACGTCGCCCGGACCGTACGCGTGGCCGCACGTCCCGACGCCGCGTGGACCGTGCTGCTCGATTTCCAGCGCGTGGCGTCGTGGCTCTCGGTCGTGCGGGACCTCCGCGAGGTCGAGCCGCGTCGGCGCTACACGACCGTCCTCGAGGATCGCGTCGGACCGTTCGCCATGCGCGCCGACCTCGCGATCGACGTCGCGGCGGACGAGACCGCGCGGCGGCTGCACGTGAGCGGATCGGGCGAGGACCGCCAGGTCGCGTCCCGCATCTCGGCCACCCTCGATCTCGCGATCGTGCCGCAGGGGGATGCGAGCGACGTCGTCGTGAACGGACGCTACGAGATCACCGGCAAGATCGCGACGCTGGGCGCGGGCGCCATCCGCAGGAAGGGCGACAAGGTCCTCGAGGACTTCTTCGCGAACCTGACGCGGGAGCTCGGTCCGGCCTAGACGCCCTCGGGCGCGAGCGACTCCCAGAGCACCTCGGCGAGGTGACGCACCTTGGTCGTGCGCCCGCGCGCGTCGATGCCGCCCTTCAAGTGCGTGAGGCAACCGGGGTTGTCCGTGATGACGACATCGGCGCCGCTCGCGGCGATGCTCGCGAGCTTCTTGTCGAGGACGTGGATCGCGACCTCCGGGTACTCGAACGAGAACGTGCCGCCGAAGCCGCAGCACACCGCCGAGTCGGCCATCTCGACCAGGTCCACGCCGGCGATGCGGCGCAGCAGCTCGCGCGGCTCGTCGCGTAGCCCGAGGACGTTCGCCGATTGGCAGGCGTCGTGGTACGTCGCGCGGATGCCGAGGGCACGCCCGCGGACGTCGCAGCCGCGCGCGAGCTCGTACGCGATGCTCGTGAACGGGCGCAGCCGCGCGGCCAGGCGCTCCGCGCGCGGCGCCCAGTCGCGGTCGTCGGCGAGCAGCCGCACGTAGTCGTCCGACATCGTGATGGCGCACGACGACGACGGCGCGACGATGCGGTCGGCCTGCACCTTCTCGAGCGCGGCGATCGCGTCCATCGCCATCGTCCGCGCGTGGGCGCGGTCGCCGCTGTTGAGGTGGGGGAGGCCGCAGCAGCGGCGTCCCTCGACGATGTGGACGTCCGCGCCGAGGCGCTGCAGCACGCGCGCCGCGGCGTAGCCGGCGTTCGGCAGGAAGCGATCGACGATGCAGGAGGGAAAGAGCGCGATGCGCGTGCGCGGCTCGGCGGGATTCGTCTGCGTCACCTCGCGCGCGCGGTAATGCAGCGGACGATCGGCGATCGCGGGCAGGCTCTTCTCGCGTCCGAGCTCGACCATGGGGAGCCGGACGAGCGATCCACGGCGCAGCGGCCGCTGCAGCGTGGAGATGAGCGCCGTCGCGCGGTCGATGCGCTCGGGGTCGCTCCATTGCCCGAGCGCGACGCGCTTCGTCCAGGAGATCCCGGTGCGCTCGACGGCCTTCGCGCGCACGTCGCTGATGAGCGCCGCGAGCGGGATCTCGACCGGGCAGACCGTGTCGCAGGCGTTGCAGCCCATGCACATCTGCTGCTCGTACGCGACGCTCTCGACGCCGTGATGGAACGGCGACACGACGAGCCCGATGGGCCCCGTGTACACGTGACCGAAGATGTGGCCGCCGACCACCTGGTACGACGGGCACACGTTGCTGCACGCGCCGCAGCGGATGCAGCGCAGCGCTTCGCGGAAGGCCGCGTCGTCGCGCATCTTGGTGCGGCCGTTGTCGATGAGGACGAAGTGCAGCTCCTTCGGGCCATGGACGCCGATCTGCGTCTTGAGCTCGATGTCCGCCGAGCGCGAGGGCCCGGTGATGAACTGCGTGTACGTGCTGAGCTTCTGACCGGTCGCGCTCCGCGCGAGGAGCTTCAGCACCGCCGCTGCGTCGTCCAGGCTGGGCACGATCTTCTCGATACCCACGACCGCGATGTGCACGGCCGGGAGCGTCGTCGCGAGATCGGCGTTGCCCTCGTTCGTGACGAGCACGAGCGTGCCGGTGTCGGCGATGAGGACGTTCCCGCCGGTGATCCCCACGTCCGCGCGGATGAACGAGTCGCGCAGCTTCTCGCGCGCCACCGCGACGAGCGTCGCGGGATCGCTGCCGACAGGATGGCCGACCACCTTCGAGAAGAGCGCGGCGATCTCCTCGCGCGTCTTGTGGACGGCGGGCGCGATGAGGTGCGAGGGGCGCTCGTGCGCGAGCTGAAGGATCCATTCGCCGAGGTCCGTCTCCACGACGGTGAGGCCCTGTCCCTCGAGGTGCTCGTTGAGATGGATCTCCTCGGTGGCCATGGACTTCGACTTCACGACGAGCTTCGCCCTCTTCGCCCGGCAGATCGCGGCCACGACGCGCCGTGCCTCCTCGGCGTCCGCCGCGCGGTACACCTTCGCGCCGACGGCCTCGGCCTCGTGCGTGAAGCGCTCGATGAGCGCCGGCAGGTCGTCGATCGCGCGGCGCTTCCGTTCGGTGAGGTCCTCGCGCAGGACCGGCCAGTCGACCTCGCGCATACGCGCGTCGCGGCGCTGCCCGAGCGACGGCAGGGCCCGCTCGAGCGCGACGCGCAGCCGATCGGAGGAGAGCGCGCGGTCCAGCCGGCGATGGAACTCCGTCTTGGACGAGGTCATGTGGTCGCGCTCGGCTCGGCCCGCTTCGCGGCCTGCGCCTCGCCGCCTCGCAGCGCTCGCGTGTCGACTCGCTCCTCGCGGCAAAGCCGCTCGTCGCTCGACCTGTTCATCATGTGGTCGCGCTCGACCTGTTCATTCGGCCGTCGCGTAGGCCCGATCGAGGACGTCCATGAGGTGGACGACGTTCACCGGCGCGCCCGCGGCGCGCAGGCCCGCCGCGATCTGCATCTGGCACCCCGGGTTCGCCGTGACGACCATGTTGGCGCCGCTGGCGCGCACGTGCCCGACCTTGCGCTCGAGCAGCGCGCGCGAGAGCTCGGGCTGGGTGACGTTGTACGTGCCGGCGCTGCCGCAGCACATGTCCGCCTCCACCAGCGGCAGGAGCTCGAGGCCGGGGATCGCGGCGAGGAGGGCGCGCGGCTGGTCCTTCACGCGCTGGCCGTGCAGGAGATGGCAGGGATCGTCGTACACGGCACGGGCGCGGAGCGCGCCGGGGCGCGCCACGAGGCCGACGGCGGTGAGGTGCTCCGACGCGTCGCGCACCCGCGCGGCGAACCGCAGGGCGCGCTCGCGCCACGCCGGATCGTCCTTCAGCAGCCAGCCGTACTCCTTCAGGTGCGCGCCGCAGCCGGCGGCGTTCACGACGAACGCGTCGACGTCGAGCCGTTCGAGCGCCGCGACGTTCCGCTTCGCGAGCTCTCGCGCGTCGCCGCGCGCGCCCGCGTGCGCGTGCAGCGCGCCGCAGCAGGTCTGCCTCTCGGGAACGACGACCTCGATGCCGTTGCGCGCGAAGACGCGCGCGGTCGCGGCGTTCGTGCCGGCGAAGGCGGCACGCATGACGCAGCCCTGGAAGAGCGCGACGCGTCCGCGCCGTGCGCCCGCGGCGGCGTACGTCCGCTCGAGCGACGTCGACGACGCCCGGTCAGGGACGAGGGCGAGCATGTCCGCGAGACGCCGCGCGCCGACGGCGCGCAGCACGCGTCCCGCGCCGAGACGCTTCGCCAGGACGGAGGCGCGCGCGAACAGCGCCAGCATTCCGGGGCGCACGAGGAGGACGCGGAACGCGAGCGACCGCACGGCCGCGGAGAGCGGCGAGCGCCGGCGCGACAGCTCGATCTGCGAGCGCGCGCCTTCGACCAGCTTCCCGTACTCGACGCCCGAGGGGCACGCCGTCTCGCAGGCGCGGCAGTCGAGGCACTGTCCGATGTGCTTCGCGAACTCGTCGCCCGACACGTCGACCCGTCCGTCCCACACGGTCTGCATGAGGCGGATGCGCCCGCGCGGTGAATCCATCTCGAGGCCGAGGACCGCGTAGGTCGGGCAGGTCGGAAGGCAGAAGCCGCAGTGCACGCAGCGGTCGAGCAGCTCGCGGGCGGGCGCGTCGACGGCGCTCGGGTAGGAGCTCATCGCACCGGCCCGCGTCCGGGCTCGAGGACGCCGTTCGGGTCGAAGGCGGCCTTGAGGCGCCGCATCAGGAAGAGGCCGGGAAGGTCGACGTCGCCCCATGCGCCGATCCGCGAGCGGAGGTGCTCGGGGCGCCGCTCGACGCGCGCGCTCCCGCCGCACACGCGCGCGGCCGCGAGCAGCGCGTCCGTGCCGGCGACGAGCTCGTCGTCCCCGCCACGCAGCTGCACCCGCACGATGCCCGACGCCGCGTCGGCGACGAGCCGCGCGAAGCCGTCGAGGCCGATCGCGACCTCGGCGAAGGACGACTGCGCGGCCGGGGGGAGCGCGGCGCGGACGATCGCCCCCTCGGGCTGCTCCACGAGCTCGCGCAGCGGCGCGAGGGCGCGCGCGATGTCGTCGACGGCCTCGGCGGTCCCGTCGCCGCGCGCCGCGTCCGCGGCGAGCTCGATCGTCCGCGCGACCGCGCTCGGCTCGCCGTCGGCCTGGACGTGTAGCTGCCAGTGGTCGCGCGCCGTGGTGTGCGCGACGAGGGCGGCGGGGCGAGCGGAGGTGCGGGCGAGCGTGTCGGCGGCGCCGAACGCGTCGGCCGCCCGCCGGAAGCGCCCGACCAGACCGCGCGAGGCCTTCGGCAGCGGCAGGACCTTGAAGGTGCACTCGGTGATCACGCCGAGGGTGCCGAGCGCCCCGAGGAGCAGCTTGTTGAGGTCGTAGCCCGCGACGTTCTTCACGACGCGGCCACCCGAGCGCGCGACGGTGCCGTCCGCGAGCGCGAGCTCCGTGCCGATGAGCTGATCGCGGATGCCGCCGTACCGCGCGCGCAGGAAGCCGCTGCTGTTGGCCGAGACGATACCGCCGATCGTGGCGCCGTCGCCATGCGGCGGGTCGAGCGCGAGCATCTGGCCGGCCTCCGCGAGCGCCTGCCGCAGGTCCGCGAGGCGCGTGCCCGCGCGCACGGTGACGGTGAGATCGGCGGGCACGTGCGCGACGATCCCGGCGAGCGCCGCCGTCTCGACGATCGCGTCCGTGGGCAGCAGGTCGCCGAGGTAGTCTTTCGTCCCGGTGCCGCGGACGCGTACGGTCCGATGCGACTCGCTCGCGTCGCGAAGCACGCGCGCGAGCTCGGGGGCGGTCGCCGGTCGGGTCGCGACCGTGGTCGCGGTCACCGCGACGCGGCGAGCTGGAACTCGCGGCAGCGCCCCGGCGTGGGGAAGATCTTGCCGGGGTTCGCGAGTCCGGCGGGATCAAACGCGTCCTTGAGGCGGCGCATCGCGGCAAGGTCGGCTCCCGTGAACTGCAGCGGCATGTAGCAGTTCTTCTCCATCCCGACGCCATGCTCGCCGGTGATCGAACCGCCCGCCTCGACGCAGGCGGTGAGGATCTCTCGACCGGCCTCGTGCACGCGCTCGAGCTCGGAGGCGTCGGCGAAGAGCACCAGCGGATGCAGGTTGCCGTCGCCGGCGTGGAACACGTTCGCCACGCGAACGTGGTGGCGCGCCCCGATCTCCTCGACCGCGCGGAGGACCTCGGGCAACCGCGTACGCGGGATCACGCCGTCCTGCACGTAGTACGCGGGAGCGAGGCGGCCCATCGCGGCGAACGCGCCCTTGCGCCCGGCCCAGAGCTTCTCGCGCTCGAGCGCGCTGGCGGCCCGCCGGAGCGTCGTCGCGCCGCGCTCGCGGCAGATCGCCTCGATGCGCGCGGCCGCGTCGTCGAGCCCTGCCGCGAGGCCGTCGACCTCGACGAGGAGGATGCCGCCGGCGTCGAGCGGGTAGCCCGCGCCGACCGCGGCCTCGACCGCCTGCGTCGCGAGGTTGTCCATCATCTCGATGGCCGCCGGCACGATGCCCGCGGCGATGATCGCCGAGACGGACTCCGAGGCGCGGTCCATCGTCGGGAAGGCGGCGAGGATGGTGCGCCGATCCTCGGGGAGCGGCGTGAGCTTCACCGTGATCTCGGTGACGAGCCCGAGCGTGCCCTCCGATCCGACGAACGCGCCGATGAGGTCGTAGCCCTCGGCCTCCTCGGCCTTTCCGCCGAGACGCACGACGGTGCCGTCCGAGAGGACGATCTCGAGTCCGGTGACGTGGTTGGTGGTCACGCCGTACGCGAGGGTGTGCGGTCCGCCGCTGTTCTCGGCGACGTTCCCGCCGAGCGTGCAGGCCTTCTGGCTCGAGGGATCAGGTACGAAGTAGAGGCCGTGCGGCGCGACGGCCGTCGAGAGATGCAGGTTGATGAGACCGGGCTGCACGACGGCGCGCCGGTTCGCGACGTCGATCTCGAGGATGCGCGCCATGCGCGCGAAGGACACGACGACCCCGCCCTCCACCGCGATCGCGCCGCCGGAGAGGCCCGTCCCCGCGCCGCGCGGGACGATCGGCACGGAGTGCTCGTGGCAGAAGCGCGCGAGCGCGGCGACGTCCGCGGTGTCGTTGGGGAGGACGACGGCGTCCGGCGTGGCGGTGTCCACCGCGCCGTCGTACTCGTAGAGGATGAGATCCTCGCGCGTCCCGAGCACCTTGCTCGTGCCGAGAAGCCGCTCGAGGGCCTGGACGAGCTCGCGTCCGCGCAGTCCCGCGCGGACGGTGCGCTCGTCCCCACTCGCCGGACCGGGGCCCGCGCCCCGGCTCATGACGCGGCGTCGTGCCGGTCGCGCACCGCCGCGGCGAGCTCCGACGCCGAGCGGCGCAGCATCGGGACGAGCTCGAGGCAGCGTTGCCGCGTGAGCCGGCTGGCGGGCGCCGACACCGAGATCGCGGCGATCGCGTCGCCGGTCCCGCCGACGGGCACGGCGACGCAGCGCACGCCGTCGTCGTACTCCTCGTCGTCGATGGTGAAGCCGCGCTCGCGTGCCTCGTCGAGCGCGCGCCGCAGCGCGGCGGGGTCGACGATGGTGTGCGGCGTGTACGGTCGGAGCTCGAGGCGGTCGATGAGAGCGTCGCGCGCGGCCGCGGGGAGCGCCGCGAGCAGGCACTTTCCCGCGCCCGTCGCGTGCAGCGGGACACGGTTCCCGACGGCCGTGAAGAGACGGACCACCTGCGGGCTCGGCACCGTCTCGATGTACACGGCCGCCGTGTCGTCGAGCACGACGAGGTTCGCGGTCTCGCGCGTCGATTCGGTGATCGCGTGGAGGATCGGCCGCGCGCGCATCCGCATGTCGCCGAACCGCGAGCGCCCTTCGGCGAGCATCGCGAGCTTGGGCCCGGCGTAGTAGCGGCTGGTCTCGGGGTTCTGGCGCACGTAGCCCCTGCGGAGCAGGGTCGAGAGCAGCCGATGCACCGTGGAGACGTGCAGGCCGGTCCGCGTCGCGAGCGCGGTGATGCTCACCTCGCCGTCGGCGGCCGCGAGCGCTTCGACCAGGTCGAGCGCCCGATCGACCGACTGCACGGACCGCCGTGCCCGCTTGGGTGCGACGACCGCTTCTTTCACGCCGCGCAACCTCCCCTTTTGCTTCGCGAAAGCATAGCGCTCGTTCTGTACGGATACTCGGACCGTGGATCGCGACGATCGCCGCGCCTCGCTCGAGGCACAGGCGGCCTCCTTCCCCGAAGCGCCCGGCGTGTACCTCTTCAAGGACGCGCGTGGACGCGTGCTGTACGTGGGAAAGGCGGACGCGCTCCGCGACCGCATCCGCTCCTACTTCGGGCCCAGGGGTGGGGGACCCTGGGCGCGTAGCGACCTCGAGGTCCGGCACATCCGCATGGTGGAGCGCGCCGAGCGACTCGAGTACGTCGTCACCGGCTCGATCGCGGAGGCCTATCTCCTCGAGAACAACCTCATCAAGCAGCACCGGCCGCGCTACAACATCCGCCTCAAGGACGACAAGTCCTATCCGTACGTGAAGGTCACGCTCGGCGAGGACTTCCCGCGGATCCTCCGCACGCGCACGCTCGGTGATCGCAGCGCGCGCTACTTCGGTCCCTTCGCGAACGCGAAATCGGTCGATCAGTCCCTCGACCTCTTGCAGAAGCTGTTCCCGTACCGCACCTGCAAGCTCACCATCGTCGCCGGCGACGACGGGCGCGGACGGACGGTCCCGCCGAGCGCGCTGCCGGGCGGACGCCCCTGCCTCCTCTATCACCTGAAGCGGTGCACCGCGCCGTGCGTGGGTCACACCACGAAGGACGAGTACCGCGCGACCATCGACCGCAGCGTGCTGTTCCTCGAAGGACGCTACGAGGCCCTCGCGCGCGAGACGCGCCGCGAGATGGAGGCCGCGTCGGCGGCGCTCGAGTTCGAGCGCGCCGCGTTGCTGCGCGATCGGCTCGTCGCGATCGATCGCACCCTCGAGCGCCAGGAGGTCCACGCGTACAAGGGCGACGATTTCGACGTCCTCGCGGCGTCGCTCTCCGAGAACGACGCGGTCGTGCAGGTCTTCCGCGTCCGCGACGGCACCGTCGTCGGTCGCGACCATTTCGCGCTCGAGGGCTCCGAGGGCGCGAGCCCGGCCGAGGTCGTCGCATCCTTCCTGCGCCTGCACTACGGCGCGGCGGGCGCGCTGCCGCCGGAGATCGTGACGCCGACGCCGCTACCAGACGGCGAGGCGCTCGAGGCGTTCCTCGTCGAGCGTCGTGGCGGCCCGGTGCGCATCCACGTCCCGCAGCGGGGGCGGAAGCGCCACCTCGCCGAGCTCGCGGCGCGCAACGCCGCGGATGCGCTGGAGCAGGAGCGGGTGCGCTGGCTCGCGGATCGCGGGAAGACCGACACGGCGCTCACGGAGCTGCAGGAGGCGCTCGGCCTGGAGGGTCCGCCGAAGCGGATCGAGTGCTACGACGTGAGCCACGTGCAGGGCACGAGCGTCGTGTCGTCGATGGTCGTGTTCGAGGACGGCCGCCCGGCGAAGTCGCAGTACCGCCGCTTCCGCGCGCGCATCTCCGATCGGAACGACGACTTCGCGAACATGCGCGAGACGCTGAAGCGCCGATTCGCGCGGAGCTCGCAGGCGCGGGCGGAGGGGTGGACGCTCCCGGACCTCGTCATCCTCGACGGCGGAAAGGGGCAGCTCTCCGCGGGGCTCGACGCGCTCGCCGACGCCGGCCGGCTGCAGATCCCCATCGTCGCGCTCGCGAAGGAGCGCGAGGAGCTCTTCCTGCCCGGACGGCCGGACCCCGTCGTGCTCCCGCGGACCTCGCAGGGCCTGTATCTCGTTCAGCGCATCAGGGACGAGGCGCACCGCTTCGCCGTCACGTACCACCAGCAGGTGCGCGCGAAGCGCGCCGTCCGCTCGCTCCTCGACGACGTCGCGGGCGTCGGCCCGGCGAAGAAGCGCGCGCTGCTCCGGAAGTTCGGATCCGTTCGCGGTATGCGAGAGGCCGGCGTCGACGATCTCGCCGCCGTCGCGGGTGTCGGTCCCGCGCTCGCCAGGCGCATCAAGGAAGCGCTCGAAGCGTAGCCCGCACGCCCGGGCCCCTGCGCACCCTGTCGCGGGTTGTCGTGTTGCTAACCGACCGACCGGTGGCTAGGCTGTCCGGCCGTGCCGAGGCCCCTAGATCCGAACGAGGATGAGCTGGGTAGGCATCACGCTCAGCCGTAGCGCGCGAACGTCTTGAGCTTCACGATGCATCACGCGCGACACGCAGCAGCAGCGGTCCGAGAGGTGCCCAGAACTCCGGGGTCAATCCACCGATCGGCGAACTCGGGCTGATGGCGTGCCACTCGACAGCGAACACGGCATCACCGTCGACCGCAGGCTGCGGTCCGAGCGTCTCGTCGTTGAGCGGCTCGGCGAGGACAAATGCGTGCTCGGGACCTGCACCAGTGACGGCGGCAGGCCGCTCGAGTTGGCGAAGGACACGGATGCGCACGCCGGCCTCCTCCCAGACCTCGCGTACGGCGGTGTCCTCGATCGTTTCACCGTCCTTGATGCCGCCACCGGGCAACAACCAGAAGAACGAACCGTCGTGCCAGCGGTGCTGCACGAGCAGCAGCAGGTTCCCGCGCAGACAGACGACGCGCACCCGCTCGTACGGCGCGTCGCGACGGTCGGTCACAACGGACAGTGTGCCGCGTGAAGGCACGGCTCATCGCTACCAGCTTCGGCGGCAGGGGACTAGGGCAAAGCAACTGTCGTTGGCAACACAACAACCCGCGATAGTGCGCACCTCATCGTTTCGATATCTCGGCTACAGAACTCTCATGTCGGCTTGACTTTCGATGAGGTCGCCGCGCATAACCGAGTCATGGCGAATCCGGTCGTCGCGCGATGCCCGATCTGCTCGGAGCAGCTCAACGTCGTGCGGCTGGAATGCGAGGGCTGCGGAACGCGGCTCGAAGGCTCTTTCTCGCTCGGTCGCTTCCACGCTCTCGCGCCGGAGCAGCTCGAATTCCTCGAGGTATTCATCCGCGCACGGGGCAGCTTCAAGGACGTCGAGCGCGAGCTCGGCATCTCGTATCCCACGGTCCGCTCGCGGCTCGACGCGGTCATCCGCGCGCTCGGGTTCCCGTCGCAGGCCGAGGCCGACCGCGAGGCCGAGCGGCGCAAGGAGATCCTGCGGGAGCTCGCCGAGGGACGCATCGCGCCGGATGACGCGGCCAGCCTGCTGGAAGCGGAGACCATCCATTGAGCGGCGAGCCCCGCGATCCCGACTGGTCCACTTTCGATCCGCACGAGGCCGAGCGCGAGGCGCGCCGCGCCGAGCGCGATGCCCGCGACGCGGCCCGCGATCAGGAGCGAGCGGCACGCGATCAGGCGCGTGAGGCGGAGCGGATGGCGCGGGAGGCCGGGCGCGAGGAGCGCCGGAGCCGGCGCATCCACGTGTCGGGTGAGGGTCTTCACCTGCGCGGCGTGGACATCGAGGGGATGCCCTTTGGCGACTTCGCGAAGGGCTTCATGAAGGACTTCGTGAGCGATGCCGTGGGCGAGACCTACGACGAGACCGTGAACGGCGAGTTCCTCTTCGACCGGATGCCGCGCCTGCGCGTCCGGAACATCTCCGGCGAGACCACCGTCACCGTCGGCGAGCCGGGCAAGATCACCGTCGTCGCGACGAAGCACGTCACCGCGGGCAGCCAAGACCGCGCGAAGCGGCTCCTCCAGAACCTCGAGATCCGCATGGAGAAGCACGGCGACGAGCTGCACGTCGAGCCGCACCTGTACGAGCAGGAGCGCGGCTGGATCGACCTCTTCCGCGGCAAGCGCTTCCGCGTCGACTTCGAGATCGCCGTGCCCGTGGAGTGCGCCGTCGACGCGCAGACCGTGAGCGGCGATCTCTCCATCACCGGCACCCGCGGCCCGATCGAGATCCAGAGCGTGTCCGGCGACGTCGCGCTCGTCGACGCGCAGGGGCCGCTCCGGCTGAAGAGCGTGAGCGGCGACGTGAACGTCCGCCGCTACGTCGGCCACGTCGAGGGCAACACGGTGAGCGGCGACGTGACGTTCGACGCGGCGCGGGTGCGGTCGATGCAGCTCCACACCGTGAGCGGCGACATCGAGCTCACCGGTGTGCTCGAGGCCGCGCGCGAGCACCGGGTCCGCACCATCAGCGGCGACGTCGACCTGCGCCTCGTCGACCCGGACCTGCTCGTCGAGTTTCGCACCGCGAGCGGCGATCTCGAATCGGAGATCCCGTCGCGGGTCACGCGGCAGAGTCGCAAGGAATACTCCGTCGCCCTCGGCGACGCGCGGGGCCACGCGATCGTGAAGACCGTGAGCGGCGACCTCACCATCGGCGGCAGCGTGGTCGAGGTGCCCGGCGAGGCGTCGACCGAAGAGCCGCGTGGCGCGGGGGGCGCCGACGTCCAGGCCGAGCGCGAGCGCGGGTCCGCGGCCGATGTCGAACGTACCGAGCCCATGGACACCGCCGCGCGCGAGGCGGTCCGCGGCGTCCTCGAGCGTGTCGCCAGGGGCGAGCTCAACGTCGATGACGCCGCCGCGGCGCTCGACGCCGCGCGCACGGACCGCTGATGCCGAGCGAGGAAGGGAAGCAGGTCCTCCGGCTTCTCGCCGAAGGGAAGATCGACAGCGAGCAGGCCTACCGGCTCCTCCGGGCCCTTGGCGACATCGACGACGGCGCGAGGCACGCGCCGCCTCCCCCGCCGCCTCCGCGGGCCGGTACCAGCGTGCCCGGCTCGCGCGGGCGGATCCTGCGCATCCGCGTGACCGAAGGTGGCGAGCAGAAGGTCAACGTCGCGATCCCGCTCGCGATCGCGCGCATCGGCAAGATGAAGCTCGGGTCGAGCGGCCTCGTGCGCGGCCATCTTTCGAAGTTCGGGATCGATCTGGACGAGCTGCTTCGGTCCATCGACTTCCCGGGCCGTGTCGTCGACGTCGCCGACGACGAGGATCGGGTAGAGATCTTCGTCGAATGACGAGTGCGGGGGAGGGAGCCCCCGTTCGGCGGGCGGAGCGAGCGTGGGCCGTCGAGGCGCGCGGGCTCGTCAAGGAATTCGAGAAGGGTCGTCGGACCATCTGGCAGCGCCTCGGGCGCCGGCCGGACCGGCGCACCACCTTCCGCGCGGTAGACGGCATCGACCTCACCGTCGAGCGCGGCGAGATCTTCGGCCTCCTCGGCCCGAACGGGGCCGGGAAGACGACGACGATGAAGATGCTCGCGACGCTGCTTGAGCCGACCGCGGGCACGATCACCGTGCTCGGCATCGACGTCGCGAAGGATCCGCGCACGGTGCGGGCGCGCCTCGGCGCGATGCTCTCCGGCGAGCGCAGCCTGTACTGGAAGCTGACGGGCCGCGAGAACCTCGAGTACTTCGCGGCCCTCTACCACGTCCCGCCGAAGGAGACGAAGGAGCGCATCGCGCGCAGCCTCGCGGCGGTGAAGCTCTCCGACCGCGCCGACGACTACGTGGAGCGGTACTCCACCGGCATGCGTCAGCGGCTCGCGCTGGCGCGCGCGCTGCTGCCCGATCCGCCGCTCGTGATCCTCGACGAGCCGACCGTCGGCCTCGATCCGCAGGCGGCGCGCGATCTTCGCGACCGGGTGCGCGAGCTGAAGCGGCAGGGCCGCACCGTGCTCCTCACGACGCATTACATGGAGGAAGCGGATCAGCTCTGCGACCGCATCGCGATCATCGACCACGGCCAGATCGTCGCGCTCGACACGCCGGCGCGGCTGAAGCGCCGGATCCGCGCCGAGGAGGTCGTGCGCCTCGAGATCGGTCTCACCGGCGATGACGCCGTGCTGCTCTCGCGTCTCGCCTCGGGCGCGTCGATCGCGCGGAGCGAGCGCCACAGCGGCACGCTCGCGGTCACCGCGCACTGTGCGTCCGCACGCGACTTCGTCCCCGCGGCGTTCGACGCGGCGCGCAGCCTGGGCGCGACGATCCAGCACGTCGAGGTCGTGCCCGTGAGCCTCGAGGACGTGTTCCTGTCCCTCACCGGGCGCGCGCTGCGGGAATGAGCGGCACGTTCGCCGCGGACCTGCGCGCCCTTGTCGCCGCGGGTCGGCGTGAGGCGCGGCTGCTCCGGCGCTATCCCGCCAACGTCATCGGTCAGGTCTTCTGGCCGGTCCTGCTCCCGTCGGTCTGGGTCCTCATGGGGCAGGCCTACTCCGGCGGCGGCGATCGGCAGGCGCTGGACGCGTTCGCGTCTCGCTCCGGTACCACCGGGATCACGCTCTTCATCTTCGTCGGCTATGCGATGTACATGTGGATCTCGACCTTGCTGTGGGGTCCCGGAACGGCGCTGCGGCGCGACCAGGTGACCGGGACGCTCGAGGCCGTGTTCCTCACGCCGGTCTCGCGGGTCGTCCCGCTGTTCGGTCCGACGCTGGCGAACGTCGTGTGGACGGCGTTCCAGCTGCTGGTCATGGGCATCTCGGTGTGGCTCCTGTTCGGGGTGGTGCTGCCGCTCGGCGGAGCCCTGCTCACGTTGCTCATCGTTCTCGCCGGCCTGCCAGCGATGTACGCGATGGGCTCGTTCTTCAGCGCCGCGGTCCTGCGCTTCGGCGAGGTCGGGCCGGCCGTGCAGTTCACGCGCGGGGCGCTCTCGCTGCTGTGCGGGATCACTTTCCCGATCGTGATGCTGCCGGCCTGGGCGCAGGCGACGTCCACGGTCATGCCGCCGACCTACATCGTCGCGGCGATGCGCGACGCGCTCCTCAGGGGAGCGACGCCGCTGGACGTCGCGCCCGCCGCCGGCGTGCTCCTGATCCTCGCGATCGCCTTCGGCGCGCTCGGCGTGCTTCTCTTCAACGTGCTCGAGGCGTCGGCGCGGCGGACCGGGATGCTCGGACGGTACTGATGGACGAGCTCCGCGCCGCGCTCGCGCTCGCGCGCAAGGACGTCCGGAACCAGTCTCGCTACCGCTTCATCGTGGCGTCGCAGATCTTCACGCCGCTCTATCAGGGCGTGCTGCCCGCGCTGCTCTTCGGCGCGTCGTTCGCGGTCGGCGGGAAGGTCGTCGGACTCGAGAAGATGATCGGCACCGACGATCTCGCCGGCTTCATCTTCCTCGGCGGCGTGGTGAGCGGACTCGTCGCGACGGCGTTCTGGGCGATGGGCATGAGCTTCCGGAACGAGATGGAGATGGGGACGCTCGAGCCGACATGGCTGGCGCCCACGTCGAAGGAAGTGCTGGTCCTCGGCCGCGCGCTCGGCGGCCTCTTCTGGTTCGTGTTCAGCCAGATCGCCATCTTCGCGATCGGCATCGTGTTCTTCGGACTGCGCCTGCGTCTCGAGATGGTCTACGCGCTCCCGGCGCTCGTCATCGCCACGATCGCGCTCGTCGGCTTCGCGCACCTGCTCGCCGGCATCGTCCTGACGATCCGCGACGCGAACCTCTTCATCGACTGCACGAATTTCCTATTCGCGACGGCGTCCGGTGCCGCCTTCCCGGTGACCCTGCTGCCCGGCGTCCTGCAGCCGATCGCCTACGCGCTCCCGACGACGTACGCCATGGACATCCTCCGTCAGCACGCCCTCGGAACGCGCCCGCTCGTCGATCCGGTCCTCGAGTACGCCGCCCTCATCGTGACCACGATCGTGATGTTCCCGCTCGGGCGGTGGTCGTTCGATCGCGCGGAGCGCCACATGCGCGTCCGCGGAACGCTCAGCCAGTACTGACGCATTAGGCTGTACCCCGATGGGCATCCTGCTGCGAGGCGTCGTCACCGCGATCGCGATCGCCGTGGCCGCGTTCTTCGTTCCCGGCATCCATTGGGGCCTCGTCGATTACGGGCTCGGCGAGCCGGGCCGCTACCTTTCGCTGCTCCTGACGGCGGTCGTGCTGGGGCTGGTGAACGCGTTCGTCCGGCCGATCCTCCTGATCGTGTCGTTGCCGCTCACCTGCGCGACGCTCGGCCTGTTCATCTTCGTGATCAACGCGTCGATGCTGCTCATCGTCTCGGCGATCCCGCAGCTCGGCTTCAGCGTCGACGGCTTCATCTCGGCGCTCGTCGGCTCGATCCTCATCTCGATCGTGAGCGCCGTGCTCTCGAAGGTGGTCCGCTGAGCGACACCTCGCGCCGCGACCATTCCGGCGCGCCGCGCTTCGTCGTCGTCACAGGGCTCTCCGGATCGGGGAAGACGCAGGCCGTCAAGGTGTTCGAGGACCTCGGCTACTACATCCTCGACAACCTGCCGCCCGCGCTCATGGCCTCCGCGCTCGAGGTCTGCCGCCGCGGCGGGCACGACCTCGTCGCTTTCGTCATCGACGCGCGCAGCGGCGCGCTCTTCGCGGAGGCGACCGCGGCGCTGGACGCGCTCGCGGCGGCCGGCGACAAGCCGCACCTGCTCTTCTTCGACGCGTCCGACGAGGTGCTCCTGCGCCGGTACAGTGAGACTCGTCACCGCCATCCCCTCGAGGGCACCGGCGGCGTGCAGCCGTCGATCGACGAGGAGCGAACGATGCTCGTCGAGCTGCGTGCGCGCGCGGACAAGGTGATCGACACGACCCACCTGAGCGTCAAGGACCTGCGCGACACCCTGCATTCGCTCTACGGATCCGGGACCCCCGCGATGCTGGTCCACGTCGTGAGCTTCGGATTCAAGTTCGGACTGCCGCCCGCCTCCGACCTCGTCATCGACGTGCGGTTCATGGAGAACCCGTTCTACATCCCGGCGCTCCGCGACCTCGATGGCCGCGACGCGCGCGTGCGCGCGTTCGTGCTCGACCACCCCGCGACGAAGGAGTTCCTCGCGCATCTCATGCCGTTCCTCCAGTTCGCGCTGCCGCGCTACGAGGAGGAGAAGAAGGCGCGGCTCGCCATCGCGCTCGGCTGCACCGGCGGACGGCACCGCTCGGTCGTGCTCGCCGACGAGGTCGCGCGCCGCTTGCGTGATGCGTGGCCGGGCGAGATCACCGTCGAGCACCGCGATATCGATCGGGCCGAGGTGCGGACGTGACGCGGGGCGTGCGCGCCGCCGACCGCTCGCCGCTCTCCGAGGAGGTGAAGGCCGAGCTGGCGCGGGTGAGACCGTCGGCGTGCGACGCGCGCGTGCTCGCCGCGCTCCTGCCGCGTGCCGGACACCTTGGCCGGCCGGCGCGGCGGCTCGCGCACTCGACCGAGACGACGATGCCGTCCTCGCTCCGGAAGGCGTGCTGTCGCCGCGCGTACCTCCGCGGTCTCTTCCTCGCCGGTGGCTCGCTGTCATCGGGTCCCTCGGGCAACCTCCTCGAGCTGCGGCCTCCGCGTGGCGAGTCCCGGCGGTCGCGCCAGATCCTCATCGGGGCCGGTCTTCGGCCGCGCACGCGGACCCGTCGCGGGCGCACGATCCATCTGCTGCGCGACGCCGACGCGATCGCGGCATTCCTTCGTCTCGCGGGCGCGACGGAGACGCTGCTGCGGTTCGAGGCACGCCGGGTCTCTCGTGAGGTCCGCGGTCGCACGAACGCGCAGGTGAACGCGGAAGCCGCGAACCTCGCCCGCGCGGTGATCGCGGCCCGGGCGCAGGCGGAGGCGATCCGGGCGCTCGCCGGTTCGGGACGGCTCGCCGCGCTCCCCGCGCGGGTGCGCGAAGCCGCGCGGGCGCGGCTGCGCGCGCCGGAGGCCACGCTCGCGGAGCTCGCGGCGCGCGTCGCCACGACGAAGTGGTCGATGCGCCAGCGGCTCCGCAGGATCGTCGAGGAGGCGGCACGATGACGCGCGCGTGTGTGGTGATCGGCAACTGGAAGATGAACCCCGCGACGGTCGCCGCCGCGGTGGAGCTCTCGCGGTCCGTCGCGGCGTCGGCGCCGGCGGGCGGCGCGATCGTCGGCGTGGCGCCACCGGCGATCGCCCTCGTGGGCGTCGCCGACGCGCTGCGCGGCACGCACGTCGCGGTCTACGCGCAGGATGTCCACTGGGAGGAGAAGGGCGCCTACACCGGACAGGTCGCGGCCTCGATGCTCGCGGGCTACGCGATCGGTTCCATCGTCGGCCATTCCGAGGTGCGCCGCGA
Source organism: Candidatus Limnocylindria bacterium (assembly GCA_035651155.1). Classification (GTDB taxonomy): domain Bacteria; phylum Chloroflexota; class Limnocylindria; order P2-11E; family P2-11E; genus CF-39. The sequence goes on along the minus strand of DASRGG010000011.1, from coordinate 7,342 downwards.
TCTCGGCGACGACGACGCACGCGTGTCGCGCAAGCTCGCGCGCGCGATCTCGAGCGGCCTTCGCGTCGTCCTCTGCGTCGGCGAGAGCGAGTCGCAGTTCCTCGGTGGCGAGACCGACGCGGTCATCGCGCGGCAGATCGCGGCCGGCACCGCGCCGCTCCAGGCCGCGCGCGACAAGGCATCGGCGCTCGTGATCGCGTACGAGCCCATCTGGGCGATCGGAACGGGACGGCCGGCGACGGCGGCGCACGCGGCCTCGGCGGCGCGCGTCATCCGCGGGGCGCTCGATCGTGCCGGGCTACCTTCGGCCGACGTCCCGATCCTCTACGGCGGCAGCGTCACCGCGGCCAACGCGGCCGAGTTCGCGGGCGCCGAGGGCATCGACGGCGCGCTCGTCGGCGGTGCGTCGCTCAAGGCCGACGAGTTCGCGAACATCGTGCGCGCCTTCGCGTGAGCGCTCGTTACCGGCCGGTGGTCCTCTGCGTCCTCGACGGATGGGGGATCGCCCCCGGCGGTCCGGGCAACGCGGTAGCCCGCGCCGAGACGCCGCGGCTCGACGAGCTCCTCGCGCGCTACCCGCACGCGCGGCTCGAGGCGAGCGGCCGGGCGGTCGGACTTCCGGACGGCGTCATGGGGAACAGCGAGGTGGGCCATCTCACGATGGGCGCCGGCTACGTGCAGTACCAGGAGCTCGTCCGCATCAACGACGCGATCGCCGACGGCGCGTTCTTCGAGAACCCCGCGCTGCGCGCGGCATGCGCCGCGGTCCGCGAGCGCGGGACGCTGCACCTGCTGGGACTGCTCTCCAGCGGTGGCGTGCACGCGGACCTCGCGCATTTGAACGCCGCGGCTGAGCTCGCGAAGCGGGAGCGCGTGCGTCGCGCCGTCTATCACTGCTTCCTCGACGGCCGTGACATGCCGCCGCGCAGCGCGCTCGAGCTGCTGCCGCGCGTCGTCCCGCCGATCGCGACGATCCAGGGCCGGTACTGGGCGATGGACCGCGACAAGCGCTGGGAGCGCACGAAGCGCGCGTGGGACGCGATCGTGGACGCGGCCGCGCCGTCCGCGCCGACCGCGCGCGACGCGGTGCTCGAGTGCTACGCGAAGGACGGCTGCGGCGACGAGCTCATGGAGCCGCGGATCGTCGGCGGCGGCGCGCGGGTGGAGGACGGCGACGCGGTCGTGTTCATCAACTTCCGGCCGGACCGCGCCCGCCAGCTCACCTGGGCGTTCATGCGGGACGACTTCGAGGGCTTCCCGCGCGCGCGCCGACCGCGGGACCTGACGTTCGTGACGATGACGGAGTACAAGGTCGAGCTCCCTAAGGTGCTCGTCGCGTTCCCGCCCCAGGAGGTCATCCCGATGGCGCAGATCCTCGCCGACGCCGGCCTCCGTCAGTTCCACACGGCCGAGACGGAGAAATACGCGCACGTGACCTACTTCTTCAACGGCGGTCGCGAGGCGCCGTTCCCGGGCGAGGACCGGGCGCTCGTGCCATCGCCGAAGGTCGCGACGTACGACCAGCAGCCGGAGATGAGCGCCGCGGCGGTCGCGGAGACGCTCGCGCGGGCGATCGCGACCGGAGCGTACGACTTCGCGATCGTCAACTTCGCGAACCCAGACATGGTCGGGCACACCGGCGACATCGTCGCGACGGAGAAGGCGATGGCCGCGACCGACGCGGCGGTGGGGCGCGTGGTGGACGCCGCGCTCGCGGCCGGCGGATGCGTGCTCGTCACCGCCGACCACGGCAACGCCGAGGAGATGCTCTTCCCGGACGGCAGCCGCAACACGCAGCATTCCCTGAATCCGGTCCCCGTCGCGCTCGCCGCGCGGGACGCCCATCGCTACGCGATGCGGGACGGCGGGCTCCGCGATGTCGCGCCCACGCTGCTCGGCCTCATGGGTCTTCCCGTGCCCGAGCGCATGACGGGCCGCTCGCTCCTCAGCGAACGCGCGTGACGCGGCCTGCGCTCGCACGGCGCGGGCACCGCGCGCGGCCCGCTCTATGCGTCCGCGCGCCGCGAGCGGCTAGAATCGAGAGACCCCATGGATCTCCTTCAGATCGCCCAGATCGTCATCGCCGTGGCCGTGAGCAGCTCGATCCTCCTGCAGGCGCGGGGGACGGGCCTGTCGTCGACCTTCGGCGGCGAGTCGACCGCGTACCGCAGCCGCCGTGGCCTCGAGCGCACGCTCTTCCGCCTGACGGTCGTGCTCATCGTCGTCTACGTCGCGATCTCGCTCTTCAGCGCGCGAGGCGCGAACGCCGCCTAGGTGACCGCGCGCGATAAGTTCGTCGTCGTGGCGCTCGTCGCGCTCATGGCGGTGGTCAGTGCGGGCGCCGTCTTCCTCGACCAGGCCGAGCGCACCGGCGTGGTCCCCGCCTACGGCGGCACGTACATCGAAGGCGTGGTCGGCCAGCCGCAATACCTCCAGCCCGTGCTCGCCGCGACCGATCTCGACGCCGACGTCGTTCGCCTCGTCTTCACGGGACTGACGCGGTTCGATCGCGACGGCTCCGTGGTGCCGGATCTCGCGACGTTCGCGACGGAAGGCGACGGCAAGGTCTGGACGTTCACGATCCGGAGCGACGCGCGGTGGCAGGATGGCGAGCCGGTCACCTCCGCGGACGTCGTGTACACGGTGTCGCTGGTGCAGGACAAGGCGTACGTCGGCCCCTACAGCGACGCCTTCCGTGGCGTGAAGACCGAGGCGGTAACCGACCGCGTCGTGCGCTTCACGCTCCCCGAGGCCTTCGGATCGTTCGCCGCGAACACGACGCTGCCGCTGCTGCCGGCGCATCGCCTCGCCGGCATCACCTACAACGACCTTCCGCGGCAGCCGTTCAATCAGCGACCCATCGGCAGCGGGCCGTTCCGCGTCGTCGAGGCCGACGCGCGGCAGGTCGTGCTCGCGCGGAGCGACGACTACTACAGGGTTCACCCCGACCGCCAGCGGCCGTACCTTGACCGCATCATCCTGCGCTCCTATCCGGATGCGTCGGCCGCGCTCACGGCGCTCGGCAGAGGCGAGATCGACGGCGCCGGCGGGCTCTCGACGTCCGACGCGGAGCGCGCCCGCACGTACAAGAACGTCGATCTCTACAGCTTCCCGACCTCCGACTACACGGCGCTCTTCCTCAACGTCCGCCCGGAGAAGGCGGTCTTCCGCGACCGCGTGGTGCGCCAGGCGATCGCCACGGCCATCGACAAGGGCCGCGTGCTGGATCTCGCGGCCGACGGCCGCGGCCGCGTCGCCGACGAGCTCGTGCCGCCGACGTCGTGGGCCTATGTGAAGGACGTCAAGCGCTACGACCATTCCTTCGCCGACGCCCGCGCCATGCTCGACGCGGCGGACTGGAAGGACCACGACAACGACGGCGTGCGCGACAAGGGTGGGGTCAAGCTCGCGTTCGGCATCAGCACGTCCGACGAGCCGGCGCGCGTCGCGGCGGCGCTCCAGATCATCGACGATCTGCGCCAGGTCGGGATCGCCGCGGAGCTGCGCGCGCAGCCGTTCAGCGTCTTGGTGGAGAAAGTGGTGCGCGAGCGCGGCTACGACGCGCTGCTCACCGGCATCACCGGCAGCGGCGATCCCGATCCGTATCCGCTGTTCCATTCGAGCGAGATCGACGACCCGGGCCACAACCTCTCCGGGTACTTCACCCTTCCGCTCGATCGCGCGCTCGAGAATTCACGGCGCACCTCCGATCAGGCGAAGCGGCTCGAGCTCATCGCGCCCGTGTTCCAGGCGATCGCGACCGAGGTGCCGGTGGTCTTCTTGTATTTCTCCGATTACCTGTACGCGCAGAGCAAGCAGGTGCAGGGCATCCGCATCATGCCGATCATTGCGCCGAGCGACCGGCTCTGGAACGCGCAGGACTGGTACGTGAAGACCGCGATCAAGCGGTAGCGCTCGCGTCGCACGGACGTGCGACAGGCGATCGCGGCCGGTCCCCGAAAGACGTGGCGGCTCGTCACTGATCTGTGTGACCGGCGAGGGGCAGACATTCCGCGCTGGACGTGCGGAGCTGTCCTTCGTGGCGGGAGGCGAAGGGCGGAACGCTGCGTCGCGCCGAGGACTCGTGTACCGGCGGCCTGTCTCGCGCGCCGACGACGGGCGCGCGCGCTCCATCGGAAGAGCAATCACCCGCGCCGGTCGCCGCGGCGCTCCAGATCGTCGACGACCTGCGCCAGATCGGCATCCTCGCCGACCCCCGCGCGCAGTCGTTCAGCACTCTCCTCGAGAGCACCGTGGCGCAGCGCGGCTACGACGCTTTGCTCATCGGGATCACCGGCAGCGGCGACCCGGATCCGTACGCGCTCTTCCACTCGAGCGAGATCGCCGACCAACGCTGGCCCTCGAGTGGCCGGACCGCTTGGCGTATGTCGTCGGGCTGATGGCGACCGACGGATGCCTGGTCGCACGCGGTGAACGCCACCTGTCCTTCGACTCTGGCGATTGGACAGCTGGTACGCACATTCCTCGAATGCCTGGGCCGCGCGATGGTCTACCCCGCGCTCCCAACGAGGACGGGCGGGGTCCGCTGTCAAGCCCAGTTCGGTGATGTCCGGCTGTATCGGTGGCTCGCAAGCGTCGGCCTCATGCCGCGGAAGAGCCTCATCCGCGGTGCGATCGACGTTCCCGATGGCAATCTGCCTCCGCTGCGGCTGCTGGATGGCGATGGCTACATCGCCAGCTTCGTCCACCGTCCGACGGTCGCGACGTACCCGATCTATGACTACGAGCGCCTCTGGGTGTGCTTCAACTCCGCGAGCCGGTCCCATCTGGAGCGGAGCACGCGCGCCGTCACTCGCTGGCGATGACCTGAGCTGACTGTGCCGCAGGAGGGATTTGAACCCTCATGCCCTTGCGGGCACCGCCCCCTGAAGACGGCGTGTATACCAAGTTTCACCACTGCGGCGTGCCGGGGACACCATTCTACCGCGACGCAGCACGGCGATGAACCTCCTACCATCGCGCACATGCCGAAGCGACACGCCTCCAGCGTGTGGATCTCGATCGATATGGAAGGCATCGGCGGTGTCGCAGCGTACAGCCACGTGATGATGCAGGGCGTCGAGTACGAGCGCGCGCGCCGTTGGATGACCGACGAGGCGAATGCCTGCATCGACGGGGCGGCATCGGCCGGCGCGCGGCGCTTCTGCGTCAACGACTCGCACGGCTCGATGCACAACATCTACGCGGACGAGCTCGACCCGCGCGCCGAGCTGCTCGTCGGGACCGCGAAGCCCTGGAGCATGGGACAGGGCATCGACGGCGACTACGACACCTGCTTCTTCGTCGGCTATCACGCGCGTGCCGGCCATCCCAGGGGAGTGCTCGACCACACCTATGCGAGCCGCGCCATCTTCGAGCTCCGCCTCGACGGGAAGCCCGTCGGCGAGACCACGCTCAACGCGTACCTCGCCGGCTATTTCGGGTCCACCGTCTCGCTCGTGGCCGGTGACGACGCCACGTGTCGCGAAGCCCGGCAGCTCCTCGGCCCGGACGTGGTCGCGGTCCGCACGAAGGACGCCGCCGGACGGTTCGCGGCGAAGATGCTGCACCCCTCGAAGGTCTGCGAGGCGCTGCGCGACGGCGCGACGCGCGCGGTGACGGGCGCGCGGTCGCTCAAGCCGCTCGTGCCAAAGGGCAAGAGCGAGGTCGAGCTCACGTTCCTCACCTCGGCGATGGCGGACATGGCTGAGCTCATTCCCGGGACGCGCCGCGCCGGCGCGCGGTCGGTCGCGTACGGCGCGCGTGACTATCTCGAGGTGTACAAGGCGATGCTCGCGATGGTGCGGATCGCGCCGTCCGCGGTCCCGCCCGAGCAATCCTGACCGGGAGGCGGGCCGCGAGCGTGGACCGCGCTGAGGTCGTCATCGTCGGAGGAGGAGTCCTCGGTGCGTCGATCGCATGGCACCTCGCGTGCAAGGGCGTGCGCGACGTCGTCGTCCTCGAGCGCGATCGCCTCGGCAGCGGCTCGACGTCGCGCAACGCCGGCGGCGTACGCCTCCAGTTCTCGAGCGAGATCAACGTGCGGCTCTCGCAGCGGTCGCTTCCGCATTGGGAGCGGTTCGCGGAGGAGATGGGCGTCGATCCCGATTTCCGTCAGGTCGGCTACCTGTTCCTGGTCACGTCGGATCGCGACGCGGCCGCGTTCGATCGCTCGCTGGAGCTCTGGTCGCGTCTCGGCGTGCCCGCGCGCCGCATCGACGCGTCGGGGGCGCGCGAGCTCTTCCCGCATCTCAGGGTCGACGACGTGCGCTTCGCCACCTTCTGCGCGAAGGACGGATACCTCGACCCGACGTCGCTGCTCCACGGATACGTCGCCAGGGCGCGCGACGAGGGCGTGCGCTTCCGCGAGGGCGAGCCGGTGACCGCGATCGAGCGCGAGGAGGGCCGCGTCGCGGCGGTCCGCACGCCCGCGGGCAGGCTCGCGTGCGGCACGGTGGTGAACGCGGCCGGGCCGTGGGCGGCGCAGGTCGGCGCGCTCGTCGGCCTCGACCTGCCGATCCAGCCGCTCCGCCGTCAGATCTTCGTCACCGACCCGGTCCCCGGCCTCGATCGCGACTTCCCGCTCACGGTCGAGATGGCCACATCGTTCTATTGCCACCGCGAGTCCGGCGGCGTGCTCATGGGCATGGCCGACCCGGCGGACGGACCGGGCTTCGACGATTCGGTGAACTGGGACTTCCTGCCGACCGTCGTGGAGCGCGCGCTGGATCGCGTCCCGATCCTCGAGAAGGCGAACGTGAAGACCGGATGGGCCGGCTTCTACGAGGACACGCCGGACAAGCACCCGATCCTCGGGCACGTGAAGAGCGTGCCGGGCTTCGTGTGCGCCGCGGGGTTCAGCGGCCACGGCCTCATGCACGCGCCCGCGGCGGGGGAGGCCATCGCGGAGCTGATCGTCGACGGACGCACGACGCTCGACATCTCGCGGCTCGCGTACGAACGGTTCCAGCGCGGCGACCTCATCCGCGAGCACAACGTCATATGAACGCGCTGCTCATCTTCCTCGGACTCGATCTCGCACTCGTCGCCGGTGCGGCCGTCCTGCTGCTCGTGGTCATCGTGAAGCGCGGACGCTCGCCGCAGTACCTCGCCCTCGCCGCGCTGCTCATCGCGCTCGCGGTCGGCGTCTGGTACACCGCGATCCGCACGCCGCCCGTCCTTCCGTGATGGCATCCCTAGACCGTAGAGCCCACGTTGAAGGTAGACACTCCGAACCCCTTCCTGCAAAGAAGAGGAGCCACGCGCATCCTCATCCCCGAGTCCAGGAAGACGAAGGGAAGGGGTACGTCGTGGCTCCATCCGATAGCCTCGCACGTCTGCG
>DASRGG010000010.1:0-20461 GCA_035651155.1 Candidatus Limnocylindria bacterium | reverse complement strand
CCCCTATTACCGCTGGAGCACCAAGGTCGCCGGCAAGACCGTGACCCGACACCTCAGCGACGAGGAAGGGCGCCTCTACCTGGAGTGGATCGCTGAGCGGCGGCGGGTGCGAGCGATCCTCGACCAGATCGAGCGCATCTCCGAGCAGGCCGCTGCTGCCGCGCTCGCGGTCCCCACCCGTTCCGAGTCTCGGCCCTCCCGCTCGAGACTCTCACGACGCTGAGTTTTTCCGGGGGAAGTAACTAAACTAACGTCGATTTGTCCCGCCACCGCACTGACACTGGAGATGAACGTCGTACGGAGCTCCTTGAGACGCTCGCTGCCAGGCGTTCTCGTAGCGATCGCCGTTCGAAAGCACCGCAGCTCGGGACACGTTGACGCGGCCACCCTCAACCGTCACAGCGATCGCACCGTGCGGCTCCTGCTCGATGAACACTCTGAGATAGCCGTCGATCTACGCCGGCGCGGCCACGACATCGTCGCGGTAACCGCGGATCCGGCCCTGCGGGGGCTCGGCGACCGAGCGCTCTTCGATCTCGCGAGCGAACGGTCTTGGAGCGTCATCACGCGGGACGCGGCTGACTTCCTACAGCTCTACGGCGAACGGGTCGCGACGCGCGAGCGCAGCGCGGGAGTGCTCCTCTCTATCGGCGCGCCGCTATCCGCCACGCGATCGCGGCAGGCTCATTCGCGCGCTTGCGGCCGTCCTCGAGGCCGGCGGCGCGCTCGCCGCGGCGTTGCGCTGGCTCGAATGACGCGTTCGCGCGTGTTCGGGGCCGCCCCGCATTCAGCTCAGATGCTGCAGCGCCTCACGGCCGATGAGCGCGAGCTGGAGCGCGAGGCGGTCGTTCGGATCGGTGAGGTCCTGGCCGGTGAGCTGCGCGATGCGGCGCAGGCGCTGCCGGACCGTGTTGCGGTGCAGGAAGAGGTCGCGCGCGACCGCGTTCACGCTGCCGTGGAGGCGGATGAAGGCCTCGAGCGTCTTGATGAGGTCGGCGTAGCGCTCCTCGTCCTCGGCGAGCGCGCCGAGCGCGCGCTCGGCCTGCGCCTCGATGTCGCTCTCCGGCTGGCCGAGCACGTAGCGGAACGGACCGATGTCCTCGAAGTGCGTCGTCCTGCCGGTGCCGCCGTTCCCGCGCTCGACGGCAACGGCCTGCTCGGCCTGCAGCAGCGCGAGGTGCGCGCCCGTCGATCCGCGCTTGGGACCGCTGACGGCGACGGTGAGCTCGGGGTCGCCGGCCGCCTCGGCGACGATCCGGCGGAGCCGCTCTCCTTCTATGCGCGCGTCCACGTCCTCGGCCACCTCGTACACCGCCGCGACGACGTCGGGGCGGGTCCGCACGACCTTCGCGCCCGCGGGCGCGGCCTCGGTGACGGCCGGCCGAAGGTGCCCGTTCGCCACCCGGCTCGCGAACGCCACCGCCAAGTACCTCGTCTCCGACATCTCCGGACCTCCCTGAAATGAAGAGGCCTCCCTTTCGGGAGGCCTTCATTCCTTGCTGATTGATACGGGTGAGCGCCGCTAGCGGATGAAGCCTCCCGACACGTCAAAGCTCGCCGCACAGACGCAGGTGCGGCGGGCCGGGGTCATGGCCATCCAGTAGCAGCGCGTCATCTCCACGCAAGGATAGGAGCCCAAAGCACGTCGTCAACCGTTCTGCGAGGATTGCGGAAGTTCATGGCGCGCTCGCACTCCATCGCCGTCATCGGCGGCGACGGCATCGGCCCCGAGGTCACCCGCGCAGCGCTCCGCGTCCTCGACGCGGCCGAGCGCCGCTTCGGCTTTTCCACGTCGCGGACGGAATACGACTGGTCGTCCGAGCGTTACCTGGGGTCCCCCAGGCCCGTGACGCTCGAGGAGATCGACGGCCTCAGGAAGCACGAGGCCATCCTGTTCGGCGCGATCGGCGACCCGCGCGCGCCGCGCGGTCAGGTCGAGCGCGACGTGATCCTCGGCATGCGCCGCCGCCTCGACCTCTTCGTGAACCTCCGCCCGATCGTCGCGTACGACGACCGCCTCGTGCCGATGAAGGGCAAGACCGCGAAGGACGTCGACATGATCGTCGTCCGCGAGAACACCGAGGACGTGTACACGCAGACCGGGGCCATCACCGGATCGGGGAAGGACCAGGTCGCCGAGGTGCCGATGCGCTTCACCCGCCGGGGCATCGAGCGCGTCATCCGCTACGCGTTCGAGCTCGCGCGCACGCGGCCGCGCAAGAAGCTGACGCTGGTCGACAAGTCGAACGCCATCCCGGTGCAGCAGCTCTGGCGCGACGCCCTCGAGGAGATCGGCGCCGGCTACCCCGACGTGCAGCGCGACGCGATGTACGTGGACGCGACCTGCATGTGGATGCTCCTCAAGCCCGAGCAGTTCGACACCATCGTGACGACCAACCTCTTCGGCGACATCATCACCGACCTCGGCGCCGCGCTCTGCGGCGGGCTCGGCGTCGCGGCGTCGGGGAACATCAACCCAGGGAAGACGTCGATGTTCGAGCCGATCCACGGCTCGGCGCCGAAGTACACAGGACAGAACGTCGCGTCGCCGATCGGCGCGGTCGGCGCGGTCGCGATGCTGCTGCGGCACGTCGGGGAGCCGGAGGCGGGCGACGCCGTCGAGCGCGCGATCGCCGACGGGCTGCGGCGCGGCACGGTGAAGGGCGTCGAGGCGGGGCTCCACCGGACGGACGAGGTCGCGGAGATCGTGGCCGCGGCGGTCGCGGCCCGCTGAGCCGCCGCCGACAGGAGGTCGGCGTCGCGGCCTCACCTTCGCGTCACGCTTTGCGGAGCTGAAGCGGGGTAGTACGGCACCATAGACAGGTGAAGGCCGCCCGGGACGACGAGCGGCACGCGGATGTCGCGCCGCCCGTGGCGCGGCGGTCGCGCGCTCGGCGTCTCTTCCCCCACTGGCTCACGCGCGACCAGATCGTCGGCCTCGTCGTCGTGATGACGGGCATGGCCGTGGCCGCGCTCGACACGACCGTCGTGGGCACGGCGATGCCGACGGCGATCGGCGACCTCGGCGGCATCGAACGCTACTCGTGGGTCTTCGCGGCGTACCTGCTCGCCTCGACCGCGACGACGCCGGTGTTCGGACGCTTCGCCGACGTCCACGGGCGCAAGCGCGTGTACCTCGTCGCGCTCGTCGTGTTCGTCGGCGCGTCGATGCTCTGCGGCCAGAGCGCGACGATGGACCAGCTCATCGCGTTCCGCGCGCTCCAGGGCCTCGGTGCCGGCGCGCTCATCTCGACCGGCATCACGATGATCGGCGACCTCTTCGACGCGCGGCAGCGCGGCCGCATGCAGGGCTTCACCTCCGGCGTGTGGGCGACCGCCGCGCTCGTCGGACCCGCGATCGGCGGCGTCATCACGCAGTCGCTCTCGTGGCGCTGGACCTTCTACGTGAACCTGCCGATCGGGCTCATCGCGCTCGCCCTCCTGCTCACGCTCCATGAGCGCGAGGAGCACCGCGGCGGAGCGATCGACTGGCCGGGCGCGGCGGCGTTCGCCGGCGCGACCACGCTCCTCCTCCTCGGCGTGAACGGCACGCTGCCGCTCGCCACGTTCGCGGGCGCGATCGCGCTCGCGGCGATCTTCGTCGCGATCGAGCGCCGCACCGCGGAGCCGCTCGTCGACCTCTCGCTCCTCGGCATCCCGCTCATCGGCATCGGTCTCGCGCTCAGCCTGCTCATGGGCGTGCTCCAGTTCGGCGCGACGACGTTCGTGCCGCCGTTCGCGCAGGGCGTCCTCGCGCGGCCGCCGATCGAGGCGGGCTTCGCGCTCTCGAGCATGGGCATCGGCTGGCCGATCGGCGCGGTCGCCACGGGGTGGTTCCTGATGCGCATCGGGATGCGGCGGGCGGTCATCACCGGCGCGCTCCTCTCGCTCGGGGGCGCGGCGCTCTTCACGACTCTCACGCCGGAGTCGCCGCTCGCCCTGCTCGTCCTCGCGACCGCGAGCGTCGGGCTCGGGCAGGGCGTGATGAACCCACCGCTGCTGATCGCGGTGCAATCCGCGGTCGGCTACGGCCGGCGCGGCATCGTCACGAGCCTCTTCAACTTCTCGCGGTCGCTCGGCGGAGCGGTCGGCGTCGCGGCCCTCGGCGCGACGCTGAACACGGTCATCGCGCCGCGCGCCGAGGAGCTCCGCGCGCTGCTCGATCCGGTGCAGCACGTCGCGCTCGGCGCGCTCGCCACGGAGCCGCGCGCGCTCCTCTCCGGCGGATTGCACACCGTCTTCGTCGCGCTCGCGCTCCTCTCGGTCGTCGGCCTCGTCCTCGCGCTGCGGCTCCCGCCGCACGACTTCGCGGAGTCGGAGCCGCCGGAGGCCGCGGGGTAGCCGCGAGATGAGCGTCGAGGTCACGTTCCTCGGTACGGGAAGCGCGTCGGCGCCCGGCGGCCGTCAGGACAGCTGCATCGTCGTGCGCGACGGCGCGACGACGCTGCTCCTCGACTGCGGGAGCGCGGCGCTGCCCGCGATCACGCGGTCGCTCGACCCCGCCGGGATCGACGCGGTCCTGGTGACCCATCTGCACGGCGACCACTTCGGCGGCATCCCCTACCTGGTCATGCACGAGCGCTTCGCCGGACGGACGCGGGACCTCGTGGTCGCCGGACCGGCCTCGCTCGGCGAGCGCCTCCGCCGGCTCAGCCTCGCGCTCTACAGCGACTATTACGAGCAGCCGCTGCCATACGCGCTGCGCCTCGTCGCGCTCGCCGACGGCGACCTCGCGATCGGGGGCGCGCGCATCGCGGCACGCCGCGTCGCGCACGCTCCCGACTCGGATCCGTACGGCCTGCGCGTGCACGTCGGCGGAAAGCTCATCGCGTACACCGGCGATGCCGAGTGGAGCGACGCGCTCCCCGCGCTCGCCGACGGCGCCGACCTCTTCATCACGGAGTGCACGACCTGGACGAGCCGCTGGCCGGGACACCTGAGCGCGCGCGAGCTCGCCGCGCGGCGCGACGAGCTGCGCTGCGGCCGCATCGTGCTCACGCATCTCGGCCCGGAGGCGGTCGCGCATCGCGACGAGCTGCCCTACGAGGTCGCCGCCGACGGGATGACCATCGCGCTTGACTGATCGCGCACGCCGCCGCCCCGCGGCGGACCTCGCCCGTGCTCAGAGCCCCAGCGCGATCACCGCGAGGCCGCACAGCAGTCCGGCGAGCGCGGTGAGCCCGGCAACCGTCACGAGGATCCGGATCGGGAACGTGCGGCTGAGCATCGCGAGCGAGGGAAGGCTGAGCGGCGCGAGCGTCATGAGGAGCACGCCGGCGACGCCCGATCCGAGCCCGAAGGACTGAAGGGTCTGGATGATCGGGATCTCGCCGGCGGTGGGGATCACGAAGGCCGTGCCGACGATCGCCATGAGGACCATGACGCCGAAGTCGTTGCCCGAATGTGCCACGGCCGCGGGGAAGAGGAGCGCGCGGAACGCACCGAGGAGCAGGACGATGACGACGTACTCGGGCACGAGACGTACGACGAGACGCGCGAGCGTGCGGACCCACCGGAGGGATAGGCTCCCGCCGTCGGCCGGCAGCGTCGCCGCGAGCTGTGGCTGCGGCAGGATGATGCGGTCGCCGGCGAGCCGCGTCGCGACGACCGCCGCGGCCGCGACGAGAGCGACGCCGAAGACGACGCGCAGCAGCGCCCACTGCCAGCCCATCGCGAGGAGCAGGAACACGATGACCGCGGGGTTCAGCGTGGGGTTGCCGAGGAAGAACGTGATGGCGCTGCCGATCGACGCACCGCTCCGCCGGAATCCGACCACGACCGGCGCGCTGCAACAGGTGCACATCATCCCGGGCAGCGAGAGCAGACCGCCGAGCGCGGCCGCCCGCGCCCCGGACCTCCCGAGGACGCGCGCGATCCAGTCGCGCGGGACGAACGTCTCGATCGTCGTTCCGAGAAGGAGGCCGACGACCATCGCCTGCCAGATCGCGTTGAAGTACGCCTGCGCGTAGCCGATCGCCGCGTCCCACGACGGCGGCGGAGGCGTGTCGAGCGGGCCGCTGATGATGGACGGCCCAGGATACGCGTGGGCGCTGAGGATGGCGAAGGTCCGCGCGACGTACGGTTGCCATTTCGCCCAGAAGAGGCCGGCGACCGCGACGACCAGCAGGAGCGCGAAGCCGCGCACGTACTCGTTGCGCCGCCGTCCGAGGTCCGCGCTGTCGAACACGGATGACGACAAGGGACGTCTCCTTACCAGATCCAGATGAGGTGGCCTCGCGTGGCGAGCGCCGCGTGGTGGGAGGACCGCGTACGGCGGTCGCGCGGCAGTGCGCGCCTAGCGCCGGTCGGGAGCGCTCCCCGTGGAGTCGAGGGGTCGGCACGCGACCCCGCGCGGAGGACGTCACGTCGCTCCTCGGAAGACGCTCGCGCGGAGGCGGACGTCGGGCCGCATCGCGCTCATGATACCGAGGCGCGCACCGGACGCATCACGTCCTCCGCGAACGCCTGCCACTGCTCCAGGAGCTCGTCGACGCTCTCCGCGGGGAACGCGAGCGCCGCGCAGTGGTCGACACCCGCCTCGGCGAGCGCGGCGACGCGCGCGCGGACCGCCTCCGCGGAGCCGACGAGGTTCGACGCGGTCATGAGCGACGCATCGCGCCCGGTGCGGTCGCGCGCGCGGCGGTGACGGACGAAGCGGCTCGACTCGTACCGGGCGACGGCGTCCTCGTGGCGGCGCGCGATCGACGCGCTGAGCTCGGGCGCGACGGCGACCGCCCGCGGATCGCGTCCCGCCGCGACGAGCCGGTCGCGGAGAAGCGCGACGCGCTCGCGCAGCTCACCGAGCGGCCGCCAGCCCGGCATCCATCCCTGGCCCCACCGCGCGGCGCGCGCGACCGCCTCGGTGCCGTGGCCTCCGATATAGAGAGGGAGCGGACGCTGGAGCGGCGCCGGCGCGAGCTCGACGTCGGCGAAGCGCACGGTGCGCCCGCGGTAGGTGCCGCCGCCCTCGTCGAGCAGCGTGCGGAGCGCCGCGAGCAGCTCGTCGAACCGCGCCGCGCGCGGACCCGCACGGCCCGGCCGCACGGCGGCGAGCTCCTCCGGGTAGGCGCCAAGGCCGACGCCGGCGACGAGCCGGCCGCGCGAGAGCACGTCGAGCGTCGCGAGCTGCTTCGCAAGGAGGACCGGGTCGCGCAGCGGGAGCGCGAGCACGGCCGTGCCGAGGCCGATCCGCGCGGTCACCGCGGCAAGATGCGCGAGCGTGACGAGCGGCTCATAGAAGGACGGACGGCCGCCGCCTGCGCCGCGCAGGAAGCGCGGCGTGGAGAGGTGGTCGTTCGCCCAGACCGCGTCGTAGCCGAGCGACTCGGCGGCGCGCGCGAGCCGCGCGAACACGGCCGGGTCCCGCACCATGCCGATCGGGTAGCCGAGCCCTTCGTACGCCGACGGGAGCGCGACGCTGAACTTCACGCGGCGCGGGCGAGCGCCCTCGGCCTAGGCGCCGCGGCTGAAGCCGATCGCGAGGGAGCGGACCTCGCGCTCGAGGCGCTCGAGGGTCGGCGCGATCTCGGCGAAGCGCGCGGCGCGCGCGGGCAGCGAGCTCCAGATGCCGTCGACGAGACGCTGCGCATCGGCGAGGAGCGCGGGCGCGTCGACCGTGGTGATGCGGCGTCCCGCCATGACGACCTCGCCCTCGACGATGACGCTGTCGACGGAGCGTCCGAGCTCGGCGTACACGAGCTGGTTCGCGATCTGCTCCTTCGGCGCGAGGCGCAGCTCGCCGGGCCGCAGCAGCACGAGGTCGGCGCGGTAGCCCGCGGCGATGCGACCGAGCCGCTGCCCCATCGCGCGCGCGCCGGCGTCCCAGCACATGCGCAGCGTGTCGAGCGCGCTCGGCCACTCGGCCTGCGGGACGATCGGCCGCTGGATGATCGACGCGGTCTTCAGCGTCTCGAACATGTTCTGGCTGTCGTTGCTCGACGCGCCGTCCGTCCCGAGCCCGACGTGCACGCCCGCGCGCAGGAGCGCGGGCACGGGCGCGATGCCGGCGCCGAGCTTCAGATTGCTCACCGGGTTGTGGACCACCGTGGCGCCGAGCGCGCCCATGCGTGCGATCTCGTCGTCGTCGAGCCAGATCGCGTGCGCGAACGAGGTCCACGGCTGGATGGCGCCGATCCGCTCGAGGAACGCGACCGTGGACCCGCCGTAGCGCGTGCGCGCGAGCGGCACCTGCGACTTCGCCGAGAGCAGGTGCGTGTGCAGGCCGACGCCGCTGCGCCGCGCGAGATCGAGCGACGCCTCGAACAGCTCGATCGAGCAGCGCGGCAGCGACGACGGTCCGAGCATCGGGCGCAGGCGCGGATGCCGGTCGCGCCACCGCGCGAGGAACGGTTCGAGTCGGGCGACGAGCTCGGGCACGGTCGCGGTCCGCGGCCGCGGGCGGTCGTCGCCGACGAGCGCCATCGGGAGCGAGTCGAGGAACTCGAGGTCGCTGTACTGCGCCGCGACGTTCGCGCGCATGCCGACGTCGCGGTACGCGCGCATGATCTCGTCCATCCCCTCGTCGAACCAGCGCTGGTCGCAGCGCGGGCAGTCGAGGACCGCGGTGGTCCCGCTCGAGAGCATCTCGATCGCGCCGACCATCGTGGAGACGTAGAGGTCCTTCGGCCGGAGCGTCGCGCCGGCGCCGCCGTAGCTCGCGACGACCATCCACGCGTCGAGCGGGAGCGCGTCGCAGAGCCCCTTCTCGATCGACTGGTTCGAGTGGGTGTGCGCGTTGATGAGCCCGGGCATGACGATCATCCCGGCCGCGTCGACGACGCGCGCGCCGGCCGCGTCGAGGTCGCGGCCGACCGCGACGATGGCGCCGTCCTCGACGAGGACGTCGCCCGCCTCGAAGGGCAGCTCGAGGTCGAACACCCGGCCGCCGCGCACCAGCGTGCGCTTCGTGCGATCAGCGCTCACCGAGCAGCCTCCGCTGGAAGATGGCGCGGTCCTCGTACTGCGTCGTCGGGCCCGGATCGGCCGGGTAGGGCGACGCCTCCGGCTCCACGTGCAGCGCGAGGAGCCCCAGGCCGGGGCGATCGAGCAGCGCGGGCATGAGGCGCTCAGCCTGCTGCTCGTCGTGGGCCTCGCCGGTCCACGGCCAGCCCGCGCCGCCGGCGACCGTGACGTACGAGACGCGTCCGGCGTTCGGGAGCGGCTGGCCGCCGCCGGTCTCGTAGCGGTCGTTCACGAAGACCGCGAGGCGCAGGTTCGCCGGCGCGGCGCCGGCGATGGTGACGAGGACGCCCAGGTTCATGGTGAGGTCGCCGTCGCCCTCCAGAAGCACGATGCGCCGGTCCGGACAGGCGAGCGCGAGGCCCAGCGCGAGCGCCGGCGCCGTGCCCATCGGATCGGACGCGTTGTAGGTGAGCTGCGGCGCGCCGACCTCGGACCACGCGCGGCGCGTCGAGCCGAGGCCGCAGACGACGACATCGTCGGGCGCGAGATGCTTCGCGAACAGGGCGGCTGCCGCGGAGCGGCGCATCACCGCGCCTCGCCGAAGAGCGCGGCGCGGCGGAGCAGGACGACGACCGGCGCGCGCACGAGGCGCGCCTCGCTCACCGCATCGGCGACGATGGCGAGCTGGTCGGGCCGGTCCACGACGTGATACGGCAGGCGCAGTCCCCGCAGGACCGGCTCGGTGACGAGGCCCTTGTACATCTGGTAGTAGAAGCGATCCTCGTGCGAGCCGCGATAGACCGCGAGCACCACGAAGCCGAGCTGATGGTTGTGCGCGTATCCGGCGAGCGCGTTCGCGGAGAGGAGCAGTCCCGCGTTCTGGCAGACGAGGACCGCGCGCTTGCCGCCGAGCGACGCGCCCGCGCAGATGCCTACCCCGTCGTCTTCGCGCGCGACACGGACGTGGCGGATGGCGGGCTCGGCGTCGATACGCGCGATGAGCGGCGTGAGCCAGGAGTCGGGGAGGCTCGTCGCGATCTCGACCTTCGCGTCGACGAGCGCGCGGACGATGCGCTCCGCGCTCTGGGCGCCCGGCGCGGCGGCCCCGCTCACGCCGCGCTCCCGGTGCCGCGCGACGCGCAGTAGCGAATCGCGGTCTCGGCGTACGCGCGTGCGGCGCTGGTGAGCTCGTCGAGCGAGACCTGCTCGATGCGCGGGTCGCGCTCGTCGCGCGTCACGCGCGGTCCCATCCGCGCGGTCGGGATGCCGCGGGCGAGGAGGATCGCGCCGTCGGTCGCTCCGGTCCAGCCGCGCACCGGTGCAGTCTCGCCGAACGCGCGCGCCCATGCGGCGGCGGCGATGCAGACGATCTCGGCTGACGCCGGCGCGGCGCCGCCGGGTGCGAACGCGTAGACGTCGACCTCGACGCTCGGCCGGCGCGGCAGCTTGGTCACGCGCGACGCGAGGAACGCCGCGAGCTCGCGGGCGACGCGAGCCGGATCCTCATGGGGCAGGAGCATCGCGTACACGAAGATCTCGAGCAGCCCCGGCAGGAGGTCGGGTTTGTCGGGCAGCCCGCTGCGGATCGCGCCGATCGCGATCTCGGGCGCGAGCTGGCCGTGCGCCGGATGGGCCGCGAGATAGCCCGCGCGCCAGCTCTCGATGGCGTCGAGCACCGTGCCGGCGTGCCGCGCGAGCCCGCCGTCGGGCGCGGCGACGCGCCGCGCGAGCGCCGCGTCCCAGCGCGCGCGCACGCGCACCCGCAGGTACGCGGCCGCCGGCTCCTCGTGAAGGACGCCGCGCGGCCCGGCCTTCACGTTCAGCACCGCGTCCGGCCGCCAGCCACGCGCGAGCGCGTGCTCCACGCCGCGGCCGAAGCGCGCGGTCCCCTCCGCCGGCGCGGCGCGGTGCGTCCCGCCGGCGGCGAGGAGGAGCGTGAGGCGGTGCGGGACGGCCTGCGCGCGGAGGGCGCGCGACGCCGCCGCGAACGCGACGATGCCGGCCGCCGACGGCGCCTTCGCGACGCCGACGCCGAAGCCGCGCACCGTGCGGCCGTCGACGGCGAGCGGCGGCGGCGCGGTCAGCACGCCGGTGACGCCGACGTCGCGGTCCGCCGATCCGGTGAGGCTGGTGTCGAGATGCCCGTAGAAGGCGAGCTCGGGCGCGTGCGTGCCGACCGCGGAGCGCGCGAACACGCTCGCGCTCTCGTCGTCGACGGCCTCGACCTCCCAGGTCGCGTCCGCGAGCGCGCGGCGGCCCCACTCCGCGACCGCGAGCGCCAGCGGACGTTCGCCCCCGGGCGGGCTCGCGCGGCTCGCCAGCAGGCGGAGCGCGTCGAGGATCGCGCTGTCGCCGATCTCTGCCGACGCGCGCGCGATCGCGCCCTCGACGTCGAGCGTGCCCGCGGTCACGCCGGCGGAACGAGGCGTCCCGAGACGCGCGTCGCGAGCCCGAGCGCCGCGTCGAGCTTCCAGGCGTTGCGCTCGAGCGGGTGGCCCTCGCGGTCGAGCTCCCGGTCGAGGGCGCGATGCAGGTCCTCCGCGGTCGCGGCGCGCCCCTCGAGCGCGCGCTCGGTCGCACGCGCGCGCCACGGCGTCGGCGCGACGGAGCCGAGCACGACTCGCACGTCGCGCCAGCATCCGTCCGCGTCGACGGTCGCGGACACGGCAGCGGAGACGACGGCGAAGTCGCCCTGCCAGAGCCCGAGCTTCTCGAACGCGGCGCGCCGCGCGAGCGACGGACGCGGCACGCGCACCGAGCGCACGAGCTCGCCCGGCCGGAGGACGGTCTCGCCGGGCCCTGTATAGAAGGAGTCGATCGGCACGACGCGATCGCCGGTGCTCGCGTGGATGACGACTTCGGCGTCGAGCGCGACGAGTGCGGTCGCGAGGTCGGACGGCGTGACCGCCTGGCAGCGGTGTGCGCCGATCGCCGCATGGTAGAAGCGGTGATCGCCCTGCACCGCGTAGCACGGGCAGGTCACGCCGCCGCGCTTGTAGCAGTCGAAGCCGTTACGGAAGAACCAGCAGCGCTTCGCCTGCACGAGGTTGCCGCCGACCGTCGCGACCGCGCGCACCTGCGACGACGCGATGGAGGCCGCGGCCTCCGCGAGCACCGGCAGGCTGGCGCCGAGATCGCGCGCGATCTGCGCGAGCGTCACGCCCGCGCCGATCTCGAGCGCGCCGTCGGCGGCGGTGCGGATGCGGCCGAGCTCCTCGATCTCCGCGATCGCCACCAGACGCGTCGGGTTCGCGAGGCCCTGGCGGCGCTGGAGCAGGAGGTCCGTGCCGCCACCGATCAGCGCCGCATCCGGACCGAGCGAGGCGATCGCTTCGTCGAGCGTCGTGGGTGTCGCGACCGACGCGATCGGACGCCGCGCGCGCTTCTTCGCGAAGCGCGTGCCGATGCGGTCGAGGATCCAGTGCACGCCGAGCGGGTACAAGCGGCGGACGACCTCGATCTGCCATCGGTCCGGCCGCGCCCAGATGCGGAACGAGCGCTTGCGCCACCCTTCCTTCTCCGCGAGCGCGGCGAGCACCTTGTCCGGCGTGAACGGGAGCTCGCGCAGGCGGATGCCGACGGCGTCGTAGATCGCGTTCGCGACGGCCGAGGCCGCCGGCACGACGGCGAGCTCGCCGATGCTCTTCGCGCCGTACGGCCCGTTCGGGTCGGGGTCTTCGATGAGGATCGGCCGCACACGCGGCAGGTCCGCGGCGCGCGGCAACGCGTAGTGCATGTAGGCGGGATTCACGATCTTGCCGTTCTCGTAGATGAGCTCCTCACCGAGCACCGCACCCAGAGCCATGGCGACACCGCCGATGATCTGGCCCTCGACCATCGTGGGGTTGATCGCCGTGCCAATGTCGTGCGCCGCGACGTAGTCGAGGATCTTGATGCGTCCGGTCGCGCGGTCGACCTCGACCTCGGCGGCGTGCGCGGCGAAGGTGTACGAAGCGGAGAAGTTCGGCGTGCGATTCGTCGGGCTCCGCAGCTCCATGACCTCGTCGGTGAAGGTCTCCTCATGTGTAAGCGGACCCTCCGGCGGTAACGTCTCACCGTTCCGAAGGCGCTCAGCGAGGCCCTTCGCCGCCTTGCGCACCGCGTGACCGGTGAGATGGGTGCCACGCGACGACCAGGCACCCTGGTCGATGGGCGTGCGCTCGCTGTCCATCGAGAGGACCTCGATCCTCTCGAAGGGAATGTCGAGCTCCTGCGCGGCGATCTGCGCGAGGATCGTGCGCTGCCCGGTGCCCGCGTCCGCTCCGCCGAAGCGCACGCGCGCGTGGCCATCGGCGTAGAGGTCGATCGCGGCCATGCTCGTGTTGGCACCGGGGTAGGCATACGAACCGCTGCCGTGCATCGCAGCGGAGACGCCGACGCCGCGGTCCTTCAGATCGCCGCGCTTCTTCTCGACCCAGCCGATCGCGTCCCGCACCGCAACGAGGCAGTCGTCTAGGCGCGCAGTGGTGATTCGCGCGCCGCAGAGCGCGACCGTCCCGGGCTTGTTGGCGTTCCGCAGTCGAAACTCGAGCGGGTCGAGGCCGAGCCTCTCGGCGAGCTCGTCGACGGCGCAATCCAGTGCGAACGAGACCTGCGGGCTCCCATAGCCGCGGAACTGTCCGCCAGGCGTGAGCGCCGTGTCGATGAGCCGCGCGTCCCATGTCGCGGCCGTCGGCTCGTAGATGGAGCCGAGCGTCTTGATGCCGACACCCATCACCGAGGGACCGAAGTGGTTGTACGCACCGTTGTCGACGTCGATCTTCGCCTCGATGAACGAGATGCGACCCGTCTCGTCGGCGTGCAGCGTGAGCCCCGTGCGGAACGCGTGGCGCGGCTTGACGAATGAGAACTCCTCCTCGCGGGTCAGGGCGATCTTCACCGTGCGGCCGCTCGCGCGCGCGAGCGCCGCTGCGATCGACTCGTGCTCGGAGATCTTCGACTTCGAGCCGAACCCGCCGCCGACAGCGACCTCGCGGCAGATGACCTGCTCCTGAGCCAGCCCGAAGATGTGAGCGAGCTCCTTCACGATGAAGAAGGGCGCCTGTGTCGAGCTCCAGACCTCGAGCAGCTCGCGTTCGCCGTCCCAGCGCGCGATGCAGACGTTCTGCTCCATGACGGCGTGGGCCACTCGCGGATACCAATACGTGCCCTCGACAGAGACGACGCTTTCGCGGCGCGCCTTCTCCACGTCGCCCCAGGACCCGACGTCGTGCAGCGAAGTGTTCGGCTCGCCGGTCTTGCGCTCGTGCAGACGTGTGGCTCCGGGCTTCACCGCTTCGTCGATGCTCAGCGGCGCAGGCAGCACGCGGAAGCGGATGTCGATCGCGGCGAGCGCCGCGTCGGCCTGCTCCTCCGAGTCGGCGGCCACGGCGGCGATCTCCTCGCCGACGTACCGGACGACCTTGTCCGCGAGCGGAGCGCGGTCGGAGAGCTCCCCGCCCGAGTGGACGTAGTGCGCCTTCTGGGGGAAGTCCGCGGCGGTGACCACGGCGCGCACACCGGGCATCGTGCGGGCGCGACTCACATCCAGATGCGCGATCTCCGCGTGCGCGTGGGGCGAGCGCAGAATGCGCCCGACGAGGAGGTCCTCGAACGGCAGATCGCCGGCGTACGCGTCGGTACCGCTGGTGCGGCGCTCCCAGCCAAGGGCGCGGACGCGCTTGCCGACGACGATCGTCATGACTCTCCGCCGACGGCAACGGCGTCACCGGCGCGACGCGCCGAGCGCTTACGGGCGGTGGCGAGCACTGCGTCGACGATCTGGGTATAGCCAGTGCAGCGGCAGATGTTGCCGCTCATCCGCTCGCGAACCGCTCGCTCATCGGGGCTCGGAGCCTCGCGCAGCAGTGCCGAGGCACTGACGATCTGGCCGGGGGTGCAGAAGCCGCATTGGAAGGCGCCGGCGTCGGCGAAGGCCTCGCGCAGGTCGAGCGCCTCATCGGCCAAGCCTTCGATAGTGGTGATCTCGCCGCGCACGAGCGAGGCGAGCATCACGCAGCTCATCACCGGCATGCCGTCGACGAGCACGGTGCAGGCGCCGCATTCGCCGCGACCGCAGGATTCCTTTGCGCCGGTGAGCCGAAGCTGGTCACGGAGGACGCGGAGAAGCGTCTCGCCGGGCGCGACGTGGACCGAGATGCTCTGCCTGTTCACACGCAGCGCGGTAGTCCTTCCCTCGGCAGCGTCAATTTGCCCCATCTCGGCATACGATACGCCTTCTCGCATCACAAGCGGCGCAATTCCGGGAGGACACGCTCGCCGATGAGGCGCAGGACGTCATCGAACTCCTCCGGCTGCAACCGCAGGTCGAACACGACATGCGACGCGCCGGCGTCGTGCAGCCGTTCGATGCCGGCGACGACACGTTCGGGGTCGCCGTAGACGAGCGTACCGTCGAGGTCGTCCGGCGAGCCGAACGCACCCGACGCCGGCTTGGTCCAGCGTTTGTTCGCCTCGATGTAGAGCGATCCGAGGAAGCGCTCGGGGATGCGCGACAGCGCCTCGTCGGTCGTGCGCGCGGGTACGATGAAGGGCAGAGCGCCGACATCCGGGGCAGCCCGGCCCGCCTCGGCAGCCAGCTGGCGCATCTTCACCACGCGCGCCCGGAGATCGCGGATCGGCATGCGCGGGAGCCAGCCATCGCACAGCTCGGCCGCGCGGCGCGCGGCTGAGAGCGTCGCGCCGCAGGCCCAGATCGGGACGTTCCCGACCGGCTCGGGGTGCAGCTCGACGCCCTTGAACCGGTAGTACCTGCCCTCGTGGTCGACGGGCTTGCCGGTCCAAAGCGCGCGGAGGATCCCGATCTGCTCGGCGAAAAGCTCCTTCCGGTCCATGTCGCCCATGCCGAGCGCGTCGAACTCGTGCTGCCAGGCGCCGAGACCCATCCCCACCAGCAGCCGGCCCGGCCCGGCCATGCGGTCGAGCGAGGCGATCGCGTTCGCGAGGTGGATCGGATGCCGGTGCGGCATGAGCGCGCCCGTCCCGAGGACGACCCGCTCGGTCACCGCCGCGATGGCGCCGAGCACGACGAACGTGTCGAGGTGTGTGCGATCGGGGTCTTCGAAGCCGTAGGGCTGGTACACGACGTGGTCGCGGACCCAGACTGAGTCGAAGCCCAGCTCCTCGATGAGCCGCGCGCCGCCGATGAGCCGCTGCCGCGACGCGTAGCGGCCGAAGTGCGGCAGCAGGACGCCGTAGCGGCGCATCTGCGTCATGAGCGGCGCTCCTCGGCGGCATGGCGCCGCGCTCCCATAACCAGGCCGAACACCTCACCGCGAAGCTTCGCGAAGAGCGGCTCCTCCTTGGTGACGATCTGATCACGCGGCCGAGGGAGCTCATCCTGGATCTCGGTCACGACATGCGAGGGCCCCTTCGACAGGACGACCACACGGTCGGAGAGATAGACCGCCTCGTCGATGTCGTGGGTCACGAAGACGATGGTCGTCTTCGACTGGCGCCACACCTCGAGCAGCAGGTCCTCGAGCGTCGCGCGTGTCTGCGCGTCCACCGAGGCGAACGGCTCGTCCATGAGGAGGACCTCCGGGGACACGACGAGAGCGCGCGCGATGGCGACACGCTGCTGCATGCCGCCGGAGAGCTGCCATGGGTAGATGCGCTCGAAGCCGGTGAGACCCACCTCGGCGAGCGCCTTGTACGTCCGATCGCGGGCCTCCGCCTTCGACAGACGTGCGCCGTGCAGAGCGAGCGCGACGTTACGCTCGTTCGTGAGCCACGGGAAGAGCGAACGGCTGTAGTCCTGGAAGACGATCGCCATATTCGGCGGCGTTCCACGCACCTCCAGCCCGCGGACCCGGACCGTTCCCCCGCTCACCGGCAGCAGGCCCGCGAGGAGCATCAGCAGGGTCGTCTTCCCGCAGCCCGAGGGGCCGACGATACTCAGGAACTCGCCCGGGCGGACGGTGAAGCTGATCTCGTCGATCGCCTTGATCGTGCCGGCTCGCGTCGCATACGACTTCGAGAGGCGGTCCACGGCGAGAAGGGCGTCGGTCACGATCCTCCCGCCCCCCGGCTGCTCTCGAGCTTCCAGCGGAGCACGCGCGCCTCGACGAGCCCGAAGAGGCCGTTCAGCAGGAGGCCGAGGACGCCCACGAACACGATCGCGGACCACATGTCCACGAATCTAAAGGTCGTCTTGGCGAACACCATCACGTGGCCGATGCCGGAGGTCGCCGCGTAGAGCTCGGAGACCACCATGAGGATGAGCGCGATCCCGAGGCTGATGCGCAGCCCGGCGAAGATCTGCGGGCTGGCGCTGGGCAGGAGCACGCGCCAGAAGAACGCCGACCGGCCGAGGCGGAGGCTGCGGGCCGCGTTGATCATCGTCGGGTCGAGCGAGCGCACGCCGTCGATCGTGTTGATGAGCACGGACCAGGTCGAGCCCATGGCGATGAGCGCGACGTTCATGCTGCTCGTGATCCCGAAGACGACGATGACGATCGGCAGCAGCGCGGTCGACGGCGTGGACATCCCGAAGCGGATGAGCGGGTTGAGGAAGGCGAGGGCCGGCCGCCAGATGCCGAGCACGAGCCCAGCGCCGATGCCGATCGCGGCGGCGATGGTCCACCCCTGCGCGAGACGCAGCAGGCTCGGGACGGCGTTCGTCTGGAAGTGGTCGGTGACGAAGAGCTGCCCCGGGTCGAGCACGAACCACTGCTGCACGAAGGCGCCGAGGATCGCCGACATCGGCGGCATGAAGACCGACTCACCGGGGCGGAACTTGAGCTCCCAGGCCACGAGCAGCACGACCGCGAGCCAGATGGCGCCGAGCACGCGGATCGGCCGCTCCAGCCATCCGCGCGCGGCCGCGCGCGGGCCTAGCGGGCGGCCGGTGACCACGGGATGAGCCTGAGCTCGAGCTGCCCGAGCGTGTACTGGAGGAGGATCCCGAGCGCGCCGACGAGGACGATGCCGGCGTAGACGAAGTCCGGCTGGTCGCTCTGCTGATAGCGCACCAGCACGGTGCCGATGCCGCGGCTCGCACCGAGGAGCTCGGCGGAGAGGACCACCACGAGGCCGATGCCACCAGCGATGCGGAAGCCGCTCGCGATCCCGGGCGCGGCGCTCGGCAGGACCACGCCGACGAGGCTCCGCGGCGTGCTCCAGCGGAGGCTGCGGGCCACGTACATTGCGGTGGGATCGACCGAGCGCACGCCGTACGCGGTGTTGAGCAGCAGCGGCCAGATGATGGCGTACGCGACCATCGCGAACTTCATCTGCAGGCCGAGGCCGAAGAAGAGGATCGCGACGGGCAGCAGCGCGGTCGAGGGGACGGAGCGCAGGCCGTGGATGACGAGCTCGGTCGGCCTCCGGAGGAACGCGAAGTACCCGATGAGCAGGCCGACCGGCACGGCCACGACGCCAGTGATCCCGAGTGCGAGGACCCACGTCGTGAGCGTGTCGAGGAACTGCTCGTAGAACTCGCGGTCGGTGAGGAGCGTGAGGATGCGTGCCGCGACCGGCGCCGGCCCGGGCAGCGTCTGGGCCGGCACCACACCGGCCACTGTGACCGCGGCCCACACGAGGATGGCCGCGGTCACACCGGCCGCGCTCAGCAGCGGGGTCACTTCTTCCGAGCGAACTCCGGGACGAGCTTGGTCATGTCGGGCGCCTTGGTGAGGTAGCCCTCCTGGATCAGGAGCTTGCCCATGTCCTCCATCGTGGCCATGTCGATGGCCGCCTCGTACTCCTGCTGCGGCTGCTTGGCGAGGACCTTGGGATCGTTGCCGCAGTTCTTCGCGGCGAGCGCGAACTGCGCGTCGAGGTTCTTAGGGTCCTCGACCGCCGCGATGGACTCGGCGATCGCCGCCTGGAACTTCTCGGAGACCCCGGGGTGGTCCTTGATGAAGCTGTTCGTCGCGAGGTACGCGGCGAAGATGACCTTGTTCACTCCCTCACGGAACGGGTCGCCGAGCACGCGCACGTCGTTGGCGCCGATGTTCGCGAGCGCCGCCTGGCCCGCGTCGAGCCGGCCCTGAACGACGCCCTGCACGATCTGCGGGAACGGCAGCGCCACCCAGTTCACGTCCTGCGGGTTCACGCCGAGCTTGCGCAGCCAGGCCGCGGTGACGATGTGGTTGATGCCGCCGAGCTCATTCACGCCGATCTTCTTGCCCACGAGATCCTTGGGGCTCTTGACCGGAGAGTCGGGCTTGACGAACAGCGCCTGGGACGGCGGCTTGGGCGGCTGCGGCGACTCGTAGGCGCCGGCGACGATCTGGATCGGGAAGCCGACGTTGAACGAGAGGATCGCGGTGAGGCCGTTGGTGAAGGAGAAGTCGGCCGCGCCGGAGACGATCGCCGCGATGCCCGCGGACCCACCCTGGGTCTTCACCGTCTCGACCTTGAGGCCGTGCTTCTCGAAGATACCGTGCTCCATGCCCCAGTACAGGTAGCTCTCGTTGCACAGCGCGAGCGTGGTGACCTTGACCGCGACCGGACCGGCCGCGGTGGGCTGCGCGGTCACCGTCGCGGCGGCCGATGGCGAGCTCGACGACGCCGACTGGACGGGGGCGCCGCTGCATGCGGTGGCGACAAGCGCAAGGATGCACGGGATCACGAACGACCAGGACTGGAGCCTCATGTGGGTCCCTCCCGGGCGGACAGCCTTGTCTCGGCTGGCGAGCAGCCGTCTCGCATGACGGCATTCTGGCCACCCCGGGAGCCATGTCAATCCCTTGTGAGCCCACCCCGTCCCGGCTAGGCTCCGCCTCGCATGCCGCGCTGGGGAATGGTCATCGATCTCGCGCGCTGCGTGGGCTGCTACGCCTGCACCGTGGCGTGCAAGGAGGAGAACGGCACGCCCGCGAACGTGTGGTTCGCGCCGGTGTACGAGCGGGAGGTGGGGACCTATCCCACCGCGAAGCGCCAGTTCCTGCCGACGCTCTGCATGCACTGCGAGGACGCGCCCTGCCTGAAGGCCTGCCCAACCGGCGCCATCGCGAAGCGCGACGACGGCATCGTGCTCATCGACCAGGACAAGTGCTGCGGGACGCGCGCCTGCGTGGCCGCGTGCCCGTACGGCGCGATCACCTTCGTCGACAAGATCGAGACCGAGTTCGACAAGCCGACCGCGTTCGAGGACGCCACCGCGCGGATCCGCCCGGGGACGTCGCAGAAGTGCAACTTCGGCGCGCACCGCATCGACAAGGGCATCTTCGAGCCGGCGTGCGTGCAGAGCTGCCCGACCAACTGCCGGATCTTCGGCGATCTCGACGACGCCGAGAGCGAGGTCTCGCAGCTCATCCGCACCCGGAACGGCAAGCCGCCGCGCGAGGAGGCAGGCACCGGCCCGTCGGTCTTCTACCTCAAGTGAGATACCGAGTGCTCCACGGCGGGTCAAGCCGCCTTCGCCACGAACGCCTTGCGCGTTCGCGCGACGTAGGGGACGGCGTCCAGGAGCTTGCGCATGCAGGCGATGACCGCGAGCTTCTTCGGTTTGCCCGCGGCGGTGAGCCGCTCGTAGAAGGCGCGGATCCAGGGGTTGCAACGGATCGCGGTGAGCGTCGGCATCCAGAGCGCATGACGCAGCGCCGCATGGCCG
>DASRGG010000009.1:0-2158 GCA_035651155.1 Candidatus Limnocylindria bacterium | reverse complement strand
CGAGGGTCACCAGGATGCCCAGCATGAGCAGATCGACGCCCTCGAAGCGCGCCGTGCGCACGGCCTGCGCCACCGAGACCGCGCCCAGCGCGGCGACGATGAGGACGTACGACGACGTACGACCCATCACTGGATCACCTTTCCCCACGTGACACCCTCCCACGTGACCGTCTCCCAGCTCACGGTCTCCCAGCTCACTGATTCCCAGCTCACCGAGTCCCACGTGACGCCTTCCCAGGTGACGCCGTCCCAGGTGACGCCGTCCCAGGTGACTCCTTCCCAGGTGACGCCCTTGCCCTTCAGCATGTGCAGCCGGGCGAGGAGCGAGAGCAGCAGGCGCGATGGCGCGATGCCGACGTTGACCGCCGTCATGCTCGTGAGCGCGGCCGACGCGTCGACGGCCTTCGTCGTGGAGCCCGCGACGGGGCGGCCGCTCGCGACGATCGCGCCCTTGACCTGCGTCGGCGTGTAGCGCGGGTGCGCCGCGAGGACGAGCGCCGCGATGCCGCTGACGGACGCGGCGGACGCGGACGTTCCGGTCATGTGGATGTAGCGGTCCGAGGTCGAGCCGATCGGGCTGCCATCGGCGCCGAGGTAGGTGAGCCCCTTCACGCGAAGACCCGCGATGTGTTCGCCCGGCGCGAGCGTGTCGGGCTTCGCGAAGCCGTCGAGCGTCGGGCCGCGGCTCGAGAACGTCGACTCGACGTCGTCGCTCGGGTCCGCGGTGCCCTGGTCGCGCAACGAGCCGACCGTGATCACGAAGGGATCGGCGCCCGGCGTCGTCACCGTGTGCGGGTCGGGGCCGTCGTTGCCCGCGGCCACGACGACGGTGATGCCCGAGAACCACACGCTCTCGACGAGCGCGGAGAGGAGGTCGGTCTGGTACGAGCTCGTCTGCGGCGCGCCCCACGAGATGTTGAGGACCTTGATCCTGTACTGGGCGCGGTGCGAGAGGAGCCAGTCGAACGCGCGCACCACGCCGACCCCGGTCCCGACGCCGTTCGCGTCGAGGACGCGCAGCGAGACGAGATCCGCGTCAGGAGCGACGCCCTTGAGCTCGCCGTCCGCGGCGATGACCCCGGCGAGGAACGTGCCGTGGCCGCCCGGATCTTGCAGCTTGCTGCCGTCGTTCACGAAGTCGACGCGAGCGCGGATCTTGTCCTTCGGAAGGTCGGGGTGCTCGGCGATGCCGGTGTCCATGACCGCGACGGTGACGTCCTCGCCCTTGCTGCGCTGCCACGCCTGCGGCGCGTGGATCGAAGCGAGCGAGGTCGCCGACGGCCTGCCGCCATTGGAGCGCTTGTCTGCGCTGTCCTTGGCGTTGTCCTTCTCGAATCCGGGGCGGTCCTTGCCGCCGCCGGTCGCGACGACCTGAAGGTCACGCGTCGCGACGGTGACGCTCCTGTCGTGCGCGATCGCGGCGAGCGCGTCGCCGGAGAGGCGCGCGATGACCGTGTCCGCGGCGGCGTCCGTCTCGACATCGACGGCGCCCGCCTGTGCGAGCTTCATCGCGAGCGCGGCGGCGCGGCCGGCCGTCGTGTGCACGAGGGCGACCTCGCCGGAGCGCAGGGAGGGGTCGATGTTGGCGTGGAACGCCGGCGTGCGGGAGGTCGGTGTGCCGAGCGACGACGCGACGAACAGCGCGGCCATCGCCGCGGCGCCGAATCCCCTGAGACCGCCCGAGCGCCTCATGCCTCTCCGCGTGTTGTGCGCTTCGGGGGAGAAGGCGGCATCCCCCACTCGGGTGGAGTGGGGGATGCTCTGAGACCTCGCCGAGACGCGGTACATCACCTGGTGTAGTCGATGTCCCCTACGTCGAGTACGGAGCTATTCCCAGGTGACGCCGGTCGGCTCGAAGAAGCCCGGGACCGGCCGCGCCGACCCGCTGTTCGCGTACGCGTTCGTCGCGCTCGCGACGAGCGACAGCGCGATGACCAGCGCGAGCAAAGTCCCGGTGAATACCCTGCGCAGCGTCGTCATGTCCGTGTCCCCTTCCCCGGACGGCTACCGCGCCCGGACCGCTTCCAGCGCCTGCTGGAACACCTGCTGGGTCTCTTCGAAGCCGTGCGGCGCCCCGCGGCGCTCGCCGACGACGGTCGCGATGAACGCCTCGACCACCACGGGGTTGAACTGGGTGCCGGCGTTGGCGCGCAGCTCG
>DASRGG010000008.1:0-12657 GCA_035651155.1 Candidatus Limnocylindria bacterium | reverse complement strand
CCGCGGCTACCGCACCCAGGGCCGCATCCCCGCCGCGATCTTCTACGCGCATCGACCGAGCCTGCTCAAGGTGAAAGGATGGGACCCCCATGAGATCCGGATCCAAGCGCGCGCTGTCTAGCAGGAACGTGGGCCCCACGAGCTAGGCCTGCTGCCCACAGAGGTAGTGAGCGCCCGCGTCCAGGCGCGCATCGCGCGCGCCCGGCGCACGCGTCAATGGGGCCCCTTGCGCCTGCTGAGGCTTCTGGGCATCGCCCGCTCCACGATCTACAAGGTACTGCGGCGGTTCGGCATCAGTCGGCGACGCAACCTCGCAGCGCCTCCTCGCGGACGTCACCAACGTCCGTGCGTAGCACAGCTAGTCCGCGCGAGCCTACCGGCCCCAGACGAACGCCAGCGCGCGCATCACGTTGCCGCCGATCACTGCCGCGATGTCAGCGTCGGAGTAGCCGTGCCGCACGAGCCAGCGCACGATGTTCGGGAATTCGCCGGGATTCTCGATACCGTCGACGTACTCGACCTCCTGGATCTTGATGCCGCCGCGGCTCGCGGTGAGCGAGAACTGCTTGGCGAAGAAGTGGTGCAAGCCGACATGGTCGCCGAAGAACGTGTCCGGGCCGAAGGCGACGTGATCGATGCCGACGAGGCGGGCGATGTACTCGAAGTGCTCCATGACCGACTCGAGCGAGTGCAGGGGATGCCGCTCTGTGAGGGTCGTGTGCGCGGCCGCCGATATCCCGATGACGCCGCCACGCTGCGCGCAGGCGAGCAGGATGTCGTCGGGTTTCATCCGCTTGGTGTTCCACAGGGCGCGCGCGCCGGCGTGGGTGACGAAGACCGGATGCTCGCTCCGCTCGATCGTCTCTCGTGAGGTCCGGTCGCCGGCGTGCGAGATGTCGATCGCGATGCCGAGCCGGTTCATCCGTCGCACCGCGAGCCTTCCGAGGTCCGTGAGGCCCGCGTCGTCGGCCTCGCGGAGCCCGGAGCCGAGACCGTTCGACTCGCTATACGCGATGCCGCACGAGCGGATCCCGAGTCCGTAGAGGATGTCGAGGCGGTCGAGCTCGTTCTCGATAGGGGTCGCCGCCTCGAGGCAGGGGACGAACGCGATCTGACCATTCGCCTTCGCGCGCCGGATGTCCTCGATCGTTCCGGCCGGCACGAGGAAGTCCTGGTGCGCGATATCGGACAGCCGCATGCCGAGGTCGTAGATGACGTCGTCCCACTTCCAGCCGGCGCGCGAGGTGATGGTCGCTGTCCCGCCCATGAGGGCGTCGAACACGCAGTCCAGCCCCGAACGCGCGAGTCCCTCGTATCCCGTCCACTCCCGGATCCCGCGCCGGTACTCGGGCATGTCCGCGACGTCGGCGGGTGCCACGGTGACGTGGTCGTGGAGCGACACGACCAGGTTCTCCTCGAGCAGGCGCTGGACGCGCTGCTCCTCGGCCGCGGTGACGTCGACGACGCGTGAGGGGACGCGCCCGACCTCCTTGGCGAGCTCGAACGGCCGGTAGTCTGTTCCGGGCTCGAGGTACTCGAACGAGCGATACCCGCGGTAGCGCGTGCGCTTCATGCTGCGTTCCACACGAGGGCCCGCATACTACCGATGCTCACGCGGGAAGCGCGTGAGAAGGGAGGCGTGCGCATGCGAGAGCTGGACGGCCGCGTCGCGATGGTCACCGGAGGGGCGGGCCGCCTGGGCCGCGCGATCGTGGACGAGCTCGCGCGCGCCGGCGCGGCGGTCGGTGTGCTCGATGCCCGTGCGGACGCCGGCACGGGGGTCGCCCGCGAGCTCGCCGCCAGCGGCATCCGTGCCGCAGCGGCGACGGCGGACGTGTCGTCCGGCGCGGAGGTCGAGCGTGCGGTCGACGAGCTCGAGAGTGCGGTCGGACCGATCGACGTCCTCGTGAACGCGCACGGCATCTTTCCGAACATCCCCGTGCTCGAGGTCACCGAGGAGGAGTGGGACCGCGTATTCGCTGTCAACGTCCGTGGCACGATGCTGACCTGCCGGGCCGTCGCCCGACGGCTGATCGAACGGGGCGCGCCGGGCGCGATCGTCAACATCTCGTCCGGCGCTGCGACCTCGGCGCGCGCCGGCGGCGCGGCGTACAACGGCAGCAAGGCCGCGGTCAACCAGCTCACGCACGTCCTCGCGATCGAGCTCGGCCCGCACCGCATCCGCGTGAACGCGGTCGCGCCCGGGCTCATCCTCGACGACGTCCTGCGCGATGAGACCCACCCATCGGAATACGTTCGCCTCATGCTCCGCGGGACGCCGCTGCGGCGCACCGGAGCGGCCGCGGACATCGCGCCGGCGGTCGCGTTCCTGGCGAGCGATCGCTCACCCTGGACGACCGGCGCGATCCTCGAGATCACGGGTGGGTCGCACACGGGTCGGCCGCACGTACCGCTCAGCCGCGACCTCCGCTGACGGCGCGGCCGCGCCGCTCGACCTCGTCGAGATTCTCCCAGGCAAAGGTGCGGCGGCCCGCCTCCATCTCAAGGATGAGATCCAGGACGGCGCGATTCAGTGGCATCGCTACGCCGTGGGCGGAGGCCTCCTGCACGAGCCGACCGAGCTGGGACTCCGCCTCGGTCTTGCGTTTGCGCACCGCGAGGTCGATCCAGATCCCGGTGCGCTGCTGCAACGGGTTGAAGGAGCCGGCGATGGCGTCGAGCGCGCGGCGCACGGCCTCCGGCGAGCGGTCGTCCCTGCTCACGCTCGCCGGATCGAAGCCATGGAGCTCGTAGACCTGCACGCCCATGGCCCGTGAGGCTGCCACGGTCTCGGCGACGAGGTCCGCCATGAGTGCGTGGTAACGCTCGCGCGCGAGGATGTCCTTCACGTCGGCGTCGACGAGGGCTGTCGCGAAGAACACACTCGCCATCGCCATCTTGCTCCAGAGGCAGCCCAGCACGTTCGTCGATGCCTCGCATTCCTGGACCGCCGAGAGCGCGTCGCGGAGCGCTGCGACCCGGGGCGTGAGCCGCCCGTCGATCTCGCCGATGTGGAAACCGCCGGTCGTCCCGTGCACCACGCGCCCCGGGCCCTTGTAGTGACCGCCGAAGTTGAAGCAGGCGACCAGCGTGCGCTCCCGGCCGACCGCTTCCATGACGTCGTAGTACGCGAGGCCGTTCTGCATCGAGAGCACGGCCTCGTCCCGCCCGAGGATAGGGGCCACGGGTGCGAGCGCGGTGCGCGTATGCAGCGTCTTGACCGCGCAGAGCACCGTGCCGAGCGGTGGCTGGAGCTCCCCCGGAGCGATGGCGCGCGCCGGCCGGGCGACGACGTTCGACGCGCCCTCGACGGTCAACCCGTGCTCGCGGATCGCGTCGAGGTGCTCGGTCACGGGGTCGACCCAGGTGACCTCGTGGCCGCTACCGATGAGATGGGCGCCGGTGATGCCACCGATCGCTCCGGCGCCGAGGATGGTGAACCGCATGCGTGGGCAATAGTACCGTCTTTGGTTGACGGTCAACTGTTCACCGAACTATGCTCCGCCGGCATATGGCGCGGGCTCCCGCCGTTGTCTCTCGCAACACGCTCGCCCGGCAGGTGTACGAGCTGCTCCTCGGCCGCATCCAGAACGGCACTCTCCGTCCCGGCGAGCGCCTCGTCGAGGCGGAGATCGCGGCGTCCGTCGGCACGAGCCGCGGTCCGGTGCGCGAGGCGATCGCCATGCTGCAGCGCGCCGGGCTCGCCACTGCCGACCCCTTCGTCGGCGCGTCGATCACCGCCCTCGATCGCCGGGAGATCGTCGAGATCTACTCCTTGAGGTCGGTGCTGGAGGGCTACGCTGCGTCGCTTGCCGTCCAGCGCCGGGGTGCCCAGGAGCTCGCGGAGCTGCGCTCGATCACCGCTCAGATGCGCGAGACGAAGGGACCGCGCACGGTGTCCCGGCTGCGAGAGCTCGACGCCCGATTCCACGGGACGCTCGTGCAGCTCGCAGGCGACCAGCACCTTTGGCACGCATGGGAGCGTCTGCGCGCGAGGATCGCGCTCTATCACAGCACCGTCGAGGGCGCCTTCAGCGACGGCGCGCGTCTCGCGCGCATGCACGACGCCCTCATCGACGCGTTGCGAGCGGACGATCCGGCGGGCACGGAGCAGCGCGTACGGGCCCAACTGATCACGAATGGGGAGGAGTGGACCGCCAGGGGGAGCTGGCCGGAAACGAAGAAACGAGATCGAACGGAGGGGTGACACACGGATGGCACGAGAAGAAGAGAAGCTGGTGAACATCTACCGGAGAGGCCTGAGCCGCCGGCAGTTCTTGGAGCGCTCGGCTGCGCTCGGCATCTCATCGGCGAGCGCAGTGGCGTTTCTCGCCGCCTGCGGGGCGGCGGCGCCGGTCACGGGAGGCCCATCGCCCAGCGGGAAGACGCAGGGCGGCGGCAAGCCGCAGGGCGCGGACGGCCCAGTGAAGCTGTCGTTCTTCGTGTACGTCGGTGCGAACCAGGGCGTCGTGCCGCGAGAGGTGGTCGATGAGTACACGAAGGCGAACCCGAACGTGACCATCGAGCTCTACGAGGGGACGAACGCCGAGACCTACCCGAAGATGGTCGCCGCGAAGAAGACTACGCCGGACCAGCCGATCGTGAACTTCGGCTACTTCAACGCTGACGCGACCGCGAAGGGCGACATCGACGACATGTGGGAGTCGCTCGACCCGACGAACGTGCCCACGCTCGGTAACGTCTACGATGCGTTCAAGCGCAAGGACAACCGCGGCATCGCCTGGGGCATGGTCGGCATCGGGCTCATGTACAACACGGACAACGTGAAGTCGCCGCCGACCTCGTGGATGGACTTCTGGGACCCCAAATACAAGGGCCGCCTCGCGCTCTCGAACGGCAACCACTACCTCAGTGGTCTCGTCACGACCACGCGCGCCCAGGGCGGAAAGGAGAGCGACCCGGCGGCGATCGACAAGTCGTTCAAGCTCATCAGCGACAAGGCGAAGGACGGGCAGATCCGTCTCTTCTTCCTCTCTAACGACCAGGTCAAGCAGCCGATGATCCGCGGCGAGGTCTGGCTCTCCGGCTGGTTCAACAGCTCAGTGGACATCTGGGCGAACCAGGAGAAGGGTCCGTTCGGATACGCGGCCCCGAAGGAGGGGCAAATCGCGTTCACGCTCTATCACCAGGTGGTAAAGGGCTCTACGCCCGCCCAGAAGTGGCACGCGGAGCGGATCATCAACATGCTGAACGAGAAGAAGTGGCTAAGCCGCTACTGCAACCTGACCCACAGCATCCCGGTGGCGAAGGACATCGATCTCGATCCGGCGCTGTCGGCGCAGGAAGCGTTCAAGACGCGCAACATCGAGGGCGCCATGCAGCTTGATTGGCCGACGCTCGCCGCGAAGAACTCCGAGTGGAAGGAGCGCTGGGACAGGGAGGTCGTCGCCTTCGTCAAGTGACGTCCGACACCGGGCGCGCCGATCACGTCGTCGAGCTGCGGGACGTCACGCGGGCGTTCGGCGACGTGCTTGCGGTCGATCACGTTTCCCTGGTCATCCAGCAGGGCGAGTTCTTCGCCCTGCTGGGGCCCTCGGGATCCGGCAAGACCACGACGCTCCGGATCCTTGCCGGATTCGAGCGGCCGACATCCGGAGACGTCTTCCTCCGCAACAAGCGGGTGAACGACGTGCCGCCCTACCGGCGCGAGACGAACCTGGTGTTCCAACAACTCGCGCTCTTCCCGCACATGGATGTCCACGACAACATCTCCTTCGGCCTCCGGGTGAAGCGGATGCCGGCGGCGGAGACCCGCGATCGCGTGCACCGCGCGCTCGAGCTCGTCGATCTCATCGGCTATGACCGCCGTCGGGTCCACCAGCTCTCCGGCGGCCAGCAGCAGCGCGTCGCGATTGCGCGCGCACTCGTGAACGATCCGGCCGTCCTCCTGCTCGACGAGCCCCTGGGCTCGCTCGACCTGAAGCTCCGCCTCCAGATGCAGCGCGAGCTCAAGGCGATGCAGCGGCGCTCAGGCACCACGTTTGTCTACGTCACGCACGACCAGGGCGAGGCGCTCGCCATGGCCGATCGCGTCGCGATCATGTCCGACGGTCGGATCGCCCAGATGGGTGCGCCCGAGCACATCTACTCTCGTCCGGCGACCCGATTCGTCGCGCACTTCATCGGCGACACGAACATCCTCCCGGTCACGGTGATCGGCATGGAGACGGACGGCCTGGCCGTGCTGGAGGCCGGGGGCCTCCGGTTCCGCTCCGCGGCGTCGGAGGTCCGCGCGGGCGAGAAGCGCCACGTCTCCCTCCGACCGGAGAAGATCCGCATCGCGGCGGCGGGTGCCGGCGACGCGCACCCCGGCACGGTCACGGACGTGACGTTCCTCGGCGCGGTGACCCGTTACGAGGTGGCAGTCGCCGGCGACATCCATCTCGCCGTGCAGGCGCAGACCGAATCTGAGGAGCACTTCCGTCGCGGGGACCGGGTCCTCCTGAGCTGGGCGCCGTCCGCGCCCGTCGTCCTGAGCGACTGAGCCGTCCGATGCGTGCCGTGCAGGCCTTCGCGCGACGGCCGTCCGTTCTCCTCCTGCTCCCGGCGTTCGCGATCACCGCCGGCATCTTCGCCGCGGCGATGCTGCTCCTCTTCTCGTACAGCGCCTACACCTTCCGCGGGGGTCAGCTTACCGAAGAGGTGAGTTTCCTGGCGTGGCGGAAGTTCTTCACCGATCCGTTCTACTGGGGCGTCGTCGGCAACACGCTGCAGCTCGCGCTCGGCGTCACGGCGTTCTCCCTGCTCGTCGGCTACCCCGCGGCGTACGCGCTCACGAAGGTCCGCAGCCAGAAGCTGCTCATCGCGGCGTACATCATCATTTTCTCGCCGCTCCTCGTCAGCGTCGTGGTGCGCGCGTACGGCTGGATCCTTCTGCTGGCGGATAGTGGCGTCATCAACACCGCGCTCCGGGCCACGGGGGTCATCCGCGAGCCGATCCCGCTCATCTTCAACAACACCGGCGTCGTCATCGCGCTCGTCCACATCCTGCTGCCGTTCATGATCTTCCCGATCCTCAGCGGGCTCCTGCAGTTCGACAACGCGCAGCGCGAGGCGGCGAACGACCTCGGAGCGGACCGCATCCAGACGTTCGCTCGGGTGGTCCTCCCGCTCAGCCTTCCCGGCGTGATCGCGGGGGCCCAGATCGTGTTCACCCTGGCGATCAGCGCGTTCGTCACTCCGGCGCTCCTCGGTGGCGGGAAGGTACAGGTGCTCTCCCGCGACATCTGGTTCAACGTCGTCGATGTGAACTGGCCGATCGCCGCGGTCGAAGCGATCGTGCTCCTGGCCCTGGCGCTCTCCGCGCTCGCGGTCTTCGACGTCGTCGGCCGGTCGCTGCGCTCGATGCGTACCCTCGGCACGCCGCGGCCCAGAGAGCGGTCGCCGGGCGGTCCGATCGACATCCTGCTGCGCTTGGCGCTCATCGCGGTGCTGGCGTTCATGTTGTCCCCGCTCGCGTTCATCGTGGTGAACAGCTTCAACAGCGCCGCGTTCAACACGTTTCCCCCCTCGGGCTTCTCGCTGCGCTGGTACCAGTTCGTCCTGAGTTACGCGCCCTTCCGCGAGGGGATGGTGAACTCGCTGATCATCGCGGGCGCCTCCACGCTCATCGCGCTCGCCGCAGGGACGCCCGCGGCCCTCGCGCTCGTGCGCGGCCGGATCGTCGGGCGCGCCTCCTTGCGCGCGTTCTTCCTCTCACCACTCATCATGCCGAAGGTCGCGATCGGCATCGCGGTCTTCATCCTCCTGATCAAGCTGCGCCTGTTCGGCTCGCTCGGAAGCCTGATCATGGTGCACTCCATGCTCTCGCTGCCCTTCTGCATCGTGCTGCTCACGGCGAGTCTCGTCGGCGTCAACCGCACCCAGGAGGAGGCCGCTATGGATCTCGGCGCCGGGCCGCTCCGCACCTTCTGGCACGTCACGATGCCCCAGATCCGCGCGGCGCTGATCGTCGCGGCGGTGTTCGCGTTCATCACATCGTTCGACGAGACCGAGGCGTCGATCTTCCTCGTCCGGCCGTCCAATACGACCCTACCGATACAGATGTTCCTCTACCTGGAGCAGTACCAGAACCCGACGCTCGCCGCCCTCTCAACGCTGCTCATCGCGCTCACGGTGGTCGTCGTCGTCGTCGGACTGCGGTTCGTGCGCGGCGCGGAGCTAGCTCGCCTCGTCGCGCGCGGTCGGGTCTAGCTGTGCTGCCCACGGACGCCAACAACGTCCGTGGGCAGCACAGCTAGCCGCTCTTCGCGAGACGCTCTTTGAATGCCCTCGTGTCGTACGGACGGCCGAGGAACGCGGCGACCGCGTCGGCCGCGGGGATGTTGCCGCCGGGCGCGAGGACGAGGTCCCGGTAGCGGCGCGCCGCCGCCCTGTCCATGAGCCCGTTCGCGAATCCAGTGCGGATGTCCGCGGCGATGCAGTCGGACCACAGGTAGGTGGCATACGCCGCGGAATACGCCTCGTTGCCCATGTGCTCCCAGTTCACCGGCCAGTTCGACCCGTCGAGCTGCGTGAAGCGCTGCTCGCGCTCTGCCCACTCGCGCGCGAGGCTCCGGGCATCGCGCGCGCGCGGATCGCCCTGGTGCAGCTTGAGCGATTGCCGCGACAGCGACGCGGACTGCTCGACCGTGACGCCGCGGCCGAAGTCGCGCGCGGCCTGCACGCGCTTCACGAGATCCTCCGGGATCGGCGCGCCGGTCTCGACGTGCTTCGCGAAACGCCGGAGCACGTCGAGCTCGAAGATGTAGTCCTCGAGGAATCGGGAGGGCGCCTCCATGAAGTCGTTCTCCGCCGGTCGTCCGAGCCGTGCCCACTCGACGGCGTTGCCGCGGACGATCCCGTGGACGAGGTGGCCGAACTCGTGGAAGAACGTGACGACCTGCTGGTGCTCCATGAGCGCGGGGCCCCTCGACGCGCTCGGATCCGGGAAGTTGCAGACGAGCACGTTGTGCGGCAGCTGCCGCCCCTTCAGTCCGAGCCGATAGCCGAACGAGGTGAACCACTTGTTCTTGCCCGGCCGCGGATGCATGTCGAGCGAGATGAAGCCGGCGGGCTTCCCGTCCATCGTCACTGAGAAGTGCTCGACGCTCTCGTGCCACGTCTCCTCGGGATCGATGCGCGTGAACGTGAGCCCGAAGAGCTCCGACGCGAGGTCGAGGATCGCCTGCCGCACCGACCGGTACTCGAGGTAGGGCCGGACCTCGCGCGGATCGAACCTGAACCGCTCGTCCTTCGCGCGCGCGAGGTGGTACTGGATGTCCCAGCTGCCGATCTCCGTCGCGGCCGGGTCGTCGCGCTTCGCGATCTCGAGCAGCGCCGCGTACTGCCGGTCAGCGGGAGCCCGCGCCGCCGCGCGCACGTCGTCGAGGAACCGATCCACGTTCTCCGGCGTCGCCATCATCTTGTCCTCGAGGTTGTACGCGGCGAAGTCCGGGTAGCCGAGCGTCACCGCGAGGTCGTGACGCGCCGCGCGGAGCTGGTCGAAGATGGACACGTTGGCGGGCGCGCGGTCGTAGTACGCGCGCGCGAGCGCGAGCCGCGCGGCCTTGTCGCGCGAGTACGTCATGAGCGGGCCGTGGTCCGGCGGATCCGTCGTCACCTTCACGGCCCCGTTCGCGCCCACGGGATGGGCGGCGCGGTAGTCCGCCGGCAGGCCGTCGAGCGCGGACGCGGGCAGCTCGACCGTGCGCACGTCGTCGCGGATGTTCCGGCCGTAGTCCTGCGAGAGCCGCGTGATGCGCGCGCGGAGCTCCTGGGCGCGCTTGCGTCGCTCCTCGTCGAGCGCGACGCCGGCGCGACGCATGTCCATCAGCGTCAGCTCGACCGCGCGGCGCGCGGGACCGTCGAGCGCGGTGCGGTCGACGGCGGAGAGCGCGTCGTAGATCGGCCGCGATTGCGCGACGCGCACCGAGAGCGTCGTGGACTCGCGCTGGATCGCCTCGCAGACCTCGCGCGCGGCGACGTCGGGATGGACGTTCATGAGGACGGAGACCTCGCTCGCGACGTTCCAGAGCACGAGCTGCAGCTCGTCCACCGCGCGCAGCAGGGCGTGGGGCTCGCGCGGCGCGGACGCCTCGAGCTTCACGAGACGGTCGCGCGCGTCGGCGAGTCGGCCTTCGCCGCGCGAGCGGATGTCCGCCGCGGTCACGCGACGCGTGGGTGAGGCCGTTTCGGTGATTCGCGCAGTCTACGCACAGGGCAGATCGGTGCGGTAGGTTCTCTTCCGAGAGGGAAGGGACACGAGCGCGGAAGCGGACGACCGTGAACGCCGCGACCGACGGCAACGAGACAACGCGCGGGTTCGAGGCGAAGCTCTCGCCATCTTCCTCGAGTACATCTCCGACGCATTCGACGCTCGGCGGGCCGAGCTCGAGGGTGAGCGCGCCGAGGGCGCCGATCCGGAAGATCCCGACGAGTACCGCGCGGTGAACGTGTTCTGAGTGCCCGCAAAGGCGAGGTGGTCGCGCCTCCAGGAGAACGCGCGACAGCCGGAGATCGGCTTCCTCGTCGACGAGGCGATGGATGCGATCGAGGACGACAACCCCTCGCTGAAGGGAGTGCTGTCCAAGGACTACGGCCGTCCGCAGCTCGACAAGCGGCGCTCCTGCGGCCGGACCCGCCGGAAGGCATGCTCGCGAACCGGCGCTTCCACCGGATGCTCGTCGACGGCGTCGAGGTCGAGGTCGCGTCCGCCGGGAGCGTCCGCGGTCGGCGCGTGCGCATCGTCGACTTCGACGTCTCGGCCGCGAACGGCTGGCTCGTGGTGAACCAGTTCACCGTCGCGGATCGCTCCGTGCGCCGGCCTGACGTCATGGTGTTCGTCAACGGTCTGCCAATCGCCCCCATCGAGCTGAAGGATCCCGCCGACGAGGACGCCACGATCTGGAGCGCGTGGCAGCAGGTCCAGACGTACATGCTCTGTCAGCGTCGCCACGCCACGAGGGTAGACCGAGCGTTAGCATCCCGCCGTTCCGTACCACGGGAGGGGAAGCCATGGCACAGACGCTCATCACCGGCGGCACGGTCGTCACCGCGTCCGACACGTACCGGGCCGACGTCCTGGTGGACGGCGAGAAGGTCGCACAGGTCGGGAAGGCGCTGAAGGCGCCCGGCGCGAAGAGGATCGACGCGACCGGGAAGTACGTGATCCCGGGCGGCATCGACGTGCACACCCACATGGAGCTCCCCTTCGGCGGCACGTTCGCCTCCGACGATTTCGAGACCGGCACGATCGCGGCCGCCTTCGGCGGGACGACGAGCATCGTGGACTTCGCGGTGCAGGGCTTCGGCGAGCGCCTCGAGACCGCGCGCGACGCGTGGCTCCGGAAGGCGCGCGGCAAGGCCGTCATCGACTACGGGCTGCACATGATCGTGCGCGACGTGAACGACAAGGTGCTGCGCGAGATGGACGCGATGGTCAAGGAAGGCGTGTCGAGCTTCAAGCTCTTCATGGCCTACCCCGGCGTGTTCATGGTCGACGACGCCGCGATCTTCAAGGCGATCTCGCGGACCGGCGAGAACGGCGGCCTCATCTGCATGCACGCGGAGAACGGCGGCGTCATCGACGTGCTCGTGAAGCGCGCCCTCCAGAAGAACCACACCGCGCCGAAGTGGCACGCCTTGACGCGTCCGCCGGAGGCCGAGGCCGAGGCGACCTATCGCGCGTTCCGCCTCGCGGAGATGGCCGGCGGCATCCCGCTGTACATCGTCCACCTCTCCGCCGCGCAGGCGCTCGAGCAGGTGCGCCTCTTCCGCGACCGCGGGCTTCCCGCCTACGCCGAGACGTGCCCGCAGTACCTCTTCCTCTCGATCGACAGCTACGACGAGCCGGGCTTCGACGGAGCGAAGTACGTCATGAGCCCGCCGCTGCGCGAGAAGTGGCACCAGGACGAGCTCTGGAAGGGCCTCGCGCGGAACGACCTGCAGGTCGTCTCGACCGACCACTGTCCGTTCTGCATGAAAGAGGGTTTCCAGGGCCTGCCCAAGCAGAAGGAGCTCGGGAAGAGCGACTTCTCGAAGATCCCGAACGGAGCGCCGGGCGTCGAGACGCGGATGGTCCTGCTGTACGACGGCGGCGTCGTCGGCGGGCGCATCACGCTCAATCGCTGGATCGAGCTCACCTCGACGACGCCGGCGAAGATCATGGGGATGTTCCCGAAGAAAGGGACGATCGCGGTCGGCAGCGACGCCGACATCGTGGTGTGGGATCCAAGGGCGACGCAGACGCTCTCCGCGAAGACTCACCACATGCGCGTCGACTACAACCCCTACGAGGGCCGGAAGGTGAAGGGCCGGGCGACGACGGTCCTCTCGCGCGGTGAGGTCATCGTCCACCAGGACAAGTTCCTGGGGAAGAAGGGGCGCGGGCGCTTCATCAAGCGCGGCAGCCCGATCCTCCAGCAGTGAGATACCGAGTCCTGCAAGACGGGTCAAGCCACCCGTGCGACGAACGCCTTGCGCGTTCGCGCGACGTAGTGGACGGCGTCAAGGAGTTTGCGCATGCAGGCGATGACCGCGAGCTTCTTCGGTTTGCCCGCGGCGGTGAGCCGCTCGTAGAAGGCGCGGATCCAGGGGTTGCAACGGATCGCGGTGAGCGTCGGCATCCAGAGCGCATGACGCAGCGCCGCATGGCCG
>DASRGG010000007.1:0-9103 GCA_035651155.1 Candidatus Limnocylindria bacterium | reverse complement strand
GCGGTGTCACCGGTGTCGATCTTGTCCATGGGTGGACAGGCTGCGCATCGGCGGGGTCCCGGTCAGCGGCGGATGGGCACCACGATGGTTGCGGTTCGGTCCTCGCCCTCACGGGAAAACGGTCGCGGTCTTCGGCACCGTTCCATCACCAAAACGGCACCGTACCGCGGTTCACGCTGGCCCCGGGGATGCGGATGCTTCATGCGCGACACGCACGAGGAGTGAGCACATGACGGGCGTGACCCGATGGCGTCCCGCCGGCGTGCCCCATAGGCACGTGCACCAGCTGCTGCCCGAGCCGCCACGCCACCGCCGCGTCTCGCGCGTTGCGCGCCAGCCGAAGGACCGGCTCACCCGCGCGTTCGAGGAGTGGCTCCGCGACCTTCCGGTCGCGACGACGCACGACGCCGACTAGACCGGCCGGACCGCCCGCCGCGCGCGGGATCGCTCGCGTCGAAGCACGATGTCGTCGCGCGGGACCTGCGCAGGAAGCGTGCTCGCTCACGGCGGCGGAAGCTCGGACCTGGCGCGCGAGGCGGGAAGCCCCGGTCGGCGCTGGCTCGCTAGCTCGGCATGGGCATGTGGGCGTACGCGCTGAAGAGGTCGCCCACGCGCGACGCGAGCCGGTGCTTTTCGTCCTGCTTCGGGTCGTAGCCGCAGACCTCGAAGCCACGGACGTCGGCGATGGCGGCGAGCTGCGCGATGAGCTCGGTGAGCGCCGCGGGCGAGACGCCCGCGGGAGCGGGGAACACGACCGCCGGCATCGCCGCCGGATCGAGGACGTCGACGTCGACGTGCAGCCAGACCGGGCGCCGCCGCGCGAAGGTGATGACGCGTGAGATGTCGGTGTGCTCGGCGTCGAAGGGGACGCGCGTGACGCGCGAGCGCTCGAGGTTCTGGCGCTCGCCGGTATCGAGGGCGCGTCCGCCGACGAGCGCGACGCGCTCCTCCGCGATGCGGCGGACCCCCGGCCAGAGGAGCGGCGCGATCGATCGTCCGCACACGTGAGCGAGGCACATGCCGCTCACGTAGTGCGACGGCGTGGTCGCGAGCGTGTTGAAGTCGCCGTGCGCGTCCACGTACACGAGGAGCAGGTCCGGATCGAACGCGAGCGCGCCGGAGAGCGTTCCCGCGACGAGCGTGCATTCCCCGCCGAGCACCCCGCAGAGCGCGCCCGCACGCAGCGAAGAGGCGATGCCATCCGCGAGGGTCCGGCACGACTCGCGTGCCGCGGTGAGCCAGCGGTCGCGCGGATTGAACGGGACGCGGATGTGCTTGTCGGGCGCGAGACCATGCACGAAGGCCTCCGCGAGCGCGCCGGGCGCGGAGGCAAGGCCGGCAAAGCGCTGTTCCGTGACCACACCGGCCTCGAACAGATGGAGCGGACGAGCCGCCATTTGTGGGCGCATGGTAGCCGGGCACGCTGTCGAGCCGCCAGCCCCCTCAGGGTCCAGGGACCGGACCGGGACGGCGGATGAGACCGCTCTGGTCCGGCGCCGGCGGCGCTAGTCGCCGATGGTCGCGAGCAGCCGGTCGATGGCCGCGAGCCCCGCGTGGAGGATGCTCGGCGGGCCGCCGAAGCCGATGCGCAGGTGCCGCTCCGTCTTGAAGTGGATCCCGGGGACGACCATCGTCGAGTAGTCGCGGATGAGCCGGTCGACGAAGGGCATCGAGTCGATCGGGAAACGGTAGCTGAAGAAGCAGATCGCTCCGGCCGCCGGCGGGGTCCAGTGGAGCTCGCGCGCGTGCGTCGCGGCCCACTCTTCGAGCGCCGGCCACCGCTCGTTCAGCAGGAAGCGTGTCCGCTCGAGGAGCTTCGCGCGCCGCTCGAGCGCGATGTCGGCGAGGACCTCGGAGACGCTCGAAGGCGCGATCGTCGTGTAGTCCTTCAGCGTGAGGATCGCCTGCGCCGTCTCCTCCGGCGCCACGACCCAGCCGATGCGCAGGCCCGGAAGCCCGTAGGCCTTCGAGAGGCCGCCGGTCACGACGACGCGCTCGCCGCGTCCGGCGAAGCTCGCGCTCTCGGCGCCGCCTTCGCGCTCGGCGCCGCGATAGACCTCGTCCGCGAGGATCCACGCGCCGTGCCGCGCGGCGATCGCCACGACCTCGTCGACCTCGCGTGAGGAGAGGGCCTGGCCGGTCGGGTTGTTCGGCGTGCAGACGCAGATGACGCGAGTCTTCGCGGTCACCGCCGCCGCGAGCGCGTCCAGGTCGATCGTCCAGCCGCGCTCTTCCCGCAGCCACACCTCGCGGACGCGCGCGCCGAGTCCCAGCGCGATGCCGTGCACCTGCATGTAGTTCGGCATGACGACGACGACCTCATCGCCTGCGCTCACCAG
This sequence comes from Candidatus Limnocylindria bacterium, assembly GCA_035651155.1. GTDB lineage: Bacteria > Chloroflexota > Limnocylindria > P2-11E > P2-11E > CF-39. The sequence goes on along the minus strand of DASRGG010000007.1, from coordinate 6,764 downwards.
TGCGAGCATCGCCAGGAAGTTCGCCTCGCTCGTGCCCGTGGTGATGACGACGTTCGCGGCGGTGCTCTTCGGGTGGAGCTCGGAGACGTACGTCCGCGTCGATTCGAGGCCGACGCCTTCCGCATAGCCGAGCTTCATCTTCAGCAGCTCGCGCGGATCGCGCGCCGCCTCCTCGAGCGTCAGCGGCTCGACGCCCGACTCGGAGAGGTCGTACCTGACCTTGTGCTCCCAGACGGACTGCATCCGCTCCATGTCGAAGGCGGGGAACCTCATCGCGCCTAGTGTGCGGCAGGCCTCATGTGCGTGCGAGGGCGGATGCCGATTCTTCGCCGGGATCGCTCGCGACGAGGCGGAGGCCGTCGCGCGCGGGATCGCATGCTCATCGTCTCAAGAGCCCGCGATCTCCAGCAGGTCCGTGAGGATCGCGTAGGCGACCTGCTCGATGCGCGGGTCGTGGAGCTGGACCGCGACCGTCCCGGCGAGATCGGTCTCGAAGACGAGACCCATCGAGCCGCCGTCGACCGCGTAGAGCGGATCGAGCGGCTCGAGACGCCGCGGGCGGAACGCGGCGAGGATGCGCCCGCCGCGACGCTCGATGTCGATGAGCGGCCGCAGCCGCGCGCCCACGGCCGCCGCGGCGCGCGCGGCGTCGCCGACGCTCGCGTCGATGGGATGACGCTCCACGTCTTCCGGGCGGATGTCGCCACCCATCAGCACGTTCGCGAGGATCGTCGCCTTCGCGGCGGCGTCGTGTCCCTCGAGGTCGTGGCGCGGATCGGCCTCCGCCATGCCGAGGCGTCGCGCCTCGCGCACGGCATCCTCGAAGTCGACGCCGAGCGCGCACTGCGAGAGCACGTAGTTGCAGGTGCCCGACACGATCCCGCGGATCGCGCCGATGTTCGCGAGCGGCAGCGCGGCGCGACGCAGCGTGAACACTGGCAGGCAATCGGCGACCGCCGCCTCGAAACGCAGGAGGCGGCCCTTCTCCTGCGCGAGCGCGTCGAGCTCGCGGTACGCGCGCGCGATCGGACCCTTGTTCGCGGTGACCACGTGCATGCCGGCACGGAGCGCCTCGCGGAGGTGCGAGAGCGCGGGCTCGCCGGTCGCCGGTTCGAGCGTCGTGATCTCGACGAGGACGTCAGCGGGGAGCTCGCGGATCGGCGGCAGGGCGCGTAGCGGGAGGTCGGTACCGGCGAGGATCGTGTGCAAATCGATCCCGTTCGCATCGACGACCGCTCCATGACGCGCGGTCCCGATCGCCGTCACGACGAAGGGCCCCCGGGGCCGTAGCAGCGGAGCGGCGAGGGCCCGCGGGTTCATCAGCAGGGAAGCGACGGCACGACCGACGTTGCCGAATCCGACGAGCGCGATGCGCACGGCGCTCACGCTAGACTTGTGAGGAAATACGCGTCTCGCGGGGCACCCCGGTCGTTCCGGGGCGCCCCTTTTCGGCGTTCGCATAGGCGTTCATAGAAGGAGAGCTCCCTGGTCCGCATCGCCAAGCTGTTCGACCGCGCCGCCCCCGCGCGCGTGGACACCCTCGTCGTCGGCCTCGGGAATCCGGGCGACGGCTACGCGAACACGCGCCACAACGTCGGCTTCCAGGTCGCGAACAAGCTGGCGAAGCGCGCGCGCGTCGAGTTCGGCATCAAGTCGGCGGAGTCGCGGATCGCCGAGGGCTCCGTTGGGACGTCGAAGATCGCGATCGCGCGGCCACAGACGTTCATGAACGACAGCGGCACGGCCGTGCGCAAGCTGCTCGACCGATATCGCATCGATCCCGACCGGATGATCGTGGTCTACGACGACGTCGACCTCCCGCTCGGGAAGGTGCGCATCCGCGAGAAGGGCGGGCCAGGCACGCACAACGGCATGCGCTCGATCGTCTCCGTCGTCGGCGAGGGCTTCCCGCGGGTCCGCGTCGGCGTCGCGCCGGCCGATCCCGCGGCCGAGGTCGGCGACCTCGCCGAATACGTGCTGTCGCCGTTCACGGCCGACGAGCGCCCCGAGGTCGATCGCGCGATCGACCGCGCGGCCGAGGCGCTCGAAGTCGCGATCCGCGACGGCCTCCGTCGTGCGATGGACCGCTTCAATGGCTAAGACGTTGCCGGCCAGGACGAGCGCGCGGCTCGGCGGCGTCCTCGCGCTGGTCGAGGGGAGCGAGCGGTTCGGCGAGCTCGCCGAGCGGCTCGACGCGCGCGCCCGGGTCACGCTCGCCGACGTGTCCGCCGGCGCGCGCGCGTTCGCGTGGTCCGCGCTCGTGGAGGTCGCGAAGCGGCCGCTCGTGCTCGTCGCGCCGAGCGAGGACCGCGCGCGCCGCTGGCGCGCGGAGCTCGCCGGCTGGCTCGGCGAGGAGCGTGTCCTCGCGTTCCCGGAGCGCGAGACGATGCCGTTCGAGATCGGCGCGCCGTCGGCGATCGCGATCCATCAGCGCCTGCTCACGCTCTGGCGGATGCACACGTCCGGGCGATCCGCGGACGGCGCCGAACCGATCGCCGTCGTCGCCTCGCTGCGCGCGCTGATGCAGCACACCATCACGCCGGACGATCTGCGGCGCCGTGGCCGCACCCTGCGCGCGCACGATCGCGTCGACTGGAACGAGATGGCCTCGTGGCTCTTCGACCTCGGCTACGAGCCGGTCGCCGAGGTGAGCGAGCCCGGCACCTTCTCGCGCCGCGGCGGCATCCTCGACGTGTATCCGGCGAGCGCGACGATGCCCGTGCGCGTCGAGCTCTTCGGCGACGAGATCGAGACGCTGCGCTCCTTCGATCCGGTGACGCAGCGGTCGCAGGAGCAGCTCGAGGCCGTCGACGTGCTCCCCGCCCGCGAGTACTCGCTGGAGCGCGGTGCCGAGCTCGCCGAGCGCCTCGCGGCCGCCGGTTGGCAAGGCGTGGGAGCTGCCGGCGAGAGCGAGGACCTCCGTCCGTACGCGGCGCTCGTCGACGCGCTGCGCGAGGGCCGCGACGCGCCCGGCCTCGACGCGTTCGCCGCCTCGCTCGGCGCGACCGCGTCGCTGCTCGACCACCTTCCCGACCGCGCGACCGTGGTGTTCGAAGATTCCGTCGAGCTCGAGCTCGCGCGCGACGCGCACGAGGCGCAGGCCGAGGAGCGCCGAGAGGAGCTCCGCGAGCAGGGCCTGCCGGTGGGCGCGTTCCCGCCGCCCTACGTTCCCCGCGACCAGCTCGAGCGCGCCGCCGCGGATCGCGGCAGCGCGCGCGTCGGTCCCGGCGGTGACGCGGTGCGGCTCGGCTGGGGCGGCGTCGCGTCCTACGCCGGCCGCCTCGACGTCTTCCTCGGCGAGGTCGCGGCGGCCGGTCGGGGCGAAAGGGGCAGCGACACGCGCATCATCGCGACGCCGCAGGCCGCGCGTCTCGCCGAGCTCCTCGCGGACCGCGAGGTCACGGCGGCCCCGCACGACGGGATCGCCGAGCCGCCCGCGCCCGGCTCGCTCGTGCTCGCGCGCGTCCCGCTCGCCGAGGGATTCAGCGTCGCCGAGCTCGGTCTGCGCGTCTTCACCGACGCGGAGGTCTTCGGCTTCCGCAAGCCGCGGCATCCGGAGCGGCGCCGCCGCCGCGTCGCGATGGGCTCGTTCCTCTCCGACCTGAAGCCCGGCGACCACGTCGTCCACGAGGAGCACGGGATCGCGCGGTTCGAGCGCTTCGTCACGAAGGAGGTCGCCGGCGTCGTCCGCGAGTACCTCGAGCTCGCGTTCGCGGGGACCGACGTCGTCGCGCTCCCCACCGAGCGCGTCGACAAGGTCACGCGCTACGTCGGCGGCACGCCGCCCGCCCTCTCCGCTCTCGGTGGCCGCGAGTGGGCCGCGACCAAGCGCAAGGCGAAGAAGGCCGCGGAGGAGATCGCCCGCGAGCTCCTCACGCTGTACGCGGCGCGCGAGACCGTGCACGCGTACGCGTTCGGCAGGGACACTCCGTGGCAGATCGAGATGGAGAACGCCTTCCCGTTCACCGAGACGCCCGACCAGCTGCAGGCCGTCGAGGACACCAAGCGGGACATGGAGCGCGGCCGCCCGATGGACCGCCTCATCGTCGGCGACGTCGGCTACGGGAAGACCGAGGTCGCGCTGCGCGCCGCGTTCAAGGCGGTGCAGGAGGGCAAGCAGGTGGCGGTGCTCGTGCCCACCACCGTGCTCGCGCAGCAGCACTACGAGACCTTCAGCGAGCGGCTCGCGACCTTCCCCGTGCACGTCGCGATGCTGTCCCGCTTCCGCACGCCGGCGGAACAGAAGGAGGTGGTGGCGGGCATCGAGAGCGGCGAGGTCGATATCGTCATCGGGACACATCGCCTTCTGCAGAAGGACGTGCGGTTCCGCGACCTCGGCCTCCTCGTCATCGACGAGGAGCACCGCTTCGGCGTGAAGCACAAGGAGCGCCTCAAGCGGCTGCGCACCGAGGTGCATGTGCTCTCGATGACGGCGACGCCGATCCCGCGGACGCTGCACATGGCGCTCTCGGGCGTGCGCGACATCAGCGTCATCGAGACGCCGCCCGAATCGCGGCAGCCGATCGAGACGCACGTCGTCGAACGCACCGACGACATCCTGCGCGAGGCCATCCTGCGCGAGATGGATCGCGGAGGTCAGGTCTACTACGTCCACAATCGCGTCCGGGGCATCGAGCACGAGACGCAGCGGCTGCGGTCGCTCGTGCCGAACGCGCGGTTCGTCGTCGCGCACGGCCAGATGGACGAACGGAAGCTCGAGCGCGTGATGGTGGAGTTCGCGGACGCCGAGCACGACGTGCTCGTCTGCACGACGATCATCGAGTCGGGCCTCGACATCCCGAACGTGAACACCATCGTCATCAATCACGCGGGCCAGCTCGGCCTCGCTCAGCTGTACCAGCTGCGCGGTCGCGTCGGACGCGCCGCGGCGAAGGCGTACGCGTACCTGCTCTATTCGAAGCAGGAGCGGCTCAGCGAGGACGCGCGCAAGCGTCTTCAGGCGGTGTTCGAGGCGAGCGAGCTCGGAGCGGGATTCAAGATCGCGATGCACGATCTCGAGATCCGCGGCGCGGGGAACATCCTCGGCGCGGAGCAGCACGGTCACGTCGCCGCGGTCGGTTTCGAGCTGTACACGCAGATGCTCGAGGAGGCCGTGAACGAGCAGCGCGGCGCGCCGCGGCGTGAGGCCTTGCCCGAGGTCACCGTTGACCTCGCGCTCTCGACCGCGATCCCCGACGACTACGTCCCGAGCCGGCAGCGCAAGCTCGAGCTCTACCGGCGCATCGCGGAGCTGCGCTCGCTCGACGAGCTCGCCGCGCTGCGCGACGAGCTCCGCGACCGCTACGGCGCGCCGCCGGAGCCGGTCCGCAACCTTCTCTACGGTGTCGAGGTGAAGCTGCGCGCGGTCGCGGCGGGCGCGACGGAGGTGCGCGCGCGCGGGCCCGAGCTGCGTCTTTGGCTCGCGCACGATCTCACCTCGGATCGCCGTGGCCGTCTGGCGAAGGCGTTCCCGCGCATCCAGGTCGGCACGCGGCAGGTGCGCCTTTCGATCCTCGACACGCGCGGCGACTGGCGGGACGCGCTCACGCGTCTCCTGGATCTCGTCGCATGACAGGGAGGAGTGGCGGGATGACACGCAAGGCGGTGGCGACCGATCTCGCGCCGAAGGCGCTCGGCCCGTACAGCCAGGGCATCGACGCCGGCGACTACGTGTTCGTCTCCGGCCAGGTCGGCATCGATCCGGTGAGCGGCGCCGTCGCCGAAGGCGTCGCCGCTCAGGCCGAGCGCGCGTTCGCGAACGTCGCCGCGATCCTCGACGCCGCCGGCTGCACCTGGGTCGACGTCGTGAAGGTGACGCTCTGGCTCACGAAGGCCGAGGACTTCGCGACGGTCAACGCGGTGTACGCGAAGTTCGTCGGCGATCCCGCGCCGGCGCGCTCCGCACCGATCGTCGCGGCGCTGCCGCGCGGCTTCCTCATCTCCGTGGAAGCGATCGCGAAACGCCAGTGATCTGGATCACCGTTGGGCCGCGGGGATGCGCATGAGGATCGGCGTCGATCTCGACGACGTCATCGCGATCTGCGCGGTCCCGTATCTCCGGCGCTTCGCCACCGAATACGAGGTGGAGCTTCCCGACGAGAAGGAGATCGGCTGGCACCTGCTTCGCGAGATGGACGAGCACGTGCCGGCCGCGGAGCGTGACCGCTTCCGCATGAAGCTGTACGAGGGCACGTTCTTCAGCGAGCTCGACATCTACGAAGACTGCCCGCTCGTCCTCGAGCGTCTCGTGCAGAAGGGCCACGAGATCTACTTCATCACCGCGCGCAACGAGCGCCGCCGCATGGTGACCGAGACCTGGCTCCGCGAGAAGCGGATCCTCGACTACGCGAAGGCCGTCCACCTCAAGCCGCACGGCGAGTTCAACCCCGACTATCCGCGCGGCCGCTACGACCCGGAGAGCTCGGCGACCTACAAGGTCCGGCTCGCGCAGGAGCTGCGCCTTGACGTGTTCTGCGAGGACGACGTGGTGATCTCGCGCGCGCTCGCGGACGCGGGAGTGCGCGTCCTCCTCTTCGACCATCCCTGGAATCGCGACGTCACGCACGAACGGATCACGCGCGTGAGCGGCTGGCCCGAGGTCGCGGCGCTGCTCGGCGTCTAGTGCGTGGGGCCCACGTTCCTGCTAGACAGCGCGCGCTTGGATCCGGATCTCATGGGGGTCCCATCCTTTCACCTTGAGCAGGCTCGGTCGATGCGCGTAGAAGATCGCGGCGGGGATGCGGCCCTGGGTGCGGTAGCCGCGG
>DASRGG010000006.1:0-27092 GCA_035651155.1 Candidatus Limnocylindria bacterium | reverse complement strand
CGTGGTAGTGGCGGCAGAACTGGCTGTACTGGTATCCGTCGGGGTGCTGCTCCTTGTACTCCAGGTGCAGGAGCGCGAGCGTGACGTTCTTCTTGCTGCGCAGCTCGCGGTCGAGCGCGGCCCAGTCCGGCAGCGGGCGCGGGTCCGCCGGTGCCGCGGGCAGCCGAAAGAGCAGCCGTTCCAGGGCCGCGTCATCGCTGCCCTCGGGCAAGGGCCACGACAGCCCCGCCGCCTTCGCGCGCGCGAGGTAGTCAAAGACGGTGGTCGTGGCAAGACCGGTCGCCTTGCCCACCAGACGACAGCTCAGGCCTTCGGCGAGGCCGAGACGCAGGACCTCCTTGATCGTGCGCATGGCGGATCGGGGACGCGGCATCGGCTGTTTCTCCTTCGGGGAGCTTCTCCGGACGGAGAGTGCCGAGCCTGGGCTCAGCTCACCTCGACGCTCTCGAAAGCGGCTTCAGATCGGGGTGTCCGAAAACGTCGGAATCCCGTTCGGATTCGATCGGAACGGCGTTCGGAAACCGTCGGAATCCGCACGTACTCGCCCAGGCCCAGCGGACGGCCCTCGAAGCGGCGAGCGTACAGGTCGAGCACGACGCCGGCCTTGCGCCGGAAGTCGGGGTCGCGCGGGAAGATCCAGCTGCGATGGGCCCAAGGCCGCAGGGCATCCTCCGACAGCCAGCGCCAGATGGTCGTCCCGGAGATCTGCGCGACGATGCCCTGGCGGATGGCCTCGGCGCGGATGTCGGGTACGTGCAGGCGCGCGAAGGGCAACTGGAGCTGCCGCGGCGGGGTGCAGGCGATGGCCTTCACCGCGACGACCGCGTCAGGGGGAAAAGGACCGCGGCCTCCCCGGGCGCGGCCGGTCCTCCAGGCCCGCGAGACGTTCCTCGAAGAAGCACTTGCGCCACCTCGTCACCGCGACGTCGCTGGTATCCAGGCGCCGGGCGATCTCGTCGTTCTGGAGGCCCGAGGCCGCGAGGAGCACGATCTTGGCGCGCACGACCTCGCGGTGCGCGAGCGTCTGCTTGCGGGCGCGCCGCGCCAGCTCCGCGCGCTCTGTGGGGGCGAGGTGGATGACGTACGGGCTGTGTCTCGACACACTTCCCTCCGCCTCCCGCACTTCCCCGTCTCTGACCGGGCAGTGTAGTTACGGCACGTCACTTATGGAAGGGAGCACTTAGCGGTCCGGGCCTACAACGTGCTGGACAGGTGGGCCCTCGCGATTGCAGATCCTCGCGTGCGGTGGCTCTCAGAGCGTGCGCCACTTCGTCACTACATTGCGCTGCTTGGCGCCGTCGTTCGGATCTGGCAGCAACGTGATTGGATTCCGGAGCACCGACTAGCGAGACTCGCGCTGAACCTATTCGGGGCATTCGTTCGTACGGAGCGAACCACGGGGTATCTCTTGATGTTGCCGGACGACCTCCGCAAACGCGTGATCGAGGAGCTCGCAGCGACGGCTGCACCACAGCACGCCGCCGCCCTTGCGTTCGCAGCACTCGAGGCCGCAACACCCGACGACTTCTTCGAGTGGCAGCCTTTTCTGACACTGGGGCTGGACTGGAAGATCTTCTCACCGTCGTCGGAAACGCCGAATCTAGTTGCGTCGATGGTGGATACACGTACGACACCTGGAGGAATTCTCGACCGACTGACGCAGGTCGCCACCTACGAAGACGACGAGCACTGGTGTCGGCGGCAACAGCAACTCCTTGGGCTCGAGGAAATCGAGCTTCGCGATAGTGACAATCCCAGCTATCCCCTCGAGGTCGTCGTTGCTCCGACTCTCGACCTAATTACCGACGCGCGCATGGTCACGTTGACCCGTGAAGCCTTGATGTACGAAGGTGCCGCGGGGATTCGGCTGCGCGCCGGAACCGATCTCCTCGCCGTCTCGCTCGGAAAGCCAATCTATGGCATGGTCCGCGGCGTTGAGCTGGAGTCATCGCAGTCGGTCTACGAGTCGACGCTTGACGAAATGACGAGTGAAGGTCGCGCATTCGGATCAATCGTCACGCCGTACTCGCAACAGACGGCCTAGCCGTACGTGCGCTGACTCTCCAAACTCGACGGCGCCGCGTGACCAGCGGTCGGACGCGCAGCGGTCCGCTCGGGCGGGTGGTCGCGGCGACGCGCCACAACTCTTCGACTTCACCGGTCAGTAGCATCGCCTCGTCGTTCACGCAAACCCCGCACGACACAATTCGGACACGGCGCATCGTTCGCAGACTGACGAACAATCGCGTGCGTGACACTCGCAGCTCCGCAAGAAGCCTGTCCACAGTGGCCGGGGTGACTTAGGCTTACCCGCATGTTCACCCTCCGGGCGGATCCTTGGATGCCCGAGTACGGGATGGGCTTTGATGTGCGTTTTGACGAGCCGCCGGCGGTCGTCGAGCCGTTCATCGAGACGAAGGACTGGTCAACGCCGAGGTCGGTACCGGCCTATGCGCTCGAGCCGGTCCACTTCGTCGATGGAGTGCGTCGGATCGATCTGCGCGTCCTCGCAGACATCGATGGCCGCCGCGTACCGGGGCTGTTTGGCACGTACGCGGCGGGTAGCGCGCTGTGCGACGCTCGGGCGCAATTCGAGGATGGCCTCATCGGTCGGACTCTCGTGCTCGGAGGCGGAGAAGACGTAGGGGCCGTCGAAATCCGCGTTGGCAAGGATGGCTTTCGGTTCGAGTGCGTCCCGACGCCCGGGACTGAGCCGGATGATCCGCTCCTCAGACTGCAGGACCTCATGCGCGCGGCCGAATCGAACACTGCCGCGCGTCTCGCCGCTGGCGATGGACGGCTCATCCTTGTCGACGGCCCGCTCGCCTTCTATCACGAGACGAAGGGTCCGATCGTCGGTGTCATCAAGCGCTTCGGCCGCGTCTACCTCGAGCCCGAGCAAGGCCAGCTCATTCCCAAGCTCGCACCTGCTCAGCGCACCCCGCTCTTCGCGATCGGAGGAGGATCTGATCGGCGCCGACGCCATGCCTGGTACAGCCGGCTCACGCACGTGCATGCCCCATGGCATGATCACGCCGGCGTCGTGCGCTGCGAGGTCCGCGGAAGCATGCCGCTCGACGAAGTCGTCACGCTTGCGGACCGCGTGACCGGTCTCCTCCCCCGCTTCACGGGACGCGCGCAAGATCCGCGGACACCACAGAACCTCGTGCCCATTGCCGGCCTCGAATCTTGGTTACGACATCGCGCCGGTGACACACGTCTCATTCGGCGCGCGCTGCTCAATTGGATCGCGACGGAGGCAGCCGCATGAACGAAAGCGAACCCGTGGGCTTCGTCATTGGCACTGAGGACTCGACACCGCTCAACTTCTGGGTCGGCGTCCGCGAGGACTCGTACCTGCAACTTGATGACGCGGTCGTCGTTGACACGGAGGTGCCAGGACGAGGGACGGTGCGCATCTCGGGGATCGTCCAGCAGGTGCGCGCACGGCACGAGGGTGCTCAGTTCGATACGGACGTGTTCCTCGTGGATCGAGGCGTGCTTCCTGTCGAGACTGCGGTCGCGGCTGAGGTCGTCGCGACTCGCTTCGAGCCAGAGCTCTTCGTGCCGCCACGTCCTGGCCTCGTCGCAGCCCGTGCACGTGGAAGCGCGCGGGACCACGCGATGTACTTCGATCAGATGGAGCGCCGATTGCCAGCGGGCCTGTCACGTGACGGTGATCCCGTCTACCTGGACCTCGACTTCCTCGATGGCACGAAGGGCGCCCACGTGAACATCTCCGGCGTCTCGGGCGTAGCGACGAAGACGACGTACGCCCTCTTCCTGCTCTACGGCCTCTTCCACTCCGATGTGCTTGGCGACTACCGAGCCAATACGAAGGCCATCGTGTTCAACGTGAAGGGCGAGGACCTCATGTGGCTCGACCGGCCGAACGCGCGCCTCACGGACGACGCTCGTCGTGACTATGAGCAACTGGGGCTTCCGGTGGGCCCCTTCGACTCCGTCGGGCTTTGGGCACCGGCTCGCGCCGGTGCGGGTGGACAGGCGCTGCCCGCGGTCGAGAGCCGCTCGGACGGGGTCAGTGCCTACTACTGGACCGTCAAGGAATTCGTTCGCGAGCGCTTCCTGCGCTTTCTCTTCGCGGAGGCCGAGGACGAGCGCTCGCAGATCGCGGACCTCGTCGCTCGCATCGAGCACTACCTCGACCGCGAGTGCTTGGATGACCCCGATAGCGACGCGACCGTCGTGCATGAGGGCACGGCCATCACCGATTTCGATGCCCTCTGCGATCTCATCACGAATGAGCTCGAGCACGATGGATCACCGTGGCGCGGTCGCGTTTCGGACGCGACGATCGGCGCGTTCCAGAGGCGCCTCGATGCCGCACGTTTTCGTGTCGGCCACCTGATCTGGGGGCGCGACGCCGATCAACCTGGAACTCACCGAATCGACTTCGAAGCGCATCAGGTCACGGTCGTCGACATCCACAGCCTGCATGACCGCGCGAAGCGCTTCGTGACCGGTGTTGTCCTCAAGCGGCTCTTCGAGCAGAAGGAACGAATGGGTCAGCGTGTGCCGCTGCATTTTCTCGTCCTGGACGAGTTGAACCGCTACGCCCCACGCGATGGACGCGGGCCGATCAAGGAAGTGCTGCTCGACGTGGCAGAGCGCGGGCGCTCCCTCGGCATCGTCCTCGTCGGTGCCGAGCAGACCGCGAGCGAGGTGGAGAGCCGCATCATCTCGAACTCCGCGTTCCGCGTTGTCGGACGCCTCGATACTGCCGAGGCGTCGCGCGCCGAGTACGGCTTCTTGCCGGCAGTCACTCGACAGCGCGCTGGCATCCTCAAGCCCGGCTCCATGATCCTTCAGCAGCCGCACATCCCGGTCCCGCTCCAGGTACGGTTCCCGTTCCCGTGCTGGGCGACACGAAGTGAGGAGGCGGTCGCCGCGCCTGTTGGCGATGTCTTCGCGCGCTTCCGCACGCCGTAGGCATATGAAGTTCCTCCACACATCCGACTGGCACATCGGAAAGACGATCGGTGGCCGGTCGCGTATCGAGGAGTACCGATCCGCTCTTGACCAAGTTGTCGGGATCGCCGTGGAGGAAGCGGTGGACGCCGTCTTGATCAGCGGCGACCTCTACGAGCATCGAACGCCCAGCAGCGAGGCCGATGCGCTCGTGTTCGAGACATTCGTCAAGCTGTTCGAAGCCGGCATTCGCGTCGTCGCGATCCCAGGGAACCACGACGGCGCCGCTCGCTTCGTAGCGCTCGCGCCACTCCTCACAAAGATCGGCGTGCACTTCGTCGCAGAAGTGCGCCCGCCCGACCAGGGCAGCGTCATCGAGGTCCCATCGCGAGATGGATCAGAGACTGCGCTCGTCGCCTGCGTCCCATTCGTTCCGGAGCGGCGCTTCGGCGACGCCGCCGCGCTCTTTGAACGCAGCGAGAGCTGGATCGAGTCGTACATGACCGGCATGGCCGAATTGCTGAAGGCGATGAGCTCGGCGTTCCGACGCGATCGCGTCAACGTCTTGATGGCGCACCTCTTCACCGACGGCGCGCTACTCGGCGGCGGCGAGCGCGAGATCACGATCGGTCCTGCGTACGCGATCCCCCCAAGCCGTCTCCCAGCCAGTCCAAGCTACATCGCACTGGGGCATGTGCATCTGCCGCAGACGGTCAAGGGAGCGGCGGCGGCGACACGCTACGCGGGCTCGATCCTGCAGCTCGACTTCGGCGAGAGCGACCCGACGAAGTCCGTGTACGTCATCGAAGCCAAGCCGGACCGGCCTGCGCGCGTTCAGCAGATCAAGCTCACCGCAGGGCGTCGCCTCGTAACGCTCACCGGCACCCTGGACGACATCACGGCGATGAAGGCGCACCTCGAAGATGCGTACGTCCGCGTCGTCGTGAAGACGGATGGTCCCGTTCCCGGGATGAACGAACGCATTCGCGACCTGCTGCCCGGCGCCGTTCAGGTCAGACTCGACTACGAACGCCGTGAGCTCGAAGCGCCGGCCGCGGCCGTCTCAACCCTGCTACCACGTGATCAGTTCATCGCGTACTACCAGAAGGCACATGGCGCTGCGCCCGACACCGAGCTCCTCGCCGCGTTCGAAGAGGTGCTTACGCTCGAGCAGGAGGGCGCATAGATGCGACCTCTGCGCCTACGCCTCAAGGGCTTCACGGCGTTCCGCGACGAACAGACGATCGACTTCGAAGGCGTCGAGATCTTCGCGATTGCGGGTCCGACAGGGGCCGGCAAGTCCTCTCTGCTTGATGCGATGACCTACGCGCTCTACGGCGAGGTCGATCGAGTCAATAACCAGTGCGCGCAACTTGTGAGCCAAGGCCTGCCACGCATGGCCGTCACGCTTGACTTTCGCGTGGGAAGCGACGACTACCGCATCACCCGCACCACGGCGCGAGCCGGTCAGAGCACGGTCCTTTTCGAGCGCATCATCGATGGGCAGGCGCAAAGCGTCGGCGAGGGTGCCGATCGGGTGCGTGACGTAAAGGAGCTCGTGAAGTCTGTCGTCGGGCTCGACTACGACGCCTTCACTCGCTCTGTGCTGCTGCCACAGAACAAGTTCGCCGAACTCCTCACTGGCGATCCAAGGAAACGCCGCGAGATTCTCATTGACCTCCTTGGCTTGAGTCTCTTCAACGACATGGCAAAGCGCGCAGGCCAGATCGGACGCGAGGCTGAGCGCGACGCGGCAAGCCTCGATGCGGTCGTGACCAAGGAGTACGCCGGGGTAGACGAAGCCTCGTTGAACGCGGCGAAGAAGGATGAGCGTGAGAAGGTCGAACGTCAGGGCAAGATCGCCGCGGCTCACAAACGCGTGCGTGAAATTGCCGAGGAGGCCGAGACTGATCGTCGGGCTGCCTCCGACCTAGCCGGATGTGCCGACGAGGCCGCGACGCTGGCGGACCAGGCGGAAGCCGCGAGCAAGGGGCTGGCTGAAATGTCGAAGAAGGTCGCCGACGCCGATCGGCGGGTCGCCGACAAAGACGCCGGCGCGAAGAAGCTGGACACAGCGCATAAGGTCGCGACGGATGCGCGCACGAAGGCCGAGAAGAAGTGGGGCACCCTCAGCACGGTCAGCGAGCTGAAGGCACAAGCTCAGTCGCTCGTGCGGCTCCAGAAGGCCGCGGATAGCGCCGACGCGACCGCCGAACGTTCACAGGCGCGTCGCCCGAAGGTCGAGAAGCATCAGAGCGAGTCCGAGACGGCACTGGCTGCGGCTTCGAAAGACGCGAAGGCAGCGGAAGACGCAGTCAAAGCAGCGAAGGAACGACTTGGGGAGGTCGAGCACGCCGATCGCGTCGCGGCGATCGCGGCCGGACTCAAGAAGGGCGATCCCTGTCCCGTCTGCGGGCAGCCGCTGCTCGCCGCGCCGAAGCCGACAGGCGGAAGCCTCCGCGAGGCGCGAGCAGCGCTCAAGACGGCCGAGATGCAGGCGGAAGCGGCTCGCGACGTGCTCGCCGAGGCGAAGGTCGCGAAGAGCGAGGCCGACAAGGACCTCAAGAGACTTGACGACGAAATCCGTGACCTTCGAGCGAAGTCGAAGGAAGCCGCAGCCGAACTGCTCTCAGCGCGACGCGACGTAGCCCTCGCATTCGCCGGGAAGATCCCCGAAGACCCTGTGGCGGCCCTCCAGGATCGCGTCGACCAACTCAAGGAGCTCGACAGCGCAGAGCGAAAGGCACGCGATGACGCTGCCGATGCAGAGCGCGCGCTCACTGATGCGCGCCGCGCGCGCGATGCGCTCGACACTGCCGTCGTAAAAGAGCGAACGCGCCTCGAAATCAAGCCGGATGCGCTCTTTGACCGATGTCGCAAACTCGGTATCGCCGCAGCATCACTCCCGAAGCTCGTCGCGCTACCGCCACAAGCGAAGGGGATCGATCCGGCGGTGGTTGCGGGCCGCGACCTCGCTACGGCGCTGCGTTCCCTCGCGGACCTTCTCACGGGCGAAGCGGACCGCCGCACGAAGACGCAGAAGACGCTGCTCGCGCACGCCGCTCGCGCCGCAGAGGTCATCGCGCCTCGCGCGGACACGCTCGACGCGCTCGTTGAGGAACTCGCAGACGCGGAGCGCGCCGCGGTACGGCTCGCCACCGAGGCGAAGCAACGTGCGCAAGACCTCGAGGAGCGTCTGCAACATAGAAGACAGATGGAAGCTGAGATCGAGACGAAGACACGACGGGCTCGTGTCTTGGGCGTCCTCGCTCTAGAACTGCGCGCGGATCACATCATCGCGTTCCTGCAAGGCGAAGCGCTCGAGGCTATGGCCGCGGCGGCGTCGCTTCACCTGGCCGAACTCTCCGACGACCGCTATCGGCTTGTGTGTCGCGATGACGACTTCCTGGTCATCGATGGCTGGACCGGCGACGAGGAGCGCAGTGTCCGAACGCTCAGCGGGGGCGAAACGTTTCTCGCCTCTTTGGCGCTCGCGCTCGGACTGGCCGAGCAGGTACGTGCCCTGTCCGTCTCCCCGCGCGCGCGCCTCGATAGCCTGTTCCTCGATGAGGGCTTCGGAAGCCTCGACGCAGACACGCTCGAAACCGCCACGAACGCGATCGAGCGACTCGCGGGCGACGGCCGTCTTGTCGGGGTCATCACGCATCTGACCGCTCTCTCCGATCAGTTCACCCGCATCGAGGTCATCAAGACACCTAAGGGCTCAAGCACACTGCGTTTCATCTCATGGCCGCGCTCTGCGGGTTCTGGAAGCGCTGTCCTCGAACAGCGCATCGGAAAAGCGGGCAGATCGAATGCCGCTCTCCCCGGGACATGAAGCTCGTCCGCAAGCCCGCCACGAGTCGCTCGCGCCTGCGAACCGATAGCCGCCGCGCTACTGACTGAGCCGCGTAACGACCTTCCCGTCGACGCCCCCAGCCAGAAGGCGATCGATCGCCACGATGCCGCGCTCATCACGGACGTAGCCCGTGTACCACTTCCTCGCGGGCTTGATGATCTCAAAGCCAGGCACAGTGCGGACGCTCTCGGACACGTGCGGGTCGGTCGAGAGAATCCCGACGCGTATGTACTCGACATGCGCGTAGAGCTCAAGCGGGACGGCGCCACCCGTGATGCGCACGCCAGGGTATGGCCCATTCTGAACCGGCACCGTGTGCAGACCGGCCGGCGGCTGGGCGAGTAGGCCGCGAACGTACTCGCGGATCCAGATCCTCGAGGAGGCCATCACTTTCCGCGCGGGATCGAGGGTTCCTCTGCGCTCTTCTTCTCGCACCGGCCTACTTCACCGACACGGACTGACTCAGCGAGATCCGACCGGCAGCCCGACGCAGAGTGTCGTTCTGCAGGAGCCAGTCGAGCGTCGTACGCAGGCGAGCCTCCACGACCGGGCCTCGCCGATCGAAACCGAGGAGGCGGGCGACCTGCGTGAGCAACTCATCCTCAGGAAGACTCAATGCATCGTGCACGGTGAGCGCGAGACCCATTGCGATCTCCGAACCGGAGATGTGCTCGACCTTTCGACTCGTGCCCTCGCCGGTGGGATACCGCACGCGTACTTGAAAGTCCTGGTTCGCTGGCCACACAAAGTCGTGGTCTATGCAGATCTTGCGCTGCCTCTCTAGATCCTCGATCGCGTCGACGATTGCGTCCCGAATGCGCGAACCCGCTCTGTCATACCCCATCCCGACCGTGACACGTCGGACAACGAGGTCAACGTGAACGGGAGCCTCGATTGCGACGACCTGCGCGGTCTGCTGAATTGCCGTCCTGAACCGTCCCACATCCGCGACGACATAGGGCACGGCCCACGAGGGTCGAACATTCGACGCTTCGACGACGACGGTCGGCTCGGGTCGCAGCGTGATGCGCGCGGCCGGCCTCGCTGGAACGCTCGCGACTCGCCGCGTCGACGTATCAGGTTTCGCACGAGCGCTCTCAATCGCGGTGCGCAGCCGCGCGATCTCGGTGTCACGTCGGCTGCTCCAGTCGGGCGACCAGACGCGGTGGATCTTCCACCCCAGCCGCTCGAGCACTTCTTGCCGGATGCGATCACGGTCCCGTGCCGTGTATGCGGAGTGATACATTGCGCCATCGCACTCGACGCCGAGCAGGAAGCGTCCACTCTGCGCTGGGTCGATGACGCCGAGGTCAATCCGGTACTTGCTACAGCCGACCTGATGCACCACGTCGTAGCCCAGCGCTCGAATCGCGCCTGCAACGCTCTCTTCGAGCGGTGACTCCGGCTCGGCGTTTGTATCGAGCACAGGCGTTTCGAGCGCGTCGAGGCCCCTTTCCGCGTAGTCGAGATAGCGCTGCAGATGCAGGACACCCGCCGCATTCGTACCGCGAAGGTCGAAATCAGCGGCGCGAACGGAACTAACGACGAAGACCTTCTCGCGAGCACGGGTAATAGCGACGTTCAGACGCCGCTCTCCCCCCTCCAGATTGAGGGGGCCGAGCCACATCTTGAACTCGCCGTTCTTGTCCCGCCCGTAGCCAATACTGAAGATAATCACGTCCCGCTCATCACCCTGGACCGTCTCCAGGTTCTTGATGAAGAAGCCTTCGAGCCGGTCTTCCCCGAAGTACTCCTCCATCTCCGGATGCTGTCTTCTGTAGAGCTCAAGCTGATTCTCGATCTGTGTCTGTTGGGCGACGCTGAAAGCAACCACCCCAATGGAACGTTGCGGCGTCCTGTTGAAGTGGTCGATGACGAGGCGTACGACCTCTTCCGCCTCACGGCGGTTGTCACGACTTCCCGATCGGTCGTACACGCCATCGGGGACGTGCACGAACTCGACGCCCAGACGCGGATGGGAGCTGGCGGCGTTCGGGAACGTGACGAGCCGACTCTCGTAGAAGCGGCGATTGGAGAACGCAATCAACGACTCGTGCTTACTGCGGTAGTGCCACTCCAACCACTGGACGGGGATACCGACGCCGCGACACTCGTCGAGGACGCTCTCAAACACGTCGAACTGCGCCGTCGCATCTCCGTCCTGCGCTCCCCCATCCATCCATTGCATTTCGTCAAAGAAGCTCGTCGGTGGCAACTGCTTGTCGTCGCCACAAACCACGAGCTGATCTCCGCGGTAGACCGCGCACACGCCGTCGTGAGTAGGGATCTGCGAGGCCTCGTCGAAGATCACGAGGTCGAAGTGGTTCAGCTCAGGGTCGAGGAATTGGCTCACGGAGAGCGGACTCATAAGCAGACACGGCTTCAGTGCGCGCAGCAGCCCGGGCATCTGACTGAAGAGCTTCCGCAACGGCATGTGGCGTCGCTTGAGCGCAGCCTGGCGTGTCAGCAGGGCGACTTCGCCGCCCGGGCGAACCTCGAACGCGCGGCGCTGACCCTCAATCTGGCGTATCACGCGCTGCGCGCCGAGCTGATAGTGGTTCTGATCTAGCGAGCGGAACTCGGCGATTAGCGCTTCGTGGTTCTCCCCCTTGAAGCGTCGCAGCGCGGGCTCCAGGGCGAAGATCGCGCTTGCCCAACGCGCGAGAAGCACGCGCCGCGTCGCGGCGCCGACGTGCTCCGCGTCTGGCAACTGTTCGACGAGCGCCGTCTGGAGGGCGCTGAGTCCGAGCGAGGCGAACTCGTCCGTCGTGTCACGTAGCTCGATCCAATCCTGTATCTCATCGACACGCGCCTCCATGCGACCCAGGTCCTCAAGACGATCGCCGAAAGGAGCGTCGGCATGAACCGCGAGATGGGCTCCTGCGCCTTCCTCCGTGAACAGCCGCGCCAGGTCCTTGGTCGCCTCAGCGTGTCCGTGGATGGCGGCGTCGAGCTCTGAGGGGTCGGGCGCATCGGCGCCGGCGCGCCCGGCGAGGTCGGCGATGGCGGGTGTGATGTTCGGAACTGCGACGATGAGCTCGGCTGCGAAGTCCAATGCGATCTTGAGGTCGCCTAGATCCGTTCCGAAATCAGCAAAGCGATCTCCCAAGCGCTCCCGCAGATCTGCTCGAGCATCCGCGACCACCAACTCCATCTCTCGTACGGTCGCGAGCAACTCGAGGTCCCCTACGCAATCCCTGAGCTCGCGCGGAGCACGTATCTTCTGCGCGTCGGCGATCTGGCCAAGCGTTGCATCGGCTTGTTGGAGCGCGAAGGACGAGTCGTGCACCCAGGTCCTGAGTTCCCGCACAGATGCCCGCACAAGACCCCCCGGCCCGAGCGGCAATCTTTCCAACGACAGATAGGTGGGGAGCGCACTCTCCCACTCGTCGATCGACGCAGAGAGCGCGGCCACCGTCGACGGAAGCGTCTGCGTCCCGTCTCCGTCCACCGCGATGCCGATGCACTGCAGCGTCGGGGAGGGTACGAGTGCCACGAGGCGTCGCGCGAACGTCAAAGCCTTGAACGCCCTGTCGATGTCGGTTTCGAGGCCCTTGAACCACGAGCCAAGCACCTCGGCGTATCGCGGGAATTCCGCGCGCAGTTCGGCGTCGTACCGCACATGCGCCGCCGCCGTTCGTGTGTCCTCAAGAGGTGAGCGCGGGAATCGGCCGTCCTTCGCGAAGCGACGTAGCTCCGATCGGGCGCGGTAGTAGCTGGGCTTCAGCCAGCGCGTCCAGCCCGCGAAGTTCGTCGCCCAGAGATCAGCCCGGAGCTGAGCCTCTCCCTCGAAGATCCGCGCGTCATATCGAGACAAGATGGCGTCACGCTGCCCGCGCCACTCTGTAACGGCGTTCCGGAGCCGCGTGAACATCTCCTCGACCGTGTCGAGGTCGCGCCCCGCGAGCCAGAGTGGATCGGGCCGGGGACCGCTCTCCATGAGGAGCGCACCCACGTCACGGAGCTGCCGCAGGTCGGCGATCGTCTCCGGCGGCTGAACACCAAGGAGGCCCGCCAGGCGAACGCGGAGCATGTCCCACGTCTCGAGACGTTTCTCGAGATCCGACAGCCAAGCGAGAAGCGAGGACCGTGTGGCTGCGTCCGCAGGCACGGATCGCGAGATGAGGCGTTCACAAGTGTCTCCGATGGAGCGCAGTTGATGAGCGGTCGTCGTTACGGCGCGCACGCGATCCAGTTCATACCGCTCGGTCAATCCCGCTACGGCGCCGCGCCACCGCATTTGGAGGTCGTTCAACCGCTGAGCCGATTCTCGCGCGACGGCGATGCCTTCGGCATTGAGCCAGCCGCGCTCGACTCCAGGCGAGCGCACCAAGAGTTGCATCACGCGAAGCACGTCGGCAGATCCGTCCGCGGATGAAGGAGCAGCCTGTCCAAGCGACTTCGCGGCTGAAGCGCCGACGTTCGCGAGAGTCTCAATCGCGAACCGCAGTCGCTGCACGAGTGCGACGTGGCGACCCCGCGCATCCGGGTCGAACACCGCGGTGGCGGCACCAAACCAGGGGAAGGACGTGCCCTCCTTTGCGGGCCGCCACACCGCACGCAGCCGCCGCGCGAGATCGGTCGCGGTACGGAGCGAGTCGAGCGTCAGATCCTTCGCGTCCAACTCGTCGACGAGAACGATCGGGATGGTCTCGAGGCCAGCAAGCTCGCTTAGGACGCTGAACAGGCTACGTCCGAGCGGTTCACGTACGGCGTGGAGCATCCGAACGTAGTCGTTCAATTGAGTCCGGCGCGCATCGAGGCGCCTCAGATCCTCGTCGGTCAGCGAACGCCCTGGCTCGAGCTGCGTCCGGTACGTGCGATACAGCTCCTTCACGACGTCGCGCTTGTTCGCACGCGCGCTATGGAGCTCGAGACAGTAGTTGCCGAGCGACGCGGCCTGGAGGCGCTTGTAGACGACATCGAGCGCCGCCATCTTCTCCGACACGAACAGCACGGACTTCCCGATCGCGAGGCTCTGGGCGATCAGGTTCGTGATTGTCTGGCTCTTGCCTGTCCCCGGTGGTCCTTGAATGACAAGGTGGCCACCTCGCCTCACGGCCTCGATCGCCGCAAGCTGGCTGCTATCGGCGTCGAGAACGAGGAAGCTCGTGTCCGGTTTCACATCGCCATCGAGCGTCTTCGCGTCAGGAATCTCCGCGCCAAAGCCGTCCTCGGTCGGAACGCCGCCGAGCGCAGCGATGAGCGGGTGCAGCGCCGCAACGTCTGCATGGGTCGTGAGGTCCTGATACACGACCAGCTTCTGGAACGAGAAGAGCGATAGCCACACCTCGCGCTCCACCGACCATCCGCGTTCGGCGACGAGGTCGGTGACCGACTGCAGGAAGGCCTCGAGCTGCTCCGCGCTCTCCCAGTTATCCGGCGGCTTCGGCAGCTCGATGCGGAAGTCGGAGCGCAGTCGCGCCTCGAGCGAGGCGTTTACGAGGATGTCCTCGTCTGTCGGTCGAAGCTGGAATGGATCTCGGGGAGACTCGCGATGCAGTTCCGCCGGCACGAGAAGCACCGGCGACTCGATTTCGTCAGGCGAGCCGTCAGATTCCTTCCAGTGCAGCATTCCGAACGCGAGATAGAGAATCCGAACGCCGCGCTCTTCAAAGTCGGTGTGAGATCGGCGGAAGAGATTACTGAGTGATCTCCTGATGACCTTCGCATCGCGTGACGCGAACTCGAGCTCATGTGCGGCCCGCGTCGCCGCGTCCACGGGAACCGCGGGCCCAGGAGGCTCGTCGAACAGGACGGGCGTCTCCACGGCCTCAGCTCCATCCGGTTCGAGCGGATCAGCCTCCGCTGCCGGCTCCTCTTCCGGGATGAAGAACTGCCATGGGTCCTCGTCGACGACGAAGCGCGCGAAGACCTCGGCGATCCCCGGCTGCGCAATCCGTAGCGAAGCGCTGCGCAGCGGACGGAAATACAGGAGTCGGTTGCGCCGAGTCAGATCGATCAGCCTGCGACGCCACTCGTCGACAAGAAGCCGCACAGAGTGGACCGCCACCGAGTCGTGCATCACCCGCTCCGAACCACCAGAGCGCCGAACTCGCGGGCCTTCGCTGGCTGTCTCGCGCAAGCCGCTCGGTCTGCTGCTCTCCTCACCCGCGGACAGCCTAGTAAAGTCCTAAGCGACGGGGAAGCCCGGATACAGAATTGGTGTGCCGCAGCCGCCTGCCGCCGGCTGTGCGGCTGTCCAACGTGGCAGTCCAACAGGACCGATCTCCCGGTCGCGCCGCGGATCGGGACTAGAACGCTACGTTCCGTCAGTCCGCTCTTGCAGCGGCTGCATCAAGCCCAGTCGCAAGAGACGCGCCGTGATCGCACCTGACGTTCGTCCGTGCTTCGCCGCAAGTTCACGCAGGTTCGATCCAGCGAGGAAACCGGTCCGGAGCTCGTCGTCCTCTCGTGATGTCCACGGTGTTCCCGCCTTCGCGGGTGGGCTCGGCCGAATCAACCTCGAGACGGACGAACTACCGCGCTCGAGCGCTTCGGCGCCGTCATATAGGGCACGAATGACGACAGGCGACACCACCGGAGACGTGTCGTCAAGGAGCTCTCCTGTGACCGGGTCGATCCCATGCGCGAGGGCGCGAAGAATGTCTGCCGAGCCTGCTCCGGGTTGGTTCTTCAACTAACGCGCCGCTCCACGATCACGATTCCTGCGACGCGGAGTTGCACTCCTGGCAGAGTTTCGGCTTTCTGCCTGGAACACGTGTCCGCGAAAACTCTCGATGACATTGCGCACACACGAGTGTCTCGCTGACTGGTGTGGTCGGCGGTGCAGAACGAACCCTCTTACGCGGCTCAGTCGCCGTGCCCCCATCTCGCAGGCGTTGGATGCGCTCGCGGAGATCCTCGACAGCATCGCCGCGTAGCGCCTCCGATCCGTAGATCGTGAGTCCCCGCTCGGCCCAGCGGATGGCCTCAGTAATTCGGCCTGCCTTCCGTTGTCGGATCGACATCTGCCGATACGTGTCCAGCCAAGGAACTCCTCCAAACTTCTGAACGAGCGCCGGACGGAGTACATCCATCTCGTTGTCATGCTTCGTGCATACCTCGTCGTATTCGTCGAGGGACGACGGTGTGTGTTGCCCGTCGCGATAGAGGAACTCCTCGAGCTCGTTGTAGAGGAAATGACGAGCGACGGGCGAGCGCTCCGAGGCGAGCACACCGCGAAGAAGCGGGATCGCGGCGCTCGGCTCCTCGGGAAGGCGCGACATCCACGCGAGGTCGTACGAATCGTCATCCCGGTCGGACGTGACGGCCTCCGAAAGGCCTGTGCGCGTTCCCGTATTCGCGATGAAGTCACGATGCGGCGCCTCGAGGCCGAATTGCACCGGGTCGATCTTCAGGAACACGCCCAAGCTGCCCGGGCCGTCCTCTCGCGCTCCGCCGCCAGCGATTGCCGCACGCAAACCGATCCGCTTCCCCTGCGCTCTCTCCAGCGCATGAAGACCTGGCCCATACCGCACAGCGTCTTCACGCGACAAGTAGCCGACCTTCATCGCGTCGATCGTCACGGCTATCGCGTTCGCGTCGTATGGGTTCTCTGGCTCCGCCTCAAGAATCGCGATAGCGTCGACACGCACACGGTGGCTGTGTTCGGCCCGATCGCCAACCAGCCGCCGGAGGTTGTCCTGGTATCGCGACTCCCCCACCACGGCAAGGTCTACCGCGCCATCGCATACGTAGCACTCAGATGCATTCGAAGAGACGGCTCCGTGCACGAGACGCTGCAAGGACCTCAGCATGTTGTTCGCACGACGCTACGACCGCAACCTACGGATTGTGTGATGACAGTGGGGACCGTAAGGGATCGAAAACGCGCCCGCGTCGACCTCCGGCCAATAGCGCGCACGGTGCCCGCGGTAGATCACTTCGACTTCATACACCTGGCCCTCATGTTGCCGACATGGCCCCGGAAAGACCGCGGGCTCGGCAGCGCGGTAGACCTCGCAGATCTTCACATCTTCGTCCATTAGCCGCCGTGCAAAGCCCCGGACGTACCAGGTATTGAACTCGGTGACCGCAAGCGAGTTTGCCGCGTCGACGTAGTTCACTTCCCTCACATGCGTCTTCCCGGCACGTTCGTAGCTCAACGTCGGCCGCCAGTAGTGGGGCGTCGCGAGCGCCTGTCCAAGCGTTACTTCTGTCCCGTCCGCGATCGCTTCGCGTATGAGACCGATGACGTGGTTCTGCGCGGTCGGTACGACGTTCTGACTGCGATATGGCTGCGCCGACGCCTGCTCCGCGTCGAACTCCGTGAGCATGTAGTCACGCGTACGCGCATCGAGTTCGTCGAAGAGCATGGCCATCTCGTCCTCCATCCCGGTTACGCGCTGTGAACCGGGATGCAGCCATGCTGTCCGGCGAGTGAGTCGGAACTGTGTCCGCGCTAGTTGAGGCGGCTGCCTTCCGGAGGCCTATCCGATCGACCCGACTCCGGCTCCTGCTCCCAGCAATATGGGTGGACCGACTCGGCATCGCGGAAGGGCTTGAACCAGTCCTCGAAGTCGAGATTCGCGGTGCGCAGCGTGTTCTGGGCAGGCGTGTGCTGGATTCCGTTGTACTTCTCGTCGAACAACCAGAGGAAGTCCGTATCTTCGAAGACCTCCTCAATGAAGTCGCCGAAGTCGAATTCCTCCTCGCCGCTAGGGCCGGTGGCGCGCTCGATGATCGTGTAAAGGGCAAGCTCTTCCGCGACGGACGCCAACGTGAACTCGCGTCCTGATGTGAGCTTGCCTGCGACCGCAACGAGGCACACCAAGAACTGCTTCGCGAACAGGGGTTTGTACCGCTGCACGTAGATCGGGCGGTCGGGAAGGGCGCCGTTCAAGAAGAGGAGCTCATCCCACGGCTTGCCCCGCATCAGTGCAGCAACGTCGTCGAAGCCCTCGTCGATGCTGAGGTCGATTCCACGCAGAAGAGCGTCTTGGTATGCAGGGTCCAACCGACCGAACACGTTACCGTCAGCCATCGCTACACCCCCAATTCGGGCCTGCTGGCGATGGCGAATTGTCTACCGACGACGCATGGTCCGAATCGAGCATCGGAAACAGGCGCGAATTCGCGGACGTTTTCGTCTGTGCCGAGGGCCAGGATCGAACTGGCGACACATGGTTCTTCAGACCATTGCTCTACCGACTGAGCTACCTCGGCCTGTGTTTATTGGTTTTCGAGAGAACGCGACGCTTCAAAACGAGCTGTTACTTACACCATCGCGCTTGAAACCGGTATCAAATCGCCGAGACCATGGCTCTACTTACACCATGGCTCTACTTATTTTGCTATCTCCGGACGTATTTCGAAAGCGCCGTCGGGTAGCACGAGAGCTCGGTCGTGCTGAGCCGACCGTGATAGCGACGGAGCATGTCCACGCTCCCCCAGTCTCCCATCTGCACGATCGCGGTCTCCGGAATCCCCGCCTCGAGCGCATCGCGCGCCCAGGTGTTGCGGTTGCGGTGCGGCTTGTACCCCGCGATGCCGTGCTCGAGGAGCCGCTTGCGAAGGCGCTGGTGCATCGTGTGCCAGCCACCCTCTGAGAAGCCGACGCCGTCATCGGTGAGGAAGAGCGGTTCGTCACCGTTCCCGCGATACCGCACCCGTCCGTCCCCGAGATAGCGCCGGAGCCCCTTTGCCGCGCGCTCGTCGAGCGGGATCTCCCGCGCGCCGGCCGCGGTCTTCGTGGTGTCCTCGCGGATGGTGATGTGCCCCTGATAGTCGTTCGCTGGGACCGGAAGCGCGACGTCGCGAAGCCGGAGGAGCCGCGTCTCGTTCGAGCGGATCCCGGTCCCGAGCTGCAGCCAGTGGATCGCCGAGAGCAGCGTCGCATTCGGCTGCGTCACGATGACACGTTCGATCGCGAGGACCTCCTCGGGTGTGTATGCGGGTCGGCTCGTCTTCGGCACGTTCGGCGCTTCGACGCCGATGAGCGTCGGGATCCCGCCGGGGCCGTAGAAGATGCCTTCCTTCGCGAGCCAGGTCGAAAGGACCCTGAGCGCGATCGTCGCGTTGTGCGCGGCGCGCACTTGCCCGTTCCGCGCGTAGCGAGTGGTGAATGCCCTTACGGTGACCGGGGTCAGATGCCGGAGCTCGGCATCGCCAAGGCTCTCGACGAATGCGTTGAGGTACGAAAGGTACGTGCACAGGGTCGATGGCTTCAGTCGCTGCTGAATGTCGGCCGCGTACTCCGCGACCGCGTCGGCGAGCGAAGCGTCTTCTCTACGCATCGACTCGATGTATCCGGTGGCGCCGTATGTGATTGGAAAGGTGCGTCGTGGCACGGGTCGTTCTCCTCCCGTGCGGCGGGCAGGACGGAACAGAGTCTACGTTCGAGAGCATGGACACGAGATAACGGAAGGCCGCAGCTGGTGATGTGACCTGCGCCACAAGAATGATATGACCATCGTCCTAAGAGAACGCCCGGATGCGCGAGAGACCGAGACACCGGATCCGGACGTAATTCCCGCAGGTCCAGTCCGGACGGGCCAATGTTTACGGACATTTCCACGCCCTCCCGTGTTGCGCGATGAGAACGCTGGCGAAACGCTCGCAGAACGGTCGAAGAACGTCGCGACGCGGGATCGCGGAGCCTATGGACGCGCTAAGGATCGCGCGTATTCCGTCGCCCACTCGAGGAAAAGGCGCCACGCCTCTGCGCCGCGCGGCATCGCCGGCAGCTGGACGTCGGCCCGCGCGAAGGTGGTCTTTTGCTCTTCGAGCAGTCGCAGAGCGTCGACTGCGTTCTGGAGGTCGCTGCGCTTTACGCCGCGCTGAACGAGATCCAACACCAGATGCAGGCTCGCGTAAACCTGCGTCCACGGCGTGAACTGCGATGGCAGTGGACGGAGGAGCGCCGCGAGCTCGTCGATCCGTACGAGCTGGTACCGATCCGCATTCGCCACGCGGAAGCTCTTCACCAGCCCCCCGAACCGGAGCGGCTCGAGCTCGTTCAGGACGTTCCGCTTGCCATAGCTCGTGTCGATCGCGAGCTCGGCTGCCGTCCGTGCTTCGCGCGGCCGCGCGAGCAGGCTCCGGAGCAGCTCGGCTCGTGCCCCGACGCCGAAGAGCGCTCGGATTCGCAGTGACAGCAGCGCGGGCGCACTGAGATCAGCCAGGAGAGCGCGCGCCCGCGGCCGGAACGCGAGCGCCTTCGCGCGACCCGCTGGCCACCCGGCGTGGCTCCCTGCGTTCACCGTCGCGGCGTACTCGCGGAATCGCGGATTCTCGAGCGCACCCCACGCTGCGAGGATGTTCTTGAGACGAGCGCGTGAGACATACGTGCCGTACCGCAGCACCCAGTCGATGCTCTCGTCCCGTAGGCGCGCATCAAGGTCGCCGTGCACCGCTGTGAACGCGATGAGGGGCTCGGGATCGATGCAGTCGTCCTCGTGCCTGCGAGGCACGGTCGACGAGATGCCGAGCTCATGCCACTGACTCCAGAGCAGGTCGAGGATGTGCTCTCGCAGCGCGCTACTCGCCGCCATCGCTCACTCCCAGGCTGCGCAGTGCTCCGCGCAGCTCCTGCCGGAACCCCTCGCTGGGGTCGTGCGTCGCTGCCCACGCCGCGGCCGCCAACAGCTCGTCTCGAGTCGGCTCGCCGCGCGTCGGACGCGTGATCAGCCCGATGAGCTGCAGAGCGCCGCCCCCAATGGCGAACAGATCGAACCGCTGGCCACGCTCTTCGAGGAGCTGCCCAAGCGTCGCGAGCGGCTGCTCAAAGGCGTCTAGTCCAGTGCCCATCGGCGAGTATATTATCTGCTCGACTCGCGCATGTAAACTACGCGGACTGACCGAGGGATCGCGGACCCGTTGGAGTAGCGGGTCACCGCATCTCGAGGCGCGTCCAGCGAACCATCGGTGGGCTCCGGCGAACTCCAGGACCGCACGCGGCGCGCCGACGAGGGTGGCCGGCAGGAGGGGCGCCTCTCGTTGGGCGCCTCGGGCTGCGCCGCCCCGAAGGCGTCGAGGATCCGCCGCATTGGGGAGCTACCGCGCGGGGAACTGCACGTGACGCCCGATGAACGGCGCGTACTGCCCCACGCTGAGGATGACGGGCGCGAGCGAGCTCGTGAGGAGCTGCGGCCGGACGTCGGTCTCGTAGAACGCGAGCGTCCGATCGATGGTCGCGATCTGGTCCGCCGGGATCGCGGTCTTCGCGACCTGCGTCGCCATCGCGTCGAGGGTCGCCGGGTCGACCACGACGCCGAACTGCGGATTCGCCGCGAGCGCCGCGCGCATCGCCGCGACCGCGGCCTGGTCGACGGTGGCCTTGCCGTGGATCGGCGCGATGACCGCGTCGAAGCTCACGAGGGCGACGAGCGCGACATAGACGGTGACGAGCGCGGTGGCGCCGCCGAGCGGGACGCCGAGCGTGTGATCCGCGGCCTTGAGCACGGCGACGCGATGGAGGAGCGACACGAGGATCCCGCCGACGCGCGCGATCACGCTCGCGGCGACGGTGATCACGAGGATGCCGAGGCCGATACCCGCGGCCCCCGCCGGGACGAAGCTCGCGCCGGGGCCGGCGTAGAGCGCGTACAAGCCGACGAGACCCGTGCCGACCGCGATGAGCGGCATGACGAAGCCGCGGCGCCACCCGGCGAAGGCGCCCAGCGCGACGACGGCCACGACGACGAGATCGATGTTCACGCGCGCGCTCGGGACACAGCTGCGGGAAGGATACGAGAGCCACGACGTATTGACGCATCGAAGGGGCGATCGAGGTCGCCGTGGGCGATCCTACGCGAACGAGGCGACTTGCCGTGGGCGACCTCGGGCTCGAACCGAGGACCTTCTCCGTGTAAAGGAGACGCTCTGACCAGCTGAGCTAGTCGCCCGCATCCAAGTATGACGCGGGTCAGACGGCGACCCACGGGACGGGCGGCGCCGGGAAGAGCCGGACGTTGCGGCCCGCGAGGATGAGCGCGTCGGCCATGCCCTCGAGGCGGCCGAGCTGTGTCGCGAAGTGATCGAACCGCTCCGCGCCCCGCTCGTCGAGCGGCCACTCCCCGCCGCTGTGCCGCGCGATGAGCTGCCATAGCCGGAAGTAGTCGCGCGTGAGATCGTCGGCCCGCTCGTCGACCTGGACCTGGTAGCGGCAGCGCAGGATCCGCACGCTCGCGGTCTCGAACGCGGCGAGCCGCCCGAGCGCGGCCAGGAACTCGCCGCGGAGCCGCCGCCCCTCCTCGCTGCCCGCCTCGACTCGCGCGCGGCGATAGGTGCGGCCGCGCAGCTTCGCCCGCACCGAGAGCTCCCGATGACGCTCGTCGATGCGCTTCCGGAAGCGCTCCGCACCGACACCGGTGGTCGCCCAGACGACGGGCGCGCGTGGTGGCATGTCGCTCGCGATTATCCTGCGCGTCTGATGCGGAACAAGACTTTTTCCCGCGGGGCGGACGTGAGAAAATGAACGAAGGCGGTCTGGTCGACGCGCTGCTCGCGAGCGCTCGGGTCATCGCCGTCGTCGGCTACTCCAGGGATCCCTCACGGCCGAGCAGCTCGGTCTCCCGTTACCTCCGCACGCAGGGCTACCGCATCGTGCCGGTCAATCCCCTGCTCCACGGAGAGCTCGTGGACGGCGAGCGTGCGTACGACCGCCTCACCGACATCCCATCGGACATCCGTGTCGATCTCGTCGACGTCTTCCGCCGCGGTGAGTTCCTCGACGCCGTCGTCGATGACGCGCTCGCGGCGGGGATCACGGCGATGTGGTTCCAGCTCGGCCTCGGGAACGTCGCCGCCGCCGAGCGCGCGGAGGCCGCGGGGATGCGCGTGGTGTGGGACCGGTGCACGGCGATCGAGCGCCGTCGTCTCGCGCGCGCCTGACCGCTACCAGCGGCTGCGCGGCGTGAGCGCGATCTCCTTGGACACATCCTGCCCCCGCGCGACGCGATCCCAGAACGGATCGAGCTCGATGCGCGAGTTCGCCTGGCGCAGCGTCGCGATGAGCGGCGCGAACGACGCGAGACGGTACGCCTTCGTGTTGACCCTGACCGTCGAGGTCCGCCCGCGCGCGACGAAGAACGGCGCCGAGACGCCGGAGTGCGCGCCCGGATAGCGCTTCGCGTCGATGCGCTGGAGCGCGCCGATCGCGACGCGCTCCTCCTTCGTCCCGAAGTTCGTGCGGAAGACGAGCTCGTCAGCATCGATGGCAAGCGTGGTGAAGTACGCCTGGTTCACGACGATGAGCGCGTTGATGGCGAGCAGGCCGAGGCCGATCGTAACCATCACCGGGTCGCCGGCGGCGGCGCCGAAGACGAGCACGCCGAGCGCCGCCAGCGGAAAGAACGTGTACGACGGCCAGAGCAGCGCGAGGTCCGGACGGATCGGGCTCACCGCACCGAGTCTAGGATGCGTCGAGCGGGCCGATGGCGATGCGCCGCTCGACCGACTCGAGCACGTCGCGGATCCGTCGCGTCGCGGCGAAGCGTTCGGTGTCGTCCATGAGGACGTCCAGGTCGTCGTACTCGTTGATCCGCGCGCGGTAGAAGTCGCGGAGGAGCAGCAGCCCGTCCCGCAGCGCGAGCGGGACGTATCCGACGTCGGCGGCCTGGCAGGCGATGCGGAACTCGAGCTCGGCGAGGCGGTAGCAGTTGCGGCAGACGAAGACGGCGCGCTCCACGCCGTTGTCGAGGACGCGCGTCGGATGCGCGTCGGCGCTGATGTCCTCAGCGCGGCAGCGAGGGCAGCGGTGGATGCGCACTCGAAGATTGTTGCGCTGTCGCACGAATTGGCGACGGCGTGTCGCACGAATTGGTGACACCCAAGTCGCGCGCAGGTGTGCGTAGATACGCGGATGGGAAAGGGCTGGGCAAAGGGCCTCACGGCGGCGACCGATCGACGCGTCGCTGCGGCCGCGGCAGGTCATCGCGGCTTGAATTACGTCCGCCGGACACCGCCGGATGCATGCAACTGGCCCGGCGCCGGGCGCAGGACTCTACCCCTCGAATGGTCTCCAGAGATGGCATACGTCGTCGGCCTGACCGCCACCGATGGCTGCCTGCTGAGTGATCGCCGGGCCATCAACTTCAAGTCGATGGATCGCGACCTCGTGGCCGCGTACCTACAGCTGCTCGGTCGGTCGAACATGATCCGCGAGGAGCGGACGAGGATCGGCAACATCGCGTATTCCACTCAGTTCGGCGATGCCGGGCTGTATCGGTGGTTCCTCATGATCGGTCTTACCCCACGAAAGAGCCTGACGCTGGGCGCGATCTCCGTCCCGGACCACGTTCTCGCTCCGCTTGTGAGGGGCCTCCTGGATGGCGACGGCTCGGTCTTGAACTACATCTACCAGGGGACCGGCAAGGCACACGGCACGTATGAGGCCCTGCGGGCCTCCTTTGTCTCTGCCAGCCGGACACACATCGAGTGGCTTCGCGATCGCCTCGCCGTCGCGCGGGGGATCCGCGGTTCTGTGGGAACCCAGCTGCGCCCCGACCGCGCCCACGATGCCTACAAGCTGGCGTATGCGAACAGGGAATCGATGGTCTTGCTTCCATGGCTCTACGAAGGCGACCACGTTCCGTGTCTCAAACGAAAGCGTGTCATCTGGGACGCCTATCGAGCGCGGCACGCTGGCCACCTTCGGCTACAATGACGATCTCCGCCCAGGTGGTGTAATCCGGTAAACACGTCAGTCTGAGGGGCTGATGCCCGTGAGGGCGTGAGGGTTCAAATCCCTCCCTGGGCACCGTCAGCGACCCGGCATCACACCCTCACCCGCGCCCACGCTCCGCTCCTGAAGCGCCAGGCGAGCAGGGTCGCGCGGAAGAAGTAATCCACCGCGACGCCCATCCAGATCCCCGTGAGCCCGAGGCCGAGCGGGAACGCGAGGACGTACGCGAGCGGCAGCCGGACCAGGAACCAGTTCACGAGGGACACGGCGAGCGGGTAGCGCGTGTCGCCGGCGCCGCGCAGCGCGCCGCCGATCGCGAAGATCGCGGCCTGCGCGGGCTGCCCGATCCCGATGACGGCGAGCGCCCCGATGCCCGCCACGACGACCGCGTCCGAGCTCGTGAAGAGCCCGAGCAGGAAGCCGGGCACGAGGAGGAAGGCGAGACCGGCGATGGTCGCCCAGACGAGCGCCATCACGGCGGCGGCCCACCCGGCGCGCATCGCGCGTTCGACGTCGCGCATCCCGAGCGCCTGCCCGACGAGCGCGCTCGCCGCGGCGGAGAACCCGATGCACGGGAAGAACGAGAACGTCTCGATCTGACCGACGATCTGGTGCGCCGCGACCTGGTCGGTCCCGAGGCGGAAAACGAGGCCCGAAAGCGCCAGGATGCCGAAGCTGAACGTCGCGCTCTCGCCCGCCGACGGCAGGCTGATGGCGAAGATGCGGCGGATCGTCGACGTCGTGAGATGCCAGGTCCCGCCCGCGATCGAAAGGCCCGCGACGCCGCGCCAGAGAAGGACGATCGCCGCCGCGACGTTGAGCGACCACGTGATCGCCGACGCCCACGCCGCGCCCATCGCGCCGACGTGGAGTACCTCGATCAACGCGTACGCGAGCGTGATGCTGACGACGACGCTCGCGACCGCGAGGAACATCGGCGTGCGCGTATCGCCCGCGGCGCGCATGGCGGAGGTGCCGATGAGGCCGACCGTCGAGGCGCCGCTGCTCGCTCCGACGACCGCGAGGAACGGCGCGCCGACCGCAACGACCTCGTCGTTCGCTCCCAGGAGACGGAGCAAAGGTGCCGCGAACAGCACGAAGGCGATGCCGAAGCCGATGCCCGCGAGAGCGCCGAGCGTGAGCGCTTGCCGCGTCGCGTCGGCCGCGTCGGCCGGACGGCCCTCCCCCATCCGGCGGCTCACGATCGCGATCGTGCCGATCGCGAGCGAGCGCCACACCGGGAACATCAGGAACAGGAAGCTGCTCGCCGCGCCCGCGCCGGCCGTCGCGACCGCACCGAGGTGCCCGACGAAGGCGAAGACGAGGGCCGTCCCGGCGGCGCTGACCGATTGCTCGACGATCCCCGGCCACGCGAGCTCGATCGCGGCGCGCGCGGGCGAGAGACGCGCGAGCTCGGCCGTCCGTGTGGCCGGCGCCGGAGCTTCTTCGACCTCGATCTCGTCGGCGGCCTGGACGGTCACGCCGTGATCGTGACTCCGATGCCGGGGACGACCTCGCCGATGCGCCACGCCTCGACGCCGTGCGCGCGCCGCGCGTCGTCCCACTCCGTCGCGTGCTGCGGCGCGACCGCGAGGAGCAGGCCGCCCGAGGTCTGCGGGTCGAGCGCCAGGATGGCGAGCGCCTCGTCGACGCCGTCGACGCGGACGCGTCCCTCGGCGAGGTAGTACGCCTGGTTGCGCTCGAGGCCACCGAAGCTCGTGCCGACCGCGTGCTCGCGCGCGCCCGGAAGCAGCGGGACGGCCGCCATCGAGATCCGCACCGCGACGCCCGAGCGGTCCGCCATCTCGTGCGCGTGGCCGGCGAGGCCGAAGCCGGTGACGTCGGTGCCGGCGTGGACCCTCGCCGCGACCGCGGCGCGCGCCGCGGAGCGGTTGAGAGCGACCATCGACGCGACCGTCGACGCGAGGTCCTCGGGCGTGAGATCGCCGCGCTTGTGCGCGGTGGTGAGCACGCCGGTGCCGATCGGCTTCGTGAGCCAGAGCGCGTCGCCCGGCCGTAGGCCGTCCTTGTGGAGGATGCGCTCCGGCTGGACGCGTCCGGTCACGGCGAGGCCGAACTTCGGCTCGCGGTCGATGACCGTGTGACCGCCGGCCACCACGCCCCCACCCTCACGGATCGTGTCCACCGCGCCCTGGAAGATGCGCTCGAGCTGCGAGAGCGGCGCGTCCTCGGGCCATGCGGCGATCTGCAGCGCGAAGAGCACCTCCCCGCCCATGGCGTACACGTCGGACATGGCGTTGGCGGCCGCGATGGCGCCCGACGCGTACGCGTCGTCGACGATGGGCGGGAAGAAGTCGAGCGTCTCGACGATCGCCGTGTCGGGCGCGACGAGGTACACCGCCGCGTCGTCCGCGCGCTCGAGACCGACGATCAGCTCAGGCGGTACGGGCTGTGCGCTCAAGGGGCGCAGGACCTGCGCCAGTGGGCCGGGGCCCAGCTTCGCGCCTCAGCCGGCGCATTGCGACAGCGTGGTGAGGCGGACCTCGTCGCGGGTGAACATGCCGTCAGTCTAGGGCGTGGGGCCCACGTTCCTGCTAGACAGCGCGCGCTTGGATCCGGATCTCATGGGGGTCCCATCCTTTCACCTTGAGCAGGCTCGGTCGATGCGCGTAGAAGATCGCGGCGGGGATGCGGCCCTGGGTGCGGTAGCCGCGG
>DASRGG010000005.1:0-142601 GCA_035651155.1 Candidatus Limnocylindria bacterium | reverse complement strand
TGGATACCGATCGGGCCTCCCGCGCCGGTCGGGGGCGCCGCTCTCACTTGCGGGAACTCCGTCCCATGCGACAGGCGGCGACACCCCGCCGGGCGACGTCTGAAGAGGGATTGTCGTGATGGGTCAAGGACACACAAGCGGCAAGGTGTTCTGCCTCTCGACCGGCCCGAACGCCGAAGCGGTGAAGCGCATCCACGCCCGCGCGGGCCATCCGACCGACGAGGTTTACGCGCTCGACGTGGAGATCTAGCGATGTCGACCGGGACGGGAGAAGAGCGCTCGATGGAGGAGGAACCCGAGCCGATCGAGC
This sequence comes from Candidatus Limnocylindria bacterium, assembly GCA_035651155.1. Taxonomy (GTDB): domain Bacteria; phylum Chloroflexota; class Limnocylindria; order P2-11E; family P2-11E; genus CF-39. The sequence goes on along the minus strand of DASRGG010000005.1, from coordinate 142,291 downwards.
TCGCGGCGATCGCGCGCGGCCTCGAGGACGAGGGCCGCTATCTCGCGGCGAGACTCTTCCGGGCGGCCGCGCGCGGCGAAGAGGCGCGGCGTACGCGCGAGCGTCCGCGCTCGAACGAGGACATCGCCGATGCCATCGACGAGATCGTCCATTCCCGCGCCTCAGGTCACCTACCCGAGGCGTTCGGAACATACCGCCGCGACGGACCGGAGGGATCAGGCGTAGTCCTTGTCCTCTCCGCGGCGGTACGCGTCCTCAACTCAAGGGCCCCGTCCGTCGCTAATGCAACGACATGCCGAAGGTGCTTGTGCGCGCGTCGAAGGCGGCCGTCCGCAGCCAAGTAACAGTCGACCAAGAGCGCCAACCGCTCCTCGCCCTTGCCGAAGCCGTATCCCTCGAATGGCCGATTCTGCTCCCAATCCGGTGCCGCCTCGTAGATCGCGTCGGCGTCAGGGACTCCAGCGCAGCGACAAGTTGTGTCGCCTCGAACTTGATCGCATCGAGCTGTCGATAGCTGAGCGATACGGCGCGCAGGCGCACGGGCACCGCCGGCTTCGCGAGGTTTCCGACCTTCGGATTGCGATGGGTCAATCCAGACGTGATCCACTGATTCGCGAGCGCTTCGCCAGCCGGGCTTGTCGTTGACAAGACGAGTGTGCCCGTAGTTGTATCCGCCCATGGATAGCCCAGACCGTCGTAGGCCTCGGCGATGAGAAGGGCGTCGCTCCACGCTTGGAGAAGCTTCTGCTCGACCGGACTCGCCGCCGCTGCCGGGCCCAGGATCTCGATGCCGCTCGAGTGTCGCGCCGCCGCCGATACGGGCCCATAGACCGACGTCCACGCCGAGGTCGTGAGCACCATGATCGCCAGTACGAGAAGACCTGTGAGGTTCTTGCGCATCGTCCTTCCCCTTTCGAGGTTTGTGAACGCACGAGACCGTGCTCCCCGTCACGGCGCATCCCTCAGTGCTTTTCCCGCCCGGCGAGAACGTAGAACCAGGATGGACCGTGCTGCGTCCGAGTTACACAGATCTAACTACTACAACAAGACTCAACCAAGCGCTTCGGTCTGCGCGAAGCGCTCGAATCGTGCTCACGATCAGCCGGCAGAGTGACCCGCTGATCAACGCGCTCGCGGTTCGATACGGCGCGAGCGCGGTGGCGGTCCGCGTCGCGCCGCGGCCTTTCACGTTGCCCGCGACCAGGACGCACGACTACAGTCCGTTCTACGGCGGCGCGATCATCTGGACGGGCTACGATGGCTGCAGCAGCGGGTTCTCCTGGAACCACTCGTCCACGCAATACATGCTCACAGCGGGGCACTGCGCGCCAAACGGAGCGTCGACGGTCACCACAACCGACGCAAACTTCAGTTACGTCGACACAATCGGCTCGAACAACGCGATCGCCTCGGGGTCTCGCGAGAACTGGACGGCAGGCACGGGAACGGTGCTCCTGTCCGGCGACTCGACGTATCGCGGCGACATCGCGCTCATCACGCTCGACTCGAACAAGAGTGCTGGAGCGTTCATCTACTCGGGCGCCAAGCCTGACGAGACGAGCGCCTCGACGGTGCACAACATGTGGACCACAGTGCCTGTCGCGGGCGAGCAGTACTGCACCGGCGGGTCGAACACCTACGCGATCTGTGGGTGGAACGTGAACAGCGTTCGCACCAATTGGCAGTACGGAAATGGCGAGTGGGCACTCAACGTCACAAAGGGTTTGAAGTCCTCCGGGACCAGCATCAATGGAGGGGACTCGGGCGGTCCGGTGTACACCGTCAACGACACTGGGATGATCGCGGCAAAGGGAATCATCAGTGGCGGGACGACCGGTCCATCGTCCTGCAGCATCTTCTCCCAATGCGTCCAGATCTTCACCGATATCCTCTTGCCGTACTACGGGTTCCCAGGCTGGCTGAAGACACTTTGAATCGTCGCGTCGCTTTCATTGCGATGGTCGCCGCCGCTCTCGCGCTCGCGACCATCGCAGCGTTCGTCCTCCTACGACCTCCAGCGTTCTACCCCGCACGGATGGCCCACTACACGTTGGGTGCCGACGGGCGGCAACTAACCGTCACTGCGGCGCTCGGTCGTCTAGAAACGGTTGAGTCTACGAAAACCGAGGAGAGCGCCACTACCGTAAAGGTGATCGTGTTGGTCAGCCGGCGAAGCGGTACGGCGCAGGCCGATCTTCAGCTCATTGATATCCCGATTACGCTCGCCAGTCCGTTGGGGGGACGCGCTGTTGTCGATGCGAGCGACACGCCCATCCCGCCAAAGGTGGGCCGCCCGTAACCACGAACCTCCAGATTGCTCCACGCTGTCCGGTCGGAAGGACAGGACCTCAACGCGTGGTCGTTCGCGACTGTCGAAACGACCGTCTCCACCGCGACCGCCTCGTGCGCGGAGCCGTCCGTCTCGGCTGTAGAGCTCGAGCGGGAGTTCGGGGCTTGGCTGACTGCGGCGACGACGCTCCGCGACCACGACCGTGCTCGGATCGCGAAGCTCGTTGGCGCGCACATGCTCCGCGGCGCAGACGCCGGCAAGGCGGCGCGGCTCCGTGTCGCCACAAGCGGCTCACCGATGCCTTCACCTGGGGAGCGCTCGAGGAAGACGAGTACCGCGCGCAGCTCGCGGATCTCCGCGCCCAGCTCGGGCGCGTCGAGCAGCTTCCCGAGGAGCGGAGGATCCTCGAGGCGACTCAGATGGCCGTGGACTTCGCCTCGACCTGGCAGGAGGCATCGCCGGAGGTCCAGCGTCGGATCACGTGGACGATCTGCTCGCGGGTCCAGATCGATGGAGGGACCTTCACGGAGGTCGACGTCCGGAGAGAGGTCGCTCCGCTCTTCGCAGTCGCGGCGTCTTCCGGTTCGACGCTGCGGTCCCGACCGGATTCGAACCGGCGATCTCGTCCTTGACAGGGACGTATGCTAGGCCGCTGCACCACGGGACCATGCGCGGAAAAGCGCGATTCGCGCTCCCCTTGCGTCCTCCCATTCTGACAGATACCCGCGCAACCCAGCCGCGGGGAGAGGAAGTGCCCGCGGTGACGCCGCGCCGCGAGCGCGTGGTGGAGCGCGAACAAGAAAAAGAGGCGGGGAGTGCGCTTCCTTTCACTCCCCGCCCCGCCGGTGTGGCCGAAGTCGGTCGCCTGCTACGTCGCGGTCGCGAAGGTCCGATGACGCGCGTGCCGCGTCACCTCATTCACCAGGCGGCTGGTCTTCCCAAGACCACCGAGGGTGAAGTCCAAACCCGCGTCGCGCAGCTCCTCGTACCCAAGACCGCGATACAGCCGGTTCCCCGCGACGAAGCACATCTCGTCGTACAGGGAAGGCCAGCCTGCGCCGCGCCGTTCGAAGCAGAACGTGATGAAGTCGATCGCCACCTGGGCGACGCGCTCGTCGGACAACCCCTCGACCTCCTCCGCTAACGACCGGCGAATCATCGACGGCATCACCACGCTCCACAAGGTGTGTTGTCCACCAAACGCTCCACAGCTTTCTCCACAACGGCCGAGCAGGTTATCCACACAGTTATCGACAGCATCACGATCGACGCTTCTCGCGGTGACCGCTGAATCGCCGCCGCTCCTTCACCTCGCGCGCGCCGGCGCGATCGAGCGCGTCGTCGCCGAACTTCGCGCGTACAGCGTCGAGCGCGGCGTTCAGCCGCGTTACACGCGCGTGATCGAACAGGCCGAGCTGCTCGCCGACCTCGAGTCCCGACAGGGAGATGCCGATGAGGCGTACCGCGCTGGTCCGGCCGCTCGCACGGTCCTCGCCGAGCGCTTCGCGCAGCAGCTGCCGCCCCACGCGATAGATCGAGAGGTCGTCGTTCGTCGCCGTCGCGAGCGTCCGCTGTCGCGAGCGTGTGTCGAATGGCGCCACGCGTAGCTTCAGCGTGATCGTGCGACCTCGGAGATCCTGGTCGCGCGATCGCCGGCCCACGCCCTCGGAAAGCCGCAGCAGCGTCCCCTCGATCGTCACCAGATCGAGGGTGTCGCGATCGAAGGTGTGCTCGTGTCCGACCGATTTCGGCGCCATGTCGGGCTCGACGGCCTCGTCGTCGATCCCGTTCGCGCGCTCCCAAATCGAGCGGCCGTGCTCCCCGAGCCGCGCTTCGAGGGTCGCGACGTCGGCGCTCGCGAGATCGCCGATGGTGCGCATGCCCCAGCCTTCGAGGAGCTCGCGCGTCTTCGGGCCGACGCCCCAGAGGCGCGAGAGCTCGAGCGGCGCCAGGAACGCGCGCTCCTCGCCGTGCGGGACGATCACGAGGCCGTCGGGCTTGCGCAGGTCGGAGCCGATCTTCGCGCACAGCTTGTTCGACGCGACACCCACGGACAGGACGAGACCGAGCTTCTCGCGCGCGTCCGCCTTGAGCCGGCGCGCGATCGCGATCGCGCCGCCGAAGAGGTGCTCCGTGGCGGTGACGTCGAGGAACGCTTCGTCGAGCGAGATCGGCTGCACGAGCGGCGTCCGCTCGGCGAAGAGCGCCATGACCGCGTCGGACGCCTCCTCGTAGCGCTCGCGATCGCCGGGCACGAAGATGGCGCCGGGGCAGAGGCGCGACGCGGTGCGCAGCGGCATCGCCGAGTGCACGCCGAAGGCGCGCGCCTCGTACGAGGCCGCGCTCACCACGCCGCGATCGTTCGGACCGCCGCCGACGATGACGGGCTTCCCGCGGAGCTCCGGATGGTCGCGCTGCTCGACCGACGCGTAGAACGCGTCGAGGTCGCAGTGGAGGATCGCGCGGCGCTCCGCGGGCGCGGCGCTCACGCGATCTTCGCGCGATCGAGCTCAGGCGGCGTCAGCACGGCCGAGAAGATGACCTGCTTCTTGGGCGAAGAGGAGCCAGCCGCGGAGACGCTCGTCCTTCGCCGCGCTCCTCGGCAGGTATCTTCGCGAGATCCGCGAGCGCCGGACCACCCGGCGGTCGCCACGCGCCGAAGTGCCCTTCCAGCGTCGCGCACGTTGCCGCGGTCGATCGGCTTCGTGAGCCGCTCGCGCTCGAAGTCAGCGAGACGCGACCAGAGCGCCACGTAGGGCGAGGGCGCCGACTGCGCCTGGCGCCCGCCGAGCCACTACGCGAGCCGGCGGATGACGCCGATCACTTTTCCTTGGATCTGGATGTCCCGCGTGTAGATGGGCTGCATCTGACCGTTGGCCGGCTGCAGGCGCACGCGGTCCTTCTCGCGGAAGAAGCGCTTCAGCGTCGCGCGGCTGTCCTCGAGGAGCGCCACCACGATGTCACCGTCGCGCGCCGTCGACTGCGACTGCACGACGACGTAGTCGCCGTCGTCGATGTGGTCCTCGATCATCGACTTGCCGCGCACGCGCAGCACGAAGGTGTCCTTGCCGCGGCCGGCCAGCTCGCCGGGGATCGAGAGATGCTCGTCCTTGTTCTCGTACGCGTAGATGGGCTCCCCGGCGGCGATCTCGCCGACGATGGGCGCCTGGACGACCCGACCGCCGAGCGAACCCGGTATCGCGAGCGCGCGCGAGCGCGTCGCGTCCTTCTGGAGCCTGCCCTCCCGCTCGAGCTTGAGCAGGTGGTGATGCACCGCCGAGGTCGACGCGAGGCCGACCGCCTCCGCGATCTCGCGCACCGTCGGGGGGTAGCCCTGCTCCGAGATGCGCTCGCGGATGAACTCGAGGATCCGCTCGGCTCGCTGCTGGTCCTGCTTCGTCACGCTGGCACCATACCGAACGGATGTTCTCCTGTCAAGTGCGGGGCATGATTCGACCCATGCCGCTGGATTCCGCGCTGCTCGTCGACTACGCGACCCGGACGATCTGGGCCCTGCTCGTCGCCGTGGTGGCCCTGCTGCTCGCCCGGGCGGTCCGGCGGACCACGATGCGCGTGCTCGCGCGGAGCCGAGCCCAGGCGAACGTCACGATCCTCCTCGGGAACCTCGCGCAGGTCGTCGTGATCCTGGTGGGCGCCCTCGGGGTGCTCGCGATCTACACCCGCGACGCGTTCGGCTGGATCCTCACCTCGTTCAGCGTGCTCGGCATCGTCGTCGGGCTGTCGCTGCAGGACATCCTCAAGAACTTCTTCGCCGGCATCTGGGTCCTGGTCGAGCGGCCCTTCCGCATCGGGGACACGATCGAGGTCGCCGGTCAATCCGGCGTCGTCGAGGAGATCGCGTTCCGCACGACGATGCTGAGGACCCCGGACAACCGCGAGGTCATCGTGCCGAACGGCGTGTTCATGAACGCGTCGGTCGTGAACATGACGCGCTTCCCGACGCGTCGCGGCACGCTCTGGCTCGTCGTCGACGACGGCGAGCGGCCGACCGCCGCGGACGAGATCCGCGCGGCCCTCGCCGACCTTCCCGGGATCAGCGCCGACCCAAAGCCGTCCGTCGAGCTCCGGAGCGTGTCCGACGGAAAGGCGCATTACCTCGTGTCGTTCTGGGCTGCGGACCGCGACGCGGTGTCGTCGGCCGCCGTACGCGCGCTGCGGGCACGGTTCCCGCAGGGGGAAGTCCACGGTGGCTAGAGGGATCCAGCGTCCGCGGAGCGTGAACGAGGCCGTCGACACGGTCAAGAAGCTGCCGGCATATGCGCGTCTGGTGTGGGCGCTCGCGCGCGATCCGCGCGTCCCGATGTCGCAGAAGGCCGTCCTCGGCGCGCTGGCGGCGTACCTCGCGTTCCCGCTCGACATCATCCCGGACTTCATCCCGGTGATCGGCCAGCTCGACGACATCGCGGTGCTCGTCCTCGGCCTCGACTGGTTCATCCGCAACGCGCCGCCGGACGTCGTCGAGGAGCACATGGCACGCATCGCGGCCAACGCCGACACGCTCACGAAGGACATCGACGCGGCCGGCTCGCTCCTCGCGGGTCGTGCGAGCGAGCTTCGCGCTACGCTGGAACGGCTTCGCGCGAAGCGGGAACAAGGGGGTGACGAATGAGCGATCGCGATTCGGGCGGCGGTCTCTTCGGCGCGATCGAGGCGCTGCTCGCGATCATCGGCGCGCTCACGGTCATGGGTGTCGTCGCCGTCGCGGCATCGGTCCTCGCGTGGGAGATGGAGCTCCGCAAGAGCGAGCAGAGCGGTCAGCTCGCCGAGCCCACCACGCCGTCCACCACCTAGCCAGACCCGCATGCGCGTGATCCTGAAGCGCGAGGTCCGCGGCCTCGGTCGCCCCGGCGACGTGAAGGACGTCGCCGACGGCTACGCCCAGAACTTCCTCCTCCCGCGGGGCCTCGCCGTCGAGGCGACCGCCGGCGAGCTGAAGCGCCTCGCCCAGGAGCGTCAGGCCCAGAAGGTCAAGAAGGACCGCGCGCACGCGGACGCCCTGGCCCTCGCGGAGAAGCTCGCCTCGCTGCGGCTCGTCTTCCATCTGAAGGCCGGCGAGCAGGGGAAGACCTTCGGGTCGGTCACGAACAAGGACATCGCCGACGCGCTGAAGCGCGAGCACCGCATCGACATCGACCGGACCGCGATCGTCGTCGCCGAGCCGCTGAAGACGATCGGCGCGCACGAGGTGGAGATCCGGCTCCTGCCCGACGTGCGCGCGAAGGTGACGATCGCGGTCGAGCCCGCCTGAACACTCACCCGTCGGGCGTCACGAGTATGACCTTCGGGGTAGTGCTCGCGAAGTAGGACGACCGTGGCATTGTCCGCGGCGCGACCCGCGCCTACGGTCGTCCGCGATGACGGTCCCGAACGGAACGCGCGCGGACATCGACCTGCTCGTGCGCACCGCCGAGCAGCTGCTCGTCGCGGCGAGCGACGAGCAGAAGCTGCTCGCGCTCGCGACGGATCTGCTCGGCGATCCGTACGGGTACGGCGCGCGCTACGTCCTGCTCCACGACGATCAGCACGGGGAGCTGTACACGGCGGCATTCGCCGGGCCGCTCACGGAGGTCGTGTCGGCCGGCGGCTTCCGGGCGCGCGACGACGCGGGCGTCTCGGGCGCCTGCTTCACGAGCGGCCGCGTCGTGAACGTCCCCGACGTCCTCGCGGACGACCGTTACATCCCGGTCCTGCCGTCGTGCCGCTCGGAGATCTGCGTCCCGATCGCCGCCGCCGGGCGCGCTCTCGGCGTCCTCGGGATCGAGAGCGACCAGGTCGCGGCGTTCTCGCCCGCCGACGAGCAGCTGCTGGTCGCGTACGCGCGTCTCCTCGCGATGGGTCTCATGCACGCGCGCCAGCACCAGGGCCGGCAGAAGGACATCGCCGAGCTCCAGGCCGTGAGCGAGGTCGCGCAGCGCGCGGCCGCGCTCGACCTTTCCGCGACGCTCGACTCGGTCTGCGGGTCGCTCCGGCAGCTCACGACCTCCGACTCCGTGGCGGTGTACCTCTGGGACGCGCGGAGCGAGCGCCTGCGCATGGCGGCGCTCTCCTTCAACGCCGACGTCTACGGCGCCGACTACGAGCGCAACCTCGCCGCGATGCCACTGCGGCTCGGCGAGGGCCTGGTGGGATGGACCGCGCTGCACCGCGAGCCGGTCCGCATCGACGACGTCGGCGCCGACCCGCGCCCGGGCGCCGTCCACGGCACGCCGCCGCACTCCAAGTCCGCGATCGCGATCCCGCTCCTCGTCGAGGACCGCCTCGTCGGCGTCGCCCGCGCCGTGAAGCTGGGCGTGCGGTCGTACACCGACGATCACTTCCGCTTCGCGCGCACGCTCGCGAGCCAGGCCGCGCTCGCGATCGCGGCGGCGGAGGCGCACGAGGAGATCCGCCGGCTCTCCGTTACCGACGAGCTCACCGGCGCGTACAACAGCAGGCACGTCATGCAGCGGCTGCGGGAGGAGGTCGAGTCGGCGCGCCGGCATGACGACCACGTCTCGCTCCTCGTCGTCGACGGCGACTGCATGAAGCAGGTGAACGACCGCTACGGGCACGCCGAGGGCAATCGCCTTCTCGTGCGGCTCACCGAGACGATGCGCGCGTCGCTGCGCACCGCCGACGTCCTCGCGCGCTTCGGTGGCGACGAGTTCGTCGTGGTGCTGCCGCGCACCGGCGCGAAGGACGCGCTCGCGGCCGCGGAGCGCCTCCGCATCTCGGTCGCCGGCCAGCGGTACCGGACGCTCTCCGGCGAGACGATCGACGCGACCGTGAGCGTGGGCATCGCGTCGTATCCCGAAGACGGCCGGACCGCCGACGACCTCTTCCGCGCAGGCGACCGCGGTTTGTACGCGGCGAAGGAATCCGGCCGCAACCGCGTGGCTCACCGGAGCTAGACCTCGGCGCGCGTCTCCCCGAGATCGCGGAAGCGCGTGAGCTCCGACTGGAAGTGCAGATCGAAGTCGCCGGTCGGACCGTTGCGGTGCTTGGCCAGCTTGAGCCGCACCACGCTCTCGTCGCGGTCCTTGCGGTCCTTCTGCCACAGGAACATCACGAGGTCGGCGTCGGCCTCGAGGGCCCCGGAGTTATGCACGACGAATCCGTTCGCGAGGAAGTTGCCGCTGCCCGGGACGCGAAGGTCGAAGACCTCGTCCTCCCCCTCCGGCACGACGGATCGGATGCGTTCCCAGAGGAGGTCTCCCTCGGCATGCACGCGCAGTAGCTCGTCATCAGTGCGCTCCGCCCAGGCAAGCGCGGTGGATCGTCGCATGCGCTTGTGCTGGTCCTTCCATCCGGGCTGCAGTCGCTTCAAGTGGACGCTGAGCTCCGCCGGTAGCGAATAGACGCCGGGGGAAGTCTCGTGGATCGGCTGGTCGGCGAGGAGCTCCTGTAGAAGCGCCGCCTTCCGACCGCGGACAGGCACGAGGCGCGCAAAGCGCGCCAGATTCACCCACGTTTGATGGACGTCGATGCGATAGATCGGCTGCGTGCTCTTCGTGTTCCAAGCGCCCGGTCGGATCGTTGCCGTGACGCCCAGGCGCAGGAGAAGGGCCTGGATGTCCTCAGCCAGGAGAGGATTGACGGTGTCGAACTGGATCGACCAACGTCTGCGCTTGTGTGGCACCTCACGGGATTTCACGCAGCCGTCGGAGGCGAGATATCCCGCGATGAACTCGGCGACGCCCGCGACACCAGCTCCGAAGACGAAGTCCGGGACACGCTTTCGCTCATCCGTTTGGCCATGAAGGCCGAGCTCGCGCAACCACTCGCGTAGCGGATTCCCGTAAGGCTTGCCATAGCCGTTGTCGTAGAGGCGCCGGAACTCCACCTCGCGATAGCCCTCCGTGTGCCGTTTCACTCGTGGCGTGACACCAGCGAAGCGTCGGGTGACGACGTCGACGACGTCGTCGAAGGTCGCCGGATCACTGGAGATGAATCCCACGGCCCCCCATTTGCGATACGTGCCATCGCCGACCAGATAGCCGAGCAGTCTGCAGAGGTCGCCGCGTTCATCGCGTTCGGTACCGTGATCAGGGAGACGCATCGCTGTGGCGATGAGGAGATCCGATTCCCCCAGCTCGGCGAGAGGCCGCCACCCCTGCGAGGTGAGAAAGGGATGGTTCGCAGTGGCGCGGATCACCCTGCCGCTCTGCGAGGTGACCTTGTACACCGGCTTCCGACCGGTGCTCCAGACATCCGCGACCTCAAAGATGCCGGTTCGCTGGCGTGCGTCGACTGCGACGATACGTGTGCCAGGACGGATGGACCGCACCGGCACCCAGTGTCCGGATGTTGCGTCGATCACGCGCGTGTCACCCGTCACGCATTCCCTCAGATCCGACAGCATCGGCTCGGTGCCGCGCGTCTCGATCTGGCGCGAGAGCTGCGAGAGGGCGAGCACCGGGACCTGCAGCTCGCGCGCGATGGCCTTGAGCGACCGGCTGATGCGCGCGACCTCGAGCACGCGGCTCTCGTCGTCGCCCGCGCCCTCGATGAGCTGGAGGTAGTCGATCACCAGGAGGTCGAGTCCGCGCTCGGCCTGCAGCCGCCGGGACTTCGCGAGGATGTCGGTCACGGTGAGCTGGCTCGACTCCTCGACGTAGATCGGCGCCTTCTGCAGCCGGTCCGACGCGTCGGAGATCGACACGAATTCCTGCGGCGAGAGCCGCCCGCGTCGCATGCGGTTCCCGTCGATCTCGCTGGTCATCGAGATGAGGCGCTGCACGACCTGCATCTCGCTCATCTCCAGGGAGAAGATCGCGCAGGTCTTTCCCGCGGCCGCGGCGTTCCACACGATGTTCAGCGCGAAGCTCGTCTTTCCGAGGCCCGGGCGTCCGGCGAGGAGGATGAGGTCCGATCGCTGGAGGCCGCCGGTCTTGGCGTCGAGGGAGGCGAAGCCGGTGGGGAGGCCCTCGTGGTGATCGTCGGCGCGCGCGCTGATCTGATCGGCGAAGCGGCGCAGCGCGATATCGAGCGGCACGACGTCGCGGTGCAGGTTCGACTCGCTCACCGCGAACAGCAGCTCCTGCGCGTCCACCACCGCGCTCTTCGCGTCCTCGCGCGTCAGCGCGAGATGGGCGATCTCGTTGGCCGCGCCGATGAGGCGTCGCAGCAGGGCGGTGCGCTCGACGATCGTCGCGTAGGTCTCGGCGTGCGCGACCGTGGGGACGTTCTGCATGAGGCCGACGAGGAACTGCGCGCCGCCGACCGTGTCGAGCTCGCCGCGCGCCGCGAGGTCCGCCTGCACGCTCTGGAAGCCCAGCGGCTCACCGCGCTCCCACACGCGTTCGATCGCGCCGAGCACGAGACGATGCGGCTCGCGCGAGAGCTCCGCCGGGGCGATGCGACCGCGGACGGTCTCCTCGTAGACGTGGGCGTCGATGAGGATCGAGCCGAGGAGGCTCGCCTCGGCCTCCGGCTTCTCCGGCGGCGGCTTCGGCCCGGTGCGCTCGAGCGCCAGCGTCATACCGGCATCTGGTCGTCGGCGGCCTTGCTGAAGAAGCGTGCCTGCTCGCCGGCGAAGAGGAGCTGGAAGATGCCCGTGGGGCCGTTGCGGTTCTTCGCGACGCTGCCGTGGATGAGACGCGGCGCGCCCGCGGGCGTCTCCTCCTTGTCCTTCCAAAGCATGAGCACGATGTCCGCGTCCTGCTCGATGGCGCCCGAATTGTGCGAGACGATGCCGTCGGCGAGCCAGGACGCCGGTCCCGGCACGGTCAGATCGAACACCGCTTCTTCGCCGGCCGGCTCGATGGCGGCGACCCGATCCCAGTACAGATCGCTCGTCGCGACGTCTTGTAGCTCGGAGTCGTCAAGCGGCCGGGCGTAGTCGGCGACCGTCGCGCGTGAGGGCGCGAACGCGAAATGTGAGCTTCCGCCGTACCGTGTGCCCCGCGGCGTGGCCATGGCGCGCGTCGTGACGCCGCGCCGACGCATCGTCTCGCGGCGCGGTTCCGACCGTGAAGACGTGCGCGCTTCGGGTTCGGGAAGCTGGCGTACGAGCGCGAGTCGCTCGCCGGCGTGAAGGTCGCGAACCCGCTTCCATGCGCCGAACGCGTGAAGACGATGGTCTGCCGTCGCGCGTATCTCGCGGCCGCTCGCGAGCTTCACGCGGTAGACGGGGCGGACGCCGACGCGCCACACGAGATCCGCTCGTGCCTTCACGATCCTGCCGTTCGCTACCGAGAAGACTTCCGGTGCCGTGCCGACCAGCTCTCGGATCGGGATGCGGCCGCCATCCGCGAGGCACACCAGCGTGTCACCGGTGACGCATTCTCGAAGGGTCGAGAGCTTCGGCTCGAGCCCCGCGTCGCCCGCGGCGCGCGAGAGCTGCGAGAGGCCGATGATCACGACGTTCAGCTCGCGCGCGAGCGACTTCAGGTTGCGCGTGATCGTCGCGATCTCCTGGACGCGGTTCTCCTCGTCGCCGCCGGTGCGCATGAGCTGGATGTAGTCGACGATGATCGCCTCGAGGCGATCGTTGGTGCTCGCGCGGCGCGCCTTCGTGCGCAGCTCCATGATCGAGAGGCCCGGCGTGTCGTCGATGAGGATCGGCACGCCCGCGAGCGCGCTCGCCGCGTCCGTATCGAAGACGTTGCCGGTGCGCAGCGCGAGGAGATCGGTGCGGCTGTTCATCGCGAGGAAGCGCGACACGATCTGCTTGGCGTCCATCTCGAGCGAGAAGACGAGCGTCGGATGCCCGCGCTTGGCCATGTTGAAGGCCATCGCCAGCGCGAGGCTCGTCTTGCCGACCGACGGCCGCGCGGCGAGGACGACGAGGTCGCCCTGCGTGAAGCCCTCGGTGAAGAAGTCGATCTCCTTGAAGCCGCTCGGGATGCCGGACACCTCGTACGGGCGGTCCATGCGCTCGGTCAGGTGCTGGAAGTTGTCCTGAAGGGCCGTCTGGATGTGCCGCAGCTGCGCGTTGGTGGTGTCGTCGCGCAGCGCGAAGATCCGCTGCTCGGCCTTGTCCAGCGTGAGCGGGATATCCGTCGGCTCGGCGTACGCGTCGGCCGCGATGAGCGCCGCCGCGTTCAGCAGACGCCGCAGGATGGCCTTGTCGAGCACGACGCGCGCGTACCGCTCGATCTCGACGGCCGTCGCGACGATCTCGACGAGCGTGCGCAGATACGCCGCGCCGCCGACGCGGTCGAGCTCCTCGCGGCGCGCGAGCTCGACCTGCACCGTGAGCGGGTCGATGCGCTCGCGGCGCTGCAGGAGCTCGTAGATCGCCGCGTAGATGCGCTGGTGCCGCGCGATGTAGAAGTCGCTCGTCGCGAGGAGGTCGGCGATCTTGAAGATCGCGTCGCGATCGATGAGCAGGCTGCCGAGGACGTGCTGCTCGGCGGCCTCGTCGAACGGGACCTGGCGATCGACGCGTGTCTCGAGGGTCACGCCGACAAGTCTAGAACGGGTGTTCTACGTGGCATCTCGGAGCCTCCGCCATCGCGCGTCGCGCGGAGGAAGCCCCGCGACGTGTCGAACGCTACTGTCGGAAGCGCTCCGGCGGAACGGCTCTCGTGCACCATCTCGTCCACAAAGTCATCCACATCGATAAGGGAGCGACCAAGCCTTGCGTGTGCTCGTCACCGGCGGCGCCGGATTCGTCGGCAGCAACATCGTGGACGCGCTCGTCGCGCGCGGCGACCTCGTCGTCGCCGTCGACGACCTGTCGACGGGCGACCGCGCGAACCTCGCGCCGGACATCCCGTTCCGCCTCGCGGACATCAGCGACGCGACGTCGCTCGCCCGTGCCGTCCACGGCGAGGGCTTCGACGCGATCGTGCACTGCGCCGCGAAGACGAAGGTCGTCGAATCGATGGAGCAGGCCGATCTCTACCGCCGGGTCATCGTCGACGGCACGGCGAACGTGGCCCGGCTCGCCGAGGACCGGCACGTCCAGATGCTGGTGAACATCTCCACCGGCGGCGCGATGTACGGCGAGACGCCGGTCTGCGCGAGCGAGCGCACTCCCGCGCGGCCCGATTCGAACTACGGCCGGTTCAAGCTCGCGGGCGAGCGCATCGTCGAGGAGGCGCAGGTGCCGTCGATCACGCTGCGGCTCGCGAACGTGTTCGGCCCGCGGCAACGGCAGGACCTCGAGGGCGGCGTCATCGCGATCTTCCTCGGCCTGTGGCGCCGCAAGGAGCCGCTCACGGTGTTCGGCGACGGCACCGCCCAGCGCGATTACGTCTACGTCGGAGACGTGATCGACGCGGTCACGGCCTCCTTCGCGGGGTCGTGGCACGGCGTCTTCAACATCGGCACCGGCGTCGCGACGAGCGTGAACGACCTCATCGCGGCCATGACCGAGGTCCTCGGCCCGCCGGCCGGCGTCCGCCACGCGCCGGCACGCGCGGTCGAGATCCAGCGCTCCTGCCTCGACGCGCACAAGGCCCTCCACACCGGACTCTGGCGCGCGAAGACGAGCCTTCGCGACGGTCTTCGGCTCACCGCGAAGCTCGCGTAGCACCGCCGGGGCCGGTCCGCCGGTACTCTCCGAGCGAGGATGCGCACGTTCTTGTTCGGCGTCCTCGTGGGCGCCGTCCTCATGCTGTCGATCGGCGTCGGCACGCTCGTCGTGCTGGGGCACGCCCTCGCGGTCAGGGATCCGCTCGCGAAGGTGGACGTCATCGTCGCGGTCTCCGGCGACACCGGGCCGCGCACCGAGACCGCCGTCCGCCTCTGGCAGCAGGGCTACGCGCCGCTGCTCCTCTTCTCGGGCGCTTCGCTCGACCCGAACTCGGTGAGCTCGGCCGAGCTCATGAAGCGCGACGCCATGAAGCTCGGCGTGCCCGAGCGGGCGATCCTCATCGAGCCCGACGCGACGACGACCGAGGAGAACGCGCGTCTTGTCGCGCAGGTCATGAGCGCGCGGGGCCTGCGCACGGCCATCCTCGTGACGAGCCCATACCACCAGCGCCGCGCGGCGCTCCTCTTCTCGCGAGCCTTCGCGCCCGCGGGCCTCTCGTTCCGCAACCGGCCGGCGGATGACCCCGACTGGGATCCCGATCGGTGGTGGACGCGCGAGCCGTCGCGGTCGCTCACCCTCGTGGAGATCGCGAAGCTCGGCGCCGCCATCCTCTTCGGGAACGAGTAAGCCTTACCATCTGAACACGTGCCCGTGACCGCCGTCGTCGGAGCCCAGTGGGGCGACGAGGGCAAAGGCAAGATCACCGACCTCCTCGCGCAGGAGGCGGATGTCGTCATCCGATACCAGGGTGGCAACAACGCCGGGCACACCGTCGTGAACCAGTACGGGACGTTCAAGCTGCATCTCGTCCCGTCGGGCGTCTTCAATCCGAAGGCGCTCTGCGTCATCGGGCCGGGGACGGTCGTCGACCTCCGGGTGCTCTGCGAGGAGCTCGCGAACCTCGAACGCCACGGCATCGCGACCGCGAACCTGCGCGTCTCGGATCGCGCGCACCTGCTCATGCCGTGGCACACGCTCCTCGACCGTCTCGACGAGCGCGAGCGCGGGCGCCAGAAGCTCGGGACCACCGGCATGGGCGTCGGGCCCGCGTACGCCGACAAGGTCGCGCGCCACGGCATCCAGGTCTACGAGGTCCGGGACGAGAAGCGCTTCCGCGCGCGCGTCGCGCACGAGCTCGAGGTGAAGAACAAGATCATCGAGCGCCTGGGCGACGCGCCGCTCGACGCGCGCGAGGTCGCCGATCAGGTCCTGGGCGCGGCCGCGACGCTGGGCGAGCGCATCGCCGACACGCTGCCGCTCGTCGAGCACGCGGTGCGCACCGACGCGCGGGTGCTGCTCGAGGGACAGCTCGGCGCGATGCGCGATCTCGACTGGGGCATCTACCCGTACGTCACGTCGTCGAATCCGCTCGCCGGCGGGGCGGCGGTCGGCGCCGGCATCCCGCCCCGATATATCACGCGGGTCATCGGCGTCGTGAAGGCGTACTCGACCGCGGTGGGCGAGGGTCCCTTCCCGACCGAGATGAAGGGCACGGAGGGCGACGCGCTCCGCGAGATGGCGAACGAGTACGGAGCGACGACCGGACGGCCGCGACGCGTCGGATGGTTCGACGCGGTCGCCGCGCGGCACGCGCACCGCCTCAACGCCTTCACCGAGATCGCGGTGACGAAGCTCGACGTGCTCGGCGCCTACGAGGAGATCCCGTTCTGCGTCGGCTACGACCTCGACGGGAAGCGGACCACGGACATGCCGCCGACCGCGCTCCTCGAGCGCGTCACACCCGTGTACGAGCGTTGCTCCGGCTGGAGCTCGTCTCTCGACGGCGTCTCCGACCGTGCGCACCTTCCGGCCGCGGCACGGGCGTACCTCGAGAAGATCGAGCACACCGTCGGCGCGCCCATCGGCATGGTCGGCATCGGCCCGGAACGCAGCGCCACGCTGCTATGACGCGGTTCTCCACACGTTGGGGGGCTTGCTCGGGCTCCCGCCAGGGCCGATAGTCCGCCGGACGTGGGTGGCCTTCTCGACGTCGCGTTCCCCTACCGCGCCAAGAAGATCTTCGGCGCGGCCTCCTTCGCCCTCGTCTTCCTCCTGATCGTCGCGGAGGTCGAGGCGCTCGTCCTGCTCGCGCTCGGGATCGTGGCGCACCGGTTCGACCTGTTCGTGGCCCTCCAGGAGGTCGTCTTCCCCGGCGCCTGCTTCGTCGCCCTCACCGCCGCCACCGCGTTCTGGTGGCGCGCGCGCGGCTGGAGCAAGCGGCGCATCGAGATGCTGAACCTCTGGGCCGGTGGCGGGTCCGCCTTCGGCGAGCGCCTCGCGAAGAGCCGCCAGCAGGGCTGAGGCGCCTTCCCGGCGCGCGGCCTACTCCTCCGGGAGGACGCGCGTGATACCAACGGGTGATCCCTGGCGGTTCTCCTTCCTGGGACTACGACCAACGAAGGACCCTTCCTCCCCCTGAACGCCGATGGAGCGCGCTCCGGCAGGGCCGAACCTGACCCCCGAAGACAAGAACCGCCCGACCAGGAACACGAGAGCGAACCGGCGGAGCGGAAAGAGAAGGGGACAACCTGGATGCGCAAGCTCAACCTTCTGGCTGGCATGGCGCTCGCGGGACTGGTCCTGCTCGGCCTCACCGCCACCGCCGACAAGACCTCCGCGAACTTCACCGCGACGAGCACGAACCCGAGCAACACGTTCGGATCGGCGACCCTCTCGATGAGCAACGACAAGCCGAACGCCAATGACCTCATCAACATCACCAACCTCGTTCCCGGCGACACCGCGAGCCGCACGGTCGTCGTCACGAACAGCGGCAACGCGCCGTTCACTTACACCGCCGCGGTCAGCGCGACGGCGAACACGCTCCTGTGGTCGGACACGACCAACGGCCTCCAGGTCACGGTCAAGCGTGGCGCGACGGTCCTCTACACCGGCGCGCTGAAGAACATGACGCTCGCGGCCTCGGGCACGATCGCGGCGGGCGCCACGGACACGCTCACGTACGACTTCAGCTTCCCGAGCTCGGCCGGCAACACGTTCCAGAGCCTCACGCAGGACTTCACGATCACGTACACGGCGACGCAGCTGGCCGGCTCGGCCAAGTAGCCCTCCCTGGCCGGGGCGGTCCGGCTGGGAGGGACCGCCCCGGTCCCCGCGTCTGAAGACCGAACGAGCAGGAAAGGAGCACGAAGATGACGAAGACGATCGGGAACATCCTCTCGCTGGCGGCCTTCGCCGCCCTCTTCGTGCTCTGCCTCGCGTTCGTCGGGATCCGCGTCCTCGGCCTCGGCACCTACATCGTCACGGGCGGCTCGATGGAGCCGAGCATCCACAAGGGATCGCTCGTGCTCGTCCAGCCGGTGAGCCCGTCGGAGATCAAGGTCGGGGACGTCATCACCTTCCAGCAGTACGGCCAGACCACGACCCACCGGGTCACCTCGATCGGTCGCAGCTCGGCCGGACTCACCTTCACGACCAAGGGCGACGCGAACCTCGTCGCGGATCCCGAGGACAAGTGGTTCCCCGGCGAGGTCGGCATCGTCCGCGGGAGCGTCCCGGTGGCCGGGTACGTCGCGTTCGGCGTCCAGGCCTACTGGCGGCTCGCGCTCACGCTCATCGCGGCGATCACGTTCTTCGCATGCGCCGGCGCCCTCGTCCTCCGCAAGGAGACGGCGGCGAAGGCCCCGCAGCCGATCGCGCTCCGCCGGGTCGAGCGCACGCCGGTCCTCGTCGCCGCCGACGCGGACGAGGCCTGGAACGCGCACATGAGCTGGCTCCGCACGACGCACCGGCGGACGCAGGTGGCCTGACATGGCCATGGGGAGCGCGTTCCGGTCGCAGGGCGATCGCCTTCTGGCGCTCGCATTCGTGCTGATGGTCACGCTCGCGCTCGCCGGCATCGTCTCGGGCGACACGGGCGCGACCTTCGCCACGACGAGCACGAACCCGGGCAACCACGTGAGCACGCTGCTCGTGCAGCCGCCGGCCTCGCAGAGCGCGCCGGCCTCGAGCGCCGGTGGCGTCGTGAACCTCTCCTGGACCGCGACGCCGACGGCGCCCGGCACCGGTCACACGCTCAGCTACAACGTGCTGCGCGGTCCGGCCGGTGGCCCCTACGCGCAGATCGCGACGACCGCGGGGCTCGCGTACTCGGACACGCCGCCGGCCGACGGCACGTACCAGTACGTCATCCAGGCGAAGGTGACCGGCGGCGGCACGTTCACCAGCGCCAACAGCACGGCGCAGAACGGGATCTCCGACCGCACCGCGCCCACGATGTCGATCACCTGCAACGGCGGCAGCTGCGCGGGCTGGTTCAACGCCACGGTCTCCGTCACGGTGAGCGGTGTCGACACCGGCACCGGTATGGGCTCGGTCACGCGCAACGTGGACGCCGGTGGCCAGGTCTCGACGGGCGGGGCCGGTGTGACCTTCAACGTCAGCGGCGAAAGCGCCGGCCACACCGTCGCGTACTTCGGCACCGACGCCGCCGGCAACGCCAGCGCGAGCGCGAACCAGACGGTGAAGATCGACCTCACGAGCCCGACGGCGGCGACAGGCATCACCGGGGTGGCTGGCCAGGGCAACGGCGAGATCGATCTCTCGTGGGCGAAGGGGACGGACGCGCTGTCGGGTGTCGCGAGCCAGACCATCCATCGTTCGGCCGCCGGGCCCGGCGCCTGCCCCGCGGTGAACGCCGCGAACTACCCGACGTCGTACGCCGTGAGCGCGGCCGCGACGAGCTACACGGTCACCGGCCTGGTGTCGAACAAGAAGTACTGCTTCTACGTCACGACGACCGACAACGCCGGCAACACCAAGAGCAGCGCGGCGTCCGGGCGGATCACGGCGAACTGACGCGTTCGCCCTTTCGCTACTTCCCGCGCCGCTCGTTCTGCCCCCTGCCCCTTCTCGATCGATGCGCCGTAGACTGGTCCGGGTGAGGGCGCGGGATTGACCCCTGAGGAGAAGTTCGGAACGGAAGGCCTTGCCTTCGACGACGTCCTCCTCGTTCCCGCTCGCAGCGATGTCCTCCCCGCGCAGGTCTCCACCCGCACCTTCCTGACGCGCGAGCTCGCGCTCGACATCCCGATCCTCTCGGCCGCGATGGACACGGTCACCGAGGCGCGGATGGCCATCGCGCTCGGCCGTCTCGGCGGGATGGGCGTGCTCCACCGCAACCTCAGCGTCGACGAGCAGGCCGCACAGGTGAAGGAATGCAAGGCCGCGGGCGTGCGCGTGGCCGCGGCGGTCGGCGTCTGGGGCGACGCGGACGAGCGCGTCGCGGCCCTGGTCGCCGCGGGCGTCGACGTCGTCGTCGTGGACATCGCGCACGGGCACGCCATCGGCGTCATCCGCATGGTCGAGAAGGTGAAGGCGCGCCACCGCGTCCAGGTCATGGCCGGGAACGTGGTGACCGCGCAGGGGACCGAGGAGCTCATCGCCGCCGGCGCGGACGCGGTGAAGATCGGCGTCGGACCCGGGGCGATCTGCACGACGCGGGTCGTCGCCGGTGCGGGCATGCCGCAGATCACAGCCATCTTCGAGTGCGCCGAGGCCGCCGCGAAATCCGGTGTACCGATCTGCGCGGACGGCGGGATCCAGGAATCCGGCGACATCGCGAAGGCCATCGGCGCCGGCGCGCATACCGTGATGCTCGGCGGACTGCTCGCCGGCGTGGACGAGTCGCCCGGCGACGTCATCGACACGGCCGAAGGACGCTTCAAGTCGTACCGCGGCATGGGCTCGCTGGGAGCGATGGAGGCGAGGCAGACGAGCCGCGACCGCTACGGCCAGGGCGAGGTCGCGGAGTTCAGCAAGGTCGTTCCCGAGGGGATCGAGGGGCGCGTCGCCGCCCGCGGACCGCTCGAGCCGTTCGTGCACCAGCTCATCGGCGGCCTGCGCGCGGGGATGAAGTACACCGGCGCCGCCACCATCGAGGATCTGCGCACGAAGGCGCGCTTCGTCCGCATCAGCGGCGCCGGCCTGCGCGAATCGCATCCGCACGACGTGCAGATCACCGTCGCGGCGCCCAACTACCGCGTCCGGACCAGCGGATAATCGACACGTGAGCGCGCCGGACGCCCGCCTCCACCGCACGGAGGGGGAGTCCGCCCAGCAGCGGCGCCAGACCCTCGCGATCCTCGACTACGGAAGCCAGTACACCCAGCTCATCGCGCGCCGCGTGCGTGAGTCGCGCGTGTACTGCGAGATCTTCCCTCACGACGTGACCGCCGGCGAGCTCGCGCGCCGCGGCGTCGTCGGCGTGATCCTCTCCGGCGGGCCCGCGTCGGTGTACGAGAAGGACGCGCCGGGCATCGAGCCGGCCATCCTCGACGGCCGCTTCCCGGTGCTCGGCATCTGCTACGGCATGCACCTCATGGCGCACGTGCTCGGCGGCGAGGTCGCGCCGGAAGGGAAGCGCGAGTACGGCCCCGCGACGGTCACGATCGGCGACGCGTCCGGACTCTTCGAGGGGCTCGGCCAGAGCGAGCGCGCGTGGATGAGCCACGGCGACACGGTGAAGCGCCTGCCCACCGGATTCCACGGCGTCGCGAGCACCGACCGCCTTCCGCTCGCCGCGATGAGCGACGGACGGAACCGCTTCGCGGTGCAGTTCCACCCCGAGGTCATGCACACGCCGCGCGGCTCCGAGGTGCTGCGCAACTTCCTCTACCGCGTCTGCGGCTGCGAGGGCGACTGGACGCCGGCCGCGTTCGTCGAGGAGGCGGTCGCGGAATTGCGCCGCGCCATCGGCGATGGGCGCGCGATCTGCGCGCTCTCCGGCGGCGTCGACTCGGCGGTCGCCGCCGCGCTGGTCGCGAAGGCGATCGGCGACCGCCTCACCTGCGTCTTCATCGATCACGGTCTGCTGCGCGCGGGCGAGGCCGAGCAGGTCGTCGCCACGTTCGGCCCGCGGCTGCGCCTCGTGCACGTCGACGCGTCCGAGCGGTTCCTCGCGAAGCTCCGGGACGTCGAGGACCCGGAGCGGAAGCGCACCATCATCGGCGAGGAGTTCATCCGCAGCTTCGAGGAGCAGGCGAAGAAGATCGGCCTCGTCGGCGCGGGAGCGGGCAAAGCCCTCCTCGTGCAGGGGACGATCTATCCGGATGTCATCGAGTCGAAGAGCCGCGATTCGAAGACGAGCGCGCGCATCAAGACGCACCACAACGTCGGCGGCCTGCCCGAGGTGATGGACCTCGCCGTCGTCGAGCCGCTGCGGCGCCTGTTCAAGGACGAGGTGCGCCGCGTCGGCGCCGAGCTCGGCATCCCGGAGGACATCCTCTGGCGCCACCCGTTCCCCGGTCCCGGCCTCGCCGTCCGCGTCATCGGCGCGATCACGAAGGACCGCCTCGACGTGCTGCGCAAGGCGGACGCGATCTTCCTCGAGGAGCTGCGCGCGGCGGATCTCTACCGCACCGTCGCGCAGGCGTTCGCGGTGCTCACGCCCGTGCGGAGCGTCGGCGTGATGGGCGACTTCCGCACGTACGGCTGGCTCGTCGCGCTGCGCGCCGTCACCACCGAGGACTACATGACCGCCGACTGGGCGCGCATCCCGTACGACGTGCTCGCGCGCATCAGCGCGCGGATCGTGAACGAGATCCCCGAGGTGAACCGCGTGGTGTACGACGTCTCGAGCAAGCCGCCGGCGACGATCGAGTGGGAGTGAGCCGCATGACGGGTGTCCGCGCAGCGGCCCCGGCGCCAGGCCGACGCCGCTGCGCGGAGGAACAGGCATGCGCGCGATAAAGGACTTCTTGAGCGACGGCGAGCGCGTGCAGCGGATCATCCGCGAGCAGCGCGCGAATCGCAGCCCCGGACGATCCGGCGGCGCGCCTGGTCTCAACTGCCTCGTCCTCGGCGGCGGCGGCCGCGAGTACGCGATCGCGTGGCGGCTGGCGCGATGCGACAGCGTCGCCACGATCGACGTCGTGCCCGGCAACGCGGGCATGGCGCTGTTCACGCGCGTGCTCGACTTCCCGGTCCGCGACGCGGGACGTCTCCAGCAGCACCTCGCCGCCTCGCACATCGACCTCGCCATCGTCGGACCGGACGAGCTCGTCGCCGAGGGCGTCGGCGATCACCTGCGCCGCGCGAGCGTCGCGACCGTCGCCCCGTCGCGCGAGGCCGGGAAGATCGAATGGAGCAAGACCTTCGCGAAGCAGCTCATGGCCGAGACCGGCGTCGCGACGGCGCGCTGGGAATCCTTCCGCACCGCGGACGACGCGCGCGCGGCTCTCGCGCGGTGGAGCATGCCGCTCGTGGTGAAGGCCGACGGCCTCGCGGCCGGCAAAGGCGTGACCGTGTGCCACACCGTCGAGGAGGCGCGCGTCGCGATCGGCACGCCGCCGACCAACAGCGGCGCGGTGGTCTTCGAAGAGGTGCTCGAGGGTGAGGAGGCGAGCCTCCAGGCGCTCGTGGACGGCGAGACCGTCGTCGCGCTCCCCCCGGCGCGCGACCACAAGCGCGTCGGCGAGGGCGATACCGGCCCGAACACCGGCGGAATGGGCGCGATCTCGCCGACCAGCGTGCTGACCGACGAGGACGCGCAGCGTGTCGCGGAGGAGACGATCGCGCCGATCGCTCGGGCGCTCGTCGCGCGCGGCATCCCGTATCGCGGCGTCATCTTCGCCGGCCTCATGCGCACGCGCGACGGGTACAAGGTGCTCGAGTACAACGCGCGCTTCGGCGATCCGGAGGCCGAGGTCACGCTGCCGCGCCTCGGCGGGGATTTCGCGAAGCTCATGGTCGCGCTGGGGGAGGGTCGGCTCGCGGAATACGTGCGCGAGCATCCCCTTCGCTTCAGCCAGCGCGCGTACGTCGACGTGGTGCTGTGCGCGAAGGGCTATCCGGCCGTGCCAAAGATCGGCGAACGCGTCGAGGGGCTCGACCGCTTGCCCGAGGGCGTGTACGCGTTCCACGGAGCGACGCGCCCGCTGCCCGACGGCGGATTCGCGACGGCCGGCGGCCGCGCGATCCACATCGTCGCCGGCGGCGCGACCGTCGCGGAGGCTCACGAGAAGGCCTACGCCGGCGCCGAGCGCGTGACCTTCGAGAGCAAGTTCTATCGTTCGGACATCGCGCGGGGTGAGGTGGTTGTCGCGTGAGACTGCTCGTGGGGATCGTGATGGGCAGCCGGTCGGACGAGCCGGTGATGAAGAACGCCGAGGAGACGCTGCGCGGCCTCGGCGTCGAGACGGAGGTGCGGGTCCTCTCGGCGCACCGGACGCCGGACGCGCTCCGCGACTGGGTCGCCGGATCGGAGAAGCGCGGCGTCCGCGTGTTCATCGCCGGCGCCGGCGCCGCGGCGCATCTGCCGGGCGTCGTCGCGTCGCTCACGACGCGACCGGTGATCGGAGTGCCGCTCGTCGCGCCGAACGCCGTCGCCAACGGGCTCGACGCGCTGCTCTCGATCGTGCAGATGCCGCGCGGCATCCCCGTCGCGACGGTCGCGCTCGGCGACGCCGGCGCGGCGAACGCCGGCATCCTCGCGGCGGAGATCCTCGCGGTCGCGGACGACGCGCTCGCCGGCCGCGTGAAGATGCTCCGCGAGGGCATGGCGGCGAAGGTGCTCGCCGGATGAAAAATCGAGCGAGGAGCGGCTTTGCCGCGACGAGCGAGTCCGCCAGAGCGGAGCGTCGCGACGAGGCGACGCCGCGAAGCGGGCGGAGACGAGTGCGAAAAGCATGAACGGCCGCTGGGACGCGATCAGCCCGATCGACTACCGCTTCGTCGGCGGCGACGCGAAGCTCCAGAAGGAGCTCGGACCGTATCTCTCGGCGGCCGCCGTCATCCGCTACCAGGCGCGCGTCGAAGGCGCGCTCGCGCTCGCGATGGCCGACGCGAAGATCATCGACCACGCGCTCGCCGACGAGATCGCGCGGGGCGCGGACCAGGTCACGCCGCAGGAGGTCGCCGACGAGGAGTCGAAGACGCGGCACGACGTGCGCGCGCTGGTGAACGTGATCCGCGCGCGCGTCTCCGACGAGGCGAAGCGGTACGTCCACCTCGGAGCGACCTCGTACGACATCGTCGACACCGCGAACGCGCTCCGCTATCGCGAGTGCGTGGACCACGTCCTCGTGCCGGCCCTCGCGCGGCTCGTCGCGCGCTGCATCGCGATCGCCGAGGCGGAGGCCGAGACGCCCCAGATCGGACGCACGCACGGCCGCCACGCCGAGCCGATCACCTTCGGCTTCGCGATGGCGCAGTACGTCTCCCGGCTGGGTGACCGCACGCAGGCGCTCGCGGCCGTCGCGCGCCGCCTGCCCGGGAAGCTCTCGGGCGCGGTCGGCGCGTACAACGCGATGGGCCTCGTCGCGTCGACGAGCCCCCGCGCGCTGGAGAAGCGATTCCTCAGGTCCCTCGGCCTCGACCCCCGGCCGATGTCGTCGCAGATCGTCGAGCCCGAGCCGTGGACCGATCTGGCGCACGCGTGCGTCACGGCGCTCGGCGTGATGGCGAACATGGCCGACGACATGCGCCACCTCCAGCGGACCGAGATCGGCGAGGTCGCCGAGTCCTTCTCGGCCGACCAGGTCGGATCCTCGACCATGCCGCACAAGCGCAATCCGGTCTCCTTCGAGAACGTGAAGTCGATCTGGAAGGCGATGGCGCCGCGCGTGCTCACCACGTACATGGACCAGATCAGCGAGCACCAGCGGGACCTCACGAACTCCGCGTCGCAGCGGTTCCTGGGCGAGATCCTCGCGGCGACGGCCTATGCCGCGGGACGGCTCACCTCGTCGCTCGAGAACATGCGCGTCGACCGCGACCGCCTGAAGGCGAACCTCGCGATGTCGCGCGGCGCGATCGTCGCGGAGCCGCTGTACGTCCTGCTCGCGAAGTACGGGCACCCCGACGCGCACGAGGCGGTGCGCAAGCTCACGCTCGAGGCCGAGCGCGGCGGGCGCACGGTGCTCGAGGTCGCGGCGCAGGACATCGACGTGCGCGCGTTCCTGAAGAAGCTCACGCCGGCCGAGCGGCGCACGCTCGAGCGCCCGGAGGACTACCTGGGCATCGCGCCCGAGGTCGCCCGCTCGGTCACCGCGCTATGGAGAGAGAAGCTGAAGGGGGTACTTCCCGAGTGAGCACGATCGTCCAGACCGACGTCCCCGGCGCGTCCCTCTGGCGGCGCGGCAAGGTCCGCGACGTGTACGAGGCCGGCGGCGATCGCCTCGTCATCGTCGCGAGCGATCGGCTGTCGGCGTTCGACGCCGTTCTGCCGACGCCGATCCCGGACAAGGGCCGCGTCCTCACGCGGCTCTCCAGCTTCTGGTTCCGGAAGACCGCGCACATCGTGCCGAACCACCTCGTGTCGACGGATATCCGCCGCTTCCCGCCGGCCTTCCGCGAGCGCAAGGAGCTCGCGCAGCGCGCGGTGCTCGTGAAGCGCTGCGAGCGCGTGGACATCGAGTGCGTCGCGCGCGGGTACATCTCTGGATCCGCGTGGACGGAGTACAAGGCGCTCGGCACCGTGGCGGGAGAGCCGCTGCCGCCGGGCCTCATCGAGTCGGAGCGCCTCGCGGATCCGATCTTCACGCCCGCGACGAAGGCGACCACCGGGCACGACGAGAACATCAGCCGCGCGCAGCTCGCCGCGATGGTCGGCACCGATCTCGCGAGGGAGCTCGAGCAGGCGACCCTCGCGCTCTACCGCTTCGCGCACGCGTACGCGCTCGGCCGCGGCCTGATCCTCGCGGACACGAAGTTCGAGTTCGGCTTCTACGACGGCAAGCTCACGCTCATCGACGAGGCGCTCACGCCCGATTCCTCGCGCTACTGGGAGGCGTCGACGTACACACCGGGCGGCTCGCCGCCCTCCTACGACAAGCAGTACGTGCGCGACTTCCTGACGCTCTCGGGATGGAACAGGGAGCCGCCCGCGCCCGAGCTCCCCGACGACGTCGTCAGCGGGACGGCCGACCGCTACCGCGAGTGCTACGAGCGCATCACCGGAGAGAAGCTGCCGTGAGGTTCGTCGCCACGATCCACGTGCGGACCAAGCCCGAGGTGCGCGACCCGCAGGGCGACGCCGCCCGGGGCGCGCTGCGGTCGCTCGGGCTCGACGTGTCCAGCGTGCGCACCGGCAAGGAGATCGTCGTGACCTTCGACGCTTCCGACGAGGGCGCCGCGCGCGAGGCCGTGGCGCTCATGGGCAGCGAGCTCCTCGCGAACCCGGTGATCGAGGACTACACGTACGAGCTCACGACGGTCGAAACGGTCTACCGATAGAGGCCGTCGAGAATGTCCTGGAACGCGACGGGACGCATCAGGTGCGGTCTTGCCGCGCTCGTGATCAGTGCCATCGGCGCGACATCCTGTTCGGCCCCGAATCCGACGCCCGTGAATCCAACGCGTCGCGGCACCGACACCCTCGCGGCCGTGAACAGTTGCGCGCCGCCTGGGTGGACCGGCTCGTCATACCCACCCGGAGCTCCTGACTACGCGCTGCGGTCGCCGGACGCGATGATCCGCATCATCACCCCTGCACCTGAGCGGGCTCGTTCGAACTCCTCGGTGACGTTCATCACGGACTGGTGGACCGTCGCGGCTCACGATGAAGCCGCGGTCACGTTCGCTGACGGCCGAACGGGAACGCAGTACCGATCGAAGACCGTGCCGGTTCACGTCACGACCGAATTCAGTCTCCCGAGTGGCACGTGGCAGGTCTATGGAACGCCCGACGATCCCTACGACGTCGTTCTTCGTTGCCTCGAAGCGCACCTTGGCGCGGTGCGGGGGTGATGGTGTTACCGAGCCTCCGTTGTTCGTCGTGTCGGCGCATCGGATCGCTGAACGCCTCGCGGCTGGTGAGGAGATCGGTGACTTGGCTGTCATTGATCCCGACGTAGGCCCCTTTGGCGAGGGACACGATGCGGGCCGCACGCGTGGGATCGATGCGGTTGACCGGTGCGTGGCCGCGGTTGCCGTGAGCGAGACCGCCGGGACCAGCGAGGAAGCGGGATTTGAGACGCCAGATCTGCCGCTCGGAAAGCCCAAGCAGCAGCGCTGCTTCTGTGACGTCGAGCTTGCCCGCGAGGATCCGCCGGATGATCGCTTCGCGCTTGACCTCCTGCATGACGACTGCGTCCTTTCCCTCCCCTGGGGCACTCACAAAGTCTCTGAGCAGATTCCCTTGTCAAAGTCGCTGAGCAGCGACCACGATCCACCGGCGTTGTTGACGGACGTACCTAGACTCATCCCATAAAGGCCACACGGCTTCTCGTCATCGGCCTCTTGCTGATCGTCAGCGCCGTCGTCGTCGCCGGGTATTACACCGGCACCGTGTCCCCGAGCGTCGTTGCGGCTTCCCCGATCCCGGATGCGGTGACCTTCAGACCAGAGCAGGTCATTTTGCCCCCCGAGCAGTTTCCACTGACGGGGTACGGTGTCGATACCGACGCGCAGGCTGGAACGGACAGTTGGACGCGCATGTGGAGTGGGCCCGGCGCGTTTCCCTGGGTGAGCGTCGACGTGACGGTGCTCGACCCATCGGAGAGGTCCTACGACGCGATCGCCGCGGCGACCTGCGACCACTGGACGTATACGCCGCCGGCGCTGAGCTCAGGTGAGATCAGGGCGCCAGTGGTCGGCGACGGTGCGAAGGCGTGCGCGTACAGCTTCCAAGGCGCTCCGGCGGGTTCGGTGGTCTACACGACGGGGACGCGGAACGTGGTCGTCACCGTCGGTGTTTGGCGACGATCCGCCACGGAAGCCGCGACCACGGCATTCGTCGCGTCGCTTGCCGACTACCAGCTCTGGATCATCGACAAGGTCGCGCCCCTATCCGGTGTCGCGCTACCGCCCGCGCCGGCCGTGCAGGTGCCCGGCGTGCCGGTGGCCGTCCCGCCGCAAGCCACCCCTGTGGCGCAGGCGCCCGTCGCGCCGCTACCGAGCGATCCGGGATCGCTCACGGGTGGCGCGGGCGTGGTCGGGAATCAGCCGAGCGTCGTCACGAACCCCGTCGGGAACGTACCGATGGGCTATTGGTGGCCGCGCTCCGAGGGAGGCGGTGGCGGAGTCGCACCGGGGTCGTTCTGCGGCAGGGAATTCATCTCAATCACCGACTCGACGAGCCCCGGCCCGAAGGCGATCTACATCAACGGAACGCTGCAGAACTATGGATACGTCCGCCTGTCGCCGGTCCCTCCGGGGAGCTACTCCGTTGTCATCCGCAACCCGAATGGAAGCCTGTACAGCTCGTTCGTCGCACAGGTCCCCAAGTGTCTCGGCTACACCTACATCAATGGCTGATGCGAATCAGGGAGTGCGCGGCTCATCTGATCGCGTGGCGGGCTCCTTCGCACACGATCTCGCCGTGCCGCTGGCGATGCCGCAGGAGTAATCCCGCGGCGGTCCTTCCTGTCATCATTCGAGGATGACGCGCATCGCCCTCCTCCGCTACCCGGGCACGTGGAGCGAGCGCGACTTCGCGCACGCCTTCTCGCTCATCCCCGAGGTGCAGGCGGAGATCGTGTGGCACGGGGACGCGGACCTGCGCGGCTTCGACGCCGCGATCGTGCCCGGCGGCTTCAGCTACGGCGACTACCTGCGCGCCGGCGCGATCGCGAAGCTCTCGCCGGCGACACGAGCGCTCCGTCGCTTCGCCGGCGAGGGCAGGCCCGTGCTCGGATCGTGCAACGGCTTCCAGATCCTCTGCGAGGCCGGGCTGCTGCCGGGCGCGCTCCTTCGCAACGCCGGCCTCGAGTACCGCTGCGATTGGGTCCACGTGCGTGTCGAGAGCGACCGCACGCCCTGGACCCAGGGCCTCGCGGGCGCCGTGCTGCGCATGCCCATCGGCCACGGCGAGGGCTGCTGGGTCGCGGACCCCGACACGGTCGCCGCGGTGGAGCAGGGCGGGCAGGTCGTCTTCCGCTACACCGACGCGAAGGGCGCGGCGACGGGCGAGGCGAATCCGAACGGCTCGATCGCGAATATCTCGGGTGTATGCAACGCGGCGGGCAACGTGGTGGGCCTCATGCCGCACCCCGAGCGCTGCGTCGAGGCCCTGCTCGGCGGCACGGACGGGTATCGGGTGCTGGCCAATGTCGCGCGCGGACTGGTCGGCTCGGGTCCTGCGCTGTATAGATAGATGTATAGATAGATAGGACCGAGATGGACCTCTTCGAAAGGCAGGCCCAGCTCCACGCGCTCTTCCAGCGAAGCCCTGTCGACGCGGCCTACACGCAGGGCAACGCCTCAGGCCGCCGCTTCGCGGGCGCCTACAACGACATCGACGTCGCGCTCCTTCTCCTGGACAAGGTGAAGGCGAACGAGTTCTTCGACTACCAGGTCTACTTCGTGAGCGAGCTCTCGAAGACGCTCGAGACCGAGGGGCTCGACGTGGTGATCCTCAACCAGGCGAGCCTGCTGCAGCGCGCCCAGGTCATCCGCTCGTGGAACATCCTCTACCAGCGCGACGAGAAGCGCCGCGTGCGGTGGGAGACCCGCGCGGTGATGGATTACCTCGACTTCCAGAAGTACGACGACCTCCAGTCGAAGGCGCTCGCGGAGCGCACCAAGAGCGACCGCTTCGCGATCGACCGCGACTACATCGCCGCGCGCCTCGCGCGCCTGCGCGAGTACACGCAGCTGCTCGAGGACCTGCGCGCGATCGAGCACGCGAAGTTCAAGTCGGACCCCAAGCTGTACGGCCTGGCGCAGTGGTATCTGCAGCAGGCGGTCGAGCTCCTGTTCGGCACGGGCGCGTATCTGGTCATGGCGCTCGCCCTTCCGCGGCCCGAGGCGTATCACGACATACTGGATGCCGTGGCGGGGCACGGGATCATCGAGCGGCCGCTGGCGTACCGGCTCGAGCACCTTGCGAACCTGCGCAACCTGCTCGCGTACGACCGCGACCAGACCGACATCGACGACGTGTACGGGCAGATCCAGACGCGCCTCCCGGACCTCCGCGCCTTCGCGGACCAGGTCCAGCGATTCGTAGGAGCGGGCGAGGACGCATGAGCGCGTCCCCGATGATGACGGGGACGACGACGGCGAAGCCTAAGCTGGACATCCCTCGCGAGGTCGGTCTCACCGCCTCCGAAGCCGAACGCGTGCGCGCGCTCGTGGGCCGCGAGCCGAACGCGCTCGAGTGGGCGATGTTCGGTGCGATGTGGAGCGAGCACTGCGCGTACAAGCATTCGAAGCCGCTGCTGCGCACGCTGCCCACGAAGGGTCCGCGCGTCGCCGTCGGCCCGGGCGAGAACGCGGGCGCGGTCGATCTCGGCGACGGCCTGCTCTGCGCCTTCAAGGTCGAGAGCCACAACCACCCGTCCGCGGTCGAGCCCTATCAGGGCGCGGCCACCGGCGTGGGCGGCATCCTCCGCGACGTCTTCGCGATGGGCGCGCGCCCGGTCGCGCTCCTGAACGCGCTCTGCTTCGGCACGCCCGACGAGCCGCGCGCCCGCCGTCTCGTCGGCGGCGTGGTCGGCGGCATCGGCTTCTACGGGAACTGCGTGGGCATCCCCGACGTCGCCGGTCACGTGTCGTTCGAGCCCTGCTACCTCGACAACCCGCTGGTGAACGCGATGTGCGTCGGCCTCGTCGAGCGCGACCGGCTGCGCTTCGCGAGCTCGGCGCGGCCCGGGAGCGCGGTGTATCTCGTCGGATCCGACACCGGCCGCGACGGCATCGCGGGCGCGTCGCTCCTCGCGAGCTTCGAGCTCGGCGAGGGCAGCGACGCGCACCGGCCGTCGGTGCAGGTGGGCAATCCATTCCTCGAGAAGCTCCTCATGGAGGCGACGCTCGAGCTCATCGCGATGGACGCGGTCGAGGCGGTCCAGGACCTCGGCGCCGCGGGCCTCACCTGCGCGACGAGCGAGGTGGCCGCGCGGAGCGGCGTCGGCATGCGCGTCGACGTCGACGCCGTGCCCCGTCGCGCGGACCGCATGACGCCGTACGAGGTGATGCTCAGCGAATCGCAGGAGCGGATGCTGGTCATCGCGCGGCCCGGACGCGAGGCCGACATCGAGCGCGCCTTCGAGCGCTGGGAGCTGCACGGCGTCCGCATCGGAGAAGTGATCGCCGAGCCCGTGCTCGAGATCCTCAGTGAGGGCAAGCCCGTCGCGACGCTCGACCCGCGCTGGCTGGCCGATGACGCACCCGAGTACGACGTACGGGCGTGGGCGAAGCCCGCGAGCGGCGTTGCCGGCGAGGTCGAGGGAGGGCACCTCGGCGCCGGCGGCGCGCAGGCAACGCACAAGATCGGCCTCGAGCTCTTGGACGTCCTCGCGAGTCCGGCGGTCGCGTCGCGACGCGTCTTGTACCGGACGTACGACCAGATGGTCGGCACCGACACGGTGATCGCACCGGGTGGCGACGCCGGCGTGCTGCGCATCAAGGGGCGGCGCGACGGCATCGCGGTCGCGATCGACGCGCAGCCGCGCGTCGCGGCGATCGACCCGTTCGTCGGCGCGGCGTCCGCCGTCGCCGAGGCGCTGCGCAACGTGGTGTGCGTCGGTGCGACACCGCTCGCGATCACCGACTGCCTCAACGTGGGCAACCCCGAGCGGCCGACCGGCGCGTGGCAGCTCGAGCGGACCGTCGCCGGCATCAAGGCGGCCTGCGAGGCGCTGGGGGTCCCTGTCGTCTCCGGCAACGTCTCGCTGTACAACGCGACGAAGGGCGCGGATATCTGGCCGACGGCGGTCATCGGCGTGGTCGGGCACCTCGCCGACGTCACGCGCGCGATCCCGGTGACCTCCGGGCGCGCGGGCGACGTGGTCCTCCTCGCCGGGAACGCGAACGTCAGCCTCGGCACGTCGGCGTACGGCGCGCTCGGCGGCGTGCACGAGGGTCCGGTCGCGATCGACCTCGCGCTCGAGGCCCGGCTCCAGCGCTTCGTGCTCGGCGCGCACGCGCGCGGCCTCGTGCGCGCGGCGCACGATCGCGCGGAGGGCGGCCTCGGCGTCGCGCTCGCCGAGATCGCGCTGCGCGACGGCCTCGGGATGAAGGTGACGCTGCCGGCTCTTCGCGGCATCGACAAGCGCGTCGCGCTCTTCGGCGAAGGACCCTCCGGCATCGTGCTCGTGGTCGAGCCGCGCAACGCCGACGCGATCCGCGCGCTCGCCGCCGAGCACGAGGTCCCGGTGTGGACGCTCGGGGCGATGGGCGGCGATCTCCTCGAGGTCGCGCCCGTGCTCGGCATGCCCGTCGCGTCGCTCGCGCGCGCGCACGGCGGCGGCCTCGCGCGCGCTCTCGGGCGGGAGCTCTAGGCATGTGCGGCGTGTGCGGCATCTGGAGTCCCGCGGAGGCGGCGCGTCGCGACGCCGCCGAGGCCGCCCGTCTCATGTTCTTCTCGCTCTACGCGCTACAGCACCGCGGGCAGGAGTCCGCGGGCATCGCCGCGACGGACGGCCAGGACCTGCGCGTCGTGCGGCGCATGGGCCTGGTCGGCCAGGTCTTCAGCGAGCCCGATCTCAACGTGCTCGGCGGCCGCGCGGCGATGGGCCACACGCGCTACTCGACGACCGGGTCGTCGAAGATCCAGAACGCGCAGCCCTTCGTCGTGCGCGATGACTCGCTCGGCGAGCTCGCCATCGGCCACAACGGGAACTGCATCAACGCGCGCGAGATCCGCGACGATCTCGTCTCGCGGGGCGTGCGCTTCGTGACCACGTCCGACACGGAGGTCGTGGCGCAGGCGATCGCGAACGCGCCGGGCGCGTCGTGGGACGAGCGCATCGTCCACGCCCTGCCGGGTCTCGCGGGCGCGTGGTCGCTGGTGATGCTCACGCCGCGCGCGCTCTACGCGGTGCGCGATCCGCTCGGCGTGCGACCGCTCTGTCTCGGCCGCAAGGGCGGCGCGTGGCTCGTCGCGAGCGAGACGTGCGCGCTCGACACCATCGGCGCCGAGTTCATCCGCGAGGTCGCGCCCGGCGAGGTCATGCGCATCGACGACCGCGGTCCCGTACCGCTCGCGGATCTCGCCGCCGCCGACCGGCGCGGCCTCTGCGTCTTCGAGCACGTGTACCTCGCGTCCGCGTCGAGCCGTCTCGGCGGCGTCTCGGTGTACGCGACGCGCGAGCGCATGGGCGAGATCCTCGCGCGCGAGCACCCCGCCGAAGCCGACGCGGTCATCCCGGTTCCCGACAGCGCGATCCCCGCGGCGGTCGGATACGCGCGGGAGAGCGGCATCCCGTTCCACGAGGGACTCATCAAGAACCGCTACATCGGACGCACCTTCATCCAGCCGTCCGACGAGCTCCGCCGTCACAGCGTCGCGCTCAAATACAACGCGCTCCGCGACGTGCTCGAGGGCAAGCGCGTCGTCGTCGTCGACGATTCGATCGTGCGCGGCAACACGAGCGGCCCGATCGTCGAGCTCCTTCGCCGGAACGGCGCGCGCGAGGTGCACATGCGCATCTGCTCGCCGCCGATCCGCCATTCGTGCTACTTCGGGGTCGACATGGCACGGAGGAGCGAGCTCATCGCGTCCAAGCTCTCGGTGGAGGAGATCCGCCGGCACGTCGGCGCGGATTCGCTGGGCTACCTGTCCCTGGAGGGCATGATCCGCGCGAGCGGCGGCGGCCCCGACGAGTTCTGCGCCGCGTGCTTCACCGGCGAGTACCTCGTTCCGGTGCGGCTCGAGCTCGAGAAAGGCGTCCTCGAGGCGCGGGCCGCGGAGCGGACCGAGCCGAGCGCGACAGGGAAGGCATGACGGGGCTCACGTACCGCGCGAGCGGCGTCGATCCGAGCCGCGCGGAGAGCGCGCTCTCGCGGATCCGCGCGCGCATCGCGAAGTCGAAGAGGGCGGAGGTCATCGGGGACATCGGCGCGTTCGGCGGCCTCTTCGCCTCGCCGGGCGCGGACATGGTGCTCGTCGCGACGACCGACGGCGTCGGCACCAAGCTCGACCTCGCGCGCATGCTCGACCGCCACGAGGTCGTCGGGGCCGATCTCGTCAACCACTGCGTGAACGACGCGATGGCCATGGGCGCCGAGCCGCTCTTCTTCCTCGACTACTTCGCCACGTCGCATCTCGAGCCGGACGTGTTCGCGCGCGTCGTCGGCGCGATGGCCGATGCCTGCGCGGCGCACGGCTGCGCGCTGCTCGGCGGCGAGACGGCCGAGATGCCGGGGACGTACGGGCCGGGGTCGTACGACCTCGCCGGATTCCTCGTCGGCGCGGTGCGCCGCGAGGCGATCCTCGATCCGAAGAACGTGCGCGTCGGCGACGTGTGCCTCGGCTTCGCGTCGAGCGGCCTGCACACGAACGGCTATACCCTCGCGCGGGCCGTCGCGGCGCGCGCGGCGGCCGCGCAGGGAAAGGACGTGCTCGCGGTGCTCACCTCGCCGCGCGCCGATCTCGACGGCGCGTCGCTCGGCGACGCGCTGCTGCGCACGCACACCTCCTACCTCGCGACGTTCCGCGCGCTGCGCGACGCGGGGACGGCGATCCGCTCCATCGGGCATCTCACCGGCGGCGGGTGGGAGGGGAACCTCCCGCGCGCGCTGCCGCCGGGCCTCGGCGCGGCGATCGATCGGTCCGCGTGGCGCGTGCCCGCGGTGTTCCGCGTCCTCGCGAACCTCGGCAGCGTGCCCGAGGACGATCAGTGGGACACCTGGAACATGGGTATCGGGCTCGTCGTCATCGTCGCGGAGGCGGACGCGGAGACCGCGCGCCGCGCCGCGCCCGACGCGATCGTCCTCGGCCGCGTCGAGAAAGCCCGTGACGGCGAACGGAGGATCCGCTTCGTATGACCTATCCGATCGGCGTGCTCGTCTCCGGCCGCGGCACGAACCTGCAGGCGCTCCTCGACGCGTGCGCGTCGGGGGCGCTCGACGCGCGCGTCGTCTTCGTCGCGTCGAATCGCGACAAGGTCCCCGCGCTCATCCGCGCGGAGCGGGCCGGCGTCCCGCACGCGGCGTTCACCGTGGCCGCGCACGGGTCGCGCGCGGAGGCCCACGGCGCGATCGCGGACGCGCTCGTGAGGGCCGGCGCGCGCCTGGTCGTCCTCGCGGGGTTCGACCACATCCTCGACCCGGGCTTCTTCGTGAAGCTCGCGGGCGTGCCGGTGATCAACATCCATCCCGCGCTCCTGCCGTTCTTCGGCGGGAAGGGGATGCACGGCGACAAGGTCCACGCCGCGGTGCTCGCGGCGAAGGCGAAGGAGTCGGGCGTCACCGTGCACCGCGTCCATCCGGACACCGTCGACCTCGGCGAGGTCATCGTGCAGCGGCGCGTCCCGGTGCACGAGGGCGACGATGTGCCCACGCTCTCCGCGCGCGTGCTCGCCGTGGAGCACGAGGCGATCGTGGAAGCCGTCCGCCGATGCATCGCGCACGACGTGACGGAGCGTCCCGCGTAACGCCTGCCGTCGCCCAAGCGCGAGCTCGATGACCTCGAGCAGCGCCGTCGCCTCTTCGAGAACCTGCCGCTCGATCCCCAGCACGCGGAATGGTTCCGCCATTGGGCATGGGTTCGCACGATCCATGGCACGACGCGGATCGAGGGCAACAGCCTCGACGCGCTCGAGGTCGAGGACCTCCTCCTCGGGGCCGGATCGGCGACCCCGCGCAAGGACGCGCTCGAGGTGCTCGCGACACAGGAGGTCCTCGCGTTCGTCGACCGTGTGGCCACGGACCGCAAAGTCGCTCTCGACGAACGGCTGGTGCGGCACATCCACTCACTCGTGCTCGATGACATCGATCCCATGCTCACGCCCGGAACGTACCGGAAAG
Organism: Candidatus Limnocylindria bacterium; assembly: GCA_035651155.1. Classification (GTDB taxonomy): domain Bacteria; phylum Chloroflexota; class Limnocylindria; order P2-11E; family P2-11E; genus CF-39. The sequence continues at coordinate 105,866 of DASRGG010000005.1, read as the reverse complement.
GATCGAACGCCGTCGGCGACGCGCAGGGCAACGCGATCTTTACGACGCCGCCCTCCGGGGATGTGCCGGCGCTGATGCGTGAATTCGGGCTGTGGCTTCGGCGCGGGTCAGACGCGAGGCCTGCTCCGGTCGCCGCGGCGCTCGCGCATCTCGAGCTGGTCGCGATCCATCCGTTCTACGACGGCAATGGGCGAACGGCGCGAGCGCTCGCCCGGCTCCTCTTGGCGCGTCACGGATACGCGCTCGGCGGCCTCGTCTCGCTGGATGCGTATCTCGACAATGACCGGCGAGCCTACTTCGACGCGATCAGGGCGTCGGCCGGGATCGCCTACCGTCCGCCCTACGACGCGACGCCGTTCGTGACGTACTTCATCCGGTCGATCGTCGGCGCGGCGGACTTCGTGCTGTCACGCGCCAAGGGCCTGACCCTCGTGCTCGGGGTCCTGCGCCGGGACGTGATCGCCGGGACGCTGCCCGCGCGTGCCCAGGACGGCCTGGTCCATGCATGGGTGAATGGCTCCATCCGGCCGGCGGACTACGTGCGCATCACCGGACGCACGAAGCAGAGTGCGTCCCGCGACCTCGCCGCGGCGGTGAAGGCCGGCCACCTCGTCGCGAGCGGCAGCACGCGGAGCCGCCGGTACCGCATCGGCCCAAGACTCGCCGAGATCGGTCCCGTGCCGGTCGTCTGATCGGACGCGCTCGAGCCGCGTCCCACCGATCTCAGGCGCGCAGCACCTCGATCGCCGCCGGCGTCCCCTTCACGTACCTGACGCGCACGCCGTCGCCGTAGCCGAACGACGGACCGGAGAGCGCGACGCCGAGCTGCCGCATCAAGAGGATCGCGGGCAGCTCGATGATCCCGCCGTGCGACACCGCGAGCGCGTGGTCCGTCTCGCCGACGCGTGACGCGATGCGCGACCACGTCGGCAGCTGCTCCGCCGCGAAGGTCCGGGCCTCCTCCTCACGCGCGAGCAGCCGCGCCCAATCGGAGAGCGTGCGCAGCTCGCCGAAGAGCGTCGCGGCGTGGCTGCCGAGGTCGGGGAGGAGCCCCGGCTCGACGGCGTCGAGCCGCCCGGCGATGCGCTCGGCGGTCTCCTTCGCGCGCGGGAGCGGGCTCGAGACGACGAGCCGATAGCGCGGCGCCGTCTTCGCGAGCTCTTCGCACATCGCACGTCCGGCCGTCGAAAGCGCCGATCGCCGGTCGTTGATGTCCTGACGCTGGGCATGACGGCGGATGTCCAGGATGGGCACCCGCGTAGTCTGCCCGTCGGGAGGGAACGACCTGCTCGTGGGTCGCGACCTCGAGGGGCCTTCGCCAAGCACGCGAGACCGGGAAGCGACCAGCCGCGGCATCCGCTTTGCTAGGCTTCGCCTCCTGTGCGCGTTCTGATCACCGGCATCACCGGCATGGCCGGCAGCCATCTCGCCGAGTACCTCCTCGCCGAACACCCGCAGGTCGCGGTGTACGGAACGTTCCGCTGGCGCTCGCGCATGGAGAACCTCGAGCCGCTCCGCCGCGCCCGCAAGGTGGACATCGTCGAGGGGCGCTTCACCGACGGCCAGGCCCTGCGCGGCGAGGGTAAGAAAGGGCGCGTCACGCTCCTGTACTGCGACCTCACCGACGCCGGGTCCGTCGAGCACCTCATCTCGTCGGTGCTGCCCGAGCGCATCTTCCACCTCGCGGCGCAGTCCTTCGTGCAGGAGAGCTTCGACGAGCCCGCCTCGACGTTCCACATCAACGTCCAATCGCAGATCAACCTCCTCGAGTCGATCCGCCGGCACGACACGCAGATCCGCATGCACGTCGCGGGATCGAGCGAGGAGTACGGCCTCGTGCACCCGGACGAGGTGCCGATGAAGGAGACGAACCCCCTGCGGCCGCTCTCGCCGTACGCGGTGAGCAAGGTTGCTCAGGACAAGCTCGCCTACCAGTACTTCAAGTCGTACGGCCTGCACCTCGTCGTGACGCGCGGCTTCAACCACACCGGCCCGCGCCGGGGTCCGGTCTTCGCGGACAGCACGTTCTCGAAGCAGATCGCCGAGATCGAGGCGGGCATCCTGCCGCCCGTGATCAAGCACGGCGATCTCACGACGAAGCGCGACCTCTCGGACGTGCGCGACATCGTGCGCGCCTACTGGCTCGCGCTCGAGAAGGCCGAGCCCGGGGAGAGCTACAACGTCGGCAGCGGTCGGACGCACACCATCCGCGAGATGCTCGACGTGCTGCTCTCGTACGCCAAGGTGAAGATCCGCACCGAAGAGGATCCGGCGCGCCTGCGCCCGAGCGACGTCCCGATCCTGTGGGCCGACCCCACGAAGTTCCGCGCCGCGACCGGCTGGGAGCCGAAGATCCCGTTCGAGCAGACGCTGCGCGACGTTCTTGATTACTGGAGGGAGCGCGTGAGGGCCGAAGGCGGCGAGCAGGCGCGCGCGGAGGTCTAGATGCCCGATCTCGGTGGTCTCTGGACCGCCTTCGTCAACAACCCGTTCGTGCAGCTCGGCGTGCGATTCGCCGGCCTGTACGTCGTCGCGCTCTACCTCGCGATGGTGTTCTGGACGGTGCGCGACGCGCAGCAGCGGACCGAGAACGTCATCCTGCCGTACCTCGCGGGCCTCATGGTCGTCGTGCTCAACATCCTCGGGCTCTTCCTCTACCTCATCGTCCGTCCGCGCGAGACGCTCGGCGAGGCGTACGAGCGGCAGCTCGCGGAGGAGAGCCTCCTCGCGGAGGCGGAGCAGCGCCTCGTCTGTCCGACCTGCCGGGAGCGCGTGCACGACGACTACATCCTCTGTCCCACCTGCCGCACCCGCCTGAAGCGGCAGTGCCCCTCGTGCGGGAAGCTCATCCGTCCCGAATGGAACATCTGCCCCTTCTGCACGAAGGACTTCGACGAGCGCGACTGGACCGTGCACGCCGGCGGCAGGGCCGTGGGCGCGGTCCCGGCGCGCGACGCGACGGAGAAGATCGGCCAGTAGCCGGCGGCCTGCCGGACGCTAGATCACCGTGATCCGGATCGATGCGTTCGCGGCATGCGTGATCGCGGCGATGTCGGTGGGGTCGGTCGTCACGATCCCATCGCCTCGACGGGCCGTCCCTTCCACAACGCTCACGTCCACGACGTCGTCGTGTCGCGTCGCGGCCGCGAGCGCGCCGACCTGTCGCGCCCGCCGCTCGTTCAGATCCTCGATCTCGCACATCGCAAGGAGCTGAACGAGCCTGGCCTGACGTGCGCCGCCGTGCCACGCTTCGGCGAGCACGCCCGCCGGTACCACCGGCACGACACCCTCCACCAGGTATCCCGCGCGCAGCGCCCACATCCGGCGGTCGTCGCGCTCGGCGGCCGGCAACGCGCCGGTGTCAGAGGTCCGTTCTCTCGTTTCTGGCGCGCGAGCTCGGCGACCGCGAGGTCCGGTTTTCCGGACCAGGCAGGACCTGCCGATCTCAAGGCAGGGTGCCGATCCACGAGTGGCCCGAGTCCGTGCGTCCGCGCGAGCGGCTTGCCGCGCGCGGCGCGCAGGCGCTCTCCGACGACGAGCTCCTCGCCCTCCTCATCGGCAGCGGCACGCGCGCGCGGTCCGCGCTGGTGATGGCGAACGAGCTCCTGCGCGGGGTGGGCGGACTGCGCGCGCTCGGTCAGGCCGACGTCGCGAGCCTGCGCGCGCGGCTCGGTCCCGCGACCGCGGGCCGCGTCGTCGCGGCGTGCGAGCTCGGACGGCGCGTCGTCATCGCCGGCGCGGACGGCGAGCGGTGCGACACGCCGGAGCTCGCCGCGGTCGCGCTCGCGCCGCACTTCGCGCATCTCGAGCGCGAGGCGCTCGTCGTCGCGCTGCTCTCGCGCAAGCAGCGCCTCGTGGCGGTCACTCCTTTGTACCGCGGCAGCGTGTCGGGGACGACGGTGCGCATCGCCGAGCTCTTCGGGGACGCGGTCCGCCGCAACGCGCCCGGCATCCTCCTGGCGCACAACCATCCGAGCGGCGATCCGACCCCGTCGGGCGACGACATCAAGACGACGCGCGACGCGGTCGCCGCGGGACGGCTGCTCGGCATCGAGGTCGTCGATCATCTCGTGTTCGGCGCGGGCCGCTGGGTGAGCCTGCGGCGCGCCGGCGCGCTGGCGTAGCGGTGTCAAGCACGTCGCAGGCTGAAACGCGTCACCGCTCGGTTCGTTGGTAGCCCAGGTGGGAGCCTTCCTTTTCCCTGTGGCGCAGCGTGCCCTGCTGGCCGTCGCCGCCATCCTCGTCGTCGCCGCCCCGATGCCGGGCTCCCGCCACGCGGGCGCGCTCGACGAGGCCGTCGCGATCACCTCGCCCGTGCACGTCCAGCCCACCGAGCTGCGCGACCCCGACCTGCCCAGGACCGAGCGCTTCGCGGACGCCGAGCTCGGCATCTCGATCACGCCACCCGCCGGCTGGGTGCGCAGCCCGGACACCGCGCTCAACCCCGTGTCCGACCCGCCCGAGCCGGTCCAGGAGGTCGCGCGCTTTCAGGTCCGCGTGGGCGACCCGCGGCTGTATGCCGCCCCGATCCCGGTCACGAGCGGCCTGATCGCCGACGCCACCGCCGTCATCTCGGTCGGCGTCGCCCGCGAGGGCAGCGACATCCTCCTGATGGACCGGACGGTGCGCGGCGACCGCGAGCTCGGCAGCGTTCCGCACTTCACGACGCGCGAGGACGAGGCGACCTACGAAGGCCTGCACGTCCTCACGCGGTTCCTCTACTCGCGCGATTCGGATCGCGTCCTCGTCGTCCGCGCCGCCGCGGCCGACGGCGCGTGGAGCGCGTTCGAGCCGCTGCTGCGCACCGCCGTCGGCACCTTCACCGGCGATCCGCGCGGCGCGAGCGCGCCCGCTCCCGTCCCGCCGCCACCACCGCCTCCGGCGCCCGAGCCGGCCGTCGTCGTCGCGGACCCCACCGTCGCCATCCGCAACCGCATCCTCGAGCGCGCCGCGAGCCTGCTCGGCCTCCGCTACGTCTGGGGCGGCAGCTCCACCGCCGGCGGGATGGACTGCTCGGCGTACGTGAGCTGGACCTGGGGCGTCTCGCGCTACACCACCGACTCCATCTGGAACGTGTCCTTCCCGATCAGCAAGGAGGACCTCCGGCCCGGAGACGCGGTGAACCTCACCACCGGACGCGATCCGGCCCATTTCGGGCACATCCGGATCTTCGAGGCCTGGGCGAACGCCGAGCACACCGCGATGTGGGTGTACGAGGAGACGCCGCCGCGGGCCGTCCACCGCGTCGTCGCGTACGACAGCCGCTACCAGCCCATCCGCCTCTCCGGACTGTCGGGCGCCGGCGAGGCCCGCCTCGTCCCCGGCGCGCCCGCGCCGGACCCGACACGCGCTCCGGTCTTCCGCCGTCCGGCCACGCCCGCGCCCACGCGGCGGCCGACGACGCCACGGCCCACGCCGCGCCCGACGCCGCGTCCGACGGCGACCATCCGACCGACCGCGACGTCGACACGCACGTCCGGCACGACCGTCGCGCCCGCGCCGACCCCCAATCGGACGCCGACGCCGACGACGCGCGACTAGCAGCCGACCGATCGGCGCGCCTCACGCGCGCGTTTCGCGTTCACACGCCGTTATGCTTCGAGCGATCCGGCTGCGCATCGGAAGGGAATCAGCTCGCCGTGCTCGATGGCCTGTTCGGCCTCTTCTCACGTGACATCGGTATCGACCTCGGCACTGCGAACACGCTCGTCTGGGTGCGTGGGCGCGGCATCGTCATCGCCGAGCCCTCGGTCGTCGCGAAGGACGTGCGCACGGGCGCGCCGCTCGCGATCGGCGCCGAGGCGAAGCGCATGGTCGGTCGCACGCCGGCCGGCATCGTCGCGATCCGTCCGCTGAAGGACGGCGTCATCAGCGACGCTGACATGACCGAGCTCATGCTCAAGCACTACATCGACAAGGTGCACGACCGCGCGCTGCTCTTTCCGCGACCGCGCGTCGTCGTCGGGATCCCGTCGGGTGTGACCGAGGTGGAGAAGCGCGCGGTGCAGGACGCCGCGATGCAGGCCGGCGCGCGCTGGGCGCGTCTGGTGGAAGAGCCGATGGCCGCGGCGATCGGCGCGGGTCTTCCGGTGAACGAGCCGTCCGGCTCGATGATCGTGGACATCGGCGGCGGCACGACCGAGGTCGCGGTGACCTCGCTCGGCGGCATCGTCGTCTCCCGCTCGATCCGCATCGGCGGCGACGAGATGGACGCCGACATCGTCGCGTACGCGCGGCGCGAGTTCAATCTCCTCATGGGCGAGCGCACCGCCGAGGACATCAAGATCGCGATCGGCTCCGCGTACCCGCTCGACGAAGAGGTCTCCACGTTCTTCCGCGGCCGCGATCTGCTGACGGGCCTGCCGCGATCGATCGAGGTGACGAGCGCGCAGATCCGCGAGGCCATCGAGCCGTCGGTGGAGCAGATCGTCGACGCGATCAAGCTCACCATCGAGGAGACGCCGCCCGAGCTCGTCGCGGACGTCATGGACCAGGGCATCTACCTCGCGGGCGGCGGCGCCCTCTTGCGCGGTCTCGACACGCGCGTCGCCGAGGCGACGCAGATGGCCGTGCACGTGGCGGAGGATCCGCTGACGTGCGTGGTGCGCGGGTGCGGCAAGATCCTCGAGGATCTCGTCACCTACGACCGCAGCCTGGTGATGGAGACCTACGAGATGGCGCCGCGGTAGCGCGTGGCAAGCCTGGGTCGGACCCGCCGCGCCCAGAACGGCTTCGTCCGATCGTTCGCGGCCCTGCTGGTCGTGTCCACGCTCCTGCTCCTCGCGCGGAACTGGGATCCGCTGCGCTCGCTCGCGACGACCGGCACCGAGCTGCTCGTGCCGGTGCAGCGCGTCCTCGCCGACGCGGGCATCACCGTGAACCAATTCACGCAGGCGATCGCCGAGATCCAGCGCCTGCGTGCGGACAACGCGAATCTCCGCGAGGAGGTCGACCGCCTCACGCTCGAGAACGTGAAGCTGCGCGAGGCCGCGTTCGCGGCGCAACAGGCCGCGAAGCTGGGCGAGGTCGCGAAGACGCTGCCGTTCGACACGGTGCGCGCGACCGTGATCGCGCGCGACCCCTCGAACATCCTCGCGACCGTCGTGCTCGGCGTCGGCACGAACGAGGGCGTGAAGGCCGGTCACGTGGTCGTGTCGGACCAGGGCCTGGTGGGCCGCATCACCGAGGCCGGCGCGAACTACAGCAAGGTGCTCCTCGTCACGGACCCGGCGTCGACGCTCTCCGCGCTGGTGGAGGGATCGCGCGCGACGGGCATCGTCCGCGGCCAGTACGGGGACGCGCTGATCATGGAATGGATCCTCCAGACCGAGAAGGTGCGGCCCGGCGACGTCGTCGTGACGGCCGGCCTGGGGCTCGGCGAGGAGCTGCGCTCCCTGTATCCGAAGGGACTGGTGATCGGGAAAGTGGTCCAGCTGCAGAACGCGGAGGCGGCGGCGTATCAACGCGCGATCATCGCTCCGGCCGTGGACCTCCGCCGCCTCGAGAACGTGCTCGTCGTGCGGACGACCCCATAACTTCCCGGCCCCGCGTCGAATAATCCTTCTGTGCACGGAAGCGCCCTCGGCCGGGTCGGCATCGCCCTGGTCGTCGCCGCGATGCTGGCGGCCGGCCCGTCGCCCGCTCGGGCGGCGTCCGTGCCGGCGGAGACCGTTCGCGTCCTCGTCCAGTTCGCGGCCGGGACGACCGACGCCGACCATGCCGCCGCCGCGGCCGCGGTGGGCGGCGTCGTGGAGGTCGAGCTCCGCGGCATCGGCGTGACCCGCATCGCGGCGCCGCTCGAGCGCGGCGCCGACGGCGCCGTCCTCCTCGCGGCGCTGGCCGCGCGGCCCGGCGTCCTGCGGGTCGAGAACGACGCGCGCGTGCACCTCGACTTCACGCCGAACGATCCGCTCTGGACGACCGACCCGTACGTCGGCCTCGGCCAGTGGGGCGCGAGGAAGATCCTCCTCGATCGCGCGCGCGACCTCGTGACCGCGACCACGCCGACGACCGTCGCCGTCATCGATACCGGCGTCGACGCCGGCCACCCCGACCTCGCGGGCGTCGTCCTTCCGGGGACGACGATCCTGTCGGCGCAGGCGACGGGCTGCAACGCCGACACGGCCGGCACGGACGACAACTCACACGGCACGCACGTCGCCGGGGTCATCGCCGCGGACGCGAACAACGGGATCGGCATCGTCGGCATCGCGCCGAACGCGCGCATCCTTCCGATCAAGGCGCTCGACTGCACCGGCAGCGGATCGATCTCGGACATCGCGCAGGCGATCGTGTACGCGGTCGATCACGGCGCGCGCGCGGTCAACATCAGCCTCGGCTCGTCGAGCGACAGCGGCACGCTCCAGTCGGCCGTGCAGTACGCGATCCAGCGCAACGTGCTCATCATCGCCGCCGCGGGCAACTGCGGCGTCGCGTCGACGCGCTGCCTCAACACGCGGAACCTCGTCGAGTACCCGGCCGGCTATCCCGGCGTGCTCGCGGTCGGCGCGACCTCCACCGACGACACGATCGCGCCGTTCTCCACGCAGGGCCCGCAGGTCGGCGTGTCGGCGCCGGGCGTCCGCATCGTGAGCACGACGCCGCACTACCCGACGTACCAATCGGACCGCGGCGGCTCGATGAGCTACGCCGCGTTCTCCGGCACCTCGCAGGCGACGCCCTTCGCGACCGGCCTCGCCGCGCTCCTCCTGGGAATGGACCCGAGCCTCACCGCGACGCAGGTCCTGCAGCGCCTCGAGTCCACCGCCGACGACCTCGGTCCGCCGGGCCCCGACGTCGCGTACGGGGCGGGGCGCCTCAACGCGCTGCGCGCGGTGACCGCGACGCTGCCGCCCTTCGGCGCGAGGTACGACACGAGCGCGGTGGCGCGCTCGGTGACCTCCGGCGACCTCTTCAGCGCGAAGGTCACGCTGACGAACACGTCGCCCGGCATCTGGGCCGCCGGCGGCACGAACCCCGTCCACCTCTCGTACCACTGGCTCGACGCGAACGGCAACGTCGTCGTCTGGGACGGCGTCCGCGCGACGCTGCCGAGCGACGTGCAGCCCGGCGCCACCGTCACGACCACGGCGACCGTGCTCGCGCCGCCGACGCGCGGCGCGTACACGCTGCGCTTCGACCTCGTGCGCGAGGGCATCGGCTGGTTCTCCGCGTACGGCGTGGCACCCGCGGACGTCGCCGTCGCGGTCGGGTCGGGCCTCGGCGCGTCGTACGCGACGACCGCCACCAGCGCGACGCTCGTCAGCGGCGCGCCCGCGACGGCGCTCGCGGTGACGCTCGTGAACACCGGGACCCGATCCTGGGCCGCGGCCGGCGCGAACCCGGTCCGCCTCTCCTACCACTGGCTGCGCGGGGGCACGACCGTGCTCTGGGACGGGGCGCGGGCCCCATTCACGGCCGACGTCCAACCCGGGCAGACCGTTACCGTGCAGCTGCCGGTCAGCGCGCCCGCCGATCTCGGCACGTACACGCTGCGGCTCGACCTCGTCCAGGAAGGCGTGTCGTGGTTCAGCGGCGAGGGCGTTCCCACGCGCGACATCACCTACTCGGTGACCTCGGGCTTCGCGGCCTCGTACACGCCGGGCGCGATCGCGACGCTCCTTCCCGGCGAGCGCGCCAGTGTGACGGTCGGCGTCCGCAACGACGGCATCCTCGCGTGGCCCGCGGCCGGCGCGAACCCCGTGCGCCTCGCCGCGCACGTCGTCGACGCGAGCGGGAACGTCGTCCTCTGGGACGGCGCCCGCACCGCGCTCGCCGCGGACGTCGCGCCGGGCGCGTCGGGCAGCTACCAGGTCGCGGTCGACGCGCCGCTCGCGCCGGGCGCGTATCGCGCGCGCGTGGACCTGGTCCGCGAGGGCGTCGCGTGGTTCAGCGGCCTCGGCATCGCGACCGGCGACGTGCCGCTGCTCGTCGTCGCCGACTACCGCGCGCGGCTGCCGACCGGTCCGCTGTCGGTGTCGCGCGCGGCGCCGGTCGCGCAGACCACGGTCACGAACGTCACGAGCGCGCTCTGGACCGCCGGCGGGCCCGCCCCGGTGCGCGCGTCGGTGCACTGGTACGACGCCGCCGGCAACGTCCTCGTGTGGGACGGCCCGCGGACCGCGCTGCCGCGCGACGTCGCGCCCGGCGAGACGATCGCGCTCTCCGTCGCGCTCGGCCCCGTGCCCGCGGGCGCCGCGTCGGCGACGATCGATCTGGTGTCGGAAGGTGTCCGCTGGTTCGGGGCGGGCGCGACGCGCCCGGTGACCTTCGTCCCATGACGCGCCGGTTGTGTAACGTCACGACCGTGAGGACCTTGGCGGCGTCGTGCCGATGAGCCGTCGTTTCGCGCCCCTCGTCGCGGCCGCGATCGTGACCGGCATCCTCGGGAGCGCCTCGTTCGCGGCGCCGCTCGGCGTGCTCGCCGCGACGTACGCGGTACCCACGCCGCCGGCCGCGGTCGCCGCGGGCGCCACGATCGCCGTGGCGGTGCAGCTCACGAACACCGGCGACGAGGCGTGGACCTCGACCGGCGCGAACCCGGTGAACCTCACCTACCACTGGTACGACGCGAGCGGATCGACCGCGGTCGTGTGGGACGGCGTGCGCACGCCGCTCGGCGCGGACGTCGCGCCGCAGGGCCAGCGCACCGTGACCGCGACGGTCGTCGTGCCCGCGAGCCCCGGCCGGTACCTCCTCCGTTTCGCGCTCGTGAAGGAAGGCATCGCCTGGTTCGCGCCGAGCGCGCCGCTCTCCGTGACCGCGCAGCCCGCGACGTACACCGCGGCCTACACGGTCGCGGCGCCGCCGGCGTCCGCACCGGCGGGCGGCACGCTCCAGGTGGCGGTCGCGCTCACGAACACCGGCAACCAGACCTGGAACGCCACGGGCGCGAGCCCGGTGAACCTCACGTACCACTGGTACGACCAGACCGGCGCGAACGCGGTCGTGTGGGACGGCGTGCGCACGCCGCTCGGCGGCGACGTCGCGCCCGCGGCGCAGCGCACCGTCACCGCGAACGTGGTCCTTCCGCCCGCCCCCGGCACGTACCTCCTGAAGCTCGCGCTCGTGAAGGAAGGCGTGGCGTGGTTCCCGCCCGGTCCGGCGATGGCGGTGAACGCGCTCGCGCCGTACGTCGCGCAGGTGAGCGCGGCGTCGCTCCCCGCGTTCGTCGCCGGCGGCGCGTACACGGTGCCGGTGACCGTGAAGAACACCGGCGCCGCGACGTGGAACGCGACGGGGGCGACGCCCATCGACGTGTCGTACCACTGGCACGACGCGACCGGGAACACCGTCGTGTGGGACGGCGTGCGCACCCCGCTGCCCGCCGACGTCGCGCCTGGCGCGAGCGCCACGGTGAACGCGCGCGTCACCGCGCCGCTCGTCGCGGGCACGTTCACGCTGACCGTCGACCTGGTGCGCGAGGGCGTCGGCTGGTTCGGAGCGATGGGCGGCACGCCGTACCGCGCGTCCGCGGCGGTCGAGGCGATCCGCTACGCGGCCGCGTACTCGCTCGCCGCGACGATCGACGCGTACTGGGCGGAGTCGAAGACCGTCGCCGTGACCGTGACGAACACCGGCAACCAGGCCTGGAGCGGGAGCGGCCCCAATCCGGTGAACCTCTCGTATCACATCTTCGACGCGGACGGCGCGACGGTGGTGTGGGACGGCGCGCGCACGCCGATCGGCGCGGACCTCGCGCCCGGCGGCTCGCGCACGCTCCAGCTCGCGTTCACCGCGCCGTCCTCGTCGGGCACGTACACGCTCGCCATCGACCTCGTCCGCGAGGGCATCGGCTGGTTCGCCGACGGCGGCTCGCCGCCGGCGCGCGCCGCGTTCAGCGTCACGAGCGGCCTCTCCGGCGGCTACGGCGCGACGACGACGCCGGGGCAGGTCACGATCGGCGCGGTCATCGACCTCACGGTGACGGTGATGAACTACGGGCCGCGCGCGTGGCCGGCGGGCGGCGCGAATCCGGTGCGCCTCGGCTACCACATCTTCGGCGCGAACACCGGCACCACGTACGTGTGGGACGGCGCCCGCGGCACGCTCCCGAACGACGTTCCGGCGTTCACCTCCGCGACCGTGCCGATCCGCGTCACCGTGCCCGCGGGTGTCGGCGACTACATCATCGCGTGGGATCTCGTGCAGGAGGGCGTCGCCTGGTTCAGCCAGGTGAACGTGCAGACCAAGCGCGAGCCCTTCACCGTCGTGTCCGGCGTCGTCTTCTACGGCAGCGGCTTCGGCCACGGCGTGGGCATGAGCCAGTACGGCGCGCAGGGCTACGCCACCGGCGCCACGGGTGCGCCGATGACCGGCGAGCAGATCATCCAGAAGTACTTCCCGGGCACGCAGTTCCAGTTCGGCGACGCCGCGCGTCCGTTCAACCGCGTGCTGCTCTCGCAGCCGTCGTCGCAGTCGCGCTACCGCTGCGGCACGAACGCGTACTTCGACGGCTACTTCGGCGACGTCGTGTCGGCCGGCGGATTCCGCGTGCTCAACGAGGCGAACGCGAACGCCGAGATCGGGCGCGCGGCGCCGAACGCGAAGTGGCAGTTCGTCGCGACCGGCGGCGCGGTGCAGGTGTGGAGCAACAACACCGCGACGCCCACCAACCTCGGATCGTTCGCAAGCGTCGCGGTCGTGCCGCTCGATCCGAGCCAGCCGCTGCGCTTCGTGCAGCTCGACCACCTGGACGGCACGCCCGGCTTCTACCGCGGCAACTTCCGGCTCACCAACCTCGGCAACACGCTGCGCGTGGTGAACGCCGTGAGCTACGACGACTACGTGCGCGGCGTCATCTCCTACGAGATGCCGAGCACGTGGCACCCGGAGGCATTGAAGGCGCAGGCCTACGCGGCGCGCTCGTACGCGTACGCGTCGTACCGCGGCACCGCGCGCGACTACGACGTGAGCGACGACCAGTCGGACCAGTGCTACGGCGGCGTCGCGGCCGAGGGTCCGCGCACCGACGCCGCGGTCCTCGCGACCGCCGGCAAGCTGGTCACCTACCAGGGCCGCATCGTGAAGACGTACTTCGCGAGCTCGAGCGGCGGCTACACGCTCGAGTTCGGCTGCTGGGGCAACCGCGTCGTCCGGAGCGGCGGCACCTGGGTGTGCACGCCGGACGCGACGCAGCCGTACCTCGCGGCGGTCCCGGACCCGGGCGATCGTCTGGTCGCGAGCCCGCCGAACCCGCGCGCGTCGTGGAGCGCGACCTATAGCGGCGCCCAGATCGTGAACGCCGCCATCTGCGCCGGCGGCCCGAACATCGGCACGCTCGTCGGCGTCGACGTCACGAACCAGTCGCCGGCCGGGGTCGGCCACACCATCTCGATCCGCTTCATCGGCACCGCCGCGACCGCGGACGTGAAGGCCGAGTCGATCCAGGCGTGCCTCGGCCTCAGATCGACCATGCTGCGGCTCGCGCCCTTTTGATCCGATCCCGCTGCGGGCGTCGTGAAGAGCTTCCGTGCCGTCAACGCCGACCGCTACTCGCTCGCGATGAGCGAAGAGATCGGGGCGCTGCTCAAGCCGCTGCCGCAGCGCTACACGCGCTGGTCGCGGACTTTCGCGGCCGTGCACCGGATCTTCGAGCTCCTCCGGGGAGCGCGAAGCGGAGCGACCTCGCGAACGCCGTCGCTGCCGTCCGGATGCTCGAGGAGCAAAGGGCGGTCTTCGCCGGCGCGGGGCTCTATCCGCCGCCGCTGCCGAAGGGCGCGGCCGCGTGGCCGAGATTTTTGGAGTGGGCTGCCGAGTACGTGAAGGTGTTGGCAGGTGCGTAGCTTGCCTCAGCGCGAGTCCGACCAGTCCTCGACGACGAGCTCCGGCATCGGGAAATCAGAGACGTTGGCCGTCGCCAGGCGTGCGCCGACCGTGACCGCGGCGGCGGCGATGAGGCAATCCGCCTGGCCGAGCGTGATCCCGCGGGCGCCGAAGTCCCGGCGCCACCGGCCGGCACGCTCACCCTCTTCGGCTCGGAGCGGCACGACACGAAGCCCGCGCAGAAGCCGAGCGACCTCCTTCTCCTGTGTCGGGCCACGCGCGCCACGCCAAAGCTCGTCGACGTTGATGGCGCAGACGAACGGCGTGAAGCCGTCTCGCCTCAGGACGCGCACCCGAGCACCCGCCGGTCCGCCACGGAGGGCGTCGACGAGTACGGTCGTGTCGAGGAAGATCGCTGCCATCTAACCCACGCGTCGCGGGTCAAGCCGCCGCTGCGCGCGGACCCACTCCGCCGGGGTCATTCCCCAGTCGCTGCCGTAATCCGGGATCGATCCGATGGACGCGAGGATGTCGTCCCAGCGCCGCTCGTCCTCGAGCGCGCGCCGGACGGTGTCGGCGATGAAGGCGCTCCGCTTGCGTTTCCCGACGCGTCTGTCCACGGCCTTCACGAGCTTCGGATCAAGGCTTATGTGCAGACGCACGCACACAACTTAGCACACAGCATGTGCGAAGCTCATCGTCAGATCGAACGTCCGACGCTTGCACGCCGCTGAGATGCGCTCGTCTTTCTGCCTGCTCATCTGATGGCGAATTGCACCCGCCCAGCGTGACGACCGCGGCGCCCCATTCGTTTCCGAGAGAGACAACCCTGCTCTCTGATGTCAGAATCCAGCTTCGGCGTCGGGGAAGCGTGGCAGAGGAAGAAGGAGGTCCGGTTGGGCCGACGCCACGCGCGCCTTCGGATAGCGCTCTTCATCGGCGCGCTCGTGCTCGCCCTCCTCCCCAACTTCGGCACGCCGGCGGTCGCCTCCCCGCGTGCCAGCGGCCGGATCGTCGCGAGCGAGGTCTCCCGGTCGCACCCGGCCCGGGGCGCGGCGGGCGCGCTCTCTCTTCCGAGCGGCGCGCGGATCAGCGCGGCCGACGCGGGCAGCACCGGCGGCGCGACGCTCCTCTATTCATCCGAGGTCATCGACGCGGGCCAGGTCTTCGACCGGCTCGGCATCCACTGGATCGCGGCGCCCGGCGCCCAGGACACGATCTTCGTCGAGGCGCGCACCTCCAGCGACGGCGCCCTGTGGAGCGGCTGGCGCCAGATGAACGAAGAAGAGGACATGACCGACGAGCTCAGCAACGAGCACTTCGCCGCGCCCGTGCCGGTCGCGCAAACAGCCGCGCGCTACGCGCAGTACCGCGTGTGGCTCACGAGCGGCGACCCCGACGCGATCGCGCGCGTGAACCTCACGTTCATGGACGTGAGCGACCTGAACGCCGGCCCGCTCGCGCGCCTGCTGAACGACGTGGCCGGCGCGTTCAGCGACTTCACACGGAGCTACGCCGACGCGGCGCCGGTGGGCTCGTCGCGCATCCTCACGCGGCAGGACTGGGCGGCGGACGAGAACCTCATGCAGTGGCCGCCGCGCTATCAGAAGGCGCAGAAGTTCGTCATCCACCACACCGTCACCGACGACGGCGGCAACAACGTCGCGGCGACGATCCGCGCGATCTACTACTACCACGCGGTCACGCGCGGCTGGGGCGACATCGGCTACAACTACCTCGTCGACAAGTTCGGCAACATCTGGACGGGCCGGCAGGGTGGCGACAACGTCATCGCCGGTCACGCGTACGGCTGGAACAACGGCTCCATCGGCATCGCCGCCCTGGGCGACTACTCCATCGCGCAGCCGACGAGCGCGCTGCAGGGCGCGATCGCGAACATCGTCGCGATCAAGGCGACCCAGCTCGGGATCCAGCCCTACGGCAACGACACGTTCACGCACCAGGAGCAGGCGCCCGACGGGAGCTGGGTGAACATCACGAGCAACCCGCCCAACGTGCAGGGCCACCGCGACTGCAACTACATCCTCTCGCAGCACGGCGGGCAGACCGCCTGCCCCGGCAACGGGATCTACAACATGATCGACGGGCTGCGCCGCCTCGCGCAGAACGCGGTGAACGCCGGCTACTTCGACATGCCCTACATCGATCCGCAGCTCCCGAAGGCCGGGTTCCCCGGCGCGGTCGTGAGCGTGCCGGTCACCGTGACGAACAGGGGGCAGACCGCGATCCCCGCGGGCACGAACGTCTCGTACCGCATCCTCTCGAAGGGCGCGGTCGTCCAGGCGCAGGGCCCCCTCGCGCCGATCCCCGCGCCGCTCGCGCCGGGCCAGGCCGCGACGGTGAACGTCGCGTTCAGCGTGCCCGCGATCGGGTCGTACATCGTGCGCTGGGATCTCCAGACCGGCACGCAGTGGTGGAACACGCTGAAGGGCACGCCGGTGCGCGACCAGTGGTTCAACTCGGCCGACTGGAGCGCGGACTGGGTCAAGGACAACGTGCCGATCGCGTGGGTCGCGGGCGAGACGAAGCAGATCACCGTCACCGTGCAGAACGACGGCGGCCGCGTGTGGCCCGCGGGCGGCGCGAACCCCGTGCGCCTCGGCTACAAGTGGGTCTCCAACGCGACCGGCAACACCTTCCCGGGCGCGACGCGCGTGGCGCTCCCCGCCGACGTGCAGCCCGGCCAGTCGGTGACGCTCACGTTCCCGATGACCGCGCCGACCTATCCGACGCAGTACACGAACTACCTCGACCTTTACAAGGAGAACGAGTTCGCGTTCTCGGACAAGGGCGTCGCGCCCGACGACACGCCCACGGGCGTCTCGCTCGACTTCAAGGCCGCGTACCAGGTCCAGGGTCAGCCCACCTTCAGCGCGGGCCAGACCGCGACCGTGCCCGTCACGGTCACGAACACCGGGCGCGGCGTGTTCCCGACGACGAGCTCGTACCCGGTCACCCTCGGCTACCACTGGTACACCGCCGCGGGCGTGGCCGCGGTGTGGGACGGCGCGCGCACCAAGCTCGGCGCCGACCTCGCCCCCGGCCAGTCCGTCACGCTGCAGGCGCAGGTCACCGCGCCGCCGCAGGGCGGCCAGTACCAGCTGCGCTTCGACCTCGTGCAGGAAGGCGTCGCGTGGTTCTCGTCCAAGGGCGTCGCCACCGGCACCCTCTCGACGCCGGTCGCGGGCCCGCTGGTGAAGACGTACGGCGCGAGCTACCAGCCCGCGGTGCAGACCCTCGCGGTCTCGGGCAGCGCGGCGAGCGTGCCGATCACCGTGACGAACACGAGCAGCTTCGCGTGGTCCGCGGGCGGCGCGAACCCGATCCACCTCTCGTACCACTGGAGCGACAGCGCCGGCCGCACGGTCGTCTGGGACGGCCTGCGCACGAGCCTGCCCGCCGACGTCGCGCCGGGCGCCTCCGCGAGCCTCCAGGCGTCGCTGGTGTTCCCGACCGGCACCGGCACGTACACGCTGCGCTGGGACATGGTCGAAGAGGGCGTGGCGTGGTTCAGCGGCAAGGACGTGCGCACCTTCGACCAGCCGGTGCAGGTCGGCTCGACCGCGAACCTCTTCTACGGCGGATCGCTGGACGTCTCCGCTACGCCGGCGACGCTGCCGACCGCGATGCCCGCGACCTTCAACGTGAAGGTGCAGAACCTCTCGAACTTCGACTGGGGCGCGAGCGTCAACCTCAGCTACCACCTCTACGACGCGTCCGGGAACACCGTCGTGTGGGACGGCCTGCGCACGAGCCTCGCGGGGATGAAGGTGAACGAGCTCCGCACCGTCGCCGTGAAGGTGGGCGTGCCGGCGACCGCGGGGACGTACACGATCCGCTACGACCTCGTGCAGGAGGGCGTCGCGTGGTTCTCCGGCAACGGCATGCAGACGCCGCAGAGGACGTTCACCGCGGTCGTGCCGAGCTACGGCGCGACGTACGTGGTCGCGGGGAACCCGATCAGCGCCCCGGTCGCGGGAACGGCGAACGTGGGCGTCACGCTCACGAACACCGGCGCGATGCCGTGGCTGCGCGCGTCGCAGGTGAACCTCGCCTACCACCTCTCGACGGCGGCCGGCCTCTTGTACGTGTGGGACGGCGCGCGCACCGCGCTGCCGACCGACGTGCAGCCGGGTCAGAGCATCGCCCTCGTGGCGACGGTGAAGGCGCCCGCGACCGCGGGCACGTACACGCTCACGTTCGACCTCGTGCAGGAAGGCGTCACCTGGTTCTCGGGTCAAGGCGTGCCCGGAGGCTCGGCTACCCTCCAAGTGCAATGAGGTGGGTCGGCACGCTCGTCGTGCCGCTCGCCGTCGCCGTACTGGTGGGGGCGAGCGCGCCGCAGGGCTTCAAGGACGCCGGGTGGACCACCATGGCGCAGCTCGCGCGCCCGCGCGCGTACGCGAGCGCGACGCTCCTTCCCACCGGTGAGATCTTCGTGTTCGGCGGGCTCGACGAGAACGATCCCGGCGTCGTGAATCCCGCGACCGAGCTCATCGATCCGCTCACGGACACGCTCCGGGTGCTCGAGCAGCCGCTCCCCGGGCGCCTCCACCACACCATGACCCAGGTCGGCGGCGATCGCCTCGTCATCGCCGGCGGCGTGGAGTGGTACGCGAAGGCGTTCCACTCGTCGGACCGCGTCGACGTGTACCTCCCGTTCGAGCACCGCTGGCGCCGCGCGGCGCCGCTCCTGCAGGCGCGCAGCGATCACGGCGCGGCCGCGCTCCGCGACGGGCGGGTGCTCGTCACCGGCGGGAACTTCGGCACCGTGCCGCTCGCGTCGAGCGAGCTGTACGACCCGAAGGCCGATCGCTGGACCGAGGCCGCGCCGCTGCCCGAGCCGCGCGTGCGCTTCTCGATCGCGCCGCTGCGCGACGGGCGCGTGCTCGTCGCCGGCGGCCTCTCGAAGATCGGCGCGCCGATGAAGAGCTCGGTGATCTACGACCCCGCGAAGGACCTCTGGACGCCCGGTCCCGACATGTCCGTCCCGCGCGTGCAGCACGCGATGGTCGCGCTGCGCGACGGCGACGTGCTCATCATCGGCGGGCAGCAGGCCGCGGCGAACACCGCCGAGCGCTACGACGCCGCGCGCGGCGTGTTCACCTACGCGGGCGCGCTGGTGGAGCCGCGTCTCATCGAGCAGGCCGCGGCGCTCCCGGACGGCCGCGTGCTCATCACCGGCGGATCGCGCCAGCTCCCGGATCGTCAGGACTGGGTCCCGGTCGCGGGCGCGGAGATCTGGGATCCCGCGACGAACGCGTGGTCGGAGTTCGCCAGCCCGTCCATCGCGCGGGCTCTCGGCGATCTGGTGGTCACCGGGTCGGACGCGTATCTCATCGGCGGCATCGGCGACGGCCTCTCCGCGCTGCGCGCGATCGAGCGCCTCCCCCTGCGGTAGGCGACGCCGATCCGCGTCCTCTAGTACGGGTACGGCTAGTACGGGTACGGCGCGCGGATGCCTGGAAAGATCTCGCGGAAGCGCTTGACGTTCGTCGTGAGCAGCTCGGCACCCTGACGTTCGGCGACCTCCGCGAGCAGCAGGTCGGGGGTGTCGAGCCCTTGGTTCGCCCCGGCGCACCTCCGCCCCAACGCTCCCGCGGCTTCGGATTCCGGCTCCCCCACAGGCAGCCATTCCACGAGCTCCAGGAGCGCGCGCGTGCCGCGCTCTTCACCGCGACGCATCCCGCTGAGCACCTCGGTGCGAACGACGTACGAGCTCACCAGCTGAGCCTCTTGCTCCGCCAGCCGCTCGAGGAGCTCGACGGCAGGCCGGTACTCGCGCAGGACGTCGATCAGGACCGACGTATCGATCGCGTACCTCATCGCGCGCGCGCGCAAAGGCGCGCGAGCCGCCCGGAACGCATGCGCTCGACGTAGTCCGCACCGGTCTCGGTCCGCCCCCGCTACGCTCCCGCGGCGCTGCGGATGGCGCGCAAACGATCCGCCTTCGATCACCGAGCCCGTCCGAGGTATTCGCGGTCGATCGCGCGCCGGATCAGCGCCGACTGATCGTCAAGGCGCGCGTGCCCCCCGCCTCGAGCGCTCCGACGTCTTCGTCCTTGCGATCGTTCAGCGCAGCCTCCGGTAGACCTCCCGGCGATGCCGGATCCGCGTGACGATCACGACGCGCGTGCGGTCGTTGACCTCGTACACGACGCGGTCGTCGCCCGCACGAAGGCGATAGGCCTCGATCGCGACGAGCTTCTCCGCTCCTGACGGCCGCGGAACCGCGCCGAGCGCGACGAGCCGTCTCGCGATCCGATCGAAGAGCGCGGGCGCGAGGAGCTCGAGATCGCGCTCCGCCGATCGCTGGACGTGGACGCGATACGCGGCATGCGCGCGTCGCGGCGTGCGACGCTTCGGGCGGGCACCGCGACGCTCGGCGATCAGCTCCGCGAGCGGGCGCGACGTCTCACCGGCGTCGCGCCGGTCGCGCGCGAGGAGCGCCGCCATCGTACATCTGAACGTACATGTAGACGTACAACGAGCGAGGCGCCCAGCTCGCGAAGGCCCGAGGCTCGTACACCACGCGGTCGCCGCCGACGAAACTGAAATGGCACCTGCGTCGTTAGTCACGACATGGACCCCACACGTGTCGTCCGTGCCGTCAGGCTGTCCGTCGTCCTCGCGTTCGTCATCGCGTCACTCGGGCTGTCGGGCGGGCAGGCGGCCGCGTTCGACAGCTACATCTACGGGATCGCGTTCGACGCCTCCACCGGTGCTCCGCTCGCCAACATCTGCGTGATCCTCGGCCCGGTGAAGCTCACGTGCTTCACGCGCACCGCCGCCGACGGCACGTATCGCATCGACTTCCCGCCGAACGACCTCGTCACCGCGGCGCAGCAGCTCGAATTCCTCGACCAGAGCGGCGTCTACCAGGAATACGACTCGCCGCAGTTCGTCGTGCACGGCGCGACCAGGCAGGACGCCCCGATGCTGAAGCCGGGCCAGGTGCCCGCGCAGCCATGCACCGGCGGCACGCCGACGCGCACCGTCTACCTCCCGAACGTCACGAAGACGCTCGGCGGACCGGGCGGCTGGTACACGCCGTTCATCGTGCAGAACACCGGCACCGCCGCGACGCGTCTGGAGATCTCCTTCTACCGGTTCTCCGACGGGTCGCTCGTGACCTGCCGCGTCGTGCCGAGCCTCGCGCCCGGCACCTCCTACGCGGACGTGCCCAACAACGACACCTACCTGCCCGGCGACTCGCAGTTCGCGGTCGTCGTGCGCAGCTACGGCTCGACCGTCGTGTCCGTCGTGAACGAGCACCAGGGCAGCGGCGACGAGGCCGAGGCCATGTCGTACGTCGGCGCGGCGGCGGGCGCGACGAGCGTGTTCCTGCCGAACATCACGCGGCGCTTCTTCGGCTTCGACACGCCGTTCGTCATCCAGAACCTCGGCGCCGTCGCGACCACCGCGACCGCGCGGTTCGTCTCCTTCGACGGCACGGCGCCGACCGTCACGTCGATCCGCACCATCGACGCCGGCCGCTCGCAGTTCATCGATCCGAACGTCGAGCCGGGCCTCGTGGACGGCACGCAGTACGCGGTCACCGTCACCGCGTCGCAGCCCCTCGCCGTCGTCGTGAACACGCAGGACGACCAGCCGTGGCAGGTCCATCCGAAGGCCGGGAGCACCGGCGGCGTGGTGGTCGGCGGCGCTACGCTCTTCGGCGCCTACGCGCCGAAGAACACGGACGGCATATCGCGGTCGGCGACCGTCGTGGTCCAGAACCTGGGCACGAGCGCCGCGTCGCCGACGATCGCGTTCACGCCGCACGGCGGCGGGACGGCGCGCACGTACGCGCTCGGCGCGATCCGGCCGGGCGCCTCCAAGGTCTTCGACGTGCGGTACGCGAACGGCGACACCACGCAGCCCTTCTGCGCGTCGAGCGCGATCGGCGGCTGCCTCCCGGACGGCGACTACTCGTTCGTCGTCTCCGCGCCGGGGGCGAGCCTCGCCGGGCAGGTGAACGTGAACAGCGAGGCGACCGCGATGGCCTACTCCGCGACGCCGACCGTCGCCGGGAAGAGCTTCCTGCCGAACGTGACGCGCAGGCTCGGCGGCGCGGCCGGATGGACGACGCCGCTCATCATCCAGTCCTCGTCCGCGGTGAGCGTCACGCTCTCGTGGTACCGCTTCAGCGACGGCGCTCTCGTGACCACGCAGACCCTCCCCATCACGCCGGGCTCGGCGATCCGCGTCGACCCGCGCGACGTGAGCGCCCTCTCCGACGACACGCAATACTCGGTGGTGGCCGACGGCGGCACCGGGTCCATCAACGGCATCGTCGTCGAGCTGGCTTCCGGCGGCGACAACGCGATGATCTACGAGGGGTTCACCGCCCCCTAGCAGGGAGACCGCGTGAAGATCGACTGGAAGGATCGGGGCACCTGGACGCTCCTCGCGCTCGGTGTCCCGCTCCTCATCGCGGCGGCCGTGCTGGTATGGGGATACCGCGCGACCGAGAACACCACGGCGATCCCGGACCCGAACGCGTCGCCGCTCATCGCGATCACGCCGCAGGGCAACACCATCCCGATCCCGCCGACGCAGAAGCCGGCGACGGCCACCCCCGGGCGGAACCCCGGTACCCAGTACCGGATCGAGGGTGTCGTCGTCGACGAGCTGGGAGCGCCGATCCCGGGCGTCTGCATCGCCATCGGCCCCAACGGCTGTCAGGAGCACAGCCCGCGCACCGACGCGCGCGGCGTGTACTACATCGACTTCCCGCAGGCGCAGGTCGCGTACGACCTCCACTTCACCAAGGACGGTTTCAAGGAGGTCGTGAAGCGCCTCCAGCCGACGCAAGATCAGGTTCTCAACCTGGTCCTCGCACAGTAAAGTCCCCCTGTGCCGGTGTTCGCGTTCGCGTCGCTCCGTTCGGCTGACCCGGCCAAGGTCGCTGTCGTGGAGCACGGGGTGATCTCGGACGCGCAGCTCCTGGCACTCGCGGCGGAATCGCAGCGCGACGGGCTCGACGCGCTCTACGGCGCGTACAAGTCGCGCATCTACACGTTCCTCCTGCGCTTCCTCTCCGACGCCGAGCTCGCGGACGACGTCACGCAGGAGGTCTTCACCAAGGCGTTCCACGCGCTGCCGAAGCTCGAGCGCGGGACCAAGGTCCTGCCCTGGCTCTACCGCGTCGCGAGCAACTGCGCGATCGACCACCTCCGTCGCCGCAGGCGCTTCACCTGGATCCGCATGACCCAGGTCCAGCACACGCCCATCGAACCGCACGCCGCGGACGCGGTGGGCGAGGTCGGCGAGCGCGAGCACGTCCAGGCGGTGCTGCGCACCCTTCCGCCGGAGAACGCCGTGGCGCTCCTCCTCCACGCCCTCGAGGGCTACTCGTACAAGGAGATCGCCGACATCCAGGGCGTGACCATGACCGCGGTCCGGAGCCGCATCGCCCGGGCGCGGGCCGCCTTCAAGGCGGCCTACGGAACTCGAGGACCGGCGGGTTAGAGCCTCCCTGCCCTCAGTCGAGTCCGCCAGGTCAGCGAGATCGTCCCCGTTGATGACCGGCGTCGCGCACCGTCTGGGTGAGTCGCCGCCTTCTCCGCTGCCTGCTGTGCCTGAAAGCACGCGACGTTGAAGTGGCCCGCCCGCTCGAGATCGCGTGCCGCGGCGAGGTCGCGCTCGGCCTGCGCGAGCCAGCGTCCGGCCTCGGCCGACGCCTCAGGCTTCATACAGGACGCGTCCTTCGCGCAGCGCGCGACGCAGGAACGGACGCGTGCGCGAGAGCTCCGCCAGCTCCGAGGTCGTGTACACGAGCACGTCGAGCGGAACGTCCCGCTCCCGCAGCGCCTCGTCGACGAGCGCGAGCCGGTCGAGGAAGCGGGGCGGTGCGGCGTCGAGCACCACGATGAGGTCCAGGTCGCTGCGCTTGCCGACGTCGCCACGCGCCAGCGAGCCGAACAGGATCACCCGTCGCGCGCCGAGCCGCTTCAGCCTCTCGACCATGCTCGGAAGCGCCGCCTCGAGCCGCGCTCGGCGGATCTCACGCGCCCGCTGCTCCTGCTCGATCATGCGTTCAGTCTGTCACGCGACGGCTGACCCCGGGGCGCCGTGCGGTAGTCGTCCGAAGCCCGATCGCGCGCCCGTGCAGCGTTCAGAGGCCGCGTACACCCCGGGAAAGCCCGATGGGTCCAGCCTGGCCTGTACCCCAAGGCCATAAGCGGCCTGAAGACGCCCTGAGAGCCGCCCGGGCGCCCTACGGTCCTCACGGGCCTGTGGCCTGAGAGCGCGACAACGGCGCCGCCCCGCTCGTCATAGGAGGGCATGCACCTCAGCGACGACCTCCTGTCCGCCTACCTCGACGGCGAGCTCACGCCTTCCGACGCCACCTCCGCCGCGGCCCACCTCGGCGAATGCGCCTCCTGCGCGGGCGCGCTGCGCCTCTTTGCGGCCGTCGACGAGGACGTCGCCGCCTCGCCCGCGCTCTCCTGCGGCGCGGCAGAGGCATTTCTCTCCGCGAACATCGACCGGGAGCTCGGCCCGGAGGAGGCCGCGATGGCCTCCGCGCACCTTGCCGTGTGCGGCGACTGCCGCGCCGCCGTCCGCGACTGGTCCGCCGTGGACCGGACGCTCGCGGCGATGCCCGTGGCGATCCCGTCGGCTCGCGTCGACGCCGCGATCGGTGCCCTCGGCCGCGAGCGCACCGTGCGCGTGCCGCGCCTCGTGAGCGCGTGGCCGCTCCCGACCCTCGCCGTCGTCACGGCCATCTCGCTCATCCTCGTCCTGAGCCTGCCGCAGGGTGGGCCGACGGTGACCGCAACGCCGAACACGCCGCTCGTGGCGGCCGCGCAGCAGTCGGTGCGCAACCCGTACACGAACACCCTCTACGTGCTGAAGCCCGATCAGGCGACGGTCGCCGCGCTCGACCTGACGACGCTCGCGCAGAAGGCGATCGTCCACGTGGGCGGCCGGCCGACCGCGCTCGCCATCAACCTCACGACGAACACCGTCATCGTGCTCGACTCGACGGCGAAGACGGTCACCGAGATCGACGGCTCGAGCATGGCGATCACCGCCGCGACCGCGGTGAGCGTTCCCGGCACGCCGACGAGCCTTCAGGTCGACGGCAAGGGCAACCTCGTCGTGACCTCGGTCGTCGGACCCGGTCCGAGCGCGACGCCCGGCGCGGCCTCGTCCGGCACGGGCGTCATCTCCACGATCGACGGCGGCACCAAGCAGGTCGAGTCGGTCCACCAGGTGGACGTCGCGCCGCAGATCATCGTCATCGAGCCGAACGGCCGGCGTGCGCTCCTCGTCTCCGCGAAGTCGTCCATCCTCGCGGACGCCGCGACCTACGCACCGCTCGCGAGCGCGCCCGGCGGTGTCGCCGCCGCGTTCGCGATCGGTGGCGACAACTACGTGGTGCTCTCGAACGGCGCCGCGGGCGCGACGATCACCTTCGGCCGTGGTGGTGCCAGCCTCGCGATCGGCGGAACGCCGCGCGCGGTCGCGGCGCTCCCGGGCGGCCAGTTCGCCGTGCTGGCGGACTTCGCCGGGAGGGGAGTCATCACGATCCTCACGTCAGATGGGCTCCCCGCGGCGACCATCGACGCGCCGGCGAACGCCCGCGATCTCGCGTACGACGCGTCGGAGCGCAAGTTCGCCGTGATCGGCGCGAACGACGTGAAGGACGTTCCGTTGCCGTCCTCGCTCACGACGGCCGCCGCGACATCGCCAAACCCGGCGTCGACAGCCACACCGCTGCCGACCGCGATCACGACGCCTGGTCCATCCGCGACACCGACGCCCGCGGCGACGCAGCCGGCGGTCGTGGTCGCGCCCCAAGAGAAGGATGACCTCGTGCCGCTGAACGCGCGGCCGCTGTGGCCGGGCACCTACTTCGTGAGCGTCTCCCCGTCGCAGCGACCGACGCGCGTCGCGAGCGACGGGACGCGCATCTGGTATCTCGACAACGCGAACCGCGTCAACGCGCTGCACATGCAGAACGGCGATCTGCTGCAGCTCGCGGTGCTTCCCGCCGGCGCGACGATCACGAGCATGGCGGCCAGCCGGAACCACGTGTACTTCGTCGACGGTCCGTCGAGCATGGTCTACGCGCTCACGGTCAGCACGTTGCAGTACGTGAAGATCCCGCTGGCCTACGCGACGAACGCGTCGGCGATCACGGCCTCCCCCGACGAGCGGCTCTGGCTCGCGACCGGCGCGGACGGCCTCGTGAGCTACGACCCGCGCACCGGACAGGTCCAGCGCATCCCGGTCGGCCTGGGACTCGCGGCGGTGGCGTCCGATCCGCTCGGGCGCATCTGGACCGCCGGCGGTGACCGTCAGGCGATCGACGTCTACGACCCGCTGACGGCGAAGACCACGGAGTACTCGCTCGCACATGGCGGCTCGATCACCGCCCTGTCCGTCGACCGCCAGGGCACGGTTTGGGTCGGGACCGACACGGGCCAGACGTTCTCATTGCGCCCCGCTCAGACGGGCGGCCTCAGCGTGACGGCTGGCCTCGTCGGCCGCGCGATCACGAGCTTCGCGATGGACCAGAACGGGTTCGTCTACTACGTCAGCCGGGCTGGCGGGGTGCTCGCCTACGGCCTCGCGCAGCCCGGAGGCGTCGCGCACATCGAGCCAGCAGATGCATCCGAACCGATGTTCGATCTCTTGGGCCGCGCGTGGCAGGGTGGCCGCGAGGGCTTCTACGTCACGCTCCCGGGAGGCCGGTCGTGATGCGACAAACCCGTTCACCTGTGCGTCTTGATGGCAACGGGCCGGAGAGGCCGGCTGGCGGCTTTTGGCCGCTTCTGGTACAACCCGGCCTGGTGGCAGCCGTTCCGCGGCTGGCCGCCTCGTCTCTGTCCCCGCGTCCGATTGGCGAAGGTCCCCGGGAAGTTGCCTCCGGGGCCAAAACCTCGATCGAAGGAGGTGACTGAGCACCGGGGGACACGCTCATCGGAACAAGGACTCATCCGCGCGATCACCTCGTGCGCATCGCGACCAAGTAGGCGAATCAAATCTCTAGAAGGAAGGTTCACATGCGAAGGATCGCAAGCACGGCCCTGACGCTCGTGATGGCGTTCAGCCTCCTGCTGACGTTCAGCACGTCCGTCCAGGCCAATGCCCTCGCAGGTGGCGGATACTCCTCGAGCTACTCCGGTGAGTCGGTCTTCACCAACTTGCCGGCCGGTGCCTCGGGTCAGTTCTCGGCCATCTTCTTCAACGACGGCACGCAGACCTGGCAGCCCGGCGTCGTCGGGCTCCTCGTGTGCGCCGCCGACAAGGTGACGTGCAACGTCGCGTCGCCGAACGCCGCGTACGCCTCGGGATGGTTCTCGAGCACGGTGTACGCGACCGTTTCCGCCGCTGTTGCCCCGGGCCAGAACGGTTTCTTCATCTACAACTTCACCGTTCCGGCGGGCACCCCGGCGGGCACCGCCGCCACCTTCAACGGTGACGTCGGACTCATCGCGAGCGGCCTCATGCTCCGTCCCCAGGGGTACTTCCAGGTCAACACCACCCCTGGCTCGACGACTGGTGGCCTGACCCTCTCGCCGGCCTCGGCCTCGCTGGCCGTCGGCGGCACCCAGCAGTTCACCGCGAGCGGCGCAGGCACCGGCGCGACCATCAGCTGGTCGGTCACCGGTGGCTGCGGCGCGATCACCTCGGCGGGCCTCTTCGCCGCCACGGCGACGAACTCGGCCACGCAGCCCTGCACCGTCATCGCGACGAGCTCTGACGGCCTCACCGGCTCCGCGCCGGTCAGCGTCTTCGGCCCGGCGACGCAGGTCAGCTGCTCCGCCAACCCGACCTCGACCATCGCGAACGGCAGCAACACGATCGTGTTCACGGCGACGCTCAAGGACGCGAACGGCAACACCGTTACGAACGCGAGCTCGCCGGCCCTGACGTTCACGAACAACACGCCCACCCTCATCACGCTGAACGGTGGGTCTCCGCAGACGATCTCGCCGTCGGCCGGCGTCGCCTCGGTGACCGCCACGACGACGACGAACACCGGTAGCGCGCAGGTGTCGGTCTCCGGCACGGGCGTCACCGGCTGCAACGCGATCGTTCCGACCTCGGCCCCGGGCACGGCCACCAAGACGGGTGCCAGCCTGAGCCGTAACCCGATCGCGGCCGACACCGCGTCGACGTCGGCGCTCACGGTCTCCATCCAGGACGCCAACGGCAACACCGTGATCAGCGACAACTCGACCGTCATCACCGCGACGCGTGACTCCAGCTCCGCGAGCGTCTGCACCCTGAGCGCTGGCTCGACCGGCACCGGCTTCAGCGTTTCCGCCGGTAGTGGCTCGGCCACCGCTGCGGGCGGCGTGGTCTCGTTCACGCTCACGTCGACGAGCACGCCTGGCAGCTGCATCATCGCGATCACGACGAACGACACGTCCATCGCGGGCACGTCGGCCACGCTGACGACGCAGATCGTCGGCGCGCCGAACAAGCTCGCGGTCGCGGACAACTCGTCGCCGAAGCCGGCTGCGGCGGCGAACGGCACGTGCACCAAGGCGAACTACGCCGCGGGCACGATCACTGACTCCGCCTGCATCATCGTCCGCGTCCTCGTTCAGGACGTGAACGGCCTGCGGGTCACCGGGCCGACCGGCTCGGTCGTGGTCACCGCGACCCTTGACCCGAACACGTGCATCGGCGCTGGCGGCGGCGCGGCTGCGGTTGCCAGCACCACGGACACGGCGTCCTCGGGCCGCGCGACCTTCGCGTTCAGGAGCGCCGGCGCCTACAGCGCCTGCTCCGTGACGTTCTCCTCGCCGAGCCTGACCAGCGTGACGACCACGATGACGTGGACCGCTGGCGGCGCGGACCACCTGACCTGCTCGTTCTCGCCGATCGCGATCGTCAATGACGGTTCGTCGACGTCGGTTGCGACGGTCAGGGTCCGTGACCAGCTCGGCAACACCGTGTCGTCCGGCAGCTACTCGGTCACGTTCTCCCGTAACTCGGGCACGTCGACGACGCTGCTGACCACCAACCCGCAGACCACGAGCGGTGGCTCGACGACCTACACGGTCCGCTCGACCACCACCGCAGGTACCGACAACTACGGTCCAGTGATCACCTCGGGCTCGAGCCCGACGCTGCCGCTGCTCGTAGCGAACGGCACCTGCAACATCTCGGTCCAGACCTCGCTTCCGTAGCGAGAATCTCGCGTAGCGATCTGGGGACCGGGGCCCGCAAGGGCCCCGGTCCCATGTCTAGAAGAGGTAAGGTGCCGGCGTGGCACGTCGTCGACGCGCTCAATCACCTGATAACGACCCGATAGCCGAAGCCGCGTTCGTCGATACCGTGGCTCGCGATCCCTTGTTCCTCGCAGCGCAGGCGGTACTCGCGCTCAAGGTCGTCCTCGTCGTGCTGGTGTTCGATCCCCAGATCATCGACGCGTTCGCGCTGCCGAAGAGCGCCGTCGCGCACGTGACAGGCCTGGTGCTCGCGGTGCTCCTCGTCGCGCTCGTCGTCCTCCACGGCCGCCGACTCATCGTGTGGAGCCCCGCGCACATCGCTCTGGGTGCCGTGCTCCTCGCGTACGCCGCGGCGGCGCTGCTCGCGCTCGATCAGGAGACCGCGTTCTTCGGCATCTGGCGCCGCTACCTCGGGCTCGACCAGATGCTCGATAACGCCGTGCTCTACTGCGCGGCCCTCGTGCTCCTCCCGACCGCGAGAGACCTCACGCGGCTCGCCATCGTCACGCTCGCGACCGCCGGCGTTGTCGCGACGTACATGTTCGTTCAGAAGCTTGGTCTGGATCCGGTCACGTATTTGGAAGGACGGGACATCCGGCCACCCGGGTCGTTCGGTCAGCCTGAGGTATCGGGTACGTACGCCGCGATCGCCGGCACCGCCGCGTTCGCGGCCGCGATCCGTGTCGACCGCCGCGCGGCGCGCATCGCGCTCGGCCTCGTTACCTTTGCGCTCTTCGTCGCGGTCATCCTCACGAATGTCCGGGGCGCCTACCTCGGGCTCGCGTTCGGCTGGCTTGCCGTCGTGCTGCTCGTGCTGCTTGCGCCCGACGCGCGGCGTCGCGAGTCGCTCGTCGCGCTCGTCGGCGCTGCCTTCCTTGGCGTGGTCGGCCTCGTCGCGACACCGCTCGGATCCCGTTTCCTCGATCTCGGGACATTGTTGAACGATCGATCTGCGCAATCGCGCCTCGAGATCTGGGGCACATCCGTGCGGCTCATCCTTCAGCGGCCACTGCTCGGACTGGGCCCGGACAATTTCGGCATCGGCTATCCCGCGTTCCGCGCAGAGCGCTCGGTCTTCCTGAACCCTGCGGAGCTGCAGAACTCGACGCATAACTGGCTTCTCCACATCGCGACGAGCGCCGGCCTCATCGGCACGACCGCGTTCGTCGCGCTCCTGGTGATCGCGGTCGTAGCGGCGGTGCGGCTCGCGCGACAGGGCCATCCAGCCGCAATCGCGCTCGTGCCCCTCGCGGCGTATTTCGGTCAGGGACTGGTCACCATCAATGACATCGGTACGGACTGGATCCCCTGGCTGTGCTTCGGGGTGATCGCGGAGGCGTCCGGCCGCCGCGTTGCCGCGCGCGCGCGGGCGCCGTACCCGCGATGGGCCGTCGCCGCCGTCGGCGCCCTCGCGCTCGCTGCCGCCGTCGCCGCTACCGCGGCCGCGAACGACCGGGTCATCGCATCGGACCGCTTCGGACGCAGCGAGAGCCTCGTCGCGAATAGTCGTGGCACCCAGGCCGTGCCTGAGGCGATCGGCGCCGTGGAGACGGATCCACGGCGGGCGGAGTACTGGAGCGGCCTCGGGACCGCTCTGAACGCGTCCGACAAGGTCGTGCAGGCGTCGGCTGCATTCGCGGAGGCCGCGCGCCTGAAGCCGTCGCAGCCGATCTTCTGGTCGAACCTCGCGCTCATGCGCCTCTTCGTGCAGGACGTGCATGGCGCGTCCGTCGCGCTCGAGAAGGCCACCGCCGCCGACCCGTGGGATCAGCAGAGTCGCGACCTGTCCGCGCGCGTGGCACTCCTCTTGGGGGACGCCGAGCGCGCATCGCGCGAAGGCCACCTCGCCGTCGAGCTGCAGCCAACGGAGCCCTCTGTGTATGAGGCGGCGGTCCTCGCCGACATCCGCGTCGGCAAGCTGAAGCAGGCGGAGGACATGGTCCGGAATGGCCTGACGCTCATCAAGCCGCCCGCGTCGCTGCAGCTCCACCTGTTGCTCGCGCAGGTGCTGCACGCCGAGAAGCGCGACGACGAGGCGCGCGCGGAGATCGCCGCCGCACTCGCCATCGATCCGCAGAACAAGGCCGCGCTGCAGCTGCAGCAGGACTACAAGTGACGGTCGGCACTATCCTCGCCACACGATGAAGCGTCCCGGATTCGCGGACGCACGACGGGCGGGCGTGCGAGCGCTGACGCTCCGCGGCCGCCACCTCGTGGTGCTCGACGTTGCATCCACCGCGCTCTCGTTCCTGCTCGCTCTGGCGCTGCGCTTCGACGCGCCTTCGCCGACGTTCGACGCATACCTGCGCGTCTACCTTTGGGCGCTTCCGGTGCTCGTCGTCGCCCGCGTCGGGGCATTTCTGTGGCTGAGGCTCTATCAGCGTGTTTGGCGATACGCCAGCGTCGACGAGCTCATCGCGGTCCTCGTCGCCGTGGTCGGCTCTTCGATCTTCGCGTACGCGATCGTCTACGCTGGCTATCTCGAAGCGGCACCCCCCACGGTCTCGTTCCCGCGATCCGTCCCGGTCATCGACACGATCCTCATGATCGCCCTGGCCGGGTCGTGGCGTTTTGCCTTCCGCGTGGTCGGCGTAGGGCGCCGAGGCGCGCGCACCGTCGCGGGTCTCGAGCGCGCGCTCGTCGTCGGCTCGGGAACCGCAGCGCTCTCCGTCATTCGCGACTTGCGGACGGACGTCGATCTGGGGATGCATCCGGTGGGTGTGCTCGCTGACGACCTGCCGCGCGAGCAGCGCCTTCTGGGGCTTCCGGTCCTGGGGCGCACGGAAGATCTCGCCGGCGTCGTCAAGGACCACAACATCTCTGTGGTCCTGCTGGCGCTGCCCTCGGCGGAAG
The DNA here is from genome assembly GCA_035651155.1 of Candidatus Limnocylindria bacterium. Taxonomy (GTDB): domain Bacteria; phylum Chloroflexota; class Limnocylindria; order P2-11E; family P2-11E; genus CF-39. Next base: position 74,028 of record DASRGG010000005.1, on the reverse strand, counting down.
GTCGTGTGCTGCGGCGGCTCGTGCGGTCGGCCGAGGCGGCGGGAGCGCGTTGCCTCACCGTGCCGAGCGTGGCCGAGGTCGTCGCCGGCCGCATCCGCATGGACGCGTTGCGGGAGATCGACGTCGAGGACCTGCTCCGCCGCGCGCCGGCGCGTATCGATCACGACTCGGTGCGCGAATCGTTCCGCGACAGACGGATCCTCATCACCGGAGCGGGCGGCTCGATCGGCAGCGAGCTCGCCCGTCAGCTCTCGGACTTCGGTCCGAAGCAGCTCATCTTGCTCGGTCGTGGCGAGAACAGCATCTTCGAGGCGCTGCAGACGCTCGAGCGGCGTCGCGTCGACACGGTCCCGGTCATCTTGGACATCCGCGATGGCGATCGGCTCCACGCGCTGTTCCGCGAGATGCGTCCGGACGTCGTGTTCCACGCCGCGGCGCACAAGCACGTCAACTTCATGGAGATGTACCCCGAGGAGGCGGTCGCGACGAACATCCTGGGAACGCAGAACGTGATCGAGGCATCGGCCGAGGTCGCCGTCGAGCGGTTCGTCCTGATCTCGTCCGACAAAGCCGTGAACCCCACGAGCGTGATGGGAGTAACGAAGCGCGTTTCGGAGCTGCTGGTCGCCGATGCGGCACGCCGTACGAACACACGTTTCGCCACGGTGCGCTTCGGGAACGTGCTGAGCAGCCGTGGCAGCGTCGTGCCGATCTTCAAGCGCCAATTGGAGCTGGGCGGGCCGCTTACCGTGACCGATCCGGAGGTGAAGCGGTTCTTCATGACCATTCCCGAAGCTGTGCAGCTCGTGATGCAGGCGTCCGTCCTCGCCGAGCCCGGCGATCTCTTCGTCCTCGACATGGGCGATGCGGTGAAGATCGTCGACCTGGCGAACGACCTCATCAGCCTGAACGGACTCGAGGTGGGAGTGGACGTGACGATCGAGTTCACGGGGCTGCGACCAGGCGAGAAGCTGAATGAGGAATTGTTGTTTCCGTACGAGCGGAGCGAAGCGACGAGCCACGAGGCCGTCCGCCGCATCGTCCATGGCACCGAAGCACCCGCCGCACTGGGCGGGGTGATCGCGGAGCTCGCTCGCCTCGTGGCCCTCCGTCAGCGTGCGGCGATCATCCAGCGCATGCGCGACCTCGTCCCGGAGTACAGCCCGTCGGAGGTCCGTCGTTGAAAGGCATCGTGACTGGCGCAGCGGGGTTCCTTGGGTCGCACGTCGCGGACGTGCTGGCCGAGCGCGGTTCCACGATCACGGTCGTCGATCTCGCCGTCAACCCGAAGCATCGGACAATGAGAGCCGACCTGATGGACGTGAACGCGCTCGCGAGCGCGTTCGCCGGTGCTGATTTCGTCTGCCATCTCGCGGCCGTCGGCGACGTGTATCTGGCGGCTGAGAAGCCGTGGCACGCGGCGCAGGTGAACGTCACGGGTACCGCGAACGTGTGCGAAGCCGCGCTGCGCGCCGGTGTCGGCAAGATCGTCTACGCGTCCACCTGGGAGGTCTACGGCACGCCGAAGTACCAGCCTCTCGACGAGGATCATCCCTGCGCTCCGGACCATCCGTACAACATCACGAAGCTCGCGGGGGAGCGGATCGCGCTCGCCTATGGACATCTGCGGAAGGGCCTCTCCGTGACGGCGCTGCGGCTCGGGACCGCGTTCGGCACGCGCATGCGGCCCAACAGCGTTTTCTCGCTGTTCATCGACCGCGCGCTGCGCGGCGAGCCGATCACCATCCAGGGGACGGGACAGCAGGGACGGCAGTTCACGCACGCGCGTGATATCGGGCGGGCGTTCTCGCTCGCCGTCGAGCGAGCCGCGAGCGGCTCGGTCTACAACACCGTCTCGGACGAATTCGTCACGATCAAGCAGCTCGCGGAGACCGTCGTGGCGGAGGTCCCGACGAAGATCGTGTACACCGAGGCGCGCCAGGCCGACGTGCCGACGGCCTCCGTCTCGAGCGCGCGCATCAAGCGCGACCTCCAGTGGAAGCCCGAGGTGTCCTTCGCCGAGGGTCTGCGTGAGATCATCGAGGCGCGTCGCGGCGTCAGGGCCTAGCGCTCGCTCAGCGAACCCCGCGGAGCCGGTGTCGCACGTATTCGAGCGCGGTCGGGTGCGTCCAGAGACGTGACCTTCCGGCTGGGGCGGGCGTCTCGGTGATGTGCCCGTCGCGCGCGGACCTGATCGCGTCGATCAGCAGGGGGATGCCCGCGGCGAGCTGCAGCAACGGATAGGTCGTGAAGTCGTCCGCCGGCGCGGGTGCGATTCGCGCCTGCGCGACGATCGGGCCCGTATCGATGCCCGTGTCGACGCGGTGCACGGTCACGCCGCAGTGCTCCGGGTCGCCCTGCACGAGCGCCCAGTAGGCGCCGTGGACGCCGCGGTACAGCGGCGTGATGCCAGCATGCATGTTGAGGAACACCGTGCGGGGCAGCGCCTCGATCAGCCTGCGGGCGATGATCCGCGTGCCGTTGACGACGACGACGCCCGGCGCGAGTTCCCGCAGCAGCCCCTCGGTCCGTGCGTCGTTGACCGAGCGGACGCGCACCACGCGCTCCGGGGGGATCGGTGAATCGTCGAGCCCCAGTTCGTGCAGCAGCGCGCGCCTGCGGCGCGCCGACCGGCGTCGGAGCAGCGGGACGACGGCGGCGTGGAAGACCATCTGCCCGAGGACCCGGCCGACGCCGAGCCTGTGCGCGCGGGCGGCGATGAAGTCACGACGTGCCGGCCGTTCCTCGACAATGACCGCGCGAAGCGGGATCGCCGCGTCGAGCGCATGGAACAGGATCGCCGTCGACTGGCCCAGGCCTGCGAGCAGGACCACGTCGTCGCTCACGTCTTCACGTCGCCGATCTCGTCCGCGAGCTCGCCCATCGTGACGCTGCGCATGCCGTAGCGCTCGCGGAGCTGCGCGAACGTGCGGAGCACGCGGCGCAGCATGGCGAGGTTCTCGTTGAGGTACACGCCGAAGTTGTGGGGATGCCACCAGAGGTGATACACGAGGTCCCTCTTCGCCGCGTGCTCCAGATCGGTCCTGATGCGCCAGGCGCGGAGGGACTCGAGCGCGGCGAGGGACGGGATGTATGGCCGGAGGAAGCGGCTCGCGGGGACGTTGACACGGTCTCCGTCGATCACGTCGCGTGCGTCGTATGTGTTGTGGGACGTCACGGTCACGTATGCGTCGAGCAGACGCAGGCCGCGCCGGAGCATGGTCTGTTCGCCCCGTGCGGTCGGGCGATAGAGCCATGCGGATTCGGTCCCGCGGTACACGCGCATCCCGTTCGCCGCGGCGGCTTCGGCATACGCCGGTGCGATCTGGTTCCCCGGGAACACGAGCGTGCGCGGCAGCACGCCGAAGCGCGACGACGCGCGACGTGCGGCCTCGAGATCGTCCCGGAACGAGGCGACGTCGGCGCCCGCTTCGAGACAGAAGTAGTGCGAGAACGTGTGGCTCCCGATCTCGTGCGCCTGCTCGGAGAGGATGCGCAGGACAAGACTGGGCGCGTAGTGATACGGATCCTCGTGCTCGTCATCGCCGATCTCGTCGAGCTCCGAGTACGATGAGAGTCGGCGATCCGCGAAGCACGGCAGGCGCTCGGGCAGCTCTTCCATCAGCGACCGCTTGTTCTCGTAGAAAAGCATGCCGACCGTCGCCCACGTCACATGGACGTCATATTCCCGGAAGAGCGCGAGCATGGCGGGGACGGCATCTCGGACGCCGAGGAGGTTCGCGCGGTACGCGCTCACCGACCTGCGTGCGCGGACGCCCCAGTGCAGCTCGAAGTCCAGCGAGATGACGAACCGGCCGCCCGGCGTGAGCGAGGTCGCGGTCACGCAGCCCTGAGCGCGCTCGCGGCACGCTCCCGCTCGGCCCAGAGCGATAGCATCAGCAGCGACCACACCTGTCGTTCGCGCCAGGCTCCGCGGCGGAAGTCGTCGATGATCGCCCGCGCGGCCCCGCGCTCGACGAAGTCGCCGAGCGCGGCGGAGGGCGCAACCATCTCGTCGACCCGATCGGCGAGCGTCGTGCGCAGCCAGAGTCCGATCGGCGGGCCGAAGCCCTGCTTCGGCCGTCGCAGGACCGCCCTGTCGACCCATCGTGACGCGACCGTGCGCAGCAGGACCTTCGTGTCGCGACCCGAGATCCTCCAGTGGCGCGGGGCCAGCGCCATGAATTCGACGATCCGCGGATCGAGCAGCGGCACCCGCGCCTCCAGGCTCGTGGCCATGGTCGCCTTGTCCACCTTCTCGAGATACCCGTCGACGAGCCACGTCCGCAGCTCGAACACCATCATCGCGATCACGTCGTCGCGGATCGCGTCACGGGTCGGCACGAACCGCTGCACGACGCGGTAGGGGTCGCGGTCCGCCCGTTCGCCGAGCAACCGGGTCCGCTCCTCGGCATGGAACGTCTCCGTCCATACGCTGTACCGCGCCGCGCGATCCGTCTCGCGCAGCGCACGCGCCGTCTGCCCGAAGCGTCGCAGCGCCGGAACGCGCTCGAGGCCGGTCCGTCCCGCGATCGAGAGCAGCGCCGGCGGGAGGCGACGGGCCGCGCCGTAGGCTTGCTCCGCCGCGTACCGGCGGTACCCGCCGAACAGCTCATCTCCGCCCTCTCCGGTGAGCACGACGGTCACGTCCTGTCGTGCGCGGCGCGACATGAGATAGGTCGGGACCGCCGCCTCGTCGGCGAACGGCTCGTCGTAGATGACCGACACGTCCGCGATCGCGTCGGCGGCGTCGCGCGGCGTCACGATGACCGGCGTGTGTTCCGTCCCCAGCGCGCGGGCGACCTCAAGGGCGTGCGGCGTCTCGTCGGAGGGAAGGCCGAAGCCGACGGAGTACGTGTGCAGCTGACCCGTGCGCCTGCGCATCAGCGCCGTGACGAGGCCCGAGTCGATGCCTCCCGAGAGGAACGCGCCGACCGGGACGTCGGAGAGCATGTTGCGTGCGACCGCATCCTCGAGCAGGGCCGCGAGCTCGTCCGTCGGCAGCTGCGCGTCGCGTGGCCAGCGGCGCGCGCGCTCGACGATATCCCAGTAGCGGTGCAGCGAGATCCCGGCCGCCGTCCGTGTGAGTGCCATGCCTGCCGGCAGCTTGATGATGCCGGCGTACATCGTCCGGTCCGGCGTCGCGTGGCCGTATGTGAGATACGTCGCCATCGCAGACCGCTCCACCCGGCGCACGACGAGCTCGCTCGCGAAGAGCGCCTTCGGTTCGGACGCGAACACGACTCCTCCCTTCGCCTCCGCGTAGTAGAGCGGCTTCACCCCGAGGTGATCGCGCGCGACCACGACGGAGCCGGTGCGCGGATCGTCGATCGCGAACGCGAAGATGCCGTTCAGCCGATGGAACGCACCGACGCCGTACTCCTCGTAGAAGTGGAGCGCCACCTCCGTGTCCGACATCGTGGAGAAGTGATGGCCCCGATCGACGAGCTCCTGTCTGAGCTCGCGGTAGTTGTAGAGCTCGCCGTTGTAAACGATGGTCGCGCCGCTGCATGTGCTGCGGATCGGCTGGTCACCTGTGGCCAGGTCGATGACCTTCAGTCTGCGAACGGCGAATCCGACGTCGGCGCGTTGGTGGATCCCCTCGCTGTCGGGGCCGCGATGGACGAGCGCCGCGGCCATGCGCTCAAGGACCGATCTCGGTAGGCCCTCTGGACCGATGACCCCCGCTATGCCGCACATGGAGAGCTCATCGCGCGGACGGGCATGGACCTACTCTATCGGCATCGTGAGGCAGCGTGTCGTTCCGAGGGACCTGACCATGTCCGCGCCCGACATCGGCGAACGCGATCGCGCGCTTGTGGCCGAGGTCATGAGCAGCACGCAGCTTAGCTTCGGCCCGATGGTCGAACGGTTCGAGACCGGCATCGCCGCGGTCGCGCGACGGAAGCACGCGATCGCCGTGAGCAGCGGGACGGCGGGGCTGCACGTCGCGGTCCGCGCGCTCGGGCTCGGACATGGAGATTCGGTCATCACGACCTCGTTCAGCTTCGTCGCCTCGACGAACTGCCTTCTCTACGAAGGCGCGCGTCCCGTCTTCGCCGACATCGACCCCGTCACGTTCAACATCGATCCGTCGGCAGTCGAGGACGTCGTGCAGTCGTCCGGCGCTCCCCCCGTCGGGCTCATCCCGGTCGACGTGTTCGGACAGCCGTGCGACCTCGCGCGGCTCGAGGAGATCGCGCGCCGGAACGGGTTTCGGGTCATCGAGGACGCGTGCGAGGCCATCGGTGCGACGTGGCGGGGCCGTCCCGCCGGGAGCCTCGGGCAGATGGCGGTCTTCGCCTTCTACCCGAACAAACAGATGACCACGGGCGAGGGTGGCGTGATCGTGACCGACGACGACGAGCTCGCCGACGTCGCGCGCAGCCTGCGCAACCAGGGACGCGGCGCGGGGAACGACTGGCTCACGCATCTCCGGCTCGGATTCAACTACCGGCTCGACGAGCTTTCCGCCGCGCTCGGCGTCGCGCAGCTCGAACGCCTCGACGCGCTGATCGCGCAGCGCGACGACGTGGCGAGGCGCTACTCCGCGGCGCTCGCGGACATTCCCGGCATCGCCGTGCCGCGCGTTCTTCCCGCGACGACCCGCATGAGCTGGTTCGTCTACGTCGTGCTGCTCGATCGTGGGTTGTCGCGCGACCTCGTTGCAGCGGGGCTCGCAGCGCGCCACGTGCCGACGCGTCCATATTTCAGTCCGATCCACCTGCAGCCCTACTTCCGTGATCGCTTCGGCGATCTTCGTGGCACCCTTCCCGTCACCGAGGACGTCGGTCAGCGGACGCTGGCCCTTCCCTTCCACGGCCACCTAAGCGATGAGAGCATCGGCTACGTCGCCGAGGCGTTGCGCGAGACGATCGCCGCATCGTGAGGCGATCCTGAGCCGCCGCGAGCGCTGGGCCGCTCCTGCGGTCCTGCTGCGCGAGGTCACGTCGCGCTACCGCGAGCCCGTCATCCGAACGGACGCGCTCTGGTCCGTGTTCGGGCTCTTCGCCCAGCTCTCGGCCGGCGGTGTCATCGCGATCCTTGTCAGCCGCCACCTTGGACCAGAGGCGAAGGGCTACTCCACGCTGCTGACGATCGGGCCATCGATCATCGCGTGGGTGGTGGCGATGGGTCTGAATCCGGCCACGATGTACTTCACGGCGCGATCGTTCGACGTGTCGCGCCTGCTCACCGGCTCGTTCGTGCTCGCGTTCGTGTTCGGCGGGTTGGGGACCCTGCTCGGTTGGCTCGCACTCGCGCCCGGTGTCGGGGTGCCCGCCGTGCACGTCGCGCTTGCAGTCGCGCTCGTGCTCATCGCCGTGCAGTTGCTCCGCGAGTTCCATGGCGCCGCCCTCCTCGGCTTGCACCGCGTCGCGCAATACGCACAGGTCACGCTCGCGGCTCGGCTCGCCGGTTCGATCCTCCTCGTCGCCGCGATCTATCTCGTGCCGGTCGAGCTCTTCTATCTCGCTATCCCCATCTCGTTTGCGCTCTCCAATGCCTTCATCGTGCTCGCGGTCCGCCGCATCGTGCGCTGGCGGTGGGCGTGGCAGGGGTCGCTGCTCGTCGAACAGCTCCGATACGGTCTGCGCAGCCACCTCGGCGACGCCGTGCTCGTCCTGCTCATCCGCCTCGATCAGTTCGTTGTGTACGTGCTGTTCGGGGCGACCGCGCTTGGCTTCTACTCCGTCGCGGCGCTGTGCGCGGACTTCCTCACGCAGGCCGGACAAGCCGCGGGCAACCTGTTCTTCGCGCGCGTCTCGCGTGCGGGTGAACGTGGGCCGTATCTCGCGCGCCTTGCCGTCGGTAGCGCTGCGCTCGGTCTGCTCGGTCTCGCGGTCCCGCTGATCCTGCTCGCACACCCGATCGTCACGATCCTGTTCGGTCAGGGCTTCGACGTCGCCGTCGGGCCGTGGCGGCTGCTCGCGCTCGCGGGCGCCGCTGAGGGCACGAGCCGCGTCGCGGGGCTGGCGCTGCGCGCCCTCGGCGTTCCGCTGCTCGCCTCGCTCATGAACGTGGCCGGCCTCGTCCTCAACCTTCCGCTCGTCATCGTCTTCGGGATCGCGTACGGGCTCGAGGGCGTGGCCCTCGCGATGCTGCTCGGAGACGTAGTGGTGCTGGTGATCGCGTGCTTCGCGCTCCGCTCGTCCCGCCAACGATCGTTCGCCGCCGTCCCCTGATAGCCTCAGGATACGTGCCCCACGCCCACGATCGCGCATCGCTCGAGGCAATGTCCCGTCTGACACGATGTCGCGGGTGCCATGCCTCAGCCGGCGCGCTCGAGATCATCGTCACGCTCGATCCGATGCCGCTCGTCGGGAGCTTCTGCGAATCGGCCGAGGAAGCGCGCCGGCTGACGCAGTATCCCTTCACGCTCGTGTGGTGCACGGCCTGCGGTCTCGCGCAGGCGCTCGAGGACATCGACGATCACGTCCTCTTCGGCTCGTACCACTACAAGTCCTCCTCAATCCTCGGGGTCGTCCGGCACTTCTCCGGCTACGCGGACGAGCTCGTCGCGCGCTACGGGCGGGGGAATGTGCGGCTGCTCGAGGTTGGCTGCAATGACGGAGTGCTCCTGCGCCGGTTGCCGAATAGCTGGCGGCTCGTCGGCGTCGACCCGAGCGATGTGGCCGCGGCGGCTGGCGCACGGAACTACGAGCTCATCAACGACCACTTCTCGATGCGCCTCGCCCGGGACATCGCTACGGACGAGCGGTTCGACGTCATCGTCAGCTCGAACTGCGTCGCCCACGTCACGGACATGCACGACGTGCTCGCCGGGATGGCGTACCTGCTCGTCGACGGTGGCGAGCTGTGGATCGAGGCGCACGACCTCGATGCGGTCCTCAGCGGCCAGTGGGACGCGATGTATCACGAGCACAAGGGGTACTGGTCGGCGGATTCGCTGTCGGGGTGCGCCGCCCGCCTCGGGCTGGTCGCCGATGAGGTCACACGGCTGCCGGTCCACGGCGGCCTCCTGCGTGTGCGACTCCGCAAGACGGCGGGCGCGCCGAGGCCGTCGGCTCCGCGCCGACCGCCGTTCGAGCGTGTCGTCCGCGCGTACGAGGGCCGACGCTCGACATCGACATACGACGCGCTCATGCGAGCTCACGCAGATGGCAAGCGTGTGGCGGGTTACGGCGCCTCCGGACGGGCGGCCGTGTGGTTCAACCAGCTGCCGGAGATCCGGCCCGACTACGTCGTGGACGACTCACCGCTGCGAGCGAATCTCTGGATGGCCGGCGTCGCGCTGCCGATCGTCGAAGCGCCGGTGTTCCGAGAGCGCCCGCCAGATGTGTGCGTGATCACGGCCTGGAACTACGCCGACGACATCCGTGCGCGCCACGACTGGTTCCGCGGCGAATGGCTCCAGTCCTTCGTGCACCCGGCGCGACAGGCTGCGGGCTGAGACGTCGCGGGATGCGCACGCTCGACCTGACGCGGCCGCCGGACGAGATCGACGAACACGGGAGACCTGTGTATCGGATCGATCAGGAGCGCGGCCTCCGCGACCACATGACGATGGATCTCCTCCGCGCGCCACGGCTGCGGGCGTACACGAATTGGGCGGACGAGCGCATCTTCGCGGAGGTGCGGGCCGAAGTGGCGGCTGCGGGCCGCGCCAGGCTCGACATCATCGAGATCGGCGGTGGCGACGGTCACTTCTTCGACCGCGTGCGTGATCTTGCTCGGTCGTACGTGAACGTCGAACCGTCCCCGTCGACGCCGGACGCCGCCGCGCTCGCGAGATTGGCCGATGGGCGGTACGCGGAGCTGCGGTGCAGCGCCTTGGACATCCCACTTCCGGACGCGACCGCCGACGTCGTCCTCGCGATCGCCGCGCTCGACCACCTTCCCGCGCCGGACGCGGCACTGGCGGAGATCCGGCGCGTGCTCCGGCCAGACGGGACGCTCACGCTCACCTTGAACAACGCGGCAAGCTGGTGGAAGCGGCTCCTGGCGAAGAGCGAACGCCTACGCGAGCGCGATGCCAAAATTGCGCTCGACCATCATTTCCAGTGGAGCGCGACGCAGTGCGAGCGCGAGCTCGCGCAGATCTTTCCCGACGTGAGCGTACGCACCGTTCGGTTCGTGCCCTACGTGCCGGCGGTGTGGCGGCTCGGGGCCGCGCTCGATGCGTTCGTCTCGGGAGTCGGCGGACGGTGGGGCGGCGACACGATCGCCACCGCTCGCCTGCGTACCTAGCGCGTCTTCGCGTGCCGGATCACGTCGTTCAGCACATCGCCCATGGTCGCGGCCGTCGTGCGCCACTCGTGTGCCTTGAGGATGGCGGGGTCCGGATCCACGGTGAGCGGTCCGATGCGAAGCGCATCGACCCACCGCTTCAGGATGTCGGCGACGGCCGCCGCGTCCGGCGCCCACGTCCCGACGCCGGCGCGGCGCATGAGCTCGACGCCTTCATGTCGGGACGACCCGCCGATGACCAGCACCGGTCGGCGCGCCCCGAGATAGCCGTACATCTTCGCGGGGAGCAGACCGATGTCGTCGTCCTCGCCCATGAACAGCAGCAGCGCGCTCGCCCGCCGCTGGAGCGCGACCGCCTCCGCGTGCGGCTCCGGGTCATCGACCGAGACCACATCGGATGGGAGGCCTGACCGCGCCAGCGCTCGACGCGCGCTCTCGAGATACCGGCCGATGAACCGGATCCGGATGTCGGTGGGAGCGACGCCTGCGGCGAGCGCCAATCGCACGCCTTCGAAGAGTTTGGCGGGATCCTGCCGCGGGTAGAGGCGGCCGGAATAGAGGATCGTGAGCGGCAGACCCTCAGGCGCCGGCGAGGGCGGGTAGTCCGTCGGCTCGAAGCCGAACGGGACCGTGTAGGCCGGGACCGATCTGAATCGTGCCGCGAGCTCGTCGCGCCACGCGTCGGACATCGTCGCGATGGCTCCGGCGGTCGGCGTGTTCCGGTCCTCGAGCCAGCGCTCGACGCGGCTCAGCGGCCACACGCGCTCGCGACCCCGTGCGTCGGTCCAGAGGTCGTGATAGCGCGCCACCCAGGGGATGCCGTAGCGGCGCGACAGCGACCTCGCGATGAGGTGGCTCGTCCACGGCGTGGCGACGGCGAGGATGACGTCGGGACGGTCCGCCTCGATCGCGCGCGCGCCCGCCCGGACCGCCATCGGATACCAGCCGATCTGTCCGTCCGGAAAGTTCACGACTTGGCGATACGCGCGGCCGAGCGCCGTGAGGACGCCGCCGCGGCCGCTGAACTCGAAGCCACGACGTGCGATGTGGCCGCGGCCGAGCACGAGCTTCGGAAGTGCATTCACGTCGAACGACGACGTCCGGATGATCCGGTCGGCCGGCAGCTCGACCGGAAGCTCGGATGGCAGGTCGTCGTGCCGCGCGCACAGCACGCGCACGTCCCACCCCTGCTGGTGCAGGTGGCGGGACAGCTTCGACACGCTGTATCCACCGATGCTGTTGAAGGGGGGATAGAAGTACGACACGACGAGGAGCTTCAATGTCGCGAGTCTAGGTTTTGTCGATCGGCGCGCGGCATCAATGGATCCGGCTGCGCGCGCCGTACCATCAAGTCCTCGTGAACATGCCCCTCCTGGATCTTCGGCGAGTCTCCGAGCACCTGAGGCGGCTCGTCCGTGATGTACGCGCGCTTCCGCGATGGTCGCAGCTGCTCTCCACAGCCCTCGTGGTGATCGCCGCCGCGCTCGCGCTGCCGCGGGGAGGCCCGGGAGCGGCACTCGTGGTGCTGGTCTGCGTGTTCGTCGCGATGATCGTCGCGAGCCTCGTCGCAGATCCCTCCGATCAGCGTTGGGTCCTGCTCTTCGCGCTCGTGGCCATCACGGGGCGCGAGGCGCTCATGTCGGGCATCGACGTGATCCTCCTCTCGCGCGGCCTCCGCTTCTACGCGCCTGACGAGCACGTATATCTGGACCACGGGTACTGGCTGTGGCAGTGGTGGAACGGTCATCCGATGTCTCCCGAAGCGCTCGACGTCTACCTGCGCAGCTGGTACGTGCACTGGATCGCGCGCTTGTATCAGCTCTTCGGGGAGGACCTCACGATCGTCAAGGCCATCAACACACTGTTGGGCGTGGTCGCGTGCCTCTTCGGCTACCGCATCATGCGGAACCTGGGGATGCCCGGCGCGCGCTGGGCGCTCGTCGTGCTGCTTGCCTTCCCGTCGATCGTCCTCTGGACCGCGCTCGCGATGAAGGACGCATGGGTGATCTTCTTTCTCTTCGCCTCGGCGTTCGCCGCGAGCGAATTCATCGCCCGACGCAGCTGGCCGTGGCTTGCCGCCGCGATCGTGGTGCTCACTCCGCTCCGAACGGTGCGTCTCTACATGCTCGTCATCGGTGCGCTCGCGCTCCTCGCCGTGCCCTTCGGCTTTGTGCGCTGGCGCGATCGCCTGAAGTCCGCGGGCGTCCTCGCCGCGGTCTACGTGTTCTTCGCGATCATCCAGCCCTTCAGTGATCTGCCGTCGAACCCGTTCTACCTCCCGATCTTCCTGCGCGAGGTCGGCGCGCAGGCGGCACGCTCGTCCTTCGTCGATCCGGCGCCGGTCATCCAGGGCCAGCCGGGCGACCGGTTCCAGGTCCAGGTCACCTCCGGAGCGACGGCGAGCCCGGGCACCACACCGGAGGTCGTTTTCGTCGAACCCGGGACGCGGATCGTGGTCGCGACCGGTTCTGCGTGGCCGACGCCCTCGGCCGCCGCGTCGTCCATTCGGACGCCCGCGGTGGTGCGGCCGGGCGACATCGTCGTCATCGTTTCGCCCAAGCCGAACGGTGCGCCGACCGCGAGCGCGGCCGCCACGACCGCGCCCGCGACATCGACGCCGGGCCCCAGCCTTACGCCGACCGCCACGCCGCGCGTGGTCGTCGTGGAGCCTGAGGCGAAGAACATCGTCGGCCTGTCGTCGGAGGTCGATCCCGATCAGTCATCGGTTAGCGGGAGCCTCACGACGAACCTGAAGCACCTGCCGATCGGCGCGTCGTACACGCTCCTCGCGCCGTTCCCGTGGACCGCGCGCACGCTCGAGCAGATCGCGACGATCCCCGAGATGCTCACTTGGTACGTCTGCCTGGTCGCGGCGGTGATCGGCTTCCTCTATCTGCTGCGCCGGCGAGACACCCGCTACGCGTACGGCATCGCGGCGATCATCGGGCTGACCATTGTGCTGAGCCTCATCAGCGCGAACGTCGGTACGCTCGTCCGGTCGCGCGCGATGCTCGTCCCGTACGTCGTCCTGCTGAGCGCCGTGGGCTTCGACGCCGTGCTGCGGCGCTATCCCGCGATCCGCGCGCGCGCTCCGTGGCTCTGGTGGCCGGAGGATGGCGATCAGTCCGTGCGGTCGGGCTCGTAGTCCGGCGTCACGCCGCCCTTCCCGTAAAGACCGATCCCGCGGAGCACGACGAGCGGCGTGCGTAGCAGGATCCCGAGATCGAGCAGTGGACTTAGACGCTCGATGTACTCGAGATCGAGGTCGATGCGTCTCCGCCACGTGAGATCGTTCCGCCCTGAGACCTGCGCGAGCCCCGTGATGCCGGGCTTCACCCGCAGGCGCCCTCGGTCGCGCGGCGTGTAGCGCGCCACCTGCTCGGCGTACGTCGGGCGCGGCCCGACGACGCTCATGTCGCCCTTGAGGACGTTGAGGATCTGAGGGACCTCGTCGACGCTCCATCGCCGCAAGGCCGCGCCGACCCGCGTGATCCGAGTGTCCGATGCCGCCACGAGCCGCCCGAGGCCCTGGCCCACCGCGCCGGGCACCATTGTGCGGAACTTGATCATCAGGAACTTCCTGCCGCCGAGACCCACACGCTCGTCGACGTAGAAGACGGGTGCGCCGCTCTCGACCATGATCGCGAGCGCGATGAGCGCGAGGAACGGCGAGGCGAGCAGCGTCAGCGGCACCGCGAGGATGAGATCTTCGGCGCGCTTCCATGCCGGCGTTCGCAGGGGGCGCTCCGCATCCACCTGTCTACTATGCCCCGAAGTGAAGGCGGTGCTCGTCGGAGCCGGCGGCCACGCGCGCGTCGTGCTCGACGCGGCACGGAGCAGCGGCGCGGTCGACGTCATCGCGGTCATCGACGCGAAGCCGGAGCTCGCCGGGACGCGTTTCGACGGCGTCGAGGTCATCGGTGATGAATCGGCCCTCGCGAAAGCGCGTGCGCTCGGCGCGACGGCGATCGTGCTCGGGGTCGGGTCCGTAGATGTCGGGGATCGCCGACGCGACCTGTACGAGCGCATCGCCCGATCCGGGTTCGAGCTGCCCGCCGTGGTGCATCGCGCCGCAGTGATCTCGCCGAGCGCGACGATCGGGGACGCGACGGTCGTGTTCGCGGGCACGATCGTGAATCCCGGTGCGCGGATCGGGAAGAACGTGATCCTCAACACCGCGGCGATCGTCGAGCACGACGTGCGGGTAGGCGACCATGCGCACATCTCGCCGGGCGCGCATCTCGCCGGCGGCGTCGTCGTCGGTGATCGCTGCCACGTTGGCATCGGCAGCACGGTGCTGCAGGGGATCCGCATCGGGGACGGGGCGGTGATCGGGGCCGGAGCCGTGGTGCTGGCGGACGTACCCGCGGGTGATCGGGTCGCCGGCGTCCCCGCGCGGTCGATCGCGCGCGTGGCGGGCCTAGGAGGGCCGGACCGCTAGCTCGCCGGTGGCGACTCGCGGTACGCGTCGGCGACCCGCTGGAAGACGGCTCGCTGGTCGAAGCGCTCCTCGGCGAGCGCGCGACCGGCGACCCCCATGCGCGCTCGCAGCCGATCATCGCCGAGGATGCGCAGGATCGCGGCCGCGAGCCGCTCGGGATCGCGCACCGGGACGAGCAGTCCCGTCTCGCCGTCCACCACGACGTCGCGACAGCCGCGGACGTCGGTCGCGACGACCGGGATGCCCGTCGCCGCAGCCTCCATCGGGGCGCGCGGGAAACCCTCGCGATGGCTCGGCAGGACGAGCAGATCCATGGCCGCGTAGAGGTCCTCCACGTCGTCGCGGTGACCCAGCATCTTCATCCGGTCGCCGAGCGCGACGAGCGCGGGATCGTCGAGCTCGACACAGTCGCCTTTGGCCGGCTCCTCGCCGCCGATCGAGATGAACGTCGTGTCCGGTCGCTCCCGCAGGACGAGCCGCGCCGCCTCGAAGAGCTCGGGATACCCCTTCTCGCGCACCAGCCTGCCGACCATCCCCACGACGAGATCACCGTCCGGCACGCCGATGGCGGCGCGGGTCGCCGCGCGACTCTTGACGCTCGCGCCGTCCGGCTGGAATCGCGCGAGGTCGATGCCGTTGCCGAGATAGCGCAGCCGTCGCGGGTCGGCGATGTGGTCCCGCCGGACCGTCTCCAGATCCTCGGCGTTCTGGGAGAGGATGACGTGCGCGGGGGCCATCTGGAGCCGCTCGAGCCACACGTAGAGCCAGCGGCGTTCCGGCCGCATGTGGCCGGGGAAGTACAGGCCGTGGATCGTGTGGACGCGCCGCCGCACGCGGACCAGCGCCGCGGCCCACTGCCCGAGCAGCGACGCCTTTGGGGTGTGTGTATGAACGACGTCGGGACGCGTGCGCAGCAGATGCCAGGCGAGCGCACCGAACGCGCCGAGGTCCTGGAACGGCGCGATGCGGCGCGTGAGCGGGACGGTCTTCACCGGGATCCCGGCGGCTCGGACGGCCTCGACCCAGGGCCCGGGCCCGCTGACGGCAGTGACCTCGTGGCCCTCGGCCTGGAGGTACCGCAGCTGATCAAGCAGCAGATAACGGAGCGACATGTCGCTCGTGGTGATGTGGATCACGCGCACGGCCCATATTGTCGTGGTTCATGTGTGGCATCGCCGGGGTGACCGGTGCCGGCTCGGCCCGGAACGAAGAGGGACTCCGTCGCATGCTCGGTCAGCTCTTGCACCGTGGCCCTGACGAGGAAGGTGTCGGCGTGTCCGACGCGGCGGCCATCGGGTGTCGCCGCCTTGCGGTCATCGACGTCGTGCATGGACATCAGCCGATGCGGAACGAGACCGGAGAGATCCTCGCCGTCCAGAACGGCGAACTGTACAACTACCAGGAGCTGCGCGACGACCTCGTGCGCCGGGGCCACCGCCTCGAGACGCAGAGCGACACCGAGGTCATCCCGCATCTGTACGAGGAGCACGGGGCGGACTTCCCGCGCCTGCTGCGGGGGATGTTCGCCATCGCGGTGTGGGACGTGCGCTCGCGCACGCTCGTCCTGACGCGCGACCGGCTCGGCAAGAAGCCGCTCATGTACGCGAGCACGCACGAGGGCCTCGCGTTCGCGAGCGAGATCGCTCCGCTGCTCTCGCTCGGGATCGATCGGAGCATCGACGACCATGCGATCCGCGAGTACCTGAGCTTCGGCTACGTCCGCGCACCACGGACCGCGTTTCGTGCCATCCGCAGCGTCCGGCCGGGCCACACGCTCGTCGCGAAGGCCGACGGGTTGCGCGAGGAGCGCGCCTACTGGCGTCTCGAGTTCTCCCCGAAGGAGCGCATCGAGGAGGCCGAGGCGCTGGAACGGCTGCGCGCCGCGATCGCCGAGGCGGTCCGCATCCGGCTCATCAGCGAAGTCCCGCTCGGGGCATTCCTCTCCGGCGGCCTCGACTCGAGCACGGTCGTCGCCTTCATGGCGAAGGAGAGCAACGCGGCCGTGCGCACGTACTCCGTCGGATTCCCCGACGACGACCACAATGAGCTGCGTTACGCGCGACTCGTGGCCGAGCGCTTCGGCACGTACCACCACGAATTCGTCGTCGAGCCCGAAGCCGCGTCCGTTCTCCCGATGCTCGTGCGCCACGTCGGTCAGCCGTTCGCGGACGCGTCGCTCGTGCCGACCTACTACGTGGCCAAGACCGCGCGGCAGCACGTGACCGTGGCCCTGAACGGGGACGGTGGAGACGAGCTGTTCGCCGGATACACGCGCTACCGGGCGGCGCTCCTCGCGAGACGCGTCGATGCGCTACCTCGCCCGCTGCGCGTGCTCGCGGCGGCTGGGGCGCGCCGGCTTCCGGAGCCGGCGTGGCTACCCGGCTCGCGCCGCGCGCGTCGCTTCACGATGACGCTCGGCATGACACCGCACGAGCGGTACCGGCGCTGGACGGGCTTCTTCGCCGACGACCCGCGCATCCTCGGCGACCGCGTGCGCGATCTGCCCGAGCCGACCGCGTGGCTCGATGAGTCACGTGCGGAGGCGGGCGCCACGGACGGGCTCGACGAGATGCTAGCGATCGACACGCGCGCCTATCTGCCGGGCGATCTGCTGGTGAAGATGGACATCGCCACGATGGCGGCGTCGCTCGAGGGTCGCTCGCCGTTCCTCGATCACAAGGTGGTCGAGCTCATGGCGCGCCTCCCGAGCTCACTGAAGCTCCGCGGCGGGACGTCGAAGGTGCTCCTCCGGAGGCTCATGCGCGGCACGCTGCCCGACGAGATCCTCGAGCGATCGAAGATGGGCTTTGGTGCTCCGATCGGGAGGTGGCTGCGCGGTCCACTGCGTGAGCTCGTCGAGGACGCCGTGGTCGGGGCGCCCGAGCGGGGATATGTCGATCGACGACGCGCCCGTGAGATCGTCGCCGAGCTCTACGCCTCGCCGACGGACAACGGCCTGCGTGTCTGGTGCCTCCTGATGCTCGAGCTCTGGCACCGTCACGTGGTCGAAGCGGCCGACAGCCGCGCGTACACCTCGGCGTAGCGGTCGATCCCCGACTCGAGATCGTATTCGCGCTCGGCGAGCGCGCGAGCCCGCGCGCGTGCCTCGTCGTCAGACGCGAGCGCGACGACGGCCTGTGCCGCGAGCGCGATGTCCTCGGACGCGTACGATGCGAGGACGTGGCCGGCGCCGGTCTCGTGCACCTGCGCGTCGATGTCGCCGAGCCCGCTGTTGACGACGACGGGCAGCCCGCACGCGAGGTACTCCGCGATCTTCACCGCGGACGAGGCCACCTTCGACGGCGCCTGACGCACCAGCGCGATCCCCACGTGCGCTCCCGCGAGCAGCGCCGGCATCTCCGCGAAATCTGCGCCGCGGATCTGGATGGGCGCGTCGGCAAGACCGCCGCGCGCGACCGCTTCGCGGACGACCTCCTGTTCGGTCCGGTTGAGGATGAGGAAGCGCAGCGCCGGCAGCAGTCGCCGGGCCTCGCGGTAGACCGCGAGCATCGGATCGAGCTCGTAGAACGAGCCGAGCGTGCCGCTGTAGACGAGCGTCGGCGCGTCGCCCCGCCGGATTGATGGTCGGAACCGCGAGAGATCCACCGCGCACGGGATCACCGTCACGGGCGTATCTCCGACCGCTCTCGCGTACCGGGGATCGTTCGCGAGCACCCTCGCGGCGGCGTGCGTGAGCACGACGATGTGCGCCGCCCGCCGCAGCAGCAGGGTCTCTGCCACACGCAGGACTCGGTAGCGCGTATCGGTCCGGCTCCAATAGCCCGCGTCCACGTACTCGTCGCCGAGGAACCCGCGCATGTCGAAGATGTAGGGGCGTCGCGTCAGCGCGCCGGCCACCGCCGCCACGGCCGCGGGGATGTAGCTGCGCGCGTGCAGGAGCGAGGCGCGACGCGTACGAGTCACGCGAACGGCGAGCAGCACGCCACGGAGGACGTCGACGGCCTTCGCCAAGAGCGAGCTACCGCGTCGGGAGTCGACCCCGTGCCAGCGATCGCGCGGGTACTCGCCGTCCGGGAACGGCTCGCCGCCTTCGAACGTGATGAGCTCCGTGTCGAAGCCGCGCGCGTCGAGCCCCCGGAGATACGACAGGACCTGGCTGCGGACGAGCGCCGTGCCCACGCTGTTGTGGGAGATGTAGACGGCGCGAAGGCGCGTGGCGCCCGTTCCGTCGGCGACCGTGCGCCGGTCTGGTCGTCGAGGTGTCGATCTCACCGCGCAAGTATTCTTACCGCAGTCGCGTCGATCGAGAGGAGCGCTGTTTTGAAGACGATCCTGGTCACCGGCGGCGCCGGATACAAGGGCGCGGTCCTGGTTCCGAAGCTGCTCGCACGGGGCCACAAGGTGCGCGTCGTCGACCTGTTCGTCTTCGGCCGAGACGTGCTGCCGCGGCACCCCGCGCTCGAGTGCCGCACGATCGACATCCGCGACCAGGCGGGGCTCAAAGACGCGGTCAAGGGCTGTGACGCCGTCATCCACATGGCCTGCATCTCGAACGACCCCAGCTTCGCGCTGAACCCGGAGCTCAGCAAGACGATCAACTTCGACGCCTTCGAGCCACTCGTGTCGATGTCGAAGGAGGTCGGCGTCGATCGCTTCATCTACGTGTCGACGTCCAGCGTGTACGGAGTGAGCGATGCGCCGGACGTGACCGAGGATTCGCCTCTCGTACCGCTGACGGACTACAACAAGTACAAGGGGCTATGCGAGCCGATCCTGCGGCGGTTCCAGGCACCGGACTTCACGACGGTTATCCTCCGGCCCGCGACGGTCTGCGGCTATTCGCCACGGCAGCGGCTTGACCTCACCGTCAACATCCTCACGAACCTCGCCGTCAACACGCGGAAGATCACCATCTTCGGCGGATCGCAGAAGCGGCCGAACATCCATATCGAGGACATCACCGATCTCTACGCGGATCTCGTCGACATGGCGCCGACGAAGATCGCGGGCGAGACGTTCAACGCGGGATATCAGAACCACACCGTCGCCGAGCTGGGGCTGATGGTGAAGGAGGTCGTCGAGCGGGAGATGCCGCATCTCGGGCCGATCGAGATCGAGACATCCCCGACCGACGATCTGCGTTCGTATCACGTGTCGTCGGAGAAGATCAAGCGCAGCCTGGGATGGGTCCCCAAGCGCACGATCGAAGATGCCGTTGTCGACCTGTGCCGTGCGTTCCGTGACGGGAAGCTGCCCAATTCCCTCACGGACCCGAAGTATTACAACGTCAAAGCGATCCAGAGGTCCGGTCTCGAGCGGATGGGCAAGCTCGCCACGACCGGCGCATAGCGGTGGCCTCGCAGCGCTACGCGGTCGTCACCGGCGGTGCCGGATTCATCGGCAGCCACATGGTCGACCTGCTCCTCTCGCGCGGATACCGTGTCGGCGTCGTCGACAACCTCGCGACCGGTCGGCGAGAGAATCTCCGCGATCTCCCGCAGCGCGCGGACTGCGAGCTCCACGAGCTGGACGTGTGTGATCTCCCGCATCATCCGCGCATCTTCGCCGGCGCCCAGTTCGTGTTCCACTTCGCCGGGCTCGGCGACATCGTGCCGTCTATCGAGCAGCCCATGCGATACATGCACGCGAACGTCGATGGAACGCTCGCGGTCCTCGAGGCCGCCCGCTCTGCCGGCGTGCGCAAGCTGGTGTACGCGGCGTCGTCCTCGTGCTACGGCGCGGATCCGCCGCTGCCGACGGGCGAGGACGCGCCGATTAGCGCCGAATACCCCTACGCGCTCAGCAAGTACCTCGGGGAACTCACGGCGCTCCACTGGTCGCGGGTGTATCGCCTGCCGGTCGTCTCGATCCGCATGTTCAACGTCTACGGACCGCGGGTCCGCACCACCGGCGCATACGGTGCCGTC
This sequence comes from Candidatus Limnocylindria bacterium, assembly GCA_035651155.1. GTDB lineage: Bacteria > Chloroflexota > Limnocylindria > P2-11E > P2-11E > CF-39. The sequence continues at coordinate 53,490 of DASRGG010000005.1, read as the reverse complement.
CTCGGCGTCTTTCTCGCCCAGAAGCTCAACGGCTCGCCGCTCACGGTCGTCGGCGAAGGCACGCAGTCGCGGGACTTCGTCTACGTGACCGATGTGGTGCGCGCTTTCTTGCTGGCGGCCGAGTCAGATGTGGTGGGTGAGATCTTCAATCTCGGCTCGGGAAACCCCCAGACGGTGAACCGGCTCGTCGAGCTGATCGGCGGACCGCACTGTCAGGTGGTGCACGTCCCGAAGCGGCCTGGCGAGCCGGACTGCACGTGGGCGGACATCTCCAAGATCCGCCGCGTGCTTGGCTGGGAGCCGACCGTGCCACTCGAAGCGGGTGTCGCCGCCCTCATGGACGACATCGAGGCATGGAGGGACGCACCGGTGTGGACGCCGAAGGCGATCGAGGCGGCGACGAAGACCTGGTTCGAGTATCTGCGGAAGTGATCGAGACTCCCGGGCCACGTCCGCCGAGCTACGCAGGCAAGGTCGTGACCGTCGAGCAGCTGCTCAAGAAGATCGGCTCGCGCCCGCGCGCGAAGCGGGTCGTAATGTGCCATGGGGTGTTCGACATCGTTCATCCGGGGCATCTGCGGCATCTCGCCTACGCGAAGGAGAAGGCGGACATCCTTATCGCGAGCGTGACCGCGGACGAGCACATCACGAAGGCCGAGATGCGCCCGTACGTCCCGCAGGAGCTGCGGGCGCTCAACCTCGCGGCGCTGGAGACCGTCGACTACGTGATCATCGACTCGAACCCCACGCCGATCGCGAACATCAAGCGGATCCAGCCGGACTACTTCGCGAAGGGGTACGAGTACTTCTCGAAGCTACCGCCGAAGACCCAGGAGGAGCAGGACGCCGTCGAGGCGTACGGCGGAGAGATGCTGTTCACGCCGGGCGACGTCACGTACTCGTCGTCCGCGCTGATCACCGTGCAGCCTCCCCGGCTGCAGGTGGAGAAGCTGCTCGCGCTCATGCAGGCCGAGGGGATCAGCTTCGACGACCTGCGCAACGCGGAGCGTAGCTTCGCCTCCTACCGCGTTCACGTCGTGGGCGACACGATCGTCGACGCCTATTCGTACTGCACGTTGCTCGGAGCCGCGCCGAAGTCGCCGACCTTCAGCGTGCGTCATCAATCGACGGAGCGGTTCTCGGGCGGAGCCGCGATCGTCGCGAAGCACATGCGCGCGGCCGGTGCCGAGGTGACGTACACGACCGTGCTCGGCGACGATGCGCTGAAGCAGTTCGTGCTCGACGATCTCGAGTCGGCGGGGGTGCACAGCGCCGCGTTCGTGGAACACACGCGGCCGACCACGTACAAGCAGCGCTTCATCGCCGACGGTCAGAAGATGCTGCAGGTGGACCAGGTCGACAATCGCGCGATCCCAGAGAAGGCGCTCGAGTTCATCCGGGAATCGCTGCGATCGACGAAAGCGGACGTCGTGGTCTTCAGTGACTTCCGTCACGGAATGTTCGTGAAGGAGAACGTTCCGCTCCTGGCCGCGGCGATCCCGGGGGGCGTCCTCAAGGTCGCGGACAGCCAGGTATCGAACCGATGGGGGAACATCCTCGACTTCACCGCTTTCGATCTGCTCACCCCCAACGAGCGCGAGGCGCGCTTCGCGCTGGGGGACCAGGATTCGACGGTCCGCCCGCTAGCGTCGGAGCTCTTCCGTCGCGCGGGCTGCCGCTATCTCATCCTCAAGCTCGGCGAGCGGGGCCTCATCGGCTATCGCAGCGCCGGCCCGATGCCTCGCGAGTTCTTCACCATCGACAGCTTCGTGGAGCATCTCGTGGATCCGATCGGCGCCGGCGATGCGCTGCTCGCGCAGGCCGCGCTCGGGCTTGTGGCGACCAAGAACATCGTGGTCGCCGCGATCCTCGGTGCGATCGGTGCGGCGCTCGCGTGCGAGCGGCAGGGCAACGTGCCGGTGCGCCCCGACGAAGTGCAGACACGGATCGACCTACTCGAGCGGCGGGCCGTCTACTCCAACGAATAGCGAGTTGCGGTACCTCGTCGTCGGGCTCGGCAATATCGGCCGGCGCCGAAGGGCGCTGCTTGGACGGCGATGCGTCGCGACGGTCGATCCGTACGTCCCCGAGGCGGACCATCGGGACGTCGCGCAGTGCGATCCGGCGAGCTTCGACGCGGCGGTGCTCGCCGTGCCGTCGGACGCGAAGCTCGCGCTCGTGGAGCACCTCCTCGGACTCGGCAAGTTCGTGCTCGTCGAGAAGCCGCTCGTCATCCCGGATCGGAGCACGCTCGAGCGGCTCGAGCATCTGGCGCGCGAGCACGGCGTCTGCTGGTACACGTCGTACAACTACCGATTCGAGCCCTCCGTCGTGCGGCTTCGCGAGCTGTATCACGGCGGCGCCATCGGCGACCTGTACTACGCGCGGATGGTCGTGGCGAACGGGACGGTCGCTCACGTGAAGGGGACCTGGCGCGATACGTCGCTCGGTGTCATCGAGGACCTGGCATGCCATCTGTTCGACCTTGCTGCCTGGATCCTTGACGAGCGACCAGTCTTCCGTACCTGGACGGCCCAGCATCACGAGACGACGGGTCCGGACCACGCGGTGCTCGGAAGCGACGATGGGCGGCTCGTGCTGGACGTCTCGTATCTCTCTTGGAAGAACCAGTTCCGCATCGACCTCGTCGGCTCGCGTGGCTCGCTCCATCTCGACGGGATGCGCAAGTGGGGTCCGTGCGAGCTGTCCGTACGCGAGCGTGTGTTCCCCAGCGGAGTGCCGCGCGAGTCGACCTTCCGCGACGAGGGCCCGGACCTGAGCTGGGAGCAAGACATCACCCTCTTTGAGGAGCGGGCCCAAGCGAAGGCGTCCTCCGGGGCCGAAGACTGGTGGGTCTCCGAGTGTCTGCGATCGTGCGCGGGCGGGGTCCGTTGAGCGACCGCGTGGCGTTCCTCGGGCTGTCTCACCTGGGGATCGTCTCGAGCGCGGCGTGGGCGGCGCGAGGCTTATCGGTCGTGGCGATCGATCCGGACGCGGATCTCGTTTCGGCCCTGTCGCACGGCGAGCCACCCGTACATGAGCTGGGGTTGCCTGAGCTGATCGCGAGCGCCCGCGAGCGGCTGCGCTATTCCGCGCGGTTGGACGAGGTCGCGGGCTGCGCCATGGTCGTCGTCTCGCGCGACGTTCCGACCGATGACGACGGGCGCAGCGACGTCGGTGTGATCACGGACCTGATCGGGGCCGCGATACCGCATCTCGCGCAGGACGTGACCATCGTGTTGATGAGCCAGGTGGCGCCTGGCTACACACGAGCCCTCGGCGATCGGCTCGTGCGGCAGCGGCCGGACCTCCGCTTCCGTCTGCACTACGTCGTCGAGACGCTCGTCCTCGGCGATGCGGTCCGTCGCGCCACTCGACCGGAGCGCTTCATCGTCGGAGCCGCCGATGCGCGTGAGCCGATCGCACCGGCGCTCCGCGAAGCGCTGGAGCGATTCGGCTGTCCGATCCTCGAGATGTCGTACGAGAGCGCGGAGCTCGCGAAGACCGCCATCAACCTCTACCTCATCGGTTCGGTCACGTACGCCAACACGATGGCCGATCTGTGTGAGGCGGTCGGCGCGGACTGGAGCCAGATCGTGCCGGCGCTGCGACTGGATGCGCGTATCGGGCCCGCGGCGTACCTGCGTCCGGGTCTGGGGATAGCGGGTGGCAATCTCGAACGCGACCTCGAGACGCTTCGCGCCATCGGTCGAACCCATGACGTCGATCTCACGCTGCTCACCGCGCTTGCCGCACACAACGAGCGACGATTCGAGTGGGTGCTCCGGAGGTTGGATGATGTCCTCGCGACGAGCAGCGGGCGTAAGCCGACAATCGCCATCTGGGGGCTGGCGTACAAGAAGGGCACGCGCTCCCTGAAGAATGCCGCCTCGCTACGGCTGATCGAACGCATGCGTGGCCGTGCGGCGGTTCGCGCTTGGGATCCGATCGTCACGAAGGACGATCTGGAGCGCGTGCTCGGTCACGATCATGCCGTCGGACTGGCGTCGTCCCCGGAAGAAACGGTCGTCGGCGCCGACTGTCTTGTGATCCTCACGGACTCGGACGAGATACGCGCGCTCGATCCCGCGTCGGTCCGGCGGCGCATGCGGCGGCCGGTGATCATCGACTGCGTCGGGATCATCGATGCGTCTCGAGCACTGCGCGACGACCCCGATCTCCGCTTTATGGGGCGGTCTTGAGGCCAGGAGCCCTTTCTGAAGCGCGCAGGACACGCCATTATTAGCGACGACGTAGACGATCCCAGGGAGTTGCCGTGACGCAGTCGCTGACCCACGAATCCATCCGCGCGGCGGGACGGTACGACCGCTTGTCGCTCACCGGTGTCGAGCCGCGCGTGCTCCAAGCGCTCTTTCGCTTCATGCTGCGACTGCGCTTGTGCGAGGAAGCGCTCGTTCGCGAGTACCACCCGGCCGACGAGATGAAGTGTCCGGTCCACTTCTGCATCGGGCAGGAAGCCGTCCCGGCGGGCCTCGCGCCGCATCTGCGTCGGGAGGACTACCTCTACAGCCACCACCGGACGCACGGCTACTTCTTCGCCAAGGGCGCGCCCATGCGCGCGCTCTTCGCCGAACTCCACGGCAGGGAGACGGGTGCGAACGGTGGAAAGGCCGGTTCGCAGGACATCTCGATGACCTCCCACCATATGTACGGCGGCGCGATCCTCGCGGGAGCCATCTCAATCGCGGTCGGTACCGCGGTCGCCGCCCAGCTCCGGAAGGCCGACTACATCGCCGTCTCGGGTTTCGGCGACGCCGCGACCGAGGAGGGCGCGTTCTGGGAAGCGATCAGCTACGCCGTGCTGCGCAAGCTGCCGCTCGTGTTCATCTGCGAGAACAACGGCTACTCCGTGTACTCGCATCAGCTCAAACGGCAGCCGGCCGACAACATCAGCGCGCGCGTCGCCGCGTTCGGGATGCGCACGGTCACGATCTTCGGAAACGACGCCGTCGAGTGCTACCGCGTGCTTGGGGACGCGGTGGCTCGAGCGCGGAGAGGCGAAGGCCCGACGTTCATCGAGGCGTACACCTACCGCTGGAGCGCCCATGTCGGTCCGGAGAACGACGATTGGATCGGCTACCGCGCCGACTCGGAGCGCGACTTCTGGAAGGAGAACGATCCGATCGTGCTTCTGGAGGAGAAGCTCCGTGCCGCGAGCCTCCTCTCGGATGCGCAGCGCCGGGACACCGAGAAGGAGATCCAGCTCGAGATCGCGGACGCGTTCTCGTTCGCGAAGAGCAGCCCTTTCCCGCGTCTCACGGACTGGACGTCGATGAACCTCAGCGCCGCGACGCCGATGGCTGACCGGCTGCTATCCGACCTCGAGGCTGGCGACTTCGACCACGACCAACCTGATCTCATCCCGGGTCCGTACTAGTGGCTGAGCCACAGACCCCGGCCGCACCGGTAGCCGCGCAGACGCTGGCGCGACGGCAGCTGACCTACGCCCAGGCGATAAACGAGGCCCTCGCGCAGGCGATGGAGCTCAGTTCCGACGTCTTCGTCATGGGCCAGCTCGTCGACTACCGCTCGGGTGTGTTCGGGACCACCTCTGGGCTCGCCGAGAAGTTCGGTCCGGACCGTGTCCGTGACTTTCCGGTAGCCGAGAGCCTCATGACGTCCGCCGCGATCGGGGCCGCGGCGTCGGGTATGCGGCCCGTCATCGTCCACACGCGGCTCGACTTCATGATGTATTCGATGGATGCCATCGTGAACTGGCTCGCGCTCTGGCGGTTCAAGTCGGACGGACACGCCGGACTGCCCGTCACGATCCGTGCGATCGTCGGCAAGGGCTGGGGACAGGGCCCGCAGCACTCCAAGTCTCCGCACGCGTGGTTCGCGCATCTGCCTGGCTTGCGCGTCGCGGTCCCCGCGACCGCCTACGATGCGAAGGGCCTGCTGCTCGAGAGCATCTTCAGCGAGGATCCCTCGATCATCATCGAGAGCCGCTCGCTGTTCTCGATGGTCGATGCGGTCCCCGAGGCGCCGTACCGGGTCCGCTTCGGCCGCGCCACCGTCCGTCGCCGCGGGCAGGACGTGACGCTCGCGACGCTCGGCTCGATGGTGCCGATCACGCTCCGCGCCGCGCAGCGGCTCGCCGGGGAAGGGATCGAGGTCGAGGTGATCGACCTCCGCACCGTCTCGCCCATCGACATGGAGAGCATCTGCGACTCGGTCCGTCGCACCGGACGGCTCGTGGTCGCGGACCCCGCCTGGCACTCCGTCGGCGTGGCAGCCGAGGTGATCGCCGGCGTGGTCGAGCGCATGGGCTCGACGCTCCGCGCGAACCCCGCGCGCGTCACCTTCCCCGACAGCCACACGCCGATGAGCGCCTCGCTCGAGGCGCAGTTCTATCCGGACGAAGAGCAGATGTGCGCGGCCGTACGGGCCGTCTTGCGGTCCTAGCCGCGCGGGATCGGGTCCGGTCTACCGCGCGGTCGCGCTGATCGTCTGACGCAGACCCTCGTCGAGCTCGGTCATCGTGAGATTGGGAAGGGCGCTCCGCAGCGCCGCGATGTCGAGCGAACGATGCGTGATGACGCTCCCCGGCGCGCGCGGAGCCTCGACGATCCGCACGGCCGTCGGGAGGAGGCCCGCGACGCTCCGCGCCACCTCCATGAAGCTCGTCGCTCGCCCCGAGGCGACGTTGAAGGAGCCCGTGATCCGTCGTACGACCACCTCGCGGACGACGCGGCAGAGGTCTCCGACGAAGAGATGGTCGCGCCGCTCCTCGCCTGCGCCGAACAGCGTGATCGTGCCCTCGGCGAGCGCGGTGCGGATGAACCGATTCGGCCCGTAGCTGCCGTGCGTGTCGCCCGGGCCGTAGACGGCGCACGGTCGGAGGATCGCCAGGGGCACGCGTGCGCGCGAGGTGGCGTCGATGAACATCCGCTCTCGCGCGAGATGCGCGAGCCCGTACAGGTTCGACGCGCCGACGGGACTGCTCTCGCTCACGCGCTCGGGGCCGTCCGCGTACACGGCGTCGGAGCTCATGTACACGACGAACGCCGGTGTGGCTGAGATGATCGCGTCGCCCGCCTCCTTCGCCATAGACACGTTCCCGATGAAGGTCGCGGCGTCCTTGCCATGCTCCGGCGTGAGCGCCGAGCACATCACGACCGCGTCGCCCGGCCGGAGCGCAGCGGCGAGCTTCGCGCCCGCTCCCGCGGACCGCAGGTCGACGTCGCCGGAAGAGAGCGCGAGCACGTCTCCGCCGGCCCGTCGAAGGTGTTCGCCCAACTGGCGTCCGACGAAGCCGGAGCCGCCGACGATGACGACGCGCTCGCTTGGCTGGCTCATGTGAAGAACACGCAGGCGAAGTCGCCGGTGTACCCGACCTGGTCGAAGAGCCACTGCCACGCGTCAGGCGTCAGGAACGTCTCGCAGGTCAACTGCCAGTACAGGAGGTTCATCTTCTCGCGCTCGTCGCGGTAGCCGTCGACGACGATGTACTTCGCGCGCCGGCCCACCCGCTCGATCTCCTTGAGCGCCCGCGCGAGCTCGGGCAGCCTGAGGTTGTGCAATGTGTTGACCGACACGACGAGGTCGAAGCTGTGGTCGGCGAAGGGCAAGGCGACCGCGTTCGCGACCTGGAGGAATGGTCTGACGTCGTCCATCGCGTGTTCGATGGCATAGGACGACACGTCGACGCCCGCGATCGCGATCTCCGGCACCTCGAGGCGGAGATCGTGCAAGAGGAAGCCCTTCGCGCATCCGATGTCGAGCACGCGGTCACCGGCGTGGATGCCGTAGTGACCGGCGAGCGTGTGCGCGAACGCGCGCCAGCGCCCGTCATAGCGATAGCCGCCGTAGCCGAACTTCCGATCGCCGTCGAAGTACTCGCGGTCGAAGCGCTTGGCGATCTCGGCCGCGCTGGCCTTGTCGTACTCGACCACGCGCGCCAAGTAGTCGCGACCCGTCGAACGGTGGATGTCGCTGATGAAGTCGATGTACGCCACGCGCGCTACAGGGTACCGTCACGATCGACGACGTGAAACTCGCCCGCTGGCCCTTCATCGAACCCGCGATCGCGCTCTCCGCGATCGGTCGGGTCTGGCTTCTCGTCTCATCGCCGATCACGTTGATCCTGCTCGGCCGCATCTTCAGTCCCGAGGAGCAGGGGTACTACTTCACGTTCTCGAGCCTCGTCGCGTTGCAGTCATTCGTCGAGCTCGGCTTCGCGATCGTCATCGTCAACAACGCGAGCCACGAGTGGTCCATGCTGCGGCTGACGGAGCGCCGCGATGTCGCAGGCGAGCCGTCGGTCATCGCGAGGCTCGGCAGCATCGCGCGGTTCGCGCTGAGGTGGTATGCGGCCGCGGCGGTCCTCTTCTCGGTCGCCGTCGGCATCGGCGGGCAGTGGTTTCTCGCCCAGCGCGGCGCCGTCGAGACCCAGTGGCGCGAGCCGTGGTGGGCCGTCGTGATCCTGACAGGCGTGCTCCTCTGCACCCTGCCGCTCACCGCGCTCCTGGAGGGCTGTGGCCAGCTTCCGACGCTCAACCGCTACCGGCTCGCTCAGGCGGTCGCCGGCACGCTCGTGCTGTGGGGCGCGATCGTCGGCGGCGCGGGCCTCTGGGCGTCGCCGTTCTGGCTCGCCGTTGCCGTCGTGCGAGACGTGGCGATCATCTTCCGGTACCGCCACTTCTTTCGGACCCTGTTCACCGCGCGGTCGGGTCTGCCCGTGCACTGGAGGCGGGAGATCTGGCCGATGCAGTGGCGGCTCGCGATCTCCGGAGTGGCGAACTACTTCGCCTTTTCGCTCTTCACCCCGATCATGTTCCGCTATCAGGGTGCCGCTGAGGCGGGCCGCATGGGCATGACCCTCACCGCGGTGACGGCGATCCAATCCGTCGCCACCGCGTGGCTCCAGGTCCGCGCGCCTCGCTTCGGCATGCTCATCGCGAGGCGCAGCTACGCGGCGCTCGATCGTCTCTTCTACGTCACGACGGCGACGGTGGTCGGCGTCGTCGTGTCCGGTGCGGTGCTGTTCTGGCTCGTCGTCGCGGCACTCTACGCGGCCGGCCATCCGCTCGCGGAGCGGGTCCTCCCACCGTCGACGACAGCGGTGTTCCTCGTCGCCGCGACGCTCGTCATGGTGTCCGCGTCGGAATCGACGTACCTGCGCGCGCACAAACGAGAGCCGATCATGGTGCTCAGCGTCGTGTCGAGCATCGCGATCGCCGTCCTTTCGTGGGCGCTCGGGAGCACCGTGGGCGCCTTGGGAGAGGCGCTCGGGTATGCGGGAGTGTACGCGCTCGTCGTCGTCTGGGAGACCCGCATCCTCCAGCTGGCGCGCCGGCACTGGCATCGCGATCCCGCACCGGAGGGTGCGCCCTCATGACCATGACGCCGCCGAGGCTCACCGTGCTGCTCGCGAACTTCAATCACGCGCAGTTCCTTTCCGAGTCGATCCCGGCGCTCCTGCGGCATCCGGAGATCCCGGCTGAGGTGATCGTCGTCGACGATGCCTCGACGGACGACAGCGTGCGGGTGCTCGAGCGGTTGACCGCCTCCGATCCGCGGGTGCAGGTCCTCCGGAACCCCAAGAACCGGGGCGTCGTGGCCAACCTCGATCGGCTGCTGCGCATGGCGACGGGTGAGTACGTGTACTCGGCCGCCGCGGACGATCTTGTGCTCCCGGGCTTCTTCGAGCGCTCGCTCGAGCTGCTCGCGCGGCACCCGCAGGCGGGACTGTGCTCGACCCTCACGTGGATGATGGATGCCGAGGGGCGCAGGCGCCGCGTGCTGCCCGCCCCCCACGTGTCGCGCGAAGCGGTGTATCTGCCGCCGCCGCGGGTGCGCGAGGTGCTGCGCTCCGTCGGATCTTGGTTCCAGGGGAACACCGTGATCCACCGCCGGCTGGCGCTCATGGAGGTCGGCGGCTACCGAGGGGATCTCGAATCGTTCGCCGACGCGTTCGCCGCACAGCTGAGCGCGCTGCGGTTCGGCGCATGCTTCATCCCCGAGCCGCTCACTGCCTGGCGCATGCTGCCCGGCACGTACTCGCGGAGGATCTTCAGCGACGCCGATCGGCGCTCGCGAATGTTCTCGCACGCCGTCGAGCTCATGGAGGGTCAGTACCGCGCCGACTTCCCGCCCGGCTTCGCGGCCGCGTGGCGGCGCGAGATGGAGTTCTACGCCTCGCGCGAGGCGCTCGCGCGCCGACGCGCCGCGCGGACTGGCTTCGGTCACTTCGTCGCGATGGCCGAATGGCTCGTGCGTTCCGCGGCCCTCGCGCCTTCGATCCCACCCCACGTCCTCCGCCGGCTTCTCTACCGTCGTGTTCCCTGGCTCCGATCCTGAGTAAAGTCTTCGTCGCATGAACCGTTCGGCCTGGATCGGCAGCGGACGCGTGCCCTCCCTTGATGGTCTGCGTGCCATCGCGGTGGCTGGTGTTCTCGTCGATCACGTCGCGACGAGCGGCGGATTTCCGATCCCCGACTCGCTCATGCACGTCACGGCGAAGGGCGCGATGGGTGTCGACCTCTTCTTCGTCATCAGCGGCTTCCTCATCACGCTCCTGCTGCTGCGGGAGCGTGAGCGGTATGGAGCGTTCTCGCTCCGCGGCTTCTACACGCGCCGCGCACTGCGCATCCTCCCCGCCTACGTTGCGTTCCTCGTGGCGGTCGGGGGAGTCGCCGTCCTCGGAGCTCCTGGGCCGACGCCGACAGACTGGTTCGGGCTTCTGACCTACACGATGAACTGGCACGCGCCGGCCGAGCCGTCGCAGTGGGCGGTCGGACTCACGTGGACCCTTTCGATCGAAGAGCAGTTCTACCTGCTGTGGCCCCTTCTCCTGCTGCGATCGGGGCCCATCCGCGCGCGCATCGTCCTCCTCTTGTACATCTTGGCCGTGCCTGCGCTACGGATCCTTGTCGCTTCGATCGCGCCGTCGTTCACGGAGTTGCCCGCGCACTCGTCGCTCACCCGGATGGATGGCATCGCCATGGGTTGCCTCATGGCTCTCATCGCGTCCGATGGGACGCTCGATCGGCTCCGTGTGACCGGTCGGCGCGCCCTCATCGTTGCCGGTGCTGCGCTCCTCCTGCTCTTCATCTCCATTCGGCTGGACGCGATCAGCACCTTCTACATCCTCGTGCTGAACAACACGGTGACCGCTCTTCTCTTCGCGGTCCTCATCTGGCTCGCCGTCGCGAACAGCCAGTCGTTCCCAGGGCGGGTCCTCTCGTCGCGGCTGATGGTCGCTGTCGGAACGCTCTCGTACAGCCTCTATCTCTGGCAGGGCCTGTACCTGGTCCCGGGGACCCTTGCACCGCAAATGCCGGGTCTGCTCGCCTTCGCGCAGCGTTGGCCCATCAATCTCGTCTTCACATTCGCCACGGCCCTCGTGTCGTATCTCGTCATCGAGCTGCCCTTTTTGAATCGCAAGGACCGTGTGCGCGGAGCGCAGCCGCATCAGAGACTGATCGCGCCGCAGATGCCGGTCCCGTAGCAGCGTCACGCCGACGATGCGAACATGTCCACCGACGTGACGTACACCACCGATTTCCTCGCCGAGGTCGCGAAGATCGCGGCAGCGGTGGACGCCGCGGCGGTCGACCGCCTCGTCGCGCTCCTCGCTGACCTGCGGACGCGCGGTGGCCGCCTCTTCATCGTGGGCAGTGGCGGCGGCGCGGGCCACGCGTCGCATGCGGTGAACGACTTCCGCAAGCTCTGTGGGATCGAGGCGTACACGCCGACCGACAACGTCTCGGAGCTCACCGCGCGGATCAACGACGACGGCTGGGAGTCGAGCTACGTCGAATGGCTCAAGGTGAGCCGTCTCGGGAAGGACGACATGTTGCTCGTCTTCTCCGTCGGCGGTGGCGACACCGCGCGCAACCTCAGCATGAATCTCGTCCGGTGCGTCGAAGAGGCCAAGCGCGTCGGCGCGCGCGTCGGCGGGATCGTCGGCCGCGACGGCGGCGCGACCGCGAAGTTCGGTGACGCGGTGGTGATCGTCCCGAATCCGCGTGCCGAGACCGTCACGCCGCAGACCGAGGGATTCCAGGCCGTGCTGTGGCACCTCCTCGTCTCGCACCCGTCGCTCGCCGCGCGGAAGGCGACGTGGGAGGCGCGCCGCTGACCGGACGCCGCGCCGTGTTCCTCGATCGCGACGGCGTGCTGAATCGCGCGCCCGCGGGCGCGGACGGGGTCGTCCGGCCGCCCGCCAACCCCCAGGACCTCGAGATCATTCCCCGCGCGAAGGAAGCCTGCGATCTGCTGCGAGCGGGCGGCTACACGCTCGTTGTGGTGACGAATCAGCCCGACGTCCCGCGCGGCAGGCTCACCCGCGCCGCGGTCGAGGAGATGAATCGCATCGTCTCGACCGCACTGGGGCTCGATGACATCCGTGTCTGCTACCACGACGACGCCGATCGCTGTGCGTGTCGCAAGCCAGCGCCCGGGATGCTCGTCGATGCCGCGCGCGATCGCGGGCTCGACCTCCGCCGGAGTTCCATCGTGGGCGACAGCTGGCGCGACATGGAGGCCGGACGGCGCGCGGGGTGCCGTACGCTCTTCGTGGGCGAACACCTCGCGGAGCCCTACCGCGCGGACATGCGAGCGGTGGACGTCCTGGACGCGGCGCGGATGATCCTGAGGGAGGACGCACGGACCGGGTGATGAAGCTCGCCGATCTGAAGGTGAAGCTCTTCGCGGACGGCGCGGACCTCGCCGGCATCCGCGAGGTCGCGTCGAACCCGCTCATCAAGGGCTTCACCACGAATCCCACGCTCATGCGGAAGGCCGGCGTGGAGGACTACGAGCGCTTCGCCAAGGCCGCGATCGAGCTGATCGGCGACCGTCCCATCTCGTTCGAGGTCTTCGCCGACGACTGGGACGAGATGCGCGCGCAGGCGCTCGAGATCTCGTCCTGGGCATCGAACATCTACGTGAAGATCCCGGTGACGGACACATCGGGTCGGTCGGCCGCCCCGCTCCTCCGTGACCTCGCGTCGCGCGGCGTCAAGCTGAATGTCACCGCGCTCCTCGCGCTCGAGCAGGTCGGCGAGGTCGCGAACGCGATCGCGGAGGCGCCGTCCGGCATCGTGTCCGTGTTCGCCGGTCGGTACGCGGACACCGGCCGCGATCCGGTGCCGATGATGACCAAGGCGGTCGAGGTCCTGCGGCCGTATCGGGGCCTGGAGCTTCTGTGGGCCAGCCCGCGCGAGCTGCTGAACATCTTCCACGCCGAGGCCGCGGGCTGCCACATCATCACGGCTACGAACGACGTGCTCGCCAAGCTGCCGCTCGTCGGGAAGGACCCGCTCGAGTACTCGCTCGACACCGTCCGGATGTTCTTCGACGACGCGCGGAAGGCCGCCTACCGCATCCGCACGGCCGAGCGTCCCCCCACGCGCCGCGACTGACCGGATGCACGACGACCTCGTCGAGATCCTCGCCTGTCCATCCTGCGGCGGCGCATTGAGCGCGAACGCGAGCGAACGACGCGGCGACGTCATCGCGGAGGGCGAGCTGCGGTGCGGCTCGTGCGAGCGCCGGTACGCGATCGCGCGTGGGATCGCGCGCTTCGTGCCCTCGGGCGACTACGCGGGGTCGTTCGGCTTCCAGTGGAACCGTTTCAAGCTCGAGCAGCTCGACTCCGCGAACGGGACGACGCTGTCGGCGGATCGGTTCTTCGCTGAGACGGGCTGGTCTCGCGAGTGGCTGTCCGGGCGGACGATCCTCGACGCCGGCTGCGGCGCAGGGCGCTTCCTCGATGTGGCGACCCGATCGGGAGCGCGCGTCGTCGGCGTCGACCTCAGCAGCGCCGTCGACGCGGCCGCGGACACGCTGGCGGACCGCGAGCGCCTCGATCTCGTGCAGGCGTCCATCGACGCGCTCCCCTTCCGCACGGGTGCGTTCGACGGTGTCTACTGCATCGGGGTGATCCAGCACACGAGCGATCCCGAGACCTGCGTGCGCGCGCTCGCGCGCGTGCTGAGGCCCGGTGGACGGATCGCGATCACGGCGTACGAGCGCAGGCGCTGGACGATGCTGTACGGCAAGTACTGGGCGCGCCGGCTCACGCGGGGACTCAGTGACCAGGCGCTCTACCGGCTCATCAGCCTCCTCATGCCGATCGCGTTCCCGATCACCGAGCTGCTGTTCCGCGTTCCGCTCGCCGGTCGGTTCTTCCGATTCGTCATCCCCATCGCGAACTACACCGATGCGCCGCTCTCGGTGCGGCAGCGCTACCGATGGGCGCTCCTCGACACGTTCGACATGCTCGCGCCGGCCTACGACCAGCCGCAGCGCTTCGAGAGCGTGAGCCGGTGGCTCGCCGAGGAGCGCGTCACGGACGTGCGCCGGGGCGCGAACGCCGGGCTGAACGTCGTGGGGCGCAAGCCGGATGGGACGCCCGCGTAGATGCGTGTGCTGTGCCTCGTGCCGTACCCGACGGAGGGCGCGAGCAATCGGCTCCGCGTCGAGCAGTACGTCCCGGAGCTCCAACGGCGCGGTGTCGCCCTCGTCCTCTCGCCGTTCCTCGACCAGCGCGCGTACCGGGTCCTGTATCTCCCGGGGCACGGCGTCGCGAAGGCGTGGGCCGTCCTGCGGGGCCTCGTGCGCCGGGTGTTCGACGTGTTGCGCGCGCGCCGGTACGAGCTCGTGCTGATCCACCGCGAAGCGGCGCCGGTGGGCCCGCCGTTCGTGGAGCGCGCCCTCACCCGTCTCGGTGTGCCGTTCGTGTACGACTTCGACGACGCCATCTTCCTCCCGGCCGTCCATCCGTCGAATCGGCGGTGGCGCTGGCTGCGCCGGTTCAACGTCGACGAGACGACGCGTCGCGCGCGGTCGGTCATCGTGGGCAACGAATATCTCGCGGACTGGGCGCGCAAGCGCAACCCGCGCGTCACTGTCGTTCCGACGCCCGTGGACACGACGCGTTACACGCCGCGCGAAGCGAGCTCGTCCTCGCCGACGGTCATCGGCTGGGTCGGATCGAGCACGACCCAGCAGTACCTCCACCTGCTGGACGACGTGTTCCGCCGTGTGGCCGAGCGTCACCCGATTGTGATCCGGGTCGTGGGCGGGGCGTACGTGCACGACACCGTGGAGGTGCAGAGCGTGCCGTGGTCGGTGGCGTCCGAACCGGCGGAAGTACGCGGATTCGACATCGGCGTGCTCCCTGAGCCCGACGATGCCTGGACGCGCGGCAAAGGTGCCTTCAAGGCGCTCCTCTACATGGCCGTCGGCATCCCCACGGTCGCGAGCCGTGTCGGCGTGAACCCTGACGTCGTTGGCGACGCCGGGCTCTGCCCCGCGGATGACGACGGCTGGGTGGACGCGCTCGAGCGGCTCATCACCGACGTCGCGCTGCGCGCCAGGCTCGGAGCCGCTGGCAGGCGGCGGGTCGAGGAGCGCTACTCGGTCGGCGTGCACGCGCCGCGGATAGAAAGAGTCATGCGTGATGCCATCGGCGCCGTTTAGGCGTCTCACGTCGTGTCGCGTGTGCGGTGCGACGGAGATCAGCGTGTTCCTCTCGCTGGGTGAGACGCCGCTCGCGAACGCGTTCGTCCGCCCCGTCGCCGCGGCCGCGCCAGAGCTGCGCGCGCCACTCGAGGTGATGCGGTGCCTGCGCTGCGGTCTCGTTCAGCTTACCGTCGTCGTCGATCCCGAGGTGATATTCCGCGACTACGCGTACGCGACCTCCGCGTCGGCGCCCATGCGCGGTCACTTCGACGGCCTCGCGGCCGAGATAGTCGAGCGCTTCGCGCCCGCGGGATCATTCGTGGTCGAGGTAGGCAGCAACGACGGAGTCCTCCTCAGGCCGCTCCGCGAGCGCGGCGCACGAGCGCTCGGTGTCGAACCCGCGGCGAATCTCGCCGCCATCGCGAACGCCGAGGGCCTCGAGACGGTGAACGAGTTCTTCGGACCCGACGTGGCGAGCCGGCTACGCGGAGAGCGGGGCGCGGCGAAAGTGGTCGTGGGCAACAACGTGCTGGCGCACATCGACGGCCTGCCCGACGTCGCCCGCGCGCTCGACGCGCTCCTCGACGACGACGGCGTCTTCGTCGCAGAGGTCCCGTATCTCTTCGATCTCCTCGATCACGTCGAGTACGACACCGTGTACCACGAGCATCTCTCGTACTTCCATCTGGCGCCGCTCATGACGCTCTTCGCGCAGGTCGGGATGCAGCTCTTCGACGTGAAGCGCGTGCCGACCCACGGCGGATCGATCCGCATGTACGTCGGGCGGTCCGCACGACGTGCGGAGACCCCTGCCCTGACGGGCCTCGTCGCCCTGGAACGGTCGCGACTGGCGGACGCCGCGGCCGTCTTCGGCACGTTCGCCGCACGTGTCGCCGCACAGCGCCAGGCACTGCGCGCGGTGCTGGCCGAGCTGCGTTCCGCGGGGAAGCGGCTCGCGGGGTACGGCGCCACGGCGAAGGGGAACACGATGCTGAACTACTGCGGCATCGGCGCGGACACGCTCTCGTTCATCGCGGACACGACGCCGTACAAGCAGGGTCTGCTCACACCGGGGACGCACATACCGGTCCGCGACGAGTCCGCCATCGACGCGGAGCGGCCCGACGTGATGCTCCTGCTCGCGTGGAACTACGCGGACGCGATCGTGCGACGTCTCGACGGATATGTCGCGCGCGGCGGACGCTTCATCCATCCGATCCCGCTCCCGCGTCTCATCCCCGACCGATAGACTGCGCACGCGATGCGCGGGATCATCCTGGCCGGCGGGACGGGTCAACGCCTCGATCCGCTCACCCGGATCACGAACAAGCACCTGCTGCCCGTCTACGACCGGCCGATGATCCACTTCGCAGTCGAGCAGATGGCCAGCGCGGGGCTCGATCGGATCATGATCGTGACCGGCGGCAACCACGCGGGCGAGTTTCTCCGTCTGCTCGGTAACGGCGCTCGCTTCGGCCTCAAGCACCTTGACTACGCGTATCAGGAGCGCGCCGGCGGGATCGCCGAGGCGCTCGGACTCGCTGAGTACTTCGCCGGCGGCGAGCCGGTCGCGGTCCTGCTCGCCGACAACATCTTCGAGTACTCGATCGCCGGGCCCGTGAGCCGATTCGCGGCCGATCCTCGCGGCGCGCGCCTCCTGCTCGCGCAGGTCGACAACCCCTCTGCCTACGGCGTCGCCGAGATGCGCGACGACCGGCTCGTACGGATCATCGAGAAGCCGAAGGACCCACCGTCGCGCCTTGCGGTGACGGGTCTCTACCTATACGACCCGCGCGTGTTCGACATGGTCAAGACCCTGAAGCCCTCGGGCCGCGGAGAGCTCGAGATCACGGATGTGAACAACGGCTACCTCGAGCTGGGCGAGCTGCGCTACGAGCTCGCTCACGGCTACTGGGCCGACTGCGGCGAGTCGTTCGAGATGCTGCTTCGCGCGAACAATCTCGTGGCAGAGCGCGGCGCGAACAAGCCCATCCCGGACTGAGCTAGCGGCGCGCTCCCACCCAGCGCGTCTCGTCGAGCTGCGCCGCGAGGCCGGCCTTCTTCGGCTCCCACCATAGCCGGTGCTCCGCGTACCACCGCACCGTGTCGCGTAGGCCGTCGTCGAAGGGGATCCGTGGCCGCCAGCCGAGCTCGCGCTCGATCTTCGCGTGGTCCAGCAGATAGCGTCGGTCGTGGCCGGGCCGGTCCTCGACGTACGACTTGAGCGACGCCGGCCTGCCCGTCGCCGCGAGCACGGCGTCGGCGATCTGCTCGATGCTGCGCTCGTCGCCGGTGCCGACGTTGTACGTCTCGCCTGGCGTGCCGCGCTCGAGGACGAGCGCGATCGCGGCGCAATGATCGTCGACGTGGATCCATTCGCGCCGGTTCTCGCTGTGCTTGTAGAGCGGAAGCGGCCGATCGTCCATCGCGTTCGTGGCGAAGAGCGGGATGACCTTCTCCGGGAACTGGTACGGCCCGTAGTTGTTCGAGCAGTTCGAGATCGTCACCGGCAGCTTGAACGTGTCGCCGTACGCGCGGACCAGGTGGTCCGCGGCGGCCTTCGAGGCGTTGTACGGGGTGCGTGGCCGGTACGGGGAGTCCTCGCGGAAGCGCTCCGCGCTGTCGAGCGCGAGATCGCCGTACACCTCGCAGGTGGAGATGTGATGGAAGCGTTGCACGCCGGCCGTGCGCGCGGCCTCGAGGAGCGTCTGCGTACCCACGACGTTCGTGCGGACGAACGCGCCGGGATCGAGCACGGCGCGGCTGTTGTGCGACTCGGCCGCGAAGTTCACGACGACCGTTGGACGGCGCGACGCGAAGACCTCGCGCATCGCGCTCGGATCCGCGATGTCGGCGCGGATGAAGGCGTAGCGCGCGGGGTACGCGGCCTCGACATCGGCGAGCGACGTGCGGTCGCCCGCATACGTGAGCAGGTCAACGTTCACGACCTCGTCCGTCGCATGGCTCGCGAGCCACCGGCGGATGAAGTTCGAGCCGATGAAGCCGGCGCCACCCGTGACGAGCAGCCTCATGTGCGGGCGAGCGCTCCGTTCCCGTACAGGTTCTGCAGCACCATCTGCGACGAGTGTGACCGGTTCAGCGTGTAGAAATGGACACCCGGCGCTCCGCCCGCGAGCAGGCGCCGGCACTGGTCCGAGGCCCATTCGACGCCGACGGCGATGACCGCGGTGTCGTCGTCCTTCACCCGGTCGAGGAGATCGCGAAGCGACGGGGGGATGCGCGCACCGCACATCGTGGTGAAGCGATGGATCTGCGCGACGTTCGTCACGGGCATGATCCCCGGAATGATCGGTACCTCGATGCCGACCGCGCGAGCGCGCTCCACGAAGCGGAAGTAGTCATCGGGGTCGAAGAAGAGCTGCGTGATCAAGAACTCGGAGCCACTCTCGACCTTCTCCTTCAGGTGCCGCAGATCGGTCTCGAGGTCCGGCGCCTCGACGTGCTTCTCGGGATACGCGGCGCCGCCTACGCAGAACGGGTAGCTCGCCTTCACGAACCGCGTGAGCTCCTGCGCGTAGCCGAAGCCACCCTCCGGGCGCACGAAGTGGTCCTGCCCCTTTGGCGGATCGCCGCGGAGGGCGAGCACGTTTTCGATGCCAGCCGCGGCGAGCCGGTCCAGGACGTGCGCGAGCTCCTCCCGGGAGTGGCCGACACAGGTGAGATGCGCCATCGTCTCGATGCCGATCTCTTTCTTGATCCGCGTCACGAGGTCGATCGTGAGGTCGCGCGTGCTGCCGCCGGCGCCGTAGGTGACCGAGACGAACGCCGGTCGCAGGGCCGCGAGCTCGGCGGCGGTCGCGTACAGGCGCGCCTCGGCCTCGGGCGTCTTGGGCGGGAAGAACTCGAACGAGAAGATCGGGCCCGGCTGCCGCAGCCGGTCGGCGATGCGCATTCGGGGAAGTATCGTCCTCGCGATGGCCCGTACACGAGCGAAGCGGCGCGCCGCGCGTGCGTCGGCGCAGCCGCCGCGGCCGACCGCTCCCCCGCGCGACCGTGCCGCGCGCCAGGCGCCCGCGGAGCCGCCGGCGGTCCGCCGGCGAGGCTGGATGGCGGCACTCGCCGTCGGCGCGCTCGCGCTCGTCGTGTTCGTCCTCACCGCGAGCCGGGACATCTTCCCCGGCGACTCGCCGGAGTTCGTGACGGTCGCCCTCACGGGGGGCGTCGCGCACCCGCCGGGGTACCCGCTCCTCACGATGATCGGAGCGCTCTTCGGGCTCGTGCCGCTGGGACCGCTGCCGTTCCGCGTGAACCTCGTATCGGCCGTCGCGCATGCCGCGACCGTGAGCGTGGTCTTCCTCATCGCCGAGCGCCTGACGCGAAGCATGCTCGCGTCGGCGGCGGGAGCGCTGGTGCTCGCGTTCGGTGCGCT
The DNA here is from genome assembly GCA_035651155.1 of Candidatus Limnocylindria bacterium. GTDB lineage: Bacteria > Chloroflexota > Limnocylindria > P2-11E > P2-11E > CF-39. The sequence goes on along the minus strand of DASRGG010000005.1, from coordinate 33,665 downwards.
CTTCTGGAAGTGGTCGCTCGTGGTCGAGGCGTTCCCGTTGAACGACCTGCTCGCGCTCCTCGTCCTGTACTTCCTGGTCGTGTGGCACGAGCGCCCCACGACGCGATGGCCCCTCTTCGCCGCCGCGGCGGCGTTCGGCCTCGGAGTGGCGAATCACCAGACGATCACGCTGCTCATCCCTGGATACGCGGTCATCGTCCTCGATCGTCGGCACGAGCTGCGTGGCCGCGCGGCCTTCTTCTGGCAGGCGGTGGGTGTCTCGCTGCTCGCGGCGGTGATCCCGTACGCGTACATCCCGATCGCCGCGGGACGGCACGAGATCATGAACTGGGGCGGCGTCCAATCCCTGGGCGATCTCGTGCGGCAGTTCCTGCGCCTCGACTACGGAACAGGGCAACTGATCCCGTACGCCGCGTATCAGGGCGGGACGGGGATCGATCGGCTCGCGGACTTCGCGAAGCACGTGAATCCGGCGCTCGCCGTCCTCGTGACGCTGGGCTTCCTCCACGCGTGGCGGCGGGCTCGCTGGTATTTCTGGGCCTCGCTCGCGATGTTCGCCGTGACGGGGCCGGTCTTTCTCACGTACGCGAACGCGAACGTGCAGGACGCGACCGCGCGCTTCGTGCTCCAGCGCTTCTACCTCTTGCCGCAGGTCGTCCTCGCGCCGCTCGCGGCGCTCGGTCTGGCCTTCGTCGTCGACCTGGCGAGGCGCCGCCTGGGCTCGACGCCGCGCTGGCTGCCGCGCGCGGTCGCCGCCATCGCCCTCGGCGTCGCGGCGGTGGAGCTGGCCGTCACGTACCGCATCGTCGATCGCAGCAACGACCACGTGGCGCACGACTTCGCGATGGACATCCTCGCGACGGCGCGAGAGAACACGGTCCTGCTCGCGGGCGGCGATCACGTCGTGCTCACGCTCGCCTACGTGCAGGGGGTCGAGCACGTCCGCCCGGACGTCACGATGGTCGCGATCCCGCTGCTGCCGTTCGACTGGTACCAGCGCGAGCTGAAGCTGCGCCATCCGGACCTCAACATCCCGCTCGCCCGATTCGATCAGCCCGACGGCCTGAAGGCGTTCATGCAGGCGAACCCCGGACGCACGTTCGCGCTCACGGGCGAGCAGCAGGGGCAGACGTTCGCCGGCGTCTACGGCACGTACGGTCGTGGCCTGCTGCTGCCCGTCATCGGCCCCGACGCCGAGCTCGATCTGAACGCCGTCAAGGCCGACAACGAGAAGCTCATGGCGTCGTACCGCGTTCCATCGCTCGACAGCGTGGATCGCGAGAGCTTCGAGCGGTTCATCGTCGACTGGTACGCGCTCGTCCCGTGGCGCCTCGGCTTCCAGTTCGAGCAGGCGAAGAACTACGGCGAGGCGCGCGCATGGTTCGAGCGCTCGCTGGCCATCCAGCCGGAGCTGCCCGAGGCGATCGACGGCATGCGCCGGATCCAGGGCAAGTAGCGTGATCGCGGGCGTGGAGGTCAAGCGGCTCGTTCGGCACGAGGACGAGCGCGGCTTCTTCCTCGAGCTCGCTCGCCTTTCGACGGATCCGTTCTTCAGCGATCCCGGCGTCGCCCAGGTGTCCACCGCGCTGCGCCGCGCGGGTCTGGTCGCGTGGCACCTGCATCCGACGCAGGTGGACTGGTGGTGGGTCATCGAAGGCGACCTGCGGGTCGGGCTGCTCGATCGGCGTGACGGCTCGCCGACCCGCGACCAGGTCGCCGAATACCGGATGGGGGAGCGCTCCGATCAGGGCTTCGTCTTGAAGATCCCCGCCGGCGTGGCGCACGGCTACAAGGTCGTCCACGGTCCGATCCGCATGCTGTATCTCGCGTCCCGCACCTACGACCCGGCGGAGGAGCTGCGGCTCGACCCGAGCGACCCGGAGCTCGCGAAGCTGTACGACTGGCGCTAGGCCTGCACGGTCTGCGCGAGCGCCGCGAGCGCGTCCGCCGGTCGCGCGAGGCCGTGTCCGAGGAGCGCACGTAGCTTCGCGTCGCCGAGTCCCGCGCGCTCCGGTCGGCGCGCGAGGAGGCCGAGCTCCGCGGTCGGTCTCGCGACGATGCGATCGATCGGCAGCGCGAACGCGCGCGCGACCGTGTGCGCGAAGTCGATCCGCGACAGCACATCGGGACCGGCGGCGTGGAACGTCCCGCTCGCTCCCCGGTCGAGAAGCTCGACGACGACGTGCGCGAGCGAAGACGCATCCGTCGGCGTGATGAGCTGGTCTGATGGAACGTCGAACGTGCCGCCCGAGCGCAGCCGGTCGACGAGCTGCCACACGAAGCTCTTTCGTCGCGGCTCCTTCCCGAATACGCCCGAGATGCGCAGGACGAGATGTCGGGGCACGGTGCGAGCAATGCGCTCGAGGTCGACCTTCTGCCGCCCGTACTCATTCAGCGGCGCGACGGCGTCGTCCTCGATGTACGTGCCCTTCGTCCCGTCGAAGACGTACTCGCTCGAGAACACGACGAGTGTCGCGTCGACCTCGGCGGCCGCGTCACGCACGGCCAGGGCGGCCTCGACGTTCACGCGACGGGTCGCGGCGGGCTCGCGCTCGCATCTCTCGACGTAGGGATCCGCCGCCGCCAGCACGATCGCCGACGGTCCGCTCCGATCCACCAACGCGCGCACCGCGGCCGCGTCGGTGATGTCGAGGGACACGCCGTCCGGGACCGGATCGCGGTGGAACGTCGCGACGACTTCGCGGCCCGCGAGCGCCGCGACGACGTGGCGCCCCACGAGGCCCGCCGCGCCGATGACGAGGATGGGTCGGCCCACGGGCGGTACTGTATTCATGCCCATGGACCAGCCGCACTGGCACCGCCGCGCGCTCGTCGTGCCCTTCGCGATCCTCCTGCTCGGCACGCTCATCGGCGGACAGCTCAACCGCGTCGACGCGCGCGGACGGATCGTCGACGACACGACCGGCTCGCCCGTTCCCGGCGTGACCGTGAGCTACGGGAGCCGCTCGACCGTCACGGACGACGACGGCCGGTACGCGCTCGACAACCTCCCGCGCGGCGCGCGGCTCGACACGCAGCAGAAGTACTACGGGCGCCATCCCGTCGCCGCGGATGCGACCGAGCTGCGCATCGAGCCGCTCACGATCACCTTCCAGGTGAACGACGCCACGACGGGAAAGGGTGTCGACACGCCGGAGGCGCGCCAGCCGGACGACACGCAGATCGGGAAGGGAACGAGTTCCGGCCAGATGGTCGTCGGACCGTATCCCGCGCGGAATGCGCCGGTGCTCATCTGCGCGAAGAGCTACCAGTCGACGCAGGTGACGCCCAAGGGCTACCAGATGGACGTCCAGCTCACTCCGAGCGCGGGAGCGGAGTGCCCGCCGCTCAAGAACCCGCCGCCCACGCCGTCGCCATCCCCGTCGCTCTCGCCGTCCCCGTCAGGTTCGGCCGCGCCTGCGCCCTCGGCGACGGCGGCCCCGAGCGCCAGCCCGTAGCTCCGATCCGCTTCTGACCGCCGGACACGCACGTTTCGCGGGACATTGCCGTTAGGCAGTGGTCTGGACGCATGCTGGCGCTGGCGCCCTCCACGCCGCCCCACGTGCTCCGGAGGTACGTCTATCGCCGTCTCGCGCAAATGCGGCACGGGTAGAGTCTGCATCGCATGATGCGCTTGGTAGCGGCATCGCGCCCCGCTGAGCGAAGGCGCGCCATGGCCGTGCCTTTCAGAATCGCTGTGACGGATCGGACGGGGGGGGGGGTCGCCTGCTGGCGATCGATCTCCTCCGGGGAGTCGCTGTCCTCGCCGTGCTCGTGACCCACCTGCCGTTCTCGTGGAGCTCCACCCTTGTGAGAGGTGCTGCGAACCCTGAATCAGCTCTTCCACAAATCGTCACGCAGGTCAGCGACTTCGGTCATTTCGGCGTCGGGCTGTTCCTCGTCATATCAGGCTTCTGCATCCACCTGCGCTGGGCGCGCCGACCGGACACGCGCGACTTCGTGACTTTTTGGCGACGGCGCCTCACCCGACTCTACCCGCCGTACGTGGCCGCGCTGCTCGCATCGCTCGCCGGGCTCTTCGTCGTCTTCGGCCTGCTTGCGCATGGGACCGGCGCCGGCGCGTTCGGGTACGGGGCGTTCTCCGACATGGCTGGGGACGTCGCATCGCTCTTGCTGCTCGTGCAGAACACGAACAACGCGAGCCAAGCCGTCGGCAACGGCCCCTTCTGGACAATCGCGCTCGAGGAGCAGCTCTACATCCTGTACTTCGTGTTGCTCATCGTGCGGCCGCGCCTGGGGTGGACATGGACGCTCGGTGCCGTTACTGCGATCAGCCTCGCTTGGCGGACCGCGCCGCTCCTGACGCCGACGCCGTTCGGCGACCATTGGGTGGGCCTCGGACCGTCGCGCTGGATCGAATGGACCCTTGGCGCGCTCGCGGTGGAGGCGTACTTCGGACTCGTCCGCCTCCCGCAGTGGTGCCGCTCGGCGCGTGTCGCGGCCGCGACGACGATCGTCGCGGTCTTTGTCAATCTGTCGCCGCAGGATCCGCCGGCGCGCGTCTTCGGCGATGCGGTATTCGGTCTCGCCTTCTTCCTCTGGGTTAACGTCGCCGTGCGCCTCGAGCGAAGCGGAGTCCTGGGGCGCATTGCCTCCGCCCGTGCCTTGGCCGGTGTGGGCCTCTTCAGCTACAGCCTCTATCTCACACAGGAGCCGGTCATCGTCGCGACGAAGCAACTTCTGCTACGGCTGGGCCTGACGCCGGGGACCTGGCAGGGGGCGGCGATCATCGTCGGGCGCTTCGCAGTGGCGATCGTCGTCGCGTACATCTTCTACCGCGTTGTCGAGCGCCAGTTCATCGAACTGTCGAGGCGGGTCAAGGAACCGATCCGCCCGACCTCTACACCGGTGGAGAAACCAAGCGCCTGAGCATCAGACGCTGCGCGTGCGACGGATCCCCCTTTCCCAACGAGGCTCCGCCTCAGACCGACGAGGCATGTGCTCTGGACCAGAGCGATTCGGATGACAGGTACCAATACGTGTGCGCAGGATCGGCGTGACCGACGGGTGCCGGCGGTCGAGATGAACAGGCTCGCTGCGGCGGGCTTTGGATGGAGCCGGTCGCGCCGGGCGAGAGAGGCGCGCAGGGCCGGGAGCGTGGTGGGGTGGAGCGGCAGCTCGCGTGACTTGCCGAACGAACCCGCGTCCACGCCAGTGCTATCCCCGTCGCCCTCGCCGTCTGGGTCGGCCGCACCGGCGCCCTCGGCCCCGAGCGGCGGCCCGTAGCTCCTGTTCCGCTTCTGACCGCCGGACACGCACGTTTCGCGGGACATTGCCGTTAGGCTTTCCACGTGAGGGCACTCGCCACGGCAGACGCTCGCTCGACCGAGCGCGACCACACCGCGGATCAGCTGGCCGACCTGTCGCGGGTCGTCGCCCAGCGCGACACCGCGCTCGCCGAGCTCATCGGGCGGCTCGGTATCGCTGTCCGCGAGGACCGCCGCGAGGACGTCCAGGGCTACGCCGGCGCGATCGACCCCCGGGGCCTCGCCGAGCTGCTCGTCTTCAGCCGCTCGCCGGTTTGGGGCTTCATCGAGGTCGCGCGCAACGTCCTCGTGTTCGCGCCCATCGCCGTCACCTGGTATGGCCTCTCGATCGCGACCGACGCATACGCGACGCTCCTGGGCCGGAATCCGGATCTCGTCACCCGCCCGTTCCTGCTGCTCTGGCAGGAGGGCTTCGAAGGGCTCGTCGGATTCCTCAAGTTCTCCACGCTCGCGATCATCGACGCGAGCCTCATCGGCCTGCTCATCGTCCTGAGCCTGCTCATCCACTTCCGCATCGACGTGCGCGACGTCGCGATGCGCACGAAGGTGCTGCTGAAGGAATCCGAGATCCGCGGCCTGCTCGCGCACACGCTGAGCCTCTCGACGGCGGACGCCGATCTGCCGGACCCCGCGCTCCTCGATCAGATGGTCGCGGAGGAGCGGCGCATCTACGAGCGCGCGATGGAGCGCGAGCAGCGTCTCTTCGACATGGAAGGCGCGGTGGCCGATCTTCGCCGGGCCGCAAGCGAGCTCGCGCGCGCCGCGGAGGCGCTCGGGGGCGAACGAGCGCCCAAACGCTAGATGCGCGACTTCGGGCGCGGCACGTCGCTCAACATCGTCGGTTGGCTCTGGGCCGACATCCTCCTTGGGCTCTTCGCGCTCTTCCTCGCGGCGAACACCGCCGCGAGCGCGGCCTCGAACCAGACGACACCCGGCATCGATCCGAAGGACGTGTCGTTCTCCATCAACGTCGACGGCGCGACGCTGCTCGCCGGTAGCGCGGCCGCGGTCGCCACGGAGCAGCAGCGCATCGCCGACGTCGCGCAGAAGACGGTGCAAACGCTCGCGCCGGGACGGAAGGTGGCGATCGTCATCGCCTACGGCGTTCATGCGGACCCGGCGAGCGGCGATCTCCTGTCGAAGAAGGCCACGGAGCAGCTGACCGCCGGTGTGTACAAGGGCGCGACGATACGCAACGAGCACGAGCTGCTGCCGGGCGCGCCCGGAAACACCGTCACGTTCGACGTGTACCTCTTCTACTGATGGACGATCGCGTCGCGCTCCGCGTCGGCCTGCTGCGTCTCGCGCGGCAGCACCGCAGCCTCCGTGAAGCCGCATGGGCCGCGGCGCGCCTTCGCCTCGAAGGCGTCCGGCTGGAGACCGGCGACGCGCGATTCGCGCGTGACGCGCTCGTTCGCTTCGGCCGCGCCGTTCGCGTCGCGCGCGCACGCCGCGATCACGAGACCGGTCACGAGCTCGCGGTGCTTACGTTCGACGACGGGAAGCCGCGCTCGCGCCGGCTCCTCCAGGGGCTCGTGGTCGTCGCGGGGCTCGTCGCTCTCATCGTCACGCTCTTCGTCTCCCGCGGTCCCGCCGGCCCTGCGGACGAACAGGCCGCCGGTGGCGGCACTCCCGCCGCCGGCATCGCCCTGCCGACGGCGTCGCCGCTCCGTGGCCGGTCACAGGAGCTCGTGGTCGTCGTGCCGGTCGTGACGCGCCCTGCGACGCCGCCTCCGGGGCCGACCCCTGATCTCGAGGAACCGATCAACGCCCCGAGGCTCCCCGCGCCGGGCGCCGGCGGGGCCGGCACCGGCGGCTCCGGCGGTGGCTTGGGCGGCGGCACCGGCGCCGGGACAGGTGGTGGCTCGGGTCCGGGCGTGTCGACGGCAACACCCGCGCCGACACCGACACCCACGGTCCCCGTGACGGTGATGGTCCTCGAGATCACGGTGACCGATGCGAGCACGCGGATCGGCCTTCCGGGTGTGTGCGTCGTCGACGGCCTCACGACGTGCGCCAACGCGGCGATCACCGACGCCTTCGGCCACGCGCGGCTGCGCCTCTCCATCGGCCAGCTCTGGCATCTGGAGTTCAAGCGCGCCGGCTACTACACGCAGGAGCTGGACGTGATCTCGAACGCCCCGAGCAAGGCCGTCGCCGTCGCGCTCATTCCCGCCCGCTGATGACGACCGACGACCGCCTCGCGCTCCGTCTCGGCGCGCTCCGCCTCGCGCGGCGGCGCGGCAGCATGCGCGACGGCGCGTGGGCCGCCGCGCGTCTGCGTCTTCGTGGCGTGAGCCTCGATCCCGCGGACGCGCGGTTCGCTCGCGAGATGCTCGTGCGTTACGGCCGCGCGCTACGCGTCGCACGCCGTCCTCGTGTCGATCCGCGCGCCGAGATGTCCGTCGTCCCCCTCGTGAAGCCGCGCTCGCGGCGCCTCTGGCTGCTCGCGGCGATCGCGGCGACCGCGCTCCTGCTCGCGTTCCTCCTGATCACGGAGCCGGCGACGAACCCGGACGATCTCGCCGGTGGCGGATCGCCCGTCGCCGCGGGCGCGGCCGCGCCGACGTATCCGCCGCTGCGTGGCCGTTCGACGAACCTGCCCGTGGTCGTGCAGGCGAGCCCGGCGCCGACCGCCGAGGAGCCATCGGCGTCGCCCGCGGCGACGGTCGCGCCTACGGGCAAACCGGGCGGCGCGACCGGCGGCGCCGGGGCCGGCGGCTCCGGTGGTGGCTCCGGCGGGGGCACCGGGAGTGGAACGGGATCGGGCGGCGGTACGAGGACCGCGTCGCCGTCACCGACGCTCGTTCCGACACCGAGTCCGACCGTCGATCCCTCGACGCTGATGACCCTTCGCGGCCGCGTCGTCGACGCGCGGACCGGACGCGGCGTGCCATCGGTGTGCGTCGCGCCGGGCCTCAACACCTGCATCGGCAACACCGTCGTGTACACGGATGCGCAGGGGAACTGGGAGCTCACCGTCTCGATCGGACAGCAGTGGGACATCAAGTTCCTGAAGGCTGGGTACTTCGTGGCGGAGATCAAGGTCCCGTCGCGCGCCGGCGTCTACTACGTGCCCGACATCCCGCTTCGACCGTCGCGCTAGCCGCGCGGCTGGGGGTCGGTAGCGACAGGCAATGCCTCGTCGATGAGCAACACCGGGACGTCGTCCCTGATCGGGAACCGTCGCTCGCATTGCGTGCAGACCAAGGAATCGCGCTCCTCGCGAAGCGGTGCGTGATGCTCGAACGGACACGCCAAGATCGCGAGTAGCTCGGCATTCATCGTTTCCATCGTAGGGCGACGTCAATAGGAAAGAAGCGCCGGTTACCCGGCGCTTCTCCCGTATCTGCAGCGGCGCGTGTGATTACTACAGGTGTGTCAACCGGAACGTCTGCCCTGTGCCGGTGATCGTCTGGTTCAGCAGACCGCGGTAGGCGGGGTGCTCGAAGTTCCAGAGGTACGCGTTGGTCGGGTAATCGATCGCGAAGTAGCCGCTCGCGTCGGTACGGGCGGTGCCTTGGATCGGGCAGCCCGCCGGCGGACCGGAGTACACGCACACGCCTTGGATCGGCGCGCCCGTCGAAGCGTCGACGACATATCCGCCGTAGCGCGTGAAGCTCGGTGGGACAGGACCGGTGGCCGGCGGCAGCCCGCCCGGCACGCCCGCGGCGGGCGTCGGCGTTGGTGTCGGCGTCGGAGCTGGCGTTGGCGTCGGTGCGACCGTCGGGACCGGCGCGACGGTGCGCACGGGCGTCGGTGCGAGGGTTGCTGCCTGCGTCGGCGTGGCCGTCGCCGCCGTCGTGGCCGTGGCGCTCGGGCTCGCCGATGCGGACGCGCTCGGGCTCGGGCTCGCCGCGGCGAGCGTGGATGTCGCCGTGGCGCTTGGGCTCGCGGCGACGCTCGAGCTTGGCACACCGAGCGGAGAGCTGCTCGCGAGGTTGCTGAGTTGCTGCGGCGTGCAGGCCGTCGCGAGGAGGAGGAGGGCGGCGCCCGCCGCCAGGTGTCGTTGCACGTGATCGCTCCCTTACCTCAAATGAGTGCTGTGCCGAGACCCGCCCGGTCGGCCGCAGTCTAGGACGAGCGGGCGGCCAGCTCGGTGTCCACCCGGCATCCAGAGAACGAACGAACGGGCCGCCGTTACGTGCCCGGCCGGTTAGCGGACACTTCGGCCGTGACTGCGCTCGTCCACGCCGCCTTCGGCGTCGTCCTCGCCCTCATGTCGTGGCGCGCGCTCGAGCAGCCGTGGCTCTCGGACGAGCTCGGCGATCCCTGGGTCGCGAGCGCGGTCCGCGTCGGCATCCCCTTCGCCGCGCTCGCCGGCACGGCGCTCGGCATCGCGGCCGGCCGCCTCGGCGGCGATCCGCGCCGCGCCCTGCGTCACGACGCCATCAGCTCGCTCGCGCTCTTCGCCGCGATCTTCCTGCTCGCGCTCGGCGGCGATCCGCGCGACACCGTCGGGCTCGTCCTCGTCGTCGCGGTCGCCCTGCGCCTCGTGCCCGCGGCGTGGTGGACGGTCCGCTTCGGCGCGCCGCCGCTCTTCGTGTTCGCCCTCTGCCTCGCGTTCTACGCGCCGCTCGCGGGCTGGCGCGTGGCCGCGTCGCTCCCGTTCGGCGATCAGGTCTTCTACCTGCTCTCGTCGGAGAAGCTCGCGCACGGGTCGCTCGACGCGACGATCGATCCGGATCGCTTCTTCGAGCTCCTCGCCGTGCGGCCGCAGCCGGTGGACGCCGCGACGCACGTCGCCGACGCGCCCGCGGGACCGCGCCTCCTGCAGGGCTACGCGCTGCCGGCGCTCCTCGCGCCGGGGTGGGTGATCGGCGGCGAGGTCGGCGCGACGCTCGTCGTCGCGCTCTTCGCCGCGTGGACCGCCACGCAGACCTGGCTGCTCCTCGGCGAGACCGTGCGCGACCGCCGCGTCGCGCGCGCGACGTGGGCGCTCGTCGCGTTCTGCGCGCCGCTCGCGCTCGCCGCGGTGCACGTGTACCCGAACGCGGTCGGCGCCGCGCTCGTCGCGACCGGATACCGGCTCGCGTTCACCGCACGCGTGCGGCGCCCCGCGCTCGCGGGGGCCCTCCTCGGAGCGACCGCGTTCCTCAATCCGCGCGACGGGCTCGTGCTCGTCGCGCTCCTCCCGTTCCTGCGCGCCTGGCCGCGTGCGGCCATCGTCCGCTTCGCCCTCGGCGCCGCGGCGCTCGTCGCCGCCGCGGCGCTCGTCTCGCTCGCGACGTTCGGCGTGCCGCTGCCGTACGCGGGATACCTGTACGGCACCGCCGCGGCGCAGACGATCCAGTCCGAGCCCACCTGGACCTTCCGCTTCTGGATCGGCCTGCCCGCGATCCTCTTCGACCGCGTCTTCGGCGTCGCCGGCACCTCGCCCTGGCTCCTGCTCGCGGCCCTCGGCGCCGCGCCGGCGCTCCGGGCCGAGCGCGCGCGCCTCCTGCCCGGCGCGGCCGCGGCCGCCGCCAGCCTCGTGCTGCTCTCGCTCTTCCGCCTCTGGGAGGGCGGCTACGCTCCGCCGAACCGATACGTGGTTGACGTCCTGCCGCTCGCCGCACCCTTCGTCGCCTTCGGCCTCGCCGCGGCGCGACCGCCCGCGCTGCGCGCCGTCGCCGCGGTGCTCGTCGCGACGAGCGCGCTCGCGACCGCGTTCCTCCTCGCCGTGCCGAGCGCCGCGCTGAACACCGCGTTCGAAGACAAGCCGCGGGGGCTGCTCGAGACCGCCCTCGGCCTCGATCCGCTCGCGTGGCTTCCCTCGTTCCAGCCGGTGACGCCGGACTGGTGGGTCGGCGCGTACCTCCGCCTCATCCCCGGCCTCGTGCTCCTCGCCGCGCTCGCGTGGAGCGGCTGGCGGAGGGCGCGCGCATGACGCGCGGCGAGCTCCGCTTCGCGCTCCTCAATCTCGGCGCGCTCGCGCTCACGCTCGTCGCGGTCTTCCAGCCGTGGGTCGGCGCGGGCGGCGAGGTCCCCGCGTCGATCGCGCGCAAGTACCTGCCCTTCGCGCTCGTCATCGCCGCCATCGGCACCGCGCTCGTCGCGCGCGCGCTCGCGGCGGAGCGCCGCGACGCCTTCCTCGCGCGCCACCACGCGCTCTACGCGGTCGTCCCGCTGCTCCTCTTCGTCCAGTCGCGCGACCTCGAGCCGCGCCCGGCGATCCTCGGCGCGATCTACCTCGCGGCGCTCGGCGCCTGGACGGTGCACGCGCTCGAGGGGCTCTGGCACGTCGTCGCGAACCTCGAGGATCGCCGTGTCGCGTGGCTCCTCGCCGCGGTGCTGCTCGTGCCGTTCCTCGCGCTGCTGCCGTACCACCGCGCGGTGATGCCGACCGCGTCCGACGAGCCGCACTACCTCGTGATCGTGCAGAGCCTGCTCGCCGGCCACGGCCTCGATCTGCGGGCCGCGTACGACAGCCAGATCTACCGGGCCTACTACCCGGACGTCCTGCCGGACCGCCACATCATCGACGTCGGCGCGTCGCAGTTCCCGATCCGCGACCTCGGCCTCCCGCTCCTCGCGACGCTCCCGTTCGCGATCGCCGGTCGGACCGGCGTCCTCGTGCTGCTCTGCTTCGTCGGCGCGGCGCTCGTCGCGCAGCTGTACCTCGCCTGCCGCGACCTGCGCGTCGCGCACCGGGCGGCGCTCCTCGGCGTCGCGGGCGCCGCGCTCGCGCACCCGCTCCTCACGTACACGACGCAGATCTATCCCGAGCTCCCCGTCGCGCTCGCGTTCCTCGTCGCGGCGCGGCTCCTGCGCGCGGGTCGCGCGACGAGCCTTGGGCGCCTCGCGCTCGCGAGCGCGTGCGTGGGCGCGCTGCCGTGGCTCTCCACCCGCGCGTGGCTCATCGCCGTCGGCGTCGGCCTGGTCGTCGCGTACTGCGCGCTCCGTCCGGCGCGGCCCGCGACGCCGTCGCTCCTCGCGCGCCGCGCCGTCGCGGGTGCCGGTCCCTTCGTCGCGCTCGTGCTGCTCCTGTCGTTCGTGGACTGGCGCATGTTCGGCGTGTTCGTCCCGAACGCCGGCTACTACCTCATCCGCGACCAGCAGCAGGTCCTCGCGTTCACGCCGCAGATCGGCGCGCTCGGGCTGCTCTTCGACCGCGTCTTCGGGCTCATCCCGCGCACGCCGCTGTACCTCGTCGCCGCGCTCGGCCTCGTGCCGCTGCTGCGACGCGCGCGCGGCGCGGAGCTCGCGGCGCTCGGCCTGGGGTGGCTCGCGTACTTCGCGTACGTGTCGGACATCGCCTACTGGTGGGCCGACGGCTCGCCGCCGTCGCGCTACCTTCTCGGCGGCCTGCCGTTCCTCGTCGTCCTCCTCGCGGCGGGCGTCGAGCGCATCGGCGGGCTCGGCCCCGCGCGTCCCGTCGCGGAGGGCGTCGCGTGGGTGCTCGCGGCGTACTCGCTCTTCGTCGCTTACGTGTACGCGGTGCTCCCGAACATCCGCTACGACCTCGCGCTCGACATCCGGAGCAGCGGCTCGGAAGGCGCGCTCTTCGCGTTCCTCGCGCGCGTCGTGCGCCCCGATCCCGCGATCCTCTTCCCCTCGCTGGTGCACGCGCGCGCCTCGGACCTCGTCCTCGGTCTCGTGTGGCTCGCGCTCACCGCCGCGGTCGCCGTCCTGGGGGCGACGGGTCTCATCCGGCGTCGGCCGGCCGTGTAGCGCCTCGGGACCCTTCAGAGGCGCCAGAGCGCGCTCAGCGGCACGGCGTGGAGGTTCCGCGCGAACGGCACCGTGCGCGCGCCCGTGTACAGGACAACCCCGCGATGAAACCTCTTGCCTGCGCGGATCGCGAGCGCGCGTAGTCCCTTGAAGTCGGCGCTGCCGACGCTCGACGCCGCCTTCACCTCGATACCCACAACCGCACCATCGGGCCGCTCGAGGACGACGTCGACCTCATTCGTCGCGTCCCGGAAGTGGTAGGTGGTCGTAGGGCTCCTATTCCACTCGCGCTGACGCTCGATCTCTCCGACGACGAAATTCTCCACCAGCGACCCAGCCAAAGTCGGATCACGCTCGAAACGGGGTAGCGCCACGCCCATCAGATGGCCGAGCAAGCCGGAATCCGGTAGATAGGCCTTCGGATGGTGGGTGACCCGAGCATTGAGGCCACCCGACCAGCCGGGAACCCGATAAATGAAGTACAGCCGTTCGAGGATCGTGAGGTAGCGCCGAACGGTCACATGGGGCAACCCGAGCGCGCGCGAGATGTCGAGGACATTGAGCGGTGACCCCACGCGGGCAGCGACGATCGCGAGGAGCCGGCTGAGCTCTTGCGGCTGGCCGATCTGCGTAAGATCTCGGATGTCGCGCTGCAGGATCGTCGTCGTGTAGGACCGGAACCAGGCGGAACGACGATCCGCGCTCGTCCGACGGATGATCTCCGGGTAGCCTCCGCGCAGAGCCCTTCGAAGCACGTCGCCCCGGATGTCCGAATGTTCCTCCGCGCTTCGGAGCCGCTCCGCGAAGAGGGCGTCGACGAAGCTTTCCCGTTTGCTCGCGAGCTCGCCCTGCGAGAGTGGCCAAAGCGTGAAATGCTCGCTGCGACCAGCGAGCGACTCCGAGATCGTGGGGAGCAGGAGCACGTTCGCGGAGCCGGTCAACACGAACATCCCGGCACGGCGATCTGTGTCGACACGCAGCTTGATCTGCGGGAACAGCTCGGGGACGTGCTGGACCTCGTCGAGGATGACCGGTCCCGCGTGGCCCGCTAGGAAGCCGGCTGGATCGGCGCGCGCTGCGGCCCGGGCGTTGAGGTCGTCGAACGTGACGTAGTCGGCGCGAAATCGTGTGCCGATCAACGCTCGGACCAGGGTGCTCTTACCCGTTTGGCGCGCGCCGACCAGGACGATCGCGGGCGTGTCCGCGAGCGCCTCTCGGAGAGAGGGCTCGAGGTGGCGCGGGAACAGCACCGGCGCGGCCATGTGGTGGTAAGAAATTTACCATCAGATGGTCAAAAAGCGACGCGCGCGCGAGGCTGCGGGCGCGATGAGCTCGGAGGCCTCGCGCGGGATCCGCGGACGAACGAAGCGGCCCGCCGACGGAGGGGCGGGCCGCTCGACGCAGGGGGATGGAGATGGGATAGGGACTGTGTTAGTCGCGGCCTCCGCTGCCGTGCTCGCCGCCCTTGGAGCCACCCTTGGACTTGGAGTCACCGTGCTCGCCACCGGAGGTGCGGTCCGGGCGGGGGCTCGCCGAGGCGGTCGGGACCGGGAGCTGCGCGACCGCGTCGTCGAACACGAGCTTCATCGCGGCCACGGCCTGGTCCGCGATCGCCTTGGGGTCGGTCCCGGTGAACGTCGTGCCCGTGGAGGGTGACGCGCTCGGGGTCGCCGTGGCGGTCGGCGTCGCCGTGGCGCTCGGGGTCGCCGTGGCGGTCGGCGTCGGGCTCGCGGTGGTCGTGGTGGTCTGGTTCGAGCCGAACAAGTTGCCGAGGAGGACGATCAGGAAGTTGCCCTGAGCGTGGCTCTTCTTGCCGCCGTGCTCGTCGTTGTTGTCCTGGTCCTGGTTGTCGTTCTGACCCTCGTTCGTGTCCTCGTTCTCGTGCTTCGCGCAGGTGCTCGTGGCGTGGATCGCCTGCACGGCGTTCTCACGGATCTGCTTGAGGAGCTTGTCGGCGTTCTCGATGGTCTGGCGCGCCGAGTCGCTCCGCACGCCCTCGCGGCGGTGCGAGAGGTCGCCGTGGAACCGCGCGAAGGCGCTGTTCACGGTCTTCACCGCGTTGGAGGCGGCGTGTGCCTGGTCGGCGCACGCGCCCGCCGAGGCCGACGGGGAAGCCGACGGAGACGCCGACGGGGAGGCGGAAGGAGATGAAGAGGGCGACGCGGTCGGCGATGCCGTCGGGGAAGCGGTGGGCGAGGCGGTCGGGCTCGCGCTCGCGGATGCGGACGGGCTCGGGCTCGCCTCGGTGAGGGTGATGGTGGTGACGCCGTTCTGCACCGTCGCGGTCACGAGCGCTCCGGTCGTGCCGACGAGGAACACGCCCGCGAGGACGCCGGACTTCGCGTGGAGCAGCAGCTCGAGTAGACGTTCCAGCATGTGGCGACTGCCTCCCTTTTTCGGGTCTCTGGTGTGGGGAACGAGCGAGGCCTCTCCCCCGTTAGGGGGACCGCCGCCTGCTAGCGTCGTGGCGTGCGAAAGGTGCGCCGTTTCGGGCCCTGGGTGCTCGTGGCGGCGGTGGTACTAGGACTTCTCGCCTACGGGGCGATCTCCTACCGCGTCGCGGACGGCGTGACCAAGCTCGAGCGCAAGCCCCTCGTTCCGGCGGCCAACACCGTGTCCTCCGTCTACGAGACGGTGAGCTTCCGTTCGACGGACGGCGTGCTGCTGAAGGGCTGGTGGTTCCCGAATACCGCGACGCGCGCGGACCGCGCGGTCGTGCTCGTCCACGGCCGCGGGCAGAACCGCATCGCGTCGTCGTTCCGCCCCGACCTCGTCGCGCAGCTGCTCCTCGCCTCCGGGTACTCGGTGCTCACGTTCGATCTGCGCGGCCACGGCGAGAGCGAGGGCGACCGGTACTCGCTCGGGCAGTACGAGCCGCGCGACATCGTCGCCGCGATCGACTTCGCCGCGACGAAGGCGAGCATCGACCGCCGCCGCGTCGCGGTCATCGGCGAATCGCTCGGCGCGGGCAGCGCGATCATGACCGTCGGGCTCGACCCGACGATCGGGCCGGTCGTCACCGACTCGGCGTACGCCGACGGCTACACCGTCGTGAGCGAGGTCGGGACGAACTACACCGGCCTCCCGTCCTGGTTCACGCCGGGCATCGTGATCGTGAGCCGGATCTTCTTCGGCCTGGACGTCGCGTCGGTGAAGCCGGCCGAGGTCGTGCGCGCGCACCCCGAGCGCGCGTGGCTCTTCATCCAGTGCGACGCCGACAGGACCGTGTACGCGCATCACGGGGCCGACCTGAAGGCCGCGAGCGCGAATCCGGATACGCAACTCTGGATGGTGCACGGCTGCGATCACGTGAAGGCGTTCACCGACCATCCCGCGGAGTGGGCGCGGCGCGTGCTGTCGTTCCTCGACCGCGAGCTCGCGCGCGTCCCCGCCGCGGCGCGCTGAGCCGATCTCCGCGCGCGACGGTCAGCCGATCCCGCGCGAGAAGCGCACGACCGCGTCGGCGAGCTCCCGCGGGCGCTCGAGCGCGACGTTGTGTCCGCTGTCGAGCTCGACGAGGCGGGCGTCCTTCAGCGTCGCGAGCATCCGGCGCGCGGTCGACTCCGCGAACGACGGCGACCGGGTCCCGCGCACCACGAGCACCGGACACGCGATCTCCCCGAGCCGATCCCACACCGCCGCGGCGCTCGCCTTCGCGTCGTCGAGGATCTTCGCGAGCGCGTCCTTCGACGATCGCCACACCAGCGACGATCCCTTCCGCGCGAAGAGCCAGCGCATGCGGTTCTCGTACACCGCGTCGCCGTACCCCGGCGACGTCTCGCGCAGGTACGCGAGCGCCGCGGCCTCGTCGGCGAAGCGATCCGGCCGCCCGAGCGAGAGCCGCCGCGCGCGCGAGGCGCCGGCCTCCTCGACGCGCGGGCCGACGTCGACGAGCACGAGCCCACGGACGCGGTCGGGGTGCGCGAGCGTGAGCGCGGTCGCGTGGAAGCCGCCCATCGAATGACCTACGACGAGCGGGCGGGCGAGCCCCCGCGCGTCCATGACCGCGGTCGCGTCGTCCACGAAGTCGGTCGGCGCATAGCCGGCGGCAGGCTTCAGGCTCTCGCCGTGCCCGCGCGCGTCCGGCGCGACCAGGCGCACCCGCCCGGCGACGGCGTCGGCGAGGAGATCCCAATAGCGGCCGTAGTTGCCGATGCCGTGCAGCAGGAGCGCGCCCGGCGGAGCGCCGTCCCATTCCCAGACACAGAGCCGACGCACCCACGACCGCTCCGGCACGCGGCACAGCGTAGGTCTCGCACGACTCCTGTGGCGCCGCGTAACATCCCGGTTGACCTCGCGGTAAGCAGATGCGCGAGCCATCAGTGAGAAGGGGTGCGTCCATGCGGAAGATCCTCAACGGTGCGTTCGGCCTGCTCATGGCCTTCAGCACCATGCTCACGCTCTCCACAGCCGCGAGCGCGAATCCCATCGCCGGCGGGGGATACAGCTCCAGCTACTCCGGAGAGTCGGCGTTCACCAGCGCGGGCGTCGGTGAGACCGGCCAGTTCTCGGCCATCTTCTTCAACGATGGGAGCCAGGTCTGGCAGCCCGGGGTCGTCGGACTGCTCGTCTGCGCCGCCGACAAGATCACCTGCAACGTCTCCTCGAACCCGACGTACGCGAAGAACTGGTACTCGTCGACCGTCTACGCGACGGTGACGACGGCGGTCCAGCCGGGTCAGAACGGATTCTTCATCTACAACTTCACGGTCCCGGCGGGCACGCCTCCGGGCACCGCGACCACGTTCTACGGTGACGTGGGCCTGATCCCCACGGGGACCATGCTCCATCCCGAGGGTTACTTCCAGGTCAACACCACGCCCCAGCCCACGCTGAGCCTCCTCATCTCTCCCGCGACGGCCTCGCTGCCGGTCGGGAGCACGCAGCAGTTCACCGTCACGAACCTTCCGACGGGCGCGACGCCGACGTGGACCGTCCTCGGCGGCTGCGGTGCCGTGACCGCGGCGGGTCTCTTCGCCGCGACCGCGATGAACTCGGCGACGCAGCCGTGCACGGTCATCGCGAGCATCCCGGGATCGACCGGGAGCGCGCCGATCACGGTGTTCGGTCAGCCGACGCAGCTCGGCTGCACCGCCTCGCCGACGGCCATCACCGCCAACGGCGGCGCGACCTCGGCGGGCGTGGCGACGGCCACGGTCGCGGTGAAGGATCCGAACGGCAACACGGTCACGAATGCCAGCACGCCCGCGATCAGCGTCGTCAACGTCACGCCGTCGCTCGCGACGATGAGCCCCACCGGATCGGTGTCGCCATCGGCGGGCCTGATCACCGTGACGGTCACGAGCACGAACACTCCGGGTGACATCCAGCTCTCGGCGTCGGCCCCGGGCCTCACCGGCTGCAACGTCATCATCAGCAGCGGCGGCGTCGGCGCGGCATCGAAGACCGTCGCGACGTTCCTGACGAGCCCGATCGCGTCGGACAACGTGTCGACCTCGACGCTTCAGGTCGACGTCACCGACGCGAACGGCAACCGCGTGAGCAGCGACAACACGACCGTCATCTCGGTCACGCGCGATGCCGGCAGCACGAACGTCTGCAACGTCACCGGCGTACCCGTGGGCGCGAGCGCCGGGTTCTCTCTCGGCGGCGGCAACGCGACCGACGTGAACGGCCGCGTGCAGTTCACCGTCCAGTCGACGAGCACGCCCGGCCAGTGCCTCTTCTACATCACGACCAACAACTCATCGATCGCCGGTAGCACCGCCAGCCTCACGACGCAGATCGTGGGCGCGCCGAACCAGATCGCGGTGCTGAGCAACGACTCGCCGCACAACGCGTCCGTCGCCGGGAGCTGTGTCCCAGGCGGCGGCAGCAACGAGCCCAGCTGCACGACGATCGTCATCGGCGTGCGCGACGTGAATGGCAATCTCGTGACGAGCGACAACGGTCGCTCGATCACCGCATCGCTGAACGCGTCGTGCACCGGCGCCGGCGGCGGGAACGTCGTCCAGCGCGCGGCGACGACCGAGTCGGGCGGCAAGGCGACGTTCGTGTTCAGCTCCGCGGGCGCGTACAGCGCCTGCTCCATCACGTTCGCGGCAGCCGGGCTCTCGAGCGTCAACGCGACGGCGGTCTGGAACGCCGGCGGCGCGGACCACCTCGGCTGCGTCTTCACGCCGAGCCCGATCGTCGCGGACGGCGCGTCGCAGTCGAGCGCGATCGTCAGCGTGCGCGACTCGCTCGGAAACGTCATGAACACCGGCACGTACTCGGTGACCTTCTCTCGCACGAGCGGGTCGTCGACCACGCTCCAGACGAGTCAAACGCCCAGCCCGCAGAACACGAGCAACGGCACCGCCGTGTTCATCGTGCGGTCGACCACGAGCGCGGGTACCGACGCGTATACCCCTGGCCTGAACAGCGGCTCGCTCCCGGCTCCGGCGACGAGCTGCACCATCGTCGTCCAGTAGCGGACGACCCCGCGGTCATCACGGGACCGGGGCCCTTCGGGGCCCCGGTCTCGTTTCATCTGACGCCTAAACTCGCGTCGTCGTGATCGCCGACATGCGCGCGCTCGTCACGCACCGCCAGCTGCTGCAGGACTTCGCATGGCGCGACCTGCGCTCGCGGTACAAGGGGTCCGCGCTCGGGTTCGGCTGGAACTTCGCGATCCCCCTGCTCCAGCTCGGCGTGTTCTACCTGCTCTTCGGCGTGCTCTTCGGCATCCGGCCGCGCACGACGAGCGGCGAGCAGAACTACGCGGTGTTCCTGTTCGTGGGCCTCCTGCCGTGGACGTTCTTCGCGAGCTCGCTCGGCGCCGGCGCCGCGTCGATCCTCGCGAACGGCGCGATCGTGAAGAAGGTCCGCCTGCCGCTGCAGCTGCTTCCCGCCGCGAGCGTGCTGTCGAGCCTCGCGAACTTCCTCCTCTCCATGGTGGTCCTCTTCGCGGTGCTCGCGATCTTCGGGCCGCGCCATCCGGAAGGGCTCCTCGTGCTGCCGCTCCTCGTCGCGATCCAGCTCGTGATGAATCTCGGCTTCGCGTACCTGCTCGCGGCGGCGAACGTGTTCTTCCGCGACGTGCAGCACATCCTCGGGATCCTGCTCACGGCGTGGTACTTCCTCACGCCGGTCCTCTTCTCCGTCGAGATCGTCGCGGACCGCCCCACCGAGCGGGAGCTCCTCTACCTGAATCCCATGACCGCGGTCATCGTGTCGTACCAGCGCGCCCTGCTGGACGGCCTTCCGCCGGACTGGTCGCGCCTCGCGTACTCCGCCGCGTTCGCGATCGTCTTGTTCGTACTGGGCTTCGCCTACTTCCGGCGCTCGAAGGACGATTTCGAGGAAGCGCTGTAAGGCTCGCGCGGACGGTCCCGAGTGCGGACGGCACGCTCGAATGAGGACTGGCCCGCGCGGCCGCTTGGTAGTGGAATGACGGCATGCACAAGGCCCTGCGGGCCGGGCTGCCGCTCGCCGCCGCCGCCGCGCTGCTCGTCCTTTCCACGCCGGCGACCGCGAACGTCGTCGCCGGGAACGGATACAGCTCGAGCTACGCGGGGGAGTCGGCGTTCACGAACGTGGACGCCGGCGGCAGCGGACAGGCGTCGGCGATCTTCTTCAACAGCGGGACGCAGATCTGGTACCCCGGTGTCGTCGGACTGCTCGTGTGCGCCCCTGACAAGGTCAGCTGCAACGTCCCCTGGAACGCGGCCTTCAACAAGGGGTGGTTCTCGCCGACCGCATACGCCACCGTGGCGACGGCGGTCGCCCCCGGGCAGAACGCGTTCTTCATCTACAGCTTCACGGTCCCGACCGGCACGCCGGCGGGAACGGTGACGACGTTCAACGGCGACGTCGGACTCATCGCCACCGGCGCGGTCCTCCGGCCGGAGGGGTACTTCCACGTGAACGCCGTGCCGACGCCTCCGTTGTCGCTGACCGTCTCGCCGGCCGTCGCAGCGGTCGCCGTCGGCAGCTACCAGCAGTTCGTCGTCACGGGCCAGCCCGCCGGCGCACCGGTGACGTGGAGCGTGACGGGCGGCTGCGGCGCCATCACGGCGGCCGGACTGTTCGTCGCCACCGCGATGAACTCCTCGAGCCAGCCGTGCAGCGCCGTCGCGAGTGCCATGGGATGGAAGGGCAGCGCGGCGATCACCGTGTACGGACCGGTCGCCCAGCTCGCCTGCAGCGTGACGCCGAGCCGCATCGCGGCCGACGGCGGAGCGACGACGGGCGGCATCGCGACGGCGCGGATCACCTTCAAGGATTCGAACGGCAGCGTCGTGGCGAACGCGTACGCGCCGCCGATCAATGTGATCAACGTCACGCCGAGCCTCGCGCAGATGAGTCCCGTCGGTACGGTCGCGCCATCCGCCGGCGTGGTTACGATCACGATCACCAGCACGACCACGCCCGGTGACATCCAGCTCTCGGCGTCCGCGGCGGGGCTCACCGGCTGCAACGTGGTCCTCACGAGCAACCCCGCCGGCGTGGCGACGAAGACCGTCGCGACGATCCTCCAGAGCCCGATCGCGGCGGACAACCTTTCCACGACGACGCTGCAGGTCGACGTCACCGACGCGAACGGCGTTCGCGTCCTGAGCGACAACCTGACGCAGCTCGCCGTGACGCTGCAGAGCGGTGCGGGCACCTGCCGGCTCGTCTCGATCTCGCAGGGCATGAACCCGAGCGTGACGTCCAGCTTCGCGAGCGCCGTGGCGGCGCAGGGCCGCGCCGCGTTCACCGTGCAGTCGACCGGCGCACCGGGTCGCTGTCTCTTCGTCGTGACGACGAACAACTCCTCGATCGCGGGCACGAGCGCGACGCTCACGACGCAGACCGTGGGCGCGCCCGCGAGGCTCGCGATCCTGTCGAACGACTCGCCACACCCCGCCTCGAGCATCGGCGTCTGCGATCTCGGCTCGAGCCCGAGCGATCCGAGCTGCACGAAGATCGTCGTCGGCGTGACCGACGCGAATGGCGTCCTCGTCACCGGTGACAGCGGCCGCGGGATCGTCCTCGGCCTGAGCCAGAGCCTCTGCAGCGGAGCGGGCGGCGACGTCCTTCAGCGCGGCTCGACGAGCACGCTGGGCGGCAAAGCCACGTTCGTGTTCAGCAGCGCCGGTGCATACGGCGCGTGCGCGATCACGTTCACCAGCGCGAGCCTCGTCGGCGTGAGCGCGACCGCGGTGTGGACTGCCGGCAGCGCCGACCACCTGAGCTGCGCGCTGTCGCCGAACACCTTGCCCACGGGCAGCAACCCGATCATCCGCGGCACCGTGAGCGTGCGTGACGCGCTCAACAACGTCGTCACGGCGGGGACCTTCTCGGTCGCGCTCACGCGCACGAGCGGCAACGCGACGACGCTGCTGACGGGCGGCGCGCAGTACACCGCGGGTGGCACGGCGGGCTTCGATCTCGTCCGCCAGGGATCGAGCATCGGCGTCGATGTCTACGCGCCGGTCCTCACGGCCGGCACGCTGCCGAGCCTGCTGCCGAACACGACCTGTACCGTCGTCGCGCAGTAGGCCCATAGACTCGCGTCCCAATGGGCGGCGTCGCATGGAGCTGGATCGTCCTTCTCGGCCTCGTGACCCTGGCGGTCGTCGGCGGCACCTGTCGCGGGATCGATGCCGGCGCGCTCGAGGTCGCGCAGTCGGTCCACCCGCCCGCGCTCGACCTCGCCGCGTCGCTCGTCGGCGTCCTCGGCCAATCCGAGGTCACGCTCGGCATCGCGCTCGGCCTCGCGGTCGCGCGCTTCCGCGCCTATCCGCGTGACGCGCTGGTACCGCTCTTCATCGTCGTCACCATCGCGGTCGAGGCCGCGCTGAAGATGCTCGTGCCACAGGCGCCACCGCCACAGGAGCGCTCGCGCGCCGTCGAGCTGCTCCCGCTCTTCCACGCGCCGTTCGCGTATTCGTTCCCGAGCGGGCACGTCGCGCGCGCGGCGTTCCTGCTGCGCATCGCGCACGGCGTTCCGACGTGGGCTGTCCTCCTCGGCGTCGCGATCATGGCGGCGACGCGCGTCTATCTCGGCGAGCACTGGCTCTCGGACACGATCGGCGGCGCGATCCTCGGGATCGGCGTCGCCAGCATCGCGCGCTCGCGGCGCTGAGATCCGTCTCGTCCAGCAGCGAGCAGCGCCGGCGTGTCGACGAAGACGCTCAACGCTTAGCGCGGATCTCTTCGAAGAGGATGTCGCCGAGCTCGCGGTCATGCCCTCTCGCGATGTCGCGCCCGCCGCCTGAGGAGGACGTGCCCACGACCGAAAGGGCGCGACGGACGAGCTCCGCCCTGGCGGCAGGATCACGCGAAAGGCGCGAACCGGACCTGCTTGCGCTCCATACCATCGCGATGGTACGCACGCGTTGACGACGTCCGGCCGACCGTCAGTTCATACACTTCGGCGGATGCTCGCCATCCGCGCCGATCACGTCTCGAAGACATACCGCGTGCGCCGCGAGCGGCGGCGCACGCTCAAGGAGTGGGCGCTGCGTCAGTACGCGCCCGCGAAGGTCGTCGAGGCGCTGAAGGACGTGTCGTTCGCGGTCGAGGCGGGTGAGACCTTCGGCATCGTCGGCGCGAACGGCTCCGGGAAGTCCACGCTGCTCAAGCTCATGGCCGGCACGTCGCGGCCGACGACCGGCACGGTCGAGGTCACCGGGCGCGTGTCGGCGCTCCTCGAGCTCGGCGCGGGCTTCCATCCCGACTTCACCGGGCGCGAGAACGTCTACCTCAACGCGTCGCTCCTCGGCCTCTCGCGCAAGGAGACCGAGCGCGTGCTGCCGGAGATCGTCGCGTTCGCCGAGCTCGGCGACTTCTTCGACGCCGCGGTGAAGACGTATTCGTCGGGCATGTACATGCGTCTCGCGTTCTCGGTCGCGGCGTTCGTCGATCCCGACGTGCTCCTCATCGACGAGATCCTCGCCGTCGGCGACGAGTACTTCCAGCGCAAGTGCTACGCGAAGCTCAACGAGTTCCGCTCGCGCCAGAAGACGATCTGCTTCGTTTCGCACGACCTCGCCGCGGTCGAGCGCCTCTGCCGCCGCGGCCTGCTGCTCGACCACGGCGTCGTGCGCGCCGAGGGCGACATCCAGCGCGTGCTCGAGGCCTACCACGAGCTCGTCGACGCGCAGGAGGAGGGCCGCCTCGCCGGCGAAGGACCCAAGGGCGATCGCTGGGGCAGCGGCGAGGTCCGCATCGAGGCGGTGACGCTGCACAGCGGCGCCGACGCGGCCCACGTCGTGCGGTCGGGCGCGCCGTTCGAGATCCGCCTCGCGTACCGCGCCGACGAGGAGCGCGACGCGGTGTTCGGCGTCCTCATCTATCGCGACGACGGCCTCTCGGTGTACGGGACGAACACGAAGAACGACGCCGTGCCGATACGCGCGAAGCGCGAGGGTCACGTTTCCTTCCGCGTGGACGCGCTCCCGCTGCTGCCCGGAAAGTACGAGCTCGACGTCGCCGCGTCGTCGCCCGAGCTCCACGCCTATGACTACCATTCGAAGCGCTACACGTTCCGCGTCGTCGGATCCGCGGGCGAGATGGGTACGGCGCGGATAGATCACCGCTGGGAGGCCTCGTAAGACCCGCGCGTGGCATTTCAACTAGTTAGAGTCGCTCCTGATCGTTCTCGGCGGAGGTGTGTCGTGGCAGCGAGAGCGCCGAAGGCCCCGATGATCGTCAACGCGTTCACAGCAAGGACCCATCTTGGCCGTCTCATTCGTCTCGCGAGCGAGGAGGGCCAAAGCTTCGTCGTGACGAAAAAGGGACGACCGAAGGTCGCGCTCGTGCCGCTGGACGAGTACGAGGATCTTGTCGAGCTGCGAGCAGAGAAGCGGGATCCCGCTCTGAAGAAGGCTCTGCGGACCTCGGCTGCGCAGATCCGGCGCGGCGAGGTAAGCAGTCTTGCGGCATCGCGCGCTATCTATCGAGGTCGTTAGCTTCCGACCTACGCCCTCGTTCCCTCGAAGGTATTCGAAGCCGACTTCCGAAAGCTGCCAAAGCGCATCCAGCGGCAGGTGTTAGGTGCGCTCGCTCGGATGCAGGCGGATCCGTACGAGGGTCGCAAGCTCCATGGCCCGAAGATCGGTCGATGGCGATGGGGGTCGGCGACTACCGCATCCGTTACGACATCGTCGAACGGTCGATCCACCTGCACGTCGTGAGGCATCGGAAGGACGTCTACCGGTAATGCCGCTCACAGACTGTCTGACAGTCGCATGACAGGGGGTGCGATGGCGAAAGTGAATGTGCGCGAGCTCTTCGGCGGCTTCGACGAACACGCAGGTGTCGCGCTTGCCACGGTCGAGAAGGCCGTGTTGGATTACTTCTACGTCGCCTGCGGGAGTGGCCACCCTGACCGGCGTCTGCCGGACGCCGGTCCTCGAAGCGTCGTACCCACGGGGACGCCTCAACTGTCTGACATTCGTATGACAGGGAGCCCACAGTGGCGAGGTGACGTCCCGCGGTCCATCGGCTAGCATGTCTGACGGATGTATGACAAGTGGGGAGCACGGGCATGGCGAGAGTGAACGTGCGCGAGCTTGCGCGGAACACGAGCAAGGTCATCGATGACGTCACGCATCGGAAGCAGGCCACGCTCGTGACTCGCGACGGCCTGCCGGTCGCCGCTCTCGTGCCGATCGACTCCGACGCGCTCGAGGACTGGATCCTCGCCAACGCACCCGAGTTCGTCGAAGGCATGCGGCTGGCAGACGAAGAAGCGCGTCGTGGCGATACCGTGTCGTTCGATGATCTCCTCGCGAAGCCGAAGCGGAAGACGACCCGTCGTGCTCGCGCGCGTCGTTGAGAGCGGCGCTCCGCTTTACGAAGCGTGCCGAGCATGATTGGCGGAAGCTCGATGCCGTTGGCCGGGAGCGCGTCGAGCCGGCGCTCGAAGCGTTGCGAGCGATACCGCGCCGCGCGAATCTGGATGAGCAGCCCCTCGAGGGTGCTCCGCCCTGGCGGCGGCTTCGCGTTGGCGAGCGGCGCATCATCTTCCGTCCCTTCACGGAGAAGGAGAGCCGGGTGTACGGCGCCGACAGTGGCTGCATCGTGGAGCGTGTCATCGACAGGCAGGATCTCGATCGCGCCGTGAAGTCCCTGCGATGAGCGACGCGCAGGTCGACCTCGACGCGATCCTCACCGAGGTCCGCGAGCGGGTCCGCCGCAAGCGCGAGCGCGGCATCTACGGCGCGGACGTCGAAGCGCTGCTGCGCACGGATCTCCCCGGCGGGCGGCGCCTCCTCTCCGACGACATGAAGGACCCCGTCGGCGCGCTCGCGGAGGCGCTCGACGAGGACGCGGTGTACGACCCGACGAGCCACAAGCGCGTCGTCGGCCCGCTCATCACCGCCGCGCGGCGGGTGCTCATCGGCCTCCTGCGCTGGTGGATGGCCGCGATCCTCGACCGGCAGGAGCGCATCAACCGCCTCCTCGCGGCGACATACGACGTCGAAGGCCGTCTCGCGCCGCGCTTCGGCGAGCGGCTCGCGCGCCTCGAGCGCGAGTGGCGGCAGTGGCGCGAGCACGAGGTCGCGGCGAACCTGCACTCGGTGTACTTCCAGGCGCGCTTCGGCGGCGACGAGTCGGTCATCCGCGAGCAGTCCGAGCAGTTCGCGGGTCTCTTCGCGGGGCGCAAGCGCGTGCTCGACCTCGGCTGCGGCCGCGGGATCTTCCTGCAGCTGCTCGCCGACCGCGGCGTGGGCGGCTACGGCGTCGACATGGACGAGCGCATGGTGGCGCGGTGCCGCGAGCGCGGGCTCGAGGCGTTCGCGCAGGAAGGCCTCGCGCACCTCGAGAGCCTGCCGCCGCGCTCGATCGACGGGGTGTACGCGCGGCACATCGCGGAGCACGTCCTCCCCGGCGACCTCGTCGCGATGCTGCGCGCGCTGCGCCGCGCGCTGCAGCCCGGGGCGCCGGTCGTCTTCGTGACGCCGAACGCCGCGAGCCTCTCGGTCACGGGTCACACCTTCTGGCTCGATCCCGGCCACCTGCGGCCGATCCCGCCCGAGCTCTTCTCCTTCTATCTCGAGGTCGAGGGCTTCACCGGCGTCGCGGTGCGCACGTTCCAGCCGTCCGAGGAGCGCCTCGACGAGAACGTGGGCGATCCGAAGGTGCGCGAGAACGTGCGCCTGCTGAATCGGACGCTCTTCGGCGACCGCGATTACGCCGTCGTGGGATACCAGCCCGACGCATGACCGCGGTCCACCAGTTCCATCCGGTCCTCGCACCGGGCGACGCGATGTCCGATCACGTCTTCGCGCTGCGCGCGCGCTTCCGCGAGTGGGGCTACGCCTCCGAGGCGTACGCGGTCGAGGCGAAGCCGGGCGTGGACGGCGAGACGCGCTCGTACCGCGAGCTCTTCCGCTCGGTGCGGCCGGAGGACACGCTGGTCCTCCATTTCTCGATGGGCCACGAGGTCTTCGACGAGCTCGCGAAGCTCCCGGCGCGCCGCGTGCTCGTGTTCCACAACGTGACGCCGCCCGAGTTCTTCGTCGGCCTCAACCCGCACGCGGCCGCGCACGCGCGTCTCGGCATCCGCCAGCTGCAGCGCCTCGCGCCGTCCATCGACCTCGCGGTCGGCGTCTCCGAGTTCAACCGCCGCGCGCTCGAGGCCGCGGGCTACGCGAGGACCGCCTGCGTCCCGATCCTCGTCGACTGGTCGCGCTACGCGATCGACCCGGACGCCGAGGTGCGCGCGCTCCTCGCCGGCATCCACTCGAAGCTGCTCTTCGTCGGACGCATCTCGCCGAACAAGCGCCAGGACGAGCTCATCCGCATGCTCGCGTACTACCGCCGCTGCATCGACCCCGAGGCCATCCTCGTCCTCGTCGGCTCGCACCGCGACCAGCCGCAGTACTACGCGCGCCTGCGCGCGCTCGCGGACGCGCTGGGCGTCGCGAGCGCGGTGCGCTTCACCGGACCGGTGTCGCTGCCGCAGCTCGTCGCCTACTACCGCGCGGCGTCGTGCTTCGTCTCGCTGTCGGAGCACGAGGGGTTCGGCGTGCCGCTCCTCGAGGCGATGTTCCTCGGCGCGCCGGTGGTCGCGCTCGACGCCGCCGCGGTGGGGGAGACCGTCGACGGCGCGGCGGTGCTGCTGCCGCGCAAGGATCTCGCGGAAGCCGCGGAGGCGTGCGCGCTCGTGAACGAGGACCTCGGCTGGCGCGCCGCGCTCGTCGACGCGGGGCACGAGCGCGTGCGGGCCTTCGATCCCGATCGCACCGCGCGGCGCACCAAGGACGTGCTCGGCCTCTGACGCCCTTCTGCCGCAAGACCGGACCGACCCGGCTCGCGACTCCCAGGCCACGGGACTCGCGCGGGCGTTCCCTTTGACGTTAGTCCATTTCTTAGTCTACCTTGGGAAGCGTGCGAGCGGTGAACATCCACGAGGCGAAGACGCATCTGTCTCGGCTCGTCGAGCGCGTCGGTCGTGGCGAGGAGATCACGCTGGCGAAGGCCGGCCGTCCGGTGGCCAAGATCGTTCCGCTCGCTCCACGCGTCGGCCGCAGGTCGCCGGGCACGGCGAAAGGCCGGATCGTCGTCGCGCCCGACTTCGACGCACCGCTTCCCAGGGAGCTGCGCACGAGCTTCGAGTGAAGCTCCTGCTCGACACACACGTCTTCCTGTGGTGGCTCACCGATGACCGTCGGCTCTCGCCGCGCGCCAAGCGCGCTGTCCGCGACGGGAAGAACGACGTCTTCGTCAGCGCGGCCAGCGCCTGGGAGATCGCGATCAAGACACGGCTCGGTCGCGTCACGTTGCCGGAGGATGCCGAGCGGTACATCGCCGACCAGCTCGAGCGGAACGCGTTTCAGGTCCTCCCGATCCGCCTGCCGCACGCGTTGCGCGTCGCGTCGCTGCCCGATGTCCATCGCGATCCATTCGATCGCCTGCTCGTCGCGCAGGCGCTCATCGAGGATCTCGTCATCCTGAGCGAGGATCGACGGCTCACCGGATACCCGGTGCGGGTGCTGTGGTGAGGCTGCGCACCGCGCACCAGTTCCATCCGGTCATCGCGTACGGCGACGCGGTCGGGAACGACTGCTTCGAGCTGCAGCGGCTCTTCTGGGCGTCGGACGTGCGCAGCGACCTCTTCGCGCACGAGGCGAAGCCGGAGGTGAGGGCGCTGGTGCGCGACTGGCACGATCTCGAGCGCCTCCCCAAGGACGCGCTGCTCCTCATCCACCACTCCATGGGCAACGACGTGATCGGCGAGGTCGCGAAGCTGCCGCAGCGCAAGGCCGTCGTCTACCACAACATCACGCCCGCCTCGTATTTCAGCGGGGTGAACGAGCACGCGAGGCGCTACAGCGAGCTGGGCCGCGCGCAGCTCGCGGAGCTCGCCGCGGTCGCGGAGCTCGGGTTAGCCGACAGCGAGTTCAACCGGCGGGAGCTCGAGGCCGCGGGGCTCGCGAAGACCGCGGTCGTGCCGATCCTCTACGACTGGGAGGCGTTCGACGTCACGCCGGACCCCCTCGTGACGCGCCGCCTCGCCGACGAGCGCACCGCGATCCTCGTCGTCGGGCAGATCCTCCCGCAGAAGGCCGTGCACGACGTCATCGCCGCCTTCGCCGAGTACCGCCGCTCCGATCCGGGCGCGCACCTGTACCTCGTCGGCTCGACCGCGATGTCCGCGTCCTACCTCGACCGGGTACAGGCGCAGGTGCGCGACGCGGGGATCGCGGACGGCGTGACCTTCACCGGCAGCGTGAGCGTCGAGCAGCTCGTCGCGTACTACCGCGGCGCGACCGCGCTCCTCACGCTCTCGGACCACGAGGGCTTCTGCGTCCCGCTCATCGAGGCGATGCGCTCGGACCTGCCGATCGTCGCGAACGCCGCGGGCGCGATCCCCGAGACGCTGGGGGACGCCGGCGTCCTGCTCGACGACAAGTCGCCGGAGCGCGTGGCCGAGGCGCTCGAGCGCGTGGTGCGCGACCAGGGCGCGCGCGAGGAGCTCATCGCGCGCGGGCGGCGCCGGCTCGAGGACTTCTCGCGCGAGCGCGTGCGCGAGAAGCTCGCGGGCGCGCTGCGTCTCGGCGGCTACGAGCTGCCCGACGAGCGCAAGAAGCGCGTCGTGGTGCTCTCGAGCGACCAGCGCTGCGGCATCCACCACTACTCGCTCGCGGTGTGCGACGGCCTGCGCGCGCGCGGCCACCACGTGACCTTCGTCGGCGTGCGCCACCTCGACACCGCGGACCTCGAGAAGAAGCTCCGGTACATCCGGGACGACGTGGAGACGATCCTCATCGAGCACGAGGCCGGGATCTTCCGCGACGTGCCCTTCGTGCGCGCGCTGTTCGACCTGCGCCGCCGCGGCTTCCCGATCGTGCTGTCGATGCACGAGCTCGAGCCCGAGAAGTTCCATCACTACCGGCGGCTCTCCGCCGCGCTCCACTACCGGCCGCGCTACAGCGGCATCCTCGAGTGGCTGCGCATGCCGTGGGTGGCGCTGCGCATGTCGGACTGGTTCATCCGCTATCGCACCGTGCTCGCGCTCATGGGCGGCCTGCCGGAGCGTCTGGTCGTGCACAGCCGGCGCTCCGCGCGCTGGCTCGAGCTCCTCACGCGGCACGAGGACAAGCGCGACGAGTTCCCGCTCGTCGTGATGCCGCTCGAGGACACCGACCTCCCCAGGGACGCCGCCGAGAAGCGCGCGCTCCGCGAGCGGCTCGGGCTCCCGCCGGACGCGTTCGTGTTCGTCTCGCCGGGCTTCTTCTTCGCGCGCAAGCGCTACATCGAGGTCATCCGCGCGCTGCCCAACGACGCCGTGCTCGTCCTGTCCGGGACGCGCTCCGACTGGGAGCCGCGCTATTTCGACGAGGTGATGGAGGCCGCGAAGGGCAGGCCCAACGTGATCGTGAACACCGACTACGACACGATGGGCGACTTCGTCGCGGCGTCGGACTGCGTCGTGCTCTTCTACGAGGACGTCTTCCAGAGCGCGGTCGTCACGCAGGCGGTGTGGGCCGGCCTCCCGTGCATCTTCTCGACGGCGGAGGGCTTCGCGCCGTACCACGGCGCCGGCGTGGTCGTGCGCGACACCGGCGAGCTCGCCGACGCCATGCGCGACGTCCAGCGGCCCGAGCGCTACGCCGCGCTCGTGCGCGGCGTGCGGATCCTGCGGCGCCTGCTCTCTCCGGAGCGCAACGCGGAGCGGTACATCGCGGGCGTCCGGGCGAAGGGATGAGGATCCTCGTCGTCGTCCAGCGCTACGGCGCGGACGTCACGGGCGGTTCGGAGGGCCACGCGCGGACGACCGCGGTGCGCCTCTCGCGGCGCCACACCGTGGAGGTGGCGACGACGACCGCACAGGACTACTGGACCTGGGCGAACCATTACCCCTCCGGCGACGACACGCTCGACGGCCTCGCGGTGCATCGCTTCCCGGTCGCCGCGGGCCGCCGCGAGGACTTCAAGGACGTCGAGCGGCACGTGCTCATGGAGCCGCACACCCTCGCCGACGAGCAGGAGTGGCTGCGCGCGCAGGGGCCGCACGCGCCCGCGCTCCTCGACTTCCTCCACGAGCGCGGCCGCGAGTACGACGCGGTGCTCTTCTACACGTACATCTACGAGCCGACCGCCGCGGGCCTGCCGATCGTGCCCGAGCGCGCGGCGCTCATCTCGACCGCGCACGACGAGGCGGCGCTCGGCCTCGCGCCGTACCGCGCGCTCTTCCAGATGCCGCGCGCCTTCGGCTTCCTCACGCCCGAGGAGCGCGATCTGGTGCAGCGCCGCTTCCACAACGGCCACATCCCGCACGAGATCCTCGGCATCGGCATGGACCCCGCGCCCGACCACGACGAGGCGTACCGCTCGCGGTTCGCCGACGGCCCGCTCGTCGCCTATCTCGGCCAGGTGAGCGAGGGCAAGGGCGTCGACGACCTGCTCGCGCGCTGGGACGCGTACCGCGCGAACGGCGGGTGCGGCACGCTCGCGCTCGCGGGGACGGTGCGCATGCCGACGCCGGCGCGCGACGACGTCGTCGTGCTCGGACGCGTGAACGAGGCGGAGAAGTGGTCGCTCCTCGCTTCCGCCGACGCGCTCGTGCTGCCCTCGCGCTTCGAGAGCCTCGGCATCGTGCTCCTCGAGGCGTGGCAGGTGGGCACGCCGGTGCTCGTGCCGAGCGCGAACGCGGTGACGGCGGGTCAGGTCGCGCGCTCGGGCGGCGGCGTCGCGTACGACGGCGAGTCGTTCGGCGACGCGCTCGCCGCCGTCCTCGCCGACGGCGACGCGATGGGCGCGCGCGGCCGCGCCTGGGTGCGCGACGAGTGCTCGTGGCACGCCTTCGACGACCGCCTCGAGCGTCTCGTCGGGTTGGCCGCGGTCTAGATGAAACGAGCGACGAGCGGCTTTGCCGCGAGGAGCGAGTGCGACAAACGATGAGCAAGCCGAAGACGCTCGTGGTGGTGCAGCGCTACGGCGACGGCGTCGCCGGCGGCGCGGAGGCGCACGCGCGCCAGCTCGTGAATCGCCTGAAGCCGCACCTCGACATCGAGGTGCTCACCACCGCGGCGTCGGACTATCGCACCTGGGAGAACACGTTCACCGCGGGCATCGACTGGGTCGACGACGTGCCGGTGCGCCGCTTCCCGGTGCTGCGGCAGCGCGCGTGGGACTTCAAGCTGTACGAGCGCCGCGCGTTCGCGCCGCTCCACACGCTCGAGGACGAGCGCACCTTCGTCGACGCGCAGGGGCCGTACGCGCCGGACCTCCTCGAGCACCTCTGGCGCGCCGGCCACGACGCGGACCACGTGCTCTTCTTCACGTACATCTACTACCCGACGGTCCGCGGCCTGCCGCTCGTCCCCGAGCGCGCGGTGCTCGTGCCGACGGCGCACGACGAGCCCGCGCTCGGCCTTTCGATCTACGAGCCGGTGTTCCACGCGCCGCGCGCGATCGCCTTCAACACCGAGGAGGAGCGCGCGCTCGTGCACGCGCGCTTCCGCAACGAGCGCGTGCCGAACGACATCCTCGGCGTCGGGGTCGAGGTGCCGGACGACCGCTCCGCGGACCGCTTCCGCGCGCGCTTCGGCGTCGATGGCCCCTTCGTCCTCTACATCGGCCGCATCGTCGAGAGCAAGGGCTGCCGCGAGCTCTTCGCGTACTGGCAGCGCTGGCGCACGGCCGAGCCGGACCGCCGCATCGCGCTCGTCCTCGCCGGCCAGGCGGAGATGGCGATCCCGAAGCGGCCGGACATCGTGCACCTCGGGATCGTGAGCGAGCAGGAGAAGTACGACGCGCTCGAGGCGTCCGTCGCGCTCGTGGTGCCGGAGGTCCTCTCGAGCATGTCCATGGTCACGCTCGAGGCGTGGGCCTGCGGCAGGCCGGTGATCTGCGACGCCGCGTCGCCGGTGGTGTGGGGCATGGCCCGGCGCGCGCGCGGCGGACTCGCCTTCCGCGACGCCGCGGAGCTCGGCGAGATCGTCGGTCTGCTCGCGGACGATCCCGGCGCGGCTCGGCGCCTGGGGGAGGCGGGGCGGGCGTTCGTCGCGCGGACGTACACCTGGCCGCGCATCGTCGGAACCTACCTGGACATGTTCGCCGAGGTCCGCGCGCGGAACGGAGAATCGCGACTTGGCCTCAGGACGATGCGGGAGCGCGCCGCGGCGTCGGTCTAGCCCGTAGAGCCCACGTTGAAGGTAGACACGCCGAACCCCTTCCTGCAAAGAAGAGGAGCCACGCGCATCCTCATCCCCGAGTCCAGGAAGACGAAGGGAAGGGGTACGTCGTGGCTCCATCCGATAGCCTCGCACGTCTGCG
>DASRGG010000004.1:0-15750 GCA_035651155.1 Candidatus Limnocylindria bacterium | reverse complement strand
CGCGGCTACCGCACCCAGGGCCGCATCCCCGCCGCGATCTTCTACGCGCATCGACCGAGCCTGCTCAAGGTGAAAGGATGGGACCCCCATGAGATCCGGATCCAAGCGCGCGCTGTCTAGCAGGAACGTGGGCCCCACGCTCTAGTCCGATGACCGTCGTGAAGGCGTCCACGCCCGCGGCCCCGCCGGCCGCAGCTCCGGTGCACGTCGGGGATCAGCTCGTCGACCGCCTGATCCAGTATGGAACGAGACACGTCTTCGGCTGCCCCGGCGGTCAGACCCTGCCGCTCTACAACGGCATCGCCAAGCGGCCCGGCGAGATCGCGCACATCCTCATGCGGGACGAGCGCAGCGCCGCGTTCGCCGCGGACGCCTACGCGCGCGCGACCGGGCGGCTCGGCGTCTGCGACGCCACCGTCGGACCGGGGGCGAGCAACCTCGTCTCCGGACTGGTCGAGGCCTACTCGTCCTCGGTGCCGGTGATGGCCATCGTCTCGGACATCCCGCGCCACTGGGAGCACCGGCGCCGTCTCGGGTCCGCGTCGCAGGGCTACGACCAGCGGAAGTTCCTCGAGGGCTGCGTGAAGTGGTACGGGCGCGTCGAGACGGCCGACATGCTCGCGGACATCCTCCACGCGTGCGTCCGCATCGCGACGTCGGGCCGCCCCGGTCCCGTCGTGCTCGAGATCCCCGACGACGTGTTCGCCGGAGCGCCCGGCGCCGCCTCGTTCGCGCCGTCCGCGGAATGGACGGTCTTCCCGCGTCTCCGTCCCGCGCCCGATCCGGCCGCGATCGCGCAGGCGGTCGCGCGTCTACGGGCGAGCGCGCGGCCGATGATCGTCGCCGGCGGCGGAGCGCTGCACGCGGGCGCGGGCGACGCCGTGCGTCAGCTCGCGGAGGTCCTCGAATGCCCCGTCGCGACCACGGTCTCGGGCAAAGGCCTCGTCGCCGAGACGCATCCGCTCTCGGTCGGCGTCGCCGGACGCTTCGGCGTACCGATGGCGAACTCGCTGCTCGCGGTGGCCGACTGCATCGTGTTCATCGGCTGCAAGACCGGTCAGACGACGACGAACGGCTGGACCAATCCCGAGACCGGCGTGCCGGTGATCCACATCGACGTCGACCCGGAGGAGATCGGCCGCAACTACCCCGACTCGGTCGGGGTGTACGCGGACGCGAAGCTCGGCACCGCCGCGCTCGTCGACGCCGCGCGCGCGGCAAAGGTGCGCACGCGGTGGGACCACGGCAAGATCACGTCGCTGCGGACCGAATGGTGGGACGGCCCGATCCACTACAAGCAGGCACCCAAGGACGGCATCCTCAAGCCGCAGGACCTCCTGCGCATCATGCGCGAGGCCATGGGCGAGAAGGACATGATGGTCAGCGACGCGAGCCTCGCGTCGGGCTGGATCGCGGGCCGCTGGCAGATGCGGAGCGCCGGCCGGTACTCGTACGCGCCGCGCGGCCTCGCAGGCCTCGGATGGGGCCTGCCCGCCGCGATCGGCGTGAGCGTCGCGCTCCGCGATCGCGAGCCGCGCGGACGCGTCGTGTGCCTCGCGGGCGACGGCGGCTGGGGCTACTCGATGGCCGACGTCGAGACCGCCGTGCGCATCGGACTGCCGATCATCGCGATCGTCATCAACAACAGCACGCTCGCGTGGATCAAGCACTCCGCCGCGAACCGCTATCCGGCGGGCATGGTCTCCGAGGACTTCGTCGACGTGAGCTACGCCGACGCGGCGCGCGCCCTGGGCGCGACCGCCGCGTCGGTCGACACACTCGACGCGTTCAAGCGGGCGTTCGTCGCGGCGCTCGCGGATGGCGGCGACCGTCCGTGGGTCATCGAAGCGCGCACCTGCGATATCGAGACGCCGGTCCTCGCGAACGCGCCCACCGCCGTCGGCGGCTACTAGCGCATGGACCAGACGACTGAAGTCATCGTCGACTTCGTCGATCGGACCGGCGCGGACACGGTCTCGCAGGCGGTGCTGCACGACGCGAAGCGCCTCGTCGTCGACGCCATCGGCTGCGCGGTCGGGGCGATCGACAGCGCGCCCGCGCGCATCTCGCGCGAGATCGCGCGCGGGGTGTCGGGCGAGCTCTCCGCCACCGCCATCGGTTTGCCGAAACGCACCACGGCCGAGATGGCCGCGTTCGCGAACACCGCGATGGTCCGCTACCTCGACTTCAACGACATGTACTTCGCGCCGAAGGGCGGCGGCGGTCATCCGAGCGATCTCATCCCGACGGCGCTCGCGATGGGGCAGGCCCTCGGCCGGAGCGGCAGGGACGTGCTCGCGTCGATCGTGATCGGGTACGAGGTGCTCGGCGCGCTCGCCGGGACGGTGCGCATCCGCGAGCGCGGCTGGGATCAGGGCCTGAACGCCGTCGTCGCGGCGGCGATGATCGCGGGAAAGCTGCTCGGACTCTCCAAGGAGCAGCTCGGTCACGCGGTCTCGCTCGCGATCGTCCCGCACGTCCCCACGCGGCAGACGCGCGTCGGCGAGCTCTCGATGTGGAAGGGCTGCGCGACCGCGGGCGCGGCGCGCAACGGGATGTTCGCGGCGCTCCTCGCGAGCAAGGGCATGACCGGGCCGCCCGAGCCCTTCGAGGGATTCGACGGCATCAAGCAGCTCGTGACCGGTCCCTTCGACCTCGCCCTGCCCGCGCTCCCGGAGTCGTTCGTGATCCAGCGCATCCACACGAAGTACCGCCCGGCCGAGTACAACGCGCAGGGTCCGCTCGACCTCATCCTGCGGATGCGCGGCGAGATGCCGCTCGACGAGATCGAGCGCGTCGACGTGGAGACCTACTGGCTCGCCTACAGCGAGATCGGCATGGAGAAGGCGAAATGGGACCCTCGCACGCGCGAGACGGCCGATCACAGCATCCCGTACCTGCTCGCGGTCGCGCTCGTGGACGGCGAGGTCGGTCTCCGCTCGTTCACGCCCGAGCGCATCGCCGATCCGGCGCTGCGGCCGCTGATGTCGCGCATCACCGTCGCGGAGAACAAGGACTTCAGCAGGCGATTCCCGGCGGAGCTGCTCACGCGCATCACCATCACCTCGACGAGCGGCGCGAAGGTCACCGACGAGATCGCGTACCCGAAGGGACACGCGCGGAATCCGATGAGCGACGCCGAGATCGACATGAAGTTCGACGCGCTCGTCGAGACGCGCGGACCCCAGGACGCGGAGGCGTGCCGCGCCGTCCGGAAGACGCTGTGGTCGCTCGAGTCCGTCAAGGACGTGACCGCGGCGATCGAGCCGCTCGGCCAGCTGCACGTGAGCTGATGGGCGACGCGCGGAGCGGCGCCGACGCGTTCCTCGATCAGCTCGGCGCGGCCGGCGTCCGCTGGATCTTCGGCAACCCCGGCACGACCGAGCAGGCGGTCATCGACAAGATCCAGGATCACGAGGGCATCGCGCTCGTCGTCGCCCTCCACGAGGGCGTCGCCGTCGCGGCCGCCGACGGCTACGCGCGCGCGTCGGGCGGCGTGGGCGTCGTCGAGGTCCATGCCGGGCCGGGACTCGGGAACGCGCTCGGCACGCTCTACAACGCGCGCATGGGCGGGACGCCGCTCCTCGTGTACGTCGGCCAGAGCGAGCAGAGCCGCATCCACACCGAGCCGACGCTCTCGGGTGACTTCACCGCGTACGCCTCGCCGTGGGTGAAGTGGGCGTACGAGATCCGCAGCGCCGAGGAGATCCCGCAGGTCGTGCGCCGCGCGCTGAAGGTCGCGGACACGCCGCCGCGCGGACCGGTTGTCCTCTCGCTGCCGTTCGACCTGAGCACCGCGCCGTGCGCGGCGCCCGCGCTACCGCCGAGCCGCGTGCCCACCGCGGTGCGGCCGGATCCCAAGGCCATCGAGGACGCGGTGCGGCTCCTCGTCGACGCGAAGGCGCCCGCGCTCATCGTGGGCGACGGCGTGGTCGCGTCCGGCGCGATCGCGGAGGTCGGCGCGCTCGCGCGGCTCCTCGGAGCGCCGGTCTTCGGCGGATCGATGTCGGAGGTGTGCGTCGATCCGGACGAGCCGCTGCGCGCCGCGCGTCTTCCGTTCGAGGGAGCCGCCGCGGAGAGGCTCCTCGCGCCGTACGACGCCGTCGTGGCCGTCGGCACGAAGGTGCTCGCGCAGATCTTCCCGCTCGCCGGACCGCCGCTCGGCGGGCGGCGCGTGGTCCACATCGGTCTCGATCCCTGGGAGCTCGCGAAGAATCAGCCCAGCGCGGTCGTGTTCGGCGACGAGCGCCTCGCGATCGTCGATCTTCTCGCCGCGCTCCAGGCCGCCGGAAGCCAGCGCGCGAGGGGATGGGGCGAGCGGCGCGCGCGCGTCGCGGCGGACCTCGAATCCGCGCGCGAGCGGGCGCTCGCGGCGGATCGCGCGCGCTGGGACGCGTCGCCGATGACGCCGGCGCGCGCGCTTGCCGAGGTCGCGGCCGCGCTGCCGGCGAACGTGTACCTGGCCGACGAGACGATCTCGAGCTACGGCGTGGCCGCGCGCTACCTGCGGCTCCCCGCGGGCCATTGGTTCCGCGGTCGCGGCGGCGGCGTCGGCATCGGCATGGCCATGGCGCTCGGCGTCCAGCTCGCGCACCCGGACGCGCCGGTGCTCGGGATCGTCGCCGACGGCTCCGCGATGTACAGCCTCACCGCGCTCTGGACCGGCGCTCACCACGACCTGCCGGTGGTGTGGGCGATCCTCAACAACAAGAGCTACCGCCTGCTGAAGCAGAACACCATCGGCTACCGGGGCGCCGTGCCCGGACGCGCCTTCGTCGGCGCCGACCTCACCGATCCGGACATCGACTTCGTCGCGCTCGCGAAGGGCATGGGCGTCGAGGGCTGCCGCATCGGCGATCCGGCCGCGATCGGACCGGCGCTGCGCGCGGCGTTCGACGCGCGGCGCCCCGCCCTCCTCGATCTCGTCGTGTCGGGCGACGTGTCATGACGCTCCAGGTCGGGCTCGGAACGCTCTCCGGGCAGATCCCCTTTGGGGACACGCGCCGTCCGGCCGGCGTGTACGCCGAGATGCTCGAGCTCGCGCGTCTGGCGGAGGAGGTCGGCTTCGACTCGTTCTGGGTGTCCTCGCATCACGGCGCGCCGAACGCGCATCTGCCATCGCCCATCGTGCTGCTCGCCGCGGCCGCCGCGGTGACGCGGCGCATCGCGCTGGGCGCGGCCATGGTGATCGCGCCGCTGCAGCATCCGCTGCGCCTCGCCGAGGACTGCGCGGTCGCCGACCAGCTCTCGCGCGGGCGGCTCGTCGTGGGCCTCGGGACCGGCTGGCGCGCCGAGGAGTTCGCCGCGTTCGGCATCCCGATGGGCGAGCGCGCCGGGCGCACGGCCGAGGTAGCGCGTATCTGCCGCATGGCCTGGGATCACGGCCGCGTCTCGTTCGCCGGCACGCACTACCGCTTCGACGACGTCGCCGTGACACCGCAGCCGTACGGGCACGTTCCGATCGTGATGGGCGGCTCCGCTCCGTCCGCGCTCGCGCGCGCGGGGCGGCTCGCCGACGGGTTCCTCGCGACGGGGATGCCGCAGAAGGGCCTCGACGCGTTCCGGGCGGAGGTCGCGACGTTCGACCGCGCGGCGCGCGAGGCGGGCCGCGATCCCTCGCGGCTCTTCATCGGCGCCAACGTGAACGCGTGGATCTCGTCCGATGGGACGGTGCCGCGCTCGGTGCGCGAGGCGATGTGGCACAAGATCGGGACGTCGCTCGCGTGGCACGCGGGCAGGGCTACCGAGCGCGAAGAGGACGTGCCGCCGCTCGACGACGCGCACGTGCGCGAGCGCGCGTTCCTGGGCACGCCCGAGGAGGTCATCCGGCAGGCGGCGCCCTGGGTCGCGGCCTTCCCCGGCCGGGACGTGCATCTGCTCGCGCGGCTCTATCACCCGGGCATGACCGCGGCGGAGGCGGTCCCCGCGGTGCGGCTCTTCGGCGAGCGCGTCATCCCCGAGCTCAAGCGCATACACGCGACGACATCGATGAGGGAGTTGGCGACATGATCGAGACAAAGACGAAGCGCGCGGTGGCCGGCGTGATCGACCGAGGTGGTGTGTACTCGTCGCGCGTCGCGGCGGGAGGCGGCTACGTCTTCCTCGCGGGCACGGCCATCGACGAGTCCGGCAAGCTCGCGGCAGCCGCGCGTCCGAACGAGCCGTACGAGACCTCGGAGGCCGCCCGCGCCCGCGCGCAGGCGACGTATCTCTTCGAGAGCCTGCGTTCGCTGCTGCCGAGGGTCGGCTCGTCCATCGACGACATCTGCCAGCTCGAGCAGTACGTGAAGCTCAAGCGGCACGCCGATCCGTACTTCACCGTCGTCACGAACCCGTCGTTCATGGGCAAGGCGCGGCCGGGAGGCGCGACCGCGCAGCTCGCGGGCTTCGACCCCGCCGACGCGGCGATCAGCATCACCGGGATGGCGATCGCGCCGAACGCGGGGGCCGGGCTCGTGAAGGGGTACCCGGGCGAGGATCCCGCGAAGCCGTCCACCGGCCTGTTCAGCCCGCTCGTGTCGGCCGGTCCCTACGTCTTCAACACGTTCTTTGCGACCGACAACAAGACCGGCGTCCATCCCTCGGCCAAGGCGGAGGACTGGAACTGGCGCGGCAGCGAGATCAAGAGCGAGGTCACCTTCGGCATCCAGCAGCTCAAGGACAAGCTCGCCGTCGCGGGCGCGGGGCTCTCGGACATCGTGAGCTACACGCTGTTCCTCACCGATCCCGGCGACCTCTTCGAATTCGATCTCGCGTTCGCGGCGGCGGTGGGGAAGGACGCGCCGAGCCGCACGGTCATCCCGGCGATCGGTTTCGCCAATCCGCGTCGTGAGGGCGCCTTCGGTCACGCCGAGAACGCGCAGCGCATGGAGATTCAGGTGCGCGCCATCCGTCCGGAAACCGGCGCGAAGAAGGTCATCGTCGACGGCCCGGGCGCGGGCTTCGGGTATCAATCGGCGGCCGTACGCGTCGACCCGCTGCTCTGGCTCTCCGGCCAGTACGCGGACGCCGACCACCGCGGTGACGCCGCGAAGGAGCTCCCCGACATCATCGAGAAGCTGCGTACGGTCTGCCGGAGCGGCGGCACCGATCTTTCGAACCTGCTCCGGGTCCGTGCGCTCGTCACACGGCTCCAGGACGCGCCGGCGGTGTACGCGGCGCTGCGCACGGCCATCCCGAGCGACCCGCCCGTCGTATCCGTCATCCACGCGCCGGTGCTGCCCGTACCAAGCGCATCGCTGGTCCTTGACGGCGTGGCCTATGTTGCTCGCGCGTAGCGACCCGATCACGAAGGTGGAGGAGTGCAGGCATGACAACGCGTGAGGATCGCTTCGGCAGGAAGTTCGACCGTCGCACCGCGCTCGGATACTTCGCCGCGGGCGCGGCCGGGCTCGCCGTCGCCTGCGCACCCGGCGTCTCGGCGCCCGCGACATCGTCGGCCGCGACCGCAGCGGCCGCGAGCCCGAGCGCCGGCAAGACGCGCTGGGGCATGACCGCGGCGGAAGAGGCCGCGTTCCAGCAGATCGAGGCGGCCGCGCGCAAGGAAGGCACCCTGACCTACTACTCGCTCGGCACGATCCCGGCGAGCCAGGTCGACCTCTTCAAGCGCGAGTTCGCGAAGGACTACCCCGAGATCCAGATCCAGGTGCTGAACGTCGGCAACAGCAACGCGATGACCGCGCGCATCACCACCGAGCAGGACGGCAAGGTGTACGTGGCGGACGTGTTCGATCAGTCCGTCCGCGCGGCGCTCCTGCTGCCGCCCACCGTCCTGGACAGCTACATCTCCCCGAGCATGAAGGACCCGACGGTGAAGTGGCTCTACAACCCCGACGCGGCCGGCAAGAACGGGCTCATCAAGGCCGACGTCGCGCAGTTCTTCCCGATCTGGATCAACACGAACCTCGTGAAGCCCGCCGACGCGCCGAAGAACGCGCTCGACGTCGCGAGCAACCCGAAGTGGAAGGGTCAGATCATGTACCGCACGCCGTGGACGTCGGGCGGCGGCAGCCACCTGTACCACTTCGCGAAGCAGGTCTACGGCGATTCCTGGGTGACCAAGATGCAGGCGCAGCAGCCCGCGTTCTCGGAAGACCAGGACGCCGCTCTGCTCCAGGTCGCGCGCGGCGAGTACGCGATCGGCCTCGGGCTCACCGGCCGCCAGGCCACCGAGTTCATCAAGGCGGGCCAGCCGATCCAGGCGGTCTGGCCCGATGACTTCGTCATCACGACGACGCAGGGCAACCACCTCGCGGCGCACGCGCCGCACCCGAACGCGGCTAAGGTGCTCATCAACTGGTTCCACAGCGAGCGCGGGCAGCAGCTCTGGCGGACGCTCGGTCAGTACCCGATCCGCGCGGACATCCCGCCGGCCGAGCCGTGGATGCAGGGCGTGAGCAAGGCCAAGACCGTCTACGAGAACCTCATGGACGCGAAGGAGCAGCAGGCCGAGTTCGACGCCGCGGCGAAGGCGTTCAAGAAATAGCCGCCATCGTCGACGAGCAGCTCGAGGCGGCGAAGCGCGAGTGGTCCCCGCGCTTCGTCGCCCACGGCATCGACCCGAACGATTTCCAGCGCACCGTCACCCGTATCCAGACCTGGGCGGGCTGGCACGACGCCTGGGTCGCCACGGGCGATACGCATCTCGCGATCGCCGAGGAGGCCGAGTCGCGCGGCCACCTGCGCACCGCCGGGGAGGCGTACCTCCGCGCGGCGCTCTGCTACCACTACGCGAAGAATCTCTGGCTCGAGGATCTCGCGAAGGTGCGCGCCACGACCGACCGTTCGGTCGCGACGCTCCGGCGCGGCCAGCGGATCCTCGATCCCACGTTCGAGCGCATCGAGATCCCCTTCGACAAGGATCGCATCGTCGCGAATCTGCGGCGTCCGGCGGGCGCGTCGCGGCCCCCCGTCGTGATCCTCGCTCCCGGTCTCGACGCGGTGAAGGAGGAATTCCCGCGCTTCGAGGACTTCTTCCTCGCGCGCGGCATGGCGACCGCGTCGCTCGACGGCCCCGGTCAGGGCGAGGCCGGCTACGTCAACCGCATCCGGCCGGACCACGAGGCCGCGTCCGGCGCGCTCATCGACGTGCTGTCGCGGCGCTCCGACATCGACGCGTCGCGCGTGGGCATCGCCGGCATCGGTCTCGGCGGCTACTACGCGACGCGCAGCGCGGCGTTCGAGCCGCGGATCCGGGCAGCGGCCGCGGTCGGCGGCCCGTACACGCTGACTCCGCGCGGCCACGCCCT
This sequence comes from Candidatus Limnocylindria bacterium, assembly GCA_035651155.1. GTDB lineage: Bacteria > Chloroflexota > Limnocylindria > P2-11E > P2-11E > CF-39. Next base: position 6,502 of record DASRGG010000004.1, on the reverse strand, counting down.
GCGCAAGTTCATGCACAGCGCCGGACTGGCGGACGAGGACGAGGCCCGCGCGTACGCCGCGCGGTTCACGCTCGAGGGCGTCGCCTCACGCGTGCTGCAGCCGTACCTCGTGCTGCACGGCAAGCTCGACGCGGGGATGCCGTGGGAGGAGGCCGCGCGCAAGGCCAGGGAAGCGCGGCAGGGCGAGCTCGTCGTCTACCCCGAGGGGAAGACCGCGTGCTACACGGTCGACCACATCGCCAAGCCGTACCTCGCCGACTGGATGGGCGACAAGCTTCGCGCGTGACGCGCGCGGCCCGCGCGTCCTAGCGGATGCGGAAGCGATCGGTCGCGACACGCTCGTCGCGGACGAGCTCGAGCCCGAGGAGCAGGAGCGGTCCTCTCCGTCCCGCCGCGCGTCGCGCGCCCGCGACGAGGTCGTAGAGACGCGGGTCCACGTGGACCGCGGTCATCGGATCGTCGCCGCGCCGGTGGATCTCCGTGCAGAGATCGTCGAGCGCCTCCGCCAGGCCGATGTCCATGCCCGCTCCGAGGCTACCACCGGGCCGTGCTGACCAAGCGCGAGAACGAGCTCCTCACGCAGGTCGGTCCGGGACCGCCGATGGGTGATCTGGTGCGGCGGTATTGGGTGCCGGCGCTCCCGTCGTCGCGCCTGCCGTCGCCGACCGGCGATCCGCTCCGGGTGCGGTCGTCGGCGAGGATCTCGTCGCGTGGCGCGATGGCGCCGGACGCGTCGGCATCCTCGACGAGGCCTGCATGCATCGCGGCGCGTCGCTCGCGCTCGCGCGATGCGAGGGTGATGGCCTGCGCTGTCTCTGCCACGGCTGGAAGTACGCGACCGACGGCACGGTCCTCGACACGCCGAACTACAAGGGATCGAGCGTGAAGGAGAGGCTGCGTGCGCCGGCATATCCCGTGCGCGAGGCCGGCGGTCTGGTGTGGGTCTATCTCGGACTGCCCGACAAGCAGCCGCCGTTCCCGCACTACCGCTTCATGGACGGCACGCCCGAGCATCTCGGCGTCTTCTACGCGACATTCGACTGCAACTGGGTCCAGATGCTCGAGGGCACGCTCGACCCCTCACACGTCCACATCCTCCACCAGGACAGCATGGGGACGAGCTACGCGAAGAAGGATGGCGCGAAGCACGCCGGCGCGAACGCGCGCTACACCGGCGGCATCGCCGCCGAGACGTTCAGCACGTCCGACAACGCGCCGGCCACGGTCGTGGAGGACACGACGTTCGGCTGCGACGGCGCGTTCATCTTCGACGCCGTCGCGGACGGTAAGCCGGCGAAGTTCGGACGCGTGTATTCGTGGGTGATGCCGTCCATGAAGGTCTCGCAGTCGTTCTTCCTCAGCGTGCCGATCGACGACGAGCACTCGAGCCTCTACGCGCTGTGGTCAGATGCGACGGGCACGTGGGACGCGGCCGCGCGCGATCGCTTCGTGCGGGGCAAGGCCGGCCCGTCGTCGCTCTACGAGGACGGTCACTACCGCTGGTCGAAGGAGGACCGCTGGGGGCAGCGCCGCGACGCGATGGGAACGAGCTTCAGCGGCATCGATGGCGTCATCCCCGAGGACATCGCGCTGACGATCTCGATGGGCCCGATCGTCGATCGCAGCAGGGAGAACCTCGTACCTGCCGACCAGCTCGTCATCCGCATGCGGCGGCGTCTGCTCCGTGCCGCGCGCGATCTGCGCGAGGGCTCGAGCCCCCGATGCTGGGATCCAAGGAGGCGCACGTGCTCGGCAGCGGTGGTGCCGGCCGGCTGATCGAGGATCCGTCGCGCTGGCACGAGGTGCTCGTGCCCGAGCACGGGACCTTCCGGCTCACCCCGCACGCGGAGACGGCACGGTGACCAGGACGGCCACGCCCGAGGTCCGTTCCGTGGTCGCGGGCGAGCGGCGCGAGGGCGCGGGCGGCTAGGCCCGCCACCGCACCGTCCAGAGCAGCGTCGGCTCGGTGGCCACGATCGGCGGGCGCGCCGCGTGCGGCGACACGTGCAGCACGTGCAGGTCGCCGACGCCGCGCTCGCCGATCCGCAGACCGCCCGCGAGGACCGCGGTGAGCTCGACCGATCCGCTGTCGTCCGCGACGAGCCGCGCGCCGGCGTCGAGCTTGATGAGCTCGATGGCCGGATCACCGCCGTCGAAGCTCGCGATGCGCTTGGTCGCGACGCCCGGCGCCGACCGCGACCAGGCGTACGCGCCGACCGGGAACGACATGATCTCCTCGGCGCGCGGCGGATCCGGGTAGCGCGCCTTCCGTCCCATCGCGGTCTCCCAGGTGATCTCGTAGAAGTCCTGCTCGGTCCCGTCGGGTGCGGTGTAGTCGCCGGTCTCCTGATCGAACCGCCCCGGTCCCTCGCGGACCAGTCGCTCCACCGCGGCGACGACCTGCTCCTTCGACAGGAAGGGCTGGCCGCTCGCGCCCGACGTCTGGATGCCGCAGAAGACACCGACGCTGCCGGTCTCCGCCCTCGTGCGCTTCTTCTCGAACGGCCCGTAGAAGACGCCCTCCGGCCGGTACTCGATCGTGCCCGCGACCGGATCGACCGGGTCGCCGCCGCCGCCCGGAAGCGGCAGGCGGACGCGGAGGTAGAGCTGATCGAAGTTGTGTCGGTGCCGATGGTTCGACTCGCCGCTCGAGGCCTTCGCCCGCGCCGCGTCCTCCGGTGTCACGCGTCCCATGCCCATCACGCGCAGCACGCGCCCGGTGGGCGCATCGGTGAACTCGTGCACGCGGTGCTCGCGCGCGGTCCGGTACGGCCAGCGGAATGTTCCGACGGCGCGCATGTCCTGCACGTCGAAGGTCGGGTCGGTCACTATGCGTGGAGTATGACCTGGGGCGCCTTCAGGCATTTCAACTACCGCATGTTCTTCGCGGGCCAGCTCGTCTCGCAGAGCGGCCGCTGGATGCAGGGCCTCGCGCAGAGCTGGCTCGTCCTCGACCTCACCGGCTCGGCCGCCGCGCTGGGCGCGGTCACGGTCGCGCAGTTCTCGCCGATCATCCTGCTCTCGCTCTTCTCGGGGCCGATCGCCGATCGCTTCCCGAAGCAGCGCTTCCTCATGGCGACGCAGGCCGTGGCGGCGCTCCAGGCGGTCGTGTTCGCGGCGCTCGTGATCACCGGGAACATCCAGGTGTGGGAGATCTACGTGCTGGCGGCGGTCGTGGGGACGTTCAACGCGCTCGACAATCCCACGCGCCAGTCCTTCGCGAACGAGCTCGTCGACCGCGCCGAGGTGCCGAGCGCGGTGGGCCTCGGCTCCACGGTCACGAACGCGGCGCGCATCCTCGGTCCGTCCGCCGGCGGCGTGATCATCGCGACGTGGGGCACGGGCTGGTGCTTCGCCATCACCGCCGCGGGTTTCCTCGTCTCGTTCGCGTCGCTCGCGGCGCTGCGACGGCACGAGCTGCGGCCCGCCGTCGCACCTACCGCGGGCCGGATGCACGTGCAGGTCGTCGACGGTCTGCGCTACGTCCTGAGCGTGCGCGAGCTGCTCGTACCGCTCGCGCTCCTCGCCTTCATCGGCTCGATCGGCTACAACTGGCTCGTCACGCTGCCGCTCCTCGCGCGCTACACGTTCGCGGTCGGACCCACCGGCCTCGGCGCGCTCAACGCGGCGATGGGCCTGGGCTCGCTCGTCGGCGGTCTCCTCGTCGCGTCGTTCCGCGCGCTCCGCGCGATCGAGCTGTCCCGCATCGCGCTCGCGTTCTCGCTCGCGCTCGCCGGGCTCGCCGCGGCTCCGCTGTACGCCATCGCGCTCGTGCTCCTCACCATCGCGGGGTGCCTCGGCGTCTTCTACAGCGCGGGGGTGAACGCGTCGGTGCAGCTGCGCAGCCGTCCCGAGTACCGCGGCCGCGTCATCGGGGTCTTCTTCCTGGTGTGGGCGGGCGGCACGCCCGTCGGCGGCGCGCTCACCGGGTACCTCGCCGCGATCTGGGACGTCCGCGTCGCGCTCGCCGTGAACGCCGCGCTCTGCCTCGCCGCCTCCGTCGTGTCCATCGTCTACCTCACCCGCCGCGCCGTGCCGGCCCCGGCAACGGGTGTTGCGCCGGCTCCCATCGATGACACGAAGCCCGCGTAGCCGCGCCCACTCCTTATATCTACATCTATATATGGACAGCACCTATATATGGACAGCGCGCGCATCGACCCCCGCGCCGGGCCGCCGCGCGCCGCGACCGCGCCAGAGGCCGCCAGGAGCGCCGCCGTGCGCCGGGAGTCCTGTGGGACGCGAGTCCTGGAAAATTTGTCTCTACGAGCCTCCTAGCGTGCTTGTGAACGTTTCATGTGCTGGGCTAGGCTCTCGCCAATGACTGAAGCGCCCATCGCCGCGACCGAGCCCGAGGTGCGCACCAGCGACGGCGCGATCGGGACATTCGCCGCCGCCGAAGTGCGCGCCGCGCGCGCGGCGAGCTACGCGGAGTGGGCGACCAACGTGTCGAAGCCCGAGCCGTGGGGTCACCGCACGGTGGTCACGCGCGCGGATCCGCTGGCGTGGACGCCGCTCCGCGGACCGCTCGCGTCCTGCACGGTCGCGCTCGTGAGCACGGGCGGCGTTCACCTGGCGAGCCAGCCGCCGTTCGCGATCTACGACGAGGCTGGGGACGCGTCGTCGCGCGCCATTCCCGGCGACGTGCCGACCTCCGACCTGCGGTTCAGCCACTCCCATTACGCCACCGAGGACGCGATGCGGGATCCCAACGTGATGTTCCCGCTCGATCGCCTGCGCGAGCTCGCGCGAGACGGCGTCATCGGCGCCAGCGCCACGCTGCACTTCGGCTTCATGGGTTTCATCCCCGATCCGGCGGCGCTCGTCTCGCGGACGGTGCCCGACGCCGCGCGCGCCCTCCGCGAGCGCGACGTGGACGTCGTCGTCCTCACGCCCGGCTGACCGATGTGCCATCAGTCGGTCGGGCTGATCGCGAACGGTCTCGAAGCGGCGGGCATGAGCACGATCGTCATCGCGTTGCGCCCCGACGTGATGCAGGGCACCGGCGCCCCGCGCGCGATGTACATCCGGTTCCCCATGGGCAACCCCGTGGGCGAGCCGGGCAAGCCGGCGCAGCAGCGCCGCATCCTGCTCTCGGCGCTCGAGGTCATCCCCCAGCTCCCCAGACCGGGACTCATGGTCGAGCTGCCGTACCGCTGGCGCCGTATGCAGGTCGCATGAGCGAGATCGCGCCGGATCCGCACAAGGCCGATGTTCACGCGCTCATCGAGAGCTACGACGAGATCGTCCGGCGCGCCCTGGAGACCATCGCGCACCTCGAGAACGAGCTCGCGCCGGCGCGCGCGAGCGGCGACGATCGGTACCTGCGCCGCGTGGAGAAGGCGATCGCGCGCTGCCGCTCGATCCTCGCTGTCATCGACGAGCAGGTCGAGCCACTCCTCATGGACCTGAGACACAACGCGGCTCAGCTGGGCTTCGCCCGCGACGGTAAGTTGGTCTAGGTGACAACCCGCAGCACATCGTGCAGCCGCAACCAGCAGCACATCGTGCAGTCGGGCAGGTCCTCAAGGCAGCAGGACATCCTGCAGTGATCCAAGGGCGCTAACCCGCGCACCCTTCGCCGCGAAGAACGCGGCGGAGGGACGGCAGAGGTGAAGGATCCCGAGGAGCGGGTACGGCGATCGGCGGTGCGGCGAGTCCTGGCAGGTGCGACGGCCGCGGAGGTCGCGGCGGAGTTGCGGCGCAGCGAACGGTGGGTGTTCAAGTGGCTCGCGCGGTACGACCCCACCGACGACGGCTGGGCCCGCGCCGAGTCTCGCGCGCCAGGGACGGTGGCGAACAAGACCGCCTCGGAGGTCGAGGCGCTCATCCTTGAGGTCCGCGAGCGGCTGCAGGCTGACCCGTGGGCCCAGATCGGGGCGACGGCGATCGCCTGGGAGCTCAAGAAGCTCGGGCTGCGTGCGGTCCCGCCGAGCTGGACGATCGAGCGCGTCCTGCAGCGCGCGGGCGTGCCGCGTCGCCGACGGCGCGAGCGCCGCACCCCCAAGGGCACGCCGTACCCGGCGCCGCCGGCGCTGCTCCCGAACGCCTGTCAGCAGGGCGACCTCATCGGGCCGCGCCACCTCGCGGGCGCGATCCCGTTCTTCGTGCTCAACGTCGTCGACCTGGCCCGCCGGGCCGCAGGCTGCGAGCTGCAGCTCTCCAAGGCGGACGCGCCCACGGCCAGCGCGGTGATCCGCATCTGGGGCCGGCTGGGTATTCCCGAGCGCTTCCAGCTCGACAACTGGCTGGTCCCCGCCAACCACCGGCGCCTGCCGGTGGTCGTCCGGCTCTGCCTCGCTCTCGAAGTGACGCCGGTGTTCATCCCCTTCGCTGAGCCGTGGCGGAACTCCGTGGTCGAGCACTTCAACGACACCTTCGACAAGCACTTCTTCCGCACGGAGCGCTTCCGCGACCGCTCGCATCTCAAGGTGCGGATGCGTCCCTTCGAACGGTTCCACAACGCCCACCACCGCTACTCCGCGCTCAAGGGCGCGACCCC
>DASRGG010000003.1:0-3006 GCA_035651155.1 Candidatus Limnocylindria bacterium | reverse complement strand
CCGCGGCTACCGCACCCAGGGCCGCATCCCCGCCGCGATCTTCTACGCGCATCGACCGAGCCTGCTCAAGGTGAAAGGATGGGACCCCCATGAGATCCGGATCCAAGCGCGCGCTGTCTAGCAGGAACGTGGGCCCCACGGGCTAGGGGGAGCACCGATGCCAACAGCGCGTGAACGCGGACTGCAGGCGCTTGAGGCCTCCAACCAGGCTTTCGCTCGGCTTCCTGGCGAGGAGTTGGATGCCGTCGCCGTCCGAGCACTGGCGGAAGCCCGTGGGGTCCTCAACGCCACTGCGGTCGTGATGCTGAATCACGTGGGTGTGACCCGAACACAGACGGTCAGGCCGAACCTATCCGCGCCGTCCTTGACAGCAACGTTGTCGTCGACGCCCTCCTAGGGCGCCGCCGCGCGTCCACCCAGGTGATCAAGGCCCTGTTCGAGGGGCGGTTCGTCGCTGTCGCGACCGACGAGGTCGTCGCCGAGTATCACCTCGCGTTGCATTCCCGCAGTGTCCGCGACGCGGCGGGCCTCGCGAGTCTGCGCCCGACGTACCTTCTCGACTATGAGCAGGCTGTGGCCGAGTCCGTCGAGCTGGTGGCGCCTGGTCCGTCCTTCCGCTGTGATGATCCAGATGATGAGAAGTTCACCGCAGCGAGTTCCGGCGGCCACGCGGACTACATCGTGACGTCGGACGCCCAGCTGCTCGCGCTGGGCACCGTCCTCGAGGCCAGTGTCGTCACGCCAGAACGATTCGTGGAGGTGCTCGCCTCGCATGAGTGAGCATGGCCCATCGAAGCAGCCATACCTTCAGATGTCCCTGCTCTATCAGAACTTGGCTCTCGACGAACTGGGCCGGCCGATCTACATGGGGATTTTCAGCAACATCCAGGGGCCGCTGCCCGCCGCGCTGCTGTTCGTCGTCTCGAACCAGTACACGAACGGTTTCGGGGCGCACCGCCAGTACACCGTCATCAGCGATCCGGAAGGCGTTACCTTGGCCCAGTCCGAGGAGTCTGTCTTCACGCTGCACAACGTGATGGGCGCGCATCGAGTTGACGAGCGGTTCGGGATACAGCTGACGAAGCCGGGCCGACACGCGATCCGCGTTTACCTCGACGGCGAACTCGCGATCGAGCACTACTTCATGGTCGTGGAGCGCCGAGCCGCTCCGGAGCCTGCGGGAGGCTGACCCTATTCGGCATTCGGCGCGGCAGGAGGGAGCCTACGTAGGCTCCCTCCTCTTCGTTTCCGCACCAGCGCCCCGGTCGGCGCTTGTATCTCGTGAAGCGGCGCCGCTGCGTAGGTGAGCGCCCTCGCCGGGGGTCCAGCGCCACAGCACCTGGACGGATCTGCTCGCGGATCCAGATCGCGGGCGGGAGGGTCACCGAGGTGGACGTCCGGAAGGAGGTCGCTCCGCTCTTCGCTGTCGCGGCCTCCTCCGGTTCGACGCCGCGGTCCCGACCGGGGCCTGAACCGCACTATCGAACACTCGCCGGGATCGTCATCGAGGGCATCGAGGACCTGGCCGACATCGCAGACGGTGTGGCGTGAGCGGAGGTGAGTGCCCGACGGGGGAGCTCGTGACCGGCAGGCTGGCGCGTCGCCGCCTCCGAGGCGATGTACGGCGAAGCCTTGCCGCGCCGCGAGGCCGCGCGGCCCCTTGCGGAGGCTTCCGGCCCCGCCGCGACGGCTCGCGTGAGACGATCGACGCGCGGTCGCTCATCGCGGCACCAGAGGCCGGACTCCGCCTGCTGTGGCCGGCGATCGCGCTGCTCGCGCTCGGTGTCCTGCTCGCGCTCGGGAGCGGCGAGCTCCTCGACGGGCAGAGCTCCGGCGACACGCCGGCGTTCGACCAGTGGCTCGCGCGCGAGCGGCAGCGCATCGCTTCGGCGACGGTGGATGCGCTCCGCCGCTCGGTCCTGACGCTGGCACCCGCGGACCCCCACCGCGCGCTCAGGCTCGCGGACCGCGCGCTCGCGATCGAGCCATTCGATGACAGCCTGCACGAGCTCGTGGTCGACATCCAGGTGAGCGGTGGCGACCGGAAGGGCGCTTGGACGTACGTCGACGCGCTCCGGTCCCGTTATCGCGCGGAGCTCGGTATCGAGATCCCGGAGCGCATCCGCCGTCCCTTGGAGCGGCCGGTGCTCGGGCCGGCGAACCCGCTCATCGACCTGCGGCGCTCCGCGAGCGCGCTGCTCGAGCTCGCGCACGCACGGATGCGGGCCGGCGACTATCCCGACGCGATCGAGGCCGCGCAACGTGCCGCGGCTGACGGTGCCGCGTCGGGCGATGCCGCGGTCGAGCGTGCCGCGCTCACGACGCTCGCGAGCGTGCTCATCCATTCCGTACGCGGGCGCGATGACGAAGCGACCAGACTCCTCGAGCGGGCCCTGCGGCTCGCGCAGGAGAGCGGCGACCAGGGCACCACGGCAGAGATCGAACGGGAGCTCGGGTACCGCTGGGCCGAGGCGCTCATCCTCACCGATACCGTCCTCCTCGAGGAGGCGTGCGACCCCGGCCGGATCGCCGCGGCGCTCGCGCTCACCCGGGCGGCCCCGCTCGAGGCGGCGCACCAGCGCGATCTCGACATCGAGGCCACCGAGGGCGTGCACTTCGAGCGCGCCTGGCTCGACCCAGTGAGATACCGAGTCCTGCAAGACGGGTCAAGCCACCCGTGCGACGAACGCCTTGCGCGTTCGCGCGACGTAGTGGACGGCGTCAAGGAGTTTGCGCATGCAGGCCATCACCGCGAGCTTCTTGGGCTTGCCCGCGGCGGTGAGACGCTCGTAGAAGGCGCGGATCCAGGGGTTGCGGCGGATCGCGGTGAGCGTCGGCATCCAGAGCGCATGGCGCAGCGCGGCGTGGCCGAGCGGATGGAGCCGCGCGTGCCCGGGCCGGCGCTTGCCGGACTCGCGCAGGCCGGGGATCGCGCCGACGAAGGCGCCGATGGCCTTGCCCGAGACGAAGCCCGCGGGGTCTCCGAGCACCGCGAGCAGGTGCGCC
>DASRGG010000002.1:0-247382 GCA_035651155.1 Candidatus Limnocylindria bacterium | reverse complement strand
CCGCGGCTACCGCACCCAGGGCCGCATCCCCGCCGCGATCTTCTACGCGCATCGACCGAGCCTGCTCAAGGTGAAAGGATGGGACCCCCATGAGATCCGGATCCAAGCGCGCGCTGTCTAGCAGGAACGTGGGCCCCACGGTCTAGTCCGGATCGTCGACGAATCCCGCGAGCTCCTCGACGTCGTCCTCGGGCACGCCGAGGACCCAGTTCACGCCGACGTCCTCGTCGGCGTCGTCCCACCGGAGCCCGGTGCCGAAGTCCGTGACACGGCAGCTGCGGCGTTCCGAGGGTGTCGCCGCGCGGAGCCGCGACGTCAGCGGCGCGCGCAGGACGCGTCCGTCGTCGAACCTGACGTACATGCGCTCGTCGTCGCACCGCACCGCGACCGCGAGGGCGAGCGTGTTACCGCGCGAAGAAACGCGTCCAGGCTTCGAGCCACTCGGTACGGCGCGTCGCGGCGACGCGTTCGATCTCCTCACGTTGCTTCCGAGCGTACCCCCGACACGCCGCGAACGTGACCTCCGGTGCGAGCCACAGCTTGGCTCGCCCGGCGTTCCCGCGTACGTGGACGTGCGGCGGCTCGCCGCCGTCGGATGTCCGAAGGTAGAACTCGTAGCCGCGTATGCGCAGCAGGACCGCCACCCGCTTCCGTGAACGGCACCGGCTTGACCGGGCGCGCTCATACTCAGCGTGATGGCGGGAAGGCGCGGGAACGGCGGCCCCGAGTGGGGCAACATCGACTGGTCGAGCTTCGACCTGCGCCAGCTCGGTGGGGGCCGCGGTGGCGCCCGGCCGCGCCCGCCGACGCGGCGCGGCATCGCGTTCACCGCGATCCTCGTCCTGCTGCTGCTCCTGCCCGTCGTCGTCGGCCCGTTGATCGCGTTCCTCACCGACCTGCTCTGGTTCCGCAGCCTCGGCTTCGAGGACGTGTACCTTCGCCGCTACACCGCCGGCTTCTGGGCGTTCGTCGCGTTCGGCCTGATCTTCTTCGCGCTCGCGCTGCCGAACTTCTACTTCGCGCTTCGCCCGCAGGTGCCGCATGTCGTCGTGGACGCGCAGCGGCCACGGCGATCGGCACTGGCGACCACGCTGCGGTGGATGTGGCTCCTGCTCGCCCCGGCGTTCTTCTTCGGCCTCGCCGGCGGCGACCAGTGGGACGCGCTCCTCCGCTGGCTGAATGCCGTGCCCTTCGGTGTGTCGGACCCGGTGTTCGGCCGCGACATCGGCTTCTACTTCTTCACGCTGCCGATCCTCGACTTCGTGCGCGGGTGGGCGATCGCCGCGGTCCTCGTCATCGCCGCCGGCGTCGTGCTGATCTACACGCTGCGCGGCGTCATCGGCATCGCCACCGACACGTTCTCGCGCGGCGACGCGACCGTCGCCGGCCGCACGGCGCTCGCGCTCGCCCGCCCGGCACGCGCGCACCTCTCGGTCCTGGGGGGGTTGTTCCTTCTGCTCGTCGCGTTCGGCTACGTCATCGACCAGTGGGATCTGCTCTTCCGGCAGGAGGCCGTGCTCACGGGCGCGGCGTACACCAGCATCAACGCCCGGCTGCCCGCGCTCACGGTGCTTGCGGTCATCGTCGCGATCGCCGCGCTCGCGTGTTTCGCGAACGCGTTCGCGCGCACGCTCTGGGTGCTGGGCGGCGCGATCGTGCTCTGGTTCGTCGCGAGCATCCTCGTGCTCGGCGTGTATCCCGGGCTCGTCCAGAACTTCGTCGTCAATCCCGATCAGCTGAACAAGGAGCGCCCGTATCTCGAGCGCAACATCGCCGCGACGCGCGCCGCGTACCGCGTCGACAACGTGGACGAATCGCTGTTCAACGTGGCGGACACGCCGACGTTCGCGGAGGCGCGCCGCGATCTGAACGACACCGAGTCCGTCCGACTCTGGGACTACCGTCCGCTCCTCGCGGCCTTCGACACCCTGCAGGCGCTGCGTCAGTACTACACGTTCAACGACGTCGACGTCGATCGCTACCAGATCGGCGGGCGCGAGGTGCCCGTCATGCTCTCGGCACGCGAGCTCTCCGCGTCGCGGCTGCCGCAGGCGACCTGGGTCAACCGGCACCTCGTGTTCACGCACGGGTACGGTGCCGTCCTCACCAGCGTGGGCGGCGTCGGCGGCGAGGGACGGCCCGACATGCTCGTGAAGGACATCCCGCCGCAGGGCGAGCCGAAGATCGAGCAGCCGCGCATCTACTTCGGCGAGAGCACGACCGACTACGTGATCGTCGACACGCAGCAGGCCGAGTTCGACTACGCGCAGGAGGGGGGCGACGCGACCACGCGCTTCAGCGGCAAGGGCGGCGTGAGCGTGGGCGGCCTGTGGGACCGCATCCTGTTCGCGCTCCGCTTCGGCGACACGAACATGCTCTTCACCAACCAGATCTCGTCGGAGAGCCGCCTCCTCTTCCACCGGCAGATCGCCGAGCGCGAGCGGCTCATCGCGCCTTTCCTGTCGTACGACCCCGACCCGTACCTCATCGTCGCGGACGGGCAGCTCTGGTGGATGAACGACGCGTACACCACCGGCAACCGCTACCCCTACAGCGAGCGGTACGCGGCGCTGCAGCAGGGCTCCACGTCGATCGGCGGCGGCGACTTCAACTACATCCGCAACAGCGTGAAGGTGGTCACGAACGCGTACGACGGTTCGATCACGTACTACGTCGTCGACGAGACCGACCCCGTGGTGAAGAACCTGCGCGCGATCTACCCGAAGCTCTTCAGGTCGATCGCGGAGATGCCGCAGAGCCTCAAGGACCACATCCGCTACCCCGAGGGCATCTTCAGCGTGCAGGCGCAGATCTACTCGCTCTATCACATGACCAATCCCGACGAGTTCTACAACCGCGTCGACGCCTGGCGGATCGCGAACGAGCAGCAGTTCCAGGGCTCGCAGAAGCAGCCGGTCGAGCCGTACTACGTCACGACGCGCCTGCCCGGCTCGGACCGCGGCGAGTTCATCCTCTTCGTGCCGATGACTCCGGCGGGCGGCGAGCGCGACAACATGGTCGCTTGGATCGCCGGCCGCGCGGACGCGCCGGACTACGGCAAGCTGCGCGTGCTGCGCTTCCCGAAGGACCGCACCATCTTCGGGCCGCTGCAGGTCGAGGGACGCATCGACAACGACGGCACGATCCGACAGCAGCTCACGCTCTTGTGCCCGCAGGGTAGCGGCACGCAGTGCATCCGCGGCAACCTGCTCGTGCTGCCGGTCGGCTCGTCGTTCGTCTACGTGAAGCCGCTCTTCATCCAGTCGAGCCAGGCGAAGATCCCCGAGCTGCAGCGCATCATCCTCGCGACGCAGGACAAGGTCGTGATGGCGGAGTCGTTCCAGAAGGCGCTCGAGGCGCTCTTCACCGGCGTGACCCCGGCGCCGACCCCGTCACCGGCCCCCGGCCCGAGCGCGACGCCGCGTCCCTCGGGCGCGCCGACGCCCACGCCGGGGCCGTCGCAATCCATCGCGCAGCTCGTGAAGTCCGCGTCGGAGCACTACGACGCGGCGCAGGCCGCGCTGAAGGCCGGCGACTTCGCCGAATACGGACGGCAGATCCAGCTGCTCCAGGACGACATCGCGAAGCTCAAGGCGGCGACGGGACAGTAGCCAGGTTGTGCTGTTCCATTTTTCCGCCGTCGGCGTAACAACCCTCTCGCGCCGAGCCGTCGTTCCGCACGCCATCGCCGGTGATGTGACTCCTCCCGCTCGAAACACCGAGCCCGAAGGCTAGGGTCGCATCACGAGCTTGACGGTGAACGAGCGCATGTCCGCGGCCAGCGCTCCCGTCCTCGCGGCGCTCGCGGTGGCGTTCTTCTGGGCGGTCGAGGGCACCGACGTCAACGCGCCGCAGATCGAGCGCGTGGCGATCCTGCTGTCGGCGGTCGTCCTCGCCTGGCTGACGCTGCGCGGCTCGCGGCAGGCCGCCGGGTCCACGTCGTACCTCGCGATCCTCGTCGCGATCTCCGAGCGCCTCCGGCGCGAGCCGCTCCGCGACGGCAGCGACGTGCTGCGCGCGACGAGCGAGTCCATCGGGATCGTCCTGCACGGCGGCAACCCGTACGCGACGTGCCTCCAGAGCACCATCCCGCCGTGCTCGCCCTTCGTGTACCCGCCCGGCGAGCTCGCGTGGTACGCGATCCCGCGGTGGCTCGCCGGCGACATCACGCGCGTCGACACCTGGGCGGGCGTGCTCATCGTCGCGGCCATCGCGCTCGCGGGACTGAAGATCGGCTTCGACGCCGTCGCGCTGCCCGCGATGCTGTACGCGTCGTGGGGGATCGCGGGGTACCGCGCGATCGACGGATCGAACGACGTGTCCGCGTCGGCGCTCCTCGTCTTCGCCGGCGTCGCGCTCGTCTTCGCGACCGGCGAGGGACCCTGGCCGCGACGCGCCTTCATCGCGTCGGCCGCGCTGTTCGGCTGGGCGATCGCCTTCAAGCAGTTCTCGCTGCTCGTGCTCCCGCCGGTCGTGCGGCACCTCGCGCTGAACGGCGCGCGCTGGCGGCGCTACCTCGCGATCGCGCTGGGCGTCGCGGGCGCGTTCGTCCTGCCGTTCTTCGTGCGCGATCCCGGCGCGTTCCTGAACGACCAGATCGGCGCGATAGCGTTCCATCAGGAGATCTGGGGCACGAATCTCCTGCACGCGCTCCAGCAGCTCGGCGATCCGACCGGTCTCGAGCCGCTCTTCACCGCGATCGAGCTCTTCGGCACGATCGCGCTCGTCGTCCTCGTGTCGACGCGCTGGAGCGCGCCGACCCTCGGCGCCGCGATCCTCGTCGGGGCCGGCATCGTGCTCGTGCCCCTGCTCTTCGCGAAGTGGACGACCCAGCCGTACTACGCGTACATCGGCGGCCTCGTGGTCTGCGGGCTCGCGCTCGCCGGCACGACCGTCTCCGCGAGGATCCGCGCCGATCGACGACGCGAGGCCCCCTGATGGCCGACGTCCTCGATGATCGGACGGCGTTCTGGATCGGACGCAATCCCGCGACGGCGAGCCGGCTCCCGTACCTCCTGCGCCTCCCGGTCTCGGGCGAGGGTCGCGTGTTCCTCGCGGCGCGTGAGACGTGGCCGCGTGGCAAGGACGTCTTCTGCTACCAGCTCCGCGAGTGGCCACCGGAGGCCGAGATCGTCGAGCGGGTCCCCGTGGAGGCCTGCTGGCGGCAGGGTGCGGCGATCCACCTCGTGCTGCGCCGGCGGAGCAATCGCCGCTCGCTCTTCGTCTGGACGCGCGCGCGGGGGCGCGAGGTCGTCTTCTGGCGCTCGGCGGCATCGCTCGCCGCGGCGCGGCCGGGCATCCGCGCGCCCGCGGCGCGCGGTCTCGAGGGGCCGCTCGCGATCGCCGTCGATAGCCGGGAGCGCTACCCCTGGCGCTTCGCTGGCAAACCGGCGACGCTCGAGCGGCGCGACCTCCCGGTCGGCGACTACGCGATCGTGGAGGAGGGACGCGTCGTCGCGGCCGTCGAACGCAAGCGCATCGCCGACCTCGCGACCGCGGCGGTCTCCGGGGGGCTCCGTCTCGCCGTGGCCGAGCTCGCGCGCCTTCCGCACGGCGCGATCGCCGTCGAAGGACGCTGGAGCGACCTGCTGAAGGTCGCCGCGCAGGCCCCGACGCGCGCGGGGTGGCTCGTGAACGTCGTCGTCGGGCTCCAGGTCGAGCACCCCGGCGTGCTGTGGTCGTTCTCTGAGACGCCGGCACTCGCCCAGGATTGGGCGTACCGCTGGCTGGCGGCATGCGCGAAGGCCTCGCGGGAGCGCTACCAGATCCCGTTGCTCGAGGAGCGCGCCATCGGCGACCCGCTCACCGTCGCCGAGCCCCCCGCGGGCGCGCGCATCCTCGACGCGGCCGAGCGTCGCGCGCTCATCGTCCGCGAGGCGCGCGCGGGGACCGCCTGGACGAGCCGGTTGGCGGCCGGCGCCTGCGGCGTTACGCAGGCGACGGCCGCGGCCGACCTCGCCGCGCTCGTGCGCGCGGGCGAGCTCCGGGTGCAAGGCGCCGGACGGTCGCGGCACTACGTCGTGGCCCGCTGAGGCGGATGCGCGTCGCACGCCCTCGGAGACGCCGTCGGCGACAGCGTTGTGACTACTATCGACGCTGAATGAACCCGCTGCGCGTCGCGGTCATCGGCGCGGGATATTGGGGCCCGAACCTCGTCCGCAACTTGAGCGAAGCGCCCGGCGCCGACCCCGTCGCGGTCGCCGACCTCTCGCGCGACAGGCTCGAGGCCGTGCGCAAGCGCTTCCCCGCGGTGAGGGTGACGACGGACCACACCTCGCTCTTCGCCGACGAGAACGTCGACGCGGTCTGCATCGCGACACCGGTGCACACGCACCGGCGGCTCGTAGAGCAGGCGCTCGCGGCGGGCAAGCACGTGTTCGTCGAGAAGCCGCTCGCGGCAACGAGCGCGGACGCGGAGGCGATGGTCCGCGCGGCAGAGAGGTCCGGGCGCACCCTCATGGTCGGCCACACCTTCGTGTACAACCCCGCGGTCGTGACGGTGCGTTCGCTCGTCGAAAAGGGCGAGCTCGGCCGCATCAACTACGTCGACAGCCAGCGCGTGAACCTCGGCCTCCATCAGTTCGACATCAACGTGCTCTGGGACCTCGGGCCGCACGACGTCTCGATCACGCTGTACTGGCTCGCCGAGGAGCCCGAATGGGTGCAGTGCATCGGCGCGTGCTACGTGCAGCCCGACATCGAGGACGTCGTTTTCCTGACGATGGGCTTTCCATCCGGCGCGCTCGCGCACGCGCACCTCTCGTGGCTCGCGCCGTCGAAGCTGCGCACGATGACGGTCATCGGCAGCAAGAAGATGGCGGTGTACGACGACGTGCAGGCCGTGGAGCGCGTGAAGGTGTACGACTTCGGCGTCGAGGAGCTCTCGAGCGAGGAGCTGCGACGCAGCTACCGCGCCGGCGACATCCGGAGCCCGCGCGTGCCCGTCACCGAGGCGCTCCAGCTCGAGATGCGCCACTTCATCGAATGCGTGCGGGAGGGAAAGAAGCCGCGCAGCGACGGCGAGGCGGGACTGCGGGTGGTGCGCGTCCTCGAGGCCGGCATGCGCAGCCTCAAGGCCGGCGGCGTGCGCGTGTCGTACCGGCCCGCGCCGGAGGCCGCGCCCGCGTGACCTCCCTCGGCGCCCGGATCCACCCGACCGCGATCGTCGCGCCGAACGTCGAGCTCGGGAGCGGCACCGTCGTCGGGCCCTACGCGATCCTCGGCCGCGCGCCGCGCGGGAAGAAGGAGGGCGAGCTGCCGCTCGTCATCGGCGCCGACTCGGTGATCCGCCCGTTCACCACGATCTACGCGGGCACCACCATCGGCGCGCGCCTCCAGACCGGCCAGGGCGCGTCGATCCGCGAGGACAACGTCATCGGCGACGACGTGTCGGTGGGGACGCACGCCTCGCTCGAGTTCGGGAACCGGATCGGGGACAACGTGCGCATCCACACCGGCTGCTTCCTCGAGCTCGTGACGATCGAGGACGGCGTCTTCCTCGGCCCGCACGTCGTCTTCACCGACGACCCCCACCCCCAGTGCCCGGCGTACCTCGACTGCGTGAAGGGCGCGACGGTCCGGCGCAACGCGCGGATCGGGGCGAACAGCACGCTCCTTCCGGGCGTGCAGATCGGCGAGGACGCGCTCATCGGGGCCGGCAGCGTCGTGCGGGCACGCAACGTGCCGGCACGCTCGGTCTGGGCGGGCAACCCCGCCGTTCAACTGAAAGAAGAGATCACCGACCTCGCGTGCTTCGTGGGGATCTACCCGCACGCGTACGCCTGGCTCGAAGCGAAGGAGAGACATCCGTGACCGTGACGCCGACGAAGACGCTGGAGATACCGCTCGTGGATCTGCGCGCGCAGTACGCGACGATCCGGGAGGAGGTCCGCACCGCGATCGATCAGGTGCTCGACAGCATGCAGCTCACGATCGGGCCGAACGTGCGCGCGTTCGACCAGGAGTGGGCGGCCTATTGCGGGACCAAGCACGCGATCGGCGTCGGCAGCGGCACCGACGCGCTGCAGCTCGCGATCCGCGCGTGCGGCGTGTCGGCCGGCGACGAGGTCATCACCGTCTCGTACACGTTCTTCGCGACCGTCGAGGCGATCATCTACGCGAACGCGCGGCCGATCCTCGTCGACATCGACGAGCAGTCGATGCTCATGGACCCCGCGGCGGTCGCGGCCGCCGTCACGCCGCGCACGAAGGCGATCATCCCGGTGCACCTGTACGGCCGCACCGTGGACCTGAAGCCGCTGCGGCAGATGGTCGCGGACCGCGGCATCGCGATCATCGAGGACGCCGCGCAGTCGCACGGCGCGCTCCTCGACGACGGCAAGAGGGCGGGGAGCGGCGGCCGCGTCGGCTGCTACTCCTTCTACTGCAGCAAGAACCTCGGCGCGTACGGCGAGGCGGGAAGCATCGTCACGAACGACGACAAGCTCGCCGACGACCTCCGCGCGCTGCGCGAGCACGGCCAGTCGACCCGCTACTACCACCCGGTCGTCGGGTACAACGCGCGGCTCGACGAGATCCAGG
The DNA here is from genome assembly GCA_035651155.1 of Candidatus Limnocylindria bacterium. Classification (GTDB taxonomy): domain Bacteria; phylum Chloroflexota; class Limnocylindria; order P2-11E; family P2-11E; genus CF-39. Next base: position 238,841 of record DASRGG010000002.1, on the reverse strand, counting down.
CGGCGATCCTCCGCGTGAAGCTGCGCCGGCTCGACGAGTGGAACGCGCGCCGCCGCGCGATCGCGAAGCGCTACGGCGAGCTCCTGCGCGACTCCGGCGTCGTCACGCCGCAGATGCCCTCGGGCGAGCGCCACGTGTACTACGCGTACGCGATCCGCGTCCCGAACGGGCGCCGCGACGCGCTGCGCGCGTTCCTCAGCGAGCGCGGCATCGGCACGCAGATCCACTACCCGGTGCCGATCCATCTCCAGGAGGCCGCGCAGTTCCTCGGCTACCGCAAGGGCGACCTGCCGGTGACCGAGCGCGTCTGCGACGAGATCCTCTCGATCCCGATCTACGCGGAGATGACCGACGCGATGGTCGAGCGCGTGGCGTCGTCGATCGCGGAGTTCATGCGGAAGTGACCTCGCGTGTCGTGAAGGCCGTCCACGGCCTGCGGGAGGCCGCGGCCGATCCGCCGGACGAGCTCGCCGAATCGGAGGAGCTCCGGCGCGCGCTCGACCGTGACGCGCTCCTCGAGCGCTACGCGAGCACGCTCTGGATCGAGGGTCTCACGGGTCAGCGCGCGCGCCGCATCGTGCTGCGCGCGCTCTGCAAGCGCTTCGGGAACGGTGTCCGGATCGGCATGGGCGTGCTCGTGCTGCATCCGCACACCTTCGAGATCGGCGACGCGGTGTTCATCGGAAACCAGACGTTCCTCCAGGGACGGCACGACGGCCGCTGCGTCATCGGCGCGCACACCTGGATCGGTCCGCAGTCGTACTTCGACTGCCGCGACATGGAGCTCGGCGAGTACGTCGGGTGGGGGCCCGGCGCGAAGGTGCTCGGCAGCGAGCACACCGGCGAGCCCGCCGACGTGCCGATCATCCAGACCGACCTGGTCATCAAGCCGGTGCGCGTCGGCGACGGCGCGGACATCGGCGTGAACGCGGTGCTGCTGCCCGGCGTCACCGTGGGCGAGGGCGCGATCATCGGCGCCGGCGCGGTCGTGGCGCGCGACACGTCCGTGCCGCCGTACGCGGTGTACGCGGGCGTCCCCGCCAAGCTGCTCCGCTACCGCGCCGCGCCGTAGCCGCGCAGGTGTGGTCGGTCTCGCTGAATTCTGAATCTTGATGATGCGTCGGATTTTCGCTAGTCTCGCGACGTGCCGAAAGAAGCCATCGCGGTCCTGCGTGCGCGCAACCAGCTGACCATCCCCGACCGCCTCGTGAAAGCGCTCGGTGCGAAGGCTGGCGATCAGATCGCGCTCACATTCGATGAGGCGCAGCCCGGCCACGTTGAGCTGCGCGTCATGCCCACGAGCTACGCGGGCATCGCCGGGGGTCTGTACGGACGGACCGCCGAGGAGCGTGCCGCCTACATCGCCGAGGAGCGCGGCTCTTGGAACGGCGACGAGGACCCCGGACGCGCGAGCGATGGGACGCCGTACTTGACCTTCGACGAGTCGAGGCGCACGTACCGCCAGACGGAGGTCACGCGCGAGCGCTACGAGCGCGAGCCGAAGCTGCGATGGCCGAAGTGCGACGTTTGCGGTCGCTCCGTCGCGAACATGACCGAGCATCGCCGCAAGCACGCCGTGGGCCGGCTGAGCGACCGCGGCATCAGGACCGACCCCGAGCACGTCGGACGCTCACGTGCCGGAGTGCGCAAGCGGCGGGCGTCCGGCGGCGAGCGCAGCTCGGCGCCACGACGCTGAGCATTCGACGGCTCGAGCGCGTTGTTCCCGCGGGCGCGACCCTCTTGCTGGATACGTCGTGCCTCGCGGCGTACTTTGGAGCTGAGCCGACGAGTTCGCTCGCGGCCGCGGTCGTCGACGGCTTGGTCCGGTCCGGCCGCAACTCGGCCGTCGTCTCGGCGGTCAGCGTGACGGAGCTCCTCGTGCGTCCGCTTCGTTCGGGAGCCGGCGACGTCGAGCGATCGATCCTCGCCTTCCTGCGAACGTTCCCGAACCTCGAAGTCGTGCCCATCGATCTCACCGTCTCGCGGCTTGCGGCGGTCGTTCGCGCGCGATTCGGCCTAAAGACACCAGACGCGCTGATCGTCGCCTGTGGCTTCGACCGGTCGGTCGGAATCGCGCTCTCCGATGACGCAGGGTGGCCGGAACAGCTCTCTCTCGAGGCCGCCACGATGCGTGTCATGGCGCTGCGCGCGTTCGTGTGACGCGCGTCACCTGAGGCGTGTCGCGCGTTACCCCTTCGTGATCAGGATCGCGTTCGCCATCGCCGTGCTCGCGCCGGCGACTCACCCGGATCGAGACTCCACGTCGCCTGCTCGGCGCCGACACGCCGCGCCATACGCCGAGGTCTGCGCGCACCGCCGTCAGAACGACGCGCAGAAGGGCGTCGATCGCGAGCACCGCCCCCGACGATCGCGCTCGGCGCTCCACGACGCGTCCGCGCGCGTAAGGCCAGTCGCGAGTGTCCTGAGGCGCCGGTACGAGTCGTGCGGCTTGCGGAGGCCTTCTCGACGTTCTGCAGCCGGGGCTGCGCCTTGAGCTCATCCTCGGTCATGAACTCGCGACGAGCACGATGCTCCAGCCGATGATCGTCGCCACCATCACCGCCGCGTGCCGCCCGCTAGTCTGGTGTGCGGCGTGAGCCCCACCAAGACACGAACGACCAGCCATTTCCTTTACGTTCCGGACCGTGAAGCCGCCGAGCGCGCCGGCAAGGCGCTTGCGCGCGCCGGCTTCCGCTCCGAGGCCGGTCCCGCGTCCGACGGGGACGATTGGCTCCTCGTGGCGACGCACGAGGCCGTCGCGAAGAAGGATCGCGAGGTCGCGACACAGGAGGCGATGCGCGAGATCGCGCTCGCCGTGGGTGGTCAGTACAACGGCTACGCCGTGCGTGATCGGTAAGCGCGCTCGCTGTTCGCGCGGGGGACGATGTTGTAGTATGCAACGACAGTGTTGACCGTCCCCGAAGCCGCGCGCCGCGTACGCCGTGACCCAGAGACGATCCGTCGCTGGATCCGGGCGGGGCGGCTCCGCGCCACGAAGGTCGGCACCCAGCACGTCATCGAAGAGGGCGACCTCGAGGTCATGACAGAGCGCGACGCGCAGCTGCCGCTGCCGAAGGAGTGGCGACGCACCCGCGACGGCCGGCCGATGCCGAACGTCGTCCGCATCATCCGCCTCAGCAGGAGGGGTCATTAGCGTCCTCGTGGTCGACGCGAGCGCGGCGTTCGCGGCCGCGGTCGCCCCGGCAGGCTTCGACCGCTTCGACGGCGACGTGCCGGTCGCTCCGCCCCTGCTGTGGCCGGAGGTCCGCTCCGCGCTTTACGAGGCGGCATCGCGTGGAGAGATCTCCTCGCGGGCCGCACGGGAGAGCCTGCGCGCCATCGAGTCAGGACCGATCCGGCCGCGGACCCACGCGCGGCTCGGCCGGCGCGCGTGGGAGATCGCGGATCGCCTCGGATGGATGAAGACGTACGACGCCGAGTACCTGGCTCTCGCCGAGCTCCTGGGGTGCCGGATCCTGACGCTCGATAGCGGCATCAGGGACGCGGCGAGGCGACTCGCGATCGCCGTGACGCGGTGACGGTCCGCCGTGCGCGCGAAGTGAGCGTCATCGCGGGCGCGCGCGTCGTGGTCACGGGGGGCGCCGGGAATGTGGGCTCGCACATCGTCGACGCCGCGATCGCGGGCGGCGCGCGCGAGGTCGTCGCGCTCGATGCCATGGTGCGCGGCGTCCCCGAGAACCTCGCCGGCGCGATCGCGACGGGGAAGGCGCGCCTCGTGGAGATCGACATCCGCGACCGCGAGGCGGTACGCGCGAACCTCGCGGGCGCCGACGTCGTGTTCCACCAGGCCGCCCTCCGATGGACGCGGTGCCAGGAGCTGCCGCGAGAGTGCCAGGAGGTCATGGTCGACGGCACGTTCAACGTGCTCGAGGCCGCGGCCGAGGCGAAGGTGAAGCGCGTGGTGCTCGCGTCGAGCGCCGTCGTGTACGGCGAGCCGAAGCGGCTGCCGATCGACGAGGACCAGCCGCTCTCCGGCACGACCGTGTACGGCGCGGCGAAGGTCGCGAACGAGCAGATGGCGCGCGCGTTCGCGCACCTCCGCGATCTCCCCACCACGACATTGCGTTACTTCAATGTCTACGGACCGCGCATGGACGTGCGGTCCCCGTACGTCGAGGTGATGGTGCGCTGGCTCAACCTCATCGACCTGGGGAAGCCGCTCACGCTGTTCGGGGACGGCAGCTCGTCGGTGGACTTCGTATATGTCGGCGACGTCGCGCGCGCGAACATGCTCGCGTGCGAGACCAAGGCCACGGACGCTATCGTGAACGTCTGCAGCGGCGTGGAGACGCGGATGCGCGACCTCGCCGCGCTCCTGCTCGAGATCACCGGCAGCGGCGTCGGCATCGAGTTCAAGCCGCAGCCGGCGGGTGCGCTCCCGGCGCGTCGCGTCGGTGATCCGCGCCGAGCGCGGGAGCTGCTCGGTTTCCGAGCGGAGACGAGCCTCGCAGACGGCGTGCGGAGCTTGATCGAATGGCGGCGGCGGGTCCTCGCCGGATCCGCGGCCTGAGGAGGCAGCGATGGCGACCGAGACCCGTAAGAAGCTGAACGTCCCGATCACGAAGCCGTCCCTCGGCGAGGAGGAGGCGCGCGCACCGTTCGAGTCCATCAAGAGCGGCTGGGTGACGCAGGGCCCCAAGGTCGCCGAGTTCGAGAAGGCCGTCGCGAGCTACGTCGGCGCGAAGCACGGTGTCGCGACCACGTCGTGCACGACCGGCCTGCATCTCGCGCTCACCGCGGCGGGCATCGGGAAGGGCGACGAGGTCATCGTCCCCTCGTTCACGTTCATCGCCTCGGCGAACGCGGTGCTCTACACCGGAGCCGACGTGGTGTTCTGCGAGGTCGACCCGCGCACCTTCACCATCGACCCCAACGACGTCGAGAAGCGCATCACGAAGAGGACGAAGGCGATCATGCCGATCGACCAGATCGGCCTCGCGTGCGACATCGACGCGATCAACGACATCGCCAAGAAGCACGGGCTGGACGTCGTCGAGGACGCCGCTCCGGCGATCGGCGAGGCGTACAAAGGCCGCAAGGTCGGCTCCAACGCGCATCAGACCGTCTTCTCGTTCCACCCGCGCAAGGTCATCACCACCGGCGAGGGCGGCATGATCACGACCGACGACGACGCGGTCGCCGACCGAGCGCGCAAGCTGCGCGCGCACGGCATGACCGTGTCGGACCTCGACCGCCACAGGGCCGACCGCGTGATCATCGAGGAGTACGCCGAGCTCGGCTTCAACTACCGCATGACCGACATCCAGGCCTCGATCGGCCTGGTGCAGATCCGCAGGCTCGACGAGCTGCTGCGCATCCGCCGCGCGAAGGCCGAGCGCTACAACCGCGAGCTCGCCGAGGTGAAGGGCATCGAGATCCCGTACGTGCCGCCATACGCGTCGCACACGTACCAGTCGTACTGCCTGCGCCTCACGAAGGACTGCCGGCTCGACCGTGAGGAGCTCATGACGAACCTGCTGCGCCGCGGGATCGCGACGCGCCGCGGTGTCATGGCCTCGCACCTCGAGAAGACGTACACGTCGCGTTACGGGAAGGTCAGCCTGCCGGTGACCGAAGAGGCGACGCGGACCACGATGCTCATCCCGCTCTTCGCGGAGATGACGGGCGAGCAGCAGTCGTGGGTCATCGAGTCGCTGCGGGAGGAGCTCGGCACGCGCTGACACGGCCCCGATCCCGTGCCGAGCCGCGCCCGCGCGCATCGCGCCTCTCGCGCCTCTCGCGCCTCTTTCGCCTCCGTGCCTCGCCCGCTGACGGACGCGGTCACGGCGACCTCAGCGTCGCGTCGTGCCGTCCAACATTCCGCGGGAGCACCCCACCTTCGATCATCTCGAACGTGATCCGCGGCTCATCGCCGGCGCGGGCTTCCCACACCGCGGCGGTGCCCTGGACGCGCTTCACGCGGAGCGAGGGGTGACGGAGACCGGTCTCCAGCCGCAGAAGGGCTCGCGCAAGCCGCTCGCGGTCATCGCGGCCGAGCTTCCTCGCGGCTCGCCTGAAGCGCTCGTTCGTTCGAGGATCACGCGTCACCGATCGATATCGGCGATCAGATCCTTCGCTGACCTGAACTTCTTGGTACGGCCGGCGCGGATGTCGGCCTGTGCTTCGCGCTCGCCCTTCTGCCACGCGTCGGACCAGAAGTACGCTTGGCTCGCGTCAACCAGGCGCCGCCGCCGAAGCACGATGTCCTCGTCTTCGGTCACCTCGGCGATGAAGACACCGCCTTCCTCGGCGTGGACGCGCTCGCGCACGTCGACCGGCAACGTGATCCGCGCGTTGCGGCGCAACGTGACGCGTCGTTCGTTGGCCACGCGGCCGTTGTATGCGAAAGTGCGAGTTTCGTAAATTCGAAGGCCGCCGCCCTCGTGCGTCGCACGACGCAGCTCGAGGTCGGCGACGTTCACCGCGCCCTGCGCAGGATGCGGTCGCGCGCGACCTGACCGAGCTGGATCAGGTACTGGCCGATCTCGCGCTGCCCGAATTTCGACTCGCCGTGCTCGCGGTCGCGGAACACGTACGGCACCTCGATCGCGCGCCGGTAGCGGCCGCGCGCCATGACCTCGAAGCCGATCTTGAATCCGATCGGATTGAGCTTGACGCCCTCGATGACGGAGCGGCGCAGCGCGAAGAAGCCGGAGGTGGAGTCGCGCACCGGCACGAGGACGTTCCCCATGAGGCACGCGACGCGCGACACGACCCGGCGGCGCAGCGGCCAGTCCATCGCGCCGCCGCCCTTCACGTACCGGCTGCCGATGGCGAGATCCGCGCCGCCCTCGATCGCCGCGAGCAGCCGCGGCACGAGCTCGGGCGGGTGCGAGAGATCGGCGTCCATGACCACGAGCGTGTCGCCCTTCGCGGCGGCGAATCCCGCAACGACCGCGGACGCGAGGCCGGCCTTGCCCGCGCGCCGCACCACCCGCACCGGATGCGCGGCGGCGAGCCGCTCGGCGAGATCGGCCGTCCCATCGGGCGAGCCGTCGTCGACGACGACGAGCTCCCAGCCGCGGCCCGCGAGCGCGGCCGCGAGCCGTCCGATGAGAGGGGGAAGCGATCCCGCTTCGTTGTACGTGGGGACGATGACCGATGCGAACGTGCGGGTAGTTTAGGGGCGTGCGCGTCACGTTCGACGCTCGTCACCTGCAGACCGTCGCGCGCGTCCGCGGCATCGGGCGCTACTCGCGCAATCTGCTCGCGGCATTCGCGCGCCAGGACACGAGCGACATCGAGTGGACGCTCCTGCGCCTTCGCAGCTTCCCCGCCGCGGACGCCGGCGCGCTGCCGCCGCATCGCGATCTCGCGACGCTGCGGCTCCGCCGCCCCGAGCTCTCGATGCTCGCGCTCGATCCGGTGCTCCTCTCGCTCGAGCTCCCCTTCGCGCGCCCCGACGTCTATCACTCGGTGCAGCTCGGGCTGCCGCTGCTGCGGGTCGGGCGGCAGGTGATCACGATCCACGATCTCGCGCCGCTCCGCTGGCCCGAGCACTACCTCCGTCTGCCGCACGCGCGCGTCGGCCACGCCTGGGCGTACGCGCTCGCGCGCCGCGCCGACGCGGTCATCGCGGTGTCCGAGGCGACCAAGCGCGACGTCGTCGAGCGCCTGCGCGTGCCGGATTCGCGCGTCACCGTGATCCCGGAGGCGGTAGACGCCGCGTTCGCGCCGCCGCCGCGCGACGAGGCGGAACGCATCGTGCGCGTGCGCTTCGGCGTCGCGCCGCCGTACGTGCTGTACGTCGGCCAGTTCGATCCGCGCAAGAACATGGACGGCCTCGTCTCCGCGTTCGCGCGTGCCGCCGAGCGGCACGGCGATCTGCGGCTCGTGGTCGCCGGGCAGCTCGGCGGGCTCGCGCCCTTTCTCCGTGCGGCTCTCGAGCGAGGGCACGCGCCGCGCGACCGCGTCGTCCTCGCGGGCCAGGTCACCGACGCGGAGCTCGCCGCGCTGTACGCGGCGGCCGAATGCCTGCTCCACCCCGCGCTCCTCGAGGGCTTCGGCCTCACGCCGCTCGAGTCGCTCGCCGCCGGCACGCCGGTGGTGGGCTTCCGCGCCGGCGCGGTCGAGGAGGTCGTGGGCGACGCGGGGGTGCTGGTGGACGGCGCGCGTCCCGACGAGCTCGGGGACGCGCTCCTCGCTTATCTCGCCGACGGCGCGCTTCAGGCGCGCCTGCGCGAGCGGGCCCGGCCGCGGGCCGCGCTCTTCTCATGGGACCGCGCAGCGCGCGACACGCTCGCCGTGTACCGCGGGTAACGCTCCCGACGACGTTAGAATCGAGGTCCCCATGGCACGCCGGATCCCTCTGCCACGTCTCACCCAGCGCCAGCGCATGGCGCGGTGGCAGCGCGAGCGCAGGCAGCAGGCGCTCGTCGTCACCGTCTTCTCGGCGATCCTGTTCTTCACGCTCGGGCTCGTCGCGTGGGCGGCGACCGACCGCTACTACAACGAGAACCTGAAGCCCGCGGTCACCATCGACGGCCGGTCGTTCGCGATGCGCGACTACACCCGCGAGCGCAACTACCAGTACGTGCGCTTCTACATCGACTACGGCGTGCCGCCGGGGTACGAGAACGACCGGCAGATCCTGCAGCAGAAGCAGACCTACGACACCGTCGCGCTCGACGCGCTCGTCGAGCACAACATCCTCGACCAGAACGCGAGGCAGGACGGCGTCGTGGTCACGCAGCAGCAGATCGACGACCGCTACGCCGCCGACTACGGCGAGTACCACGCGCGCCACATCCTCGTCACGCCGAAGCCCGAGGGCGACGCGCCGGACGCCGCGGCGGCCGCGGACGCGAACGCCCTCGCGAAGGCCAAGACGATCGCGGCGCAGCTCAAGGCCTCGCCCAACGACCAGGCGCTCTGGAACAAGACCGCGAGCGAGAGCTCCGACGATCCGGGGTCGAAGGGCTCCGGTGGCGACCTCGGCTTCGTCGGCAAGGGCCAGTTCGTGAAGGAGTTCGAGGACGCGGTGCGCGCGCTCAAGATCGGCGAGGTCTCCGACCCGGTGAAGAGCTCGTACGGCTATCACATCATCCAGCTCCTCGAGACGAAGGGTCCCGACGACAGCACGTTCGTGCAGCGCGCGAAGTCGTACGGCTTCTCCGTCGCCGACGTGAAGGCGCACGTGCGCTACGACGTCCTGAAGGATCTCTACACCGAGAAGGCGAAGTCGGTCTCGGTGCGATCGCCGACGCCCCAGGTCCACCTCGCCTGGATCGCGGTCGGGGCGCCCAAGGTGAGCGGCGGCGACTTCCAGTCGTTCACCGATCAGCTGAAGAAGGTCAACGACATCCAGAAGGCGATCGACGACGGCAGGGACTTCGCCGAGATCGTGAAGCAGTACAGCGAGGACACCGCCACGCAGGACAAGGGCGGCGACCTCGGCTGGTTCGCGCACGGCATGATCACGCGCCTCGACATCGAGAACGACGTCTTCGCGCTCCCGGCCGGCAAGGTGAGCGCGCAGAAGAGCGACGCCTCGCAGACCGTCTGGTACAAGGTCCTCGAGAAGGACGAAAGCCGCGCGCTCGACGACGACCAGAAGAAGAAGATCTCGGACAACGCGTACGACTACTGGTATCAACATCAGAAGAAGGCGCGCGAGATCCACAAGCTGGTCCCCGGCCACGAGCTCGACACCTGAGCTCGCCGCGGCCCTCGAGCGTCTCCTCGCGCGCTTTCCGGGAGGCGTCGACGTCGTGCCCGCGAGCGGGCTCGACCGCCACTCGTTCACCACGCTCCGTCCCGTCGTGCTCGTGCTCGACGCCGAGCCGGACATGGCCATCCTCCGGAAGCGTTACGGCGATGACGTGCGGCCGGAGCCCCTTGGATCGCGCTTCGCGCTCCTGCCGCCGCGCGAGCCGTACGCGGATCTCGCGTCGGTCGCCGCGGTGACGCGCATCGCCGAGCGCCTGCGCGCGCCGGACGGCTGCCCGTGGGACCGCGAGCAGACGCACGCGAGCCTGCGCCCGCACCTGCTGGAGGAGGCGTACGAGGCGCTGGAGGCGCTCGACTCGGGCGACCTCGACCGGCTGCGCGACGAGCTCGGCGACCTCCTCTTGCAGATCGCGCTGCACGCCCAGATCGCCTACGAGGAAGGCGCGTTCGACATCTCCGACGTCGCGCGCCGGCTGGGCGAGAAGCTCGTGCGCCGGCACCCGCACGTCTTCGCGGACACCGGGATCTCGGGCGACCTCCTCGCGCAGTGGGAGCGCATCAAGCGCGAGGAGCGCGAGGCCGGCGGGCAGAAGGACGACAGCATCCTGTCCGGCGTCCCGCGAGAGCTGCCGGCGCTCTTCGCCGCCGAGCGGCTGCAGGAGCGCGCCGCGCGCGTCGGCATCACGCACGAGCGCGTCGACCTGCCGCTCGACGTCGACGACCCGGCGTTCCTCGGTGAGCTGCTGTTCGATCTCGTGGCCGCGGCGCGCGAGAAGGGCTTCGACGCCGAGAGCGCGCTCCGCGAGGCGAACGAGCGGTTCGCCGCGCGCGTCGCGCGGATCGAGCGGCGGGCGCGCCGGGAGGGAAGGGCGCTGGAGTCGTACGCTCCGGACGAGATGCGGCGGATGTGGGAGGAGAGCGCACTATGAGGCGCGCGAGGAGCGGCTTTGCCGCGACGAGCGAGTCCTGCTTTCGAGTGACGACGAGAAATTGAGCAAGAAGTACGCACGCCCGGACGGGCGTGCATACGACGCGCTGCGGCCGGTGAAGATCGAGATCGGCGTGTCGAAGTTCGCCGAAGGCTCCGCGCGCATCTCGTTCGGCGACACGCAGGTGCTGTGCCTCGCGACGATCGAGGAGAGCGTGCCGCGGCACCTGCTCGGCAAGGAGCAGGGTTGGGTCACCGCCGAGTACGCCATGCTCCCGCGCTCCACGCCCGAGCGCAGCCGCCGCGAGAGCCTGGAGGGCCGTCCCGGCGGTCGCACCTTCGAGATCCAGCGCCTCGTCGGGCGCGCGCTGCGGTCGGCGGTCGACCTGAAGGCGCTGGGCTCGCGCAGCGTCATCATCGACTGCGAGGTCCTGCAGGCCGACGGCGGGACGCGCACCGCCGCCATCACCGGCGGCTACGTAGCGCTCGCGCACGCGCTCCGTCACTTCACGCCGCGCCCGGTGCGCAAGCAGGTCGCCGCGGTCTCCGCGGGATTCGTGCGGGGCGAGCTCATGCTCGACCTCGCGTACGCCGAGGATTCGATCGCGGACGCGGACGTGAACATCGTCGCGACGAGCGACGGCGAGCTCATCGAGGTCCAAGGCACCGCCGAAGGCCGGCCGTTCTCCAAGGTGGACTTCAACGAGGTGCTCGACCTCGGACTCCGCGGCATCGCGAAGCTCGTCGAGGCACAGCGCGCCGCGCTTGGATGAACGCCGAGCGACGAGCGATGTACTCGCGAGGAGCGAGTCCTGCCCTCGAGTGACAACGAGAGATAGAACGTGAGCGCGTCCGGCTACCCGCGCGTCCACCCGAAGACCACGGCCGAATGGCGAAGCTGGCTGCGCGACCACCACGCGTCCGCGCAGGGTGTGTGGCTCGTCTCCTACAGGCGCGCGACGGGCAAGCCGTTCGTCGAATACGAGGACGCCGTGCAGGAGGCGCTCTGCTACGGCTGGATCGACAGCGTGGTGAAGCCGGTCGACGACCTCCGGACCATGTCGCTCTACACGCCGCGCAAGGCGGGCAGCGGATGGTCGCGCACGAACAAGGAGCGCATCGCGCGCCTCGTCAAGGAAGGGCGCCTGCGGCCGGCGGGACTCGCGAAGATCGAGGCCGCGAAGCGCGATGGAACGTGGACGCTCCTCGACAGCGTCGAGGCGCTCGAGGTGCCGCCGGATCTGAAGAGGGCCCTCGCCGCGGCGGGCGCGACGCGGCGCTTCGACGCGCTCACGCCCGGCGCGAAGAAGCCGCACCTGGCGTCGCTCGTCACCGCGAAGCGGCCGGAGACGCGCGCGAAGCGCCTGGCGGCCATCGTGCGGAGCGTGAGCTCGTGAGCGCTCCGCGGGGCGAGCACGTCCTGCTCATCGGCTCGGGCAATCCGGGAAAGCAGAGGGAGTGGCGCGAGCTGCTCGCGGGGGTCGATGCGGTCCTCGTCGTGCCGCAGGACCTCGACGCGGTGCCGGCCGAGCCCGACGAGGAAGGCGAAACCTTCGCCGACAACGCCGCGCACAAGGCGCGCGCGTACGCCGCGGCGACCGGCCTCCGCACCGTCGCCGACGATTCGGGCCTCGAGGTCGACGCGCTCCGCGGCGCGCCGGGTCTGCGCAGCCGCCGCTTCTTCGGCGAGGACGCGACGGCGGAGGAGCGCAACAGCCGGCTGCTCGCGCTGCTCGAAGGGGTGGAGGCCCGCGGCGCGCGGTTCGTGTGCGTCGCGGCGCTCGCGGCGCCCGACGGCCGGGTCGAGCTCTTCGAGGGTGAGGTGCGCGGCGAGATCGGTCACGCGCCGCGCGGAGGGCAGGGCTTCGGCTACGACCCGATCTTCGTGATCGCGGGCGACGGGCGCACCATGGCCGAGCTCGGTCCCGACGAGAAGCACGCGATATCGCACCGAGGGCTCGCGGCCGCGAAGCTGCGCGCGCGCCTGGCCGCGGAGTCGCGCTAGCTCGACGCGGGCTCCTCGAATCGGAGCGTCAGCATCGCGTTGCATCGCCCGCAGCGCATCGTGGCGAGCGTCGGGGCGCCGCCGCCGAAGCTGGCGACGAGCGCCGGCTTGTCAGCGGGGCCGATCGGACGCCGGCACTGCGGGCACCGCCCCTCGCCTCGCTCGAACGCCGCACGCGCGATGACGACATCGCCGAAGCCGCTGCGCTTCTTTCGTGCCACTAGACGCCTCCCCGCTTTGGCCTGATCCGGATCGAGATGTGTCGCGGCTCATCCGCGAGCTGCACATGACGGTACCCGTGTTCGGCGACCTCGTGGTCCGTCCGGGCCGCGCTCGCGGCGCGCAGGCAGTCCATGGAGCGCTGATCGAGCACCTGGAACGTACGCAGGCAGCCTTCGAGTCTGCACGGGAACCCACCTGTCCGCATGGTCCCTCCTCCTGCCGGCCGCGGCCTCGCTACGAGTAGATCGCGAGCTGCTCCTGACGGAACGGTACTCGTGCCTTGCGCTTCAGCTCAAGGAATTCGGCGCGCTGCGTCTCGGTCACGAAGGTGAGCGCCCTGCCGCGCTCGCCCGCCCGACCGGTGCGGCCGATGCGGTGGACGTAGGTCTCGGGGTCCTCCGGGAGGTCGAAGTTGACGACGTGGTCGATGCCGTCGACGTGGATCCCGCGAGCCGCGAGGTTCGTCGCGACGAGCGTGGACACCGTGCCCCGGCGGAAGCCCTCGAGGACGCGCTCGCGCGCCCGCTGCGGGACATCGCCGTGCAGCGCCGCGGCGTCGTGGCCGAGGCGCACCAGGTCGCGGGCCAGCTTGTCCGCGCCGCGCTTGGTGCGGCGGAAGACGAGCACGCGGCTCGCCTCGTCGCGGCCGAGCACCTCGCGGAGGGCGCGCAGCTTGTCGACGTGGCGCACCTCGACGAACGACTGATCCACCGTGTCGATGGTCGGCTGCTCCGGCTTCACCGAGACGCGCTCGGCGTCGATGGTGACCGCCCGCGCGACCGCGTCCACGGCGGACGGGAACGTCGCCGAGAAGAGCGCGGTCTGCCGGCCCTTCGGCAGGAAGGCGACGATCCTCTTCACGTCGTTGATGAAGCCGAGATCGAGCAGCCGATCGGCCTCGTCGAGGATGAGCACCTTGACGGAGCCGAGGTCCAGCGAGCGCCGAGCGACCAGATCGAGCAGGCGCCCGGGCGTGCCGACGACGACGTGCGCGCCGCCGCGGAGCTCGCGCTCCTGCTGGCCGTACCCGTTGCCGCCATAGACGGCGCTCACGCGCACGCCGCGGTACTTGCCGAGCGTCGCGAAGTCGCGCGCGACCTGGATGCAGAGCTCGCGCGTCGGCACGACGACGAGCACGAACGGCTTGCGCGCGGGCCCGCTGACGCGCTCGAGCAGCGGCAGCGCGAACGCGCCGGTCTTTCCGGTCCCCGTCTGCGCCTGGGCGATGACGTCGCGTCCGGCGCGCACGAGCGGGATGACGCGGGTCTGGATGGGAGTGAGCTCGACCCAGCCGAGCGCCTTCACGGCTCGGTCCAGGTCTGGGTGGAATGCGATCACGCGGTGTTTTCCTTCTCGTGGGCGAATCAACAAAAAGGCCCGGAAGCACTCGGCTTCCAGGCCATCTCTCGTAACTGACCCCGAATGTTCTGCTTCGCTCAGTCTATACGACGGCAGGCTCCCTGGCGAGCCGTTTCGCGCGACGCGTTCCGACGAGCGAACCGAGCGCGATGAGGACGAATCCCGCGGCGATGCTCGCGGTGAACGGCTCGCCCAGCAGCCAGACGCCGAGCGCGACGGCGACCGCGGGGTTCACGTAGGTGACGACGGTCGCGCGATTCGGCCCGACCTCGCGGATGAGCGCGAAGAACACGACGAACGCGAGCGCCGTGCACACCACGCCGAGGATCGCGACGGCGGCGAGGGCTTCGGCGGAGGGCGGCGTCGCGGGCAGCCGCGCGATGCCCGGCGGGAGGTACACGAGCGCGGCGAGCGCGAGCGACGCCGCGACGACCGCGAGCGAGGGAACCTCGCGCATGCGCGCGATGAGCATCGCGCCCGTCGCGTAGCCGAGCACGACGAGGCCGACCTCGCCGACGGCGACGAGATCGTCCGTCGCGACGTTGAAGCCGACGACGAGGGCGACGCCGACGAGCCCGAGCAGGAGTCCGCCGACGCGCGACGCGCTGGGCCGGTCGTCGTGGCCGGTGCGCCACGTGAGGACGGCGCCGACGAGCGGCACGCCGGCGATGAGCAGGCCGGAGAGCGAGCTCGACAGACGCGTCTCGGCGTGCGACAGGAGCAGCCACGGGCCGACGATCTCCACGAGGGTGTACGCGACGAGCAGGCGCCAGTGCGGACGGAGCGCGCGCAGGTCCGAGCGCAGGAGCGCGATCGGGACGAGGAGGATCGCGCCGACCGCGGTGCGGCCGAGCACGAGCGTGGCCGGCTCGATCTCGCCAACCGCGATCTTGATGAGCAGATAGGGGATGCCCCAGATCACGCTCATCGCCGCGAACAGCAGCCAGCCTCGCGCGCTCATGCGACCACCGACGCTATAACGAGCGCGCCGTGCGCGCTGCGAGACGGATCAGGTGGGGGTGCCGGGCCAGGTCCTCACTCCGGCGGCAACGGTATCGCGCCGCCGTCGTACACGAGCCCGCCCTCGACGGCGCGCGCGACGTCCCACAGCCTGTGCGGCTCGCTCTTTCCAGGACCGAGCAGGTGGATCACGTCCCAGCCCGAGACCGTGAGCAGATCCGACAGCATGCGGCGATGGCAGCGCCACCAGAGCGTCTCCGCGCACATGTACGCCGTCGACGTCGCGGCCGCCACCGCCTGGAGCCGCGCGAGATCGGCCTGGAACTCGGGCGTGCTCATGTGATCGGCGTAGCCGCGGAAGGCCTCGACGCGCAGCGCGGTGTGCGGGGAGCCCGGGTGCGGATCGCGCCGGCCGCCGAGCCCGGGCAGGTGCATGTACGCGATGCCCGCCTCGGTGAGCGCGGCGCGGAGCGCGTCCTTGCCGAACTGCGGATGGCGCCGCGAACCCGGGAACGTCCGCACGTCGACGAGCGTGACGACGCGCGCCTCGCGCAGCACCAGGGTGAGCTCCTCGATCGAACGCGTGCCGTGCCCGATCGTCCAGATGCGCATCGGACGAGTGTGGAACACTCGGGAGCGTGGGCGACGTGACGATCCTGGCCGTCTCGCCGGACCAGCACGCCGGTCGTGCTCGCGGGTCATCGACCGCGCGCTCGTGACACCGCGCGTCGCGTGGCTGCACGTCGCGCCGATCAAGTCGCTGCGGATCCAGGAGCGCACGCGCGTGACGCTCACGCCGCGCGGGGTGGACGAGGATCGCCGCTTCTGCATCGTCGACGCGGAGGACCGGATGCTGAACGCCAAGCGCGTCGCGGCGTTCATCGCGGTCCGGCCGGAGTTCGATGAGGCGATGACCGAGCTCGCGCTGCACATGCCCGACGGCACGACCGTGCGCGGTCCCGTCGAGATCGGTGCGCCCGTGACGGTCTCGATCTACCGGCGGTCGGTTCCGGCGCGCGAGGTGCGCGGGCCGTTCGCGCGGGCGCTGTCGGGGCTCGACGGACGGCCGGCGCGGCTCGTCCGCTTCGACGACCCCGGTGAGGGCGTCGATCGCGCGGCGAAGGGCGGGGCGGTGAGCCTGCTCTCGGCGGCGTCGCTCGACGCGCTCTCCGAGGCCGCGACGGCCGACGGGCCGGTAGACCCACGCCGCTTCCGCATGCTCATCGGCATCGCGGGGGTCCCGGCGCACGCGGAGGACGGCTGGATCGGCAGACCGGTGCGGGTCGGGAGCGCGGTCGTGGTGCCCGAGGGCAACGTCGGCCGCTGCGCGGTGACGACGCTCGATCCCGAGCGCGGCGTCTCCGACCTGGACACGCTCGGGGCGCTCGCGCGGTACCGCGGTGCACAAGCGACAACGGAGTCCCTGCCGTTCGGTGTCTGGGCCCGCGTGGAGCGGCCGGGCGTGGTGGCCGTCGGCGACGACGTCGCCGTCTGACGCCGTCTCGTCACCTTCGCATCACTGTTCCGCGACCTTTCGCACCGTTACAAACACCATCGTGATGCTCGTTCGCCCGGCAGCGGCGGCAATTACCACTGGAGGTGGTGGGGGCTAGTCGCGTCCGGCGCGAACGTCGCAAGCGATGAGGCCTCCCGATACGGGAGGCTTTTTTGTTAGGAGTGTGGATTGGACGAACGCGATGCCTGCGGTCTCGTAGCCGTCGCCCGTAAGGACGGGAAGCCGGCGCCGCACGTGCTCGCGGACGTCATCGGCGGGATGCGCGCGCTCGCGCACCGCTCCGGCTGCGTCGACGGCGAGGGCGACGGTGCGGGCGTGCTCACCGACATCCCGCGCGCGCTGTGGGCGCACCGCCTCGAGACCGCCGGCCGCGACGCGTCGCACGTTCGAAGCGACCGCTTCGCGATCGCGCACCTCTTCGTGCCGTCCAGCGCGGACACGAGCGAGGAGGCCGCGGTCCGCCGCATCCTCGCGCGCCATCGCCTGACCGTCCTGCTCGAGCGTCCCGGCGTGACCGCGAGCGAGGTGCTCGGCCCGCGCGGCCGCGTCGAGGAGCCGCGCTTCTGGCAGCTCGCGCTGCTGGCCCCCGGTCGCGGCGCCGCGGCGTCGCGCGCGCTGTACGAGGCGGGCGTCGAGATCGAGCGCCTCACCGCCGCGACGGTGGTCTCGCTCTCGCGGCACACGGTCGTGTACAAGCTGCGCGGCGGCGCGGAGCTGCTGGAGCCGTACTTCGAGGACCTGCGGGATCCGCGGTTCGCGACGAGCCTCGCGTTCGGCCACGACCGCTACGCGACGAACACGAGCACGAGCTTCGACCGCGTGCAGCCGTTCCCGGTGTTCGCGCACAACGGCGAGATCGACACGATCGGACGGCTGCGCGAGGAGGCGAAGGCGCTGCGCATCCCGCTCTCCCGCGACGGCAGCGACTCGCAGGACGTCGACGCCGTGCTGCGCGCGTTCGTGCTGCGGATGCGCCTCACGCCGATCGAGGCGGTCGAGATGCTCTTCCCGCCCATCGTGAACGAGATCCGGCGCATGCCCGAGCGGCTGCAGGACCTGTACGCGCAGTCGCGCGCGGCGTTCGGACCGTTCGCGCAGGGTCCCGCCGCGTTCCTCGCGCGCATCGGCGACACGGCGATCTTTGGCGTCGACGCGCTCGGGCTCCGTCCGCTCTGGCATGTCGAGACGGCCGAGACCCACGTCTTCGCGAGCGAGCGCGGCTTCGTGCCGCTCGAGGAGTACGTCCGCGATCCGTACCCGCTCGGCCCCGGCCAGCGCGTCGCCCTGCGGCGCGGCGCGAGCGGCTGGCGGTTCGTCGACGAGCCGTCGCTCCGCGCGCGCTTCGCCGCGGACCGCGAGGTGCGGAACGTCGCCGCGCCGGGCACGCGTGCCCGCATGGAGACGGGCGGTCCCGAAGAGCCGGTCGCGATGAAGGAGCGGCGCGGCGCGACGCGCGAGCCCGCCGCGCGCTGGGAGATCGGTTGGCCGACCGACGAGCTCGAGGACGTCTCGAAGCGGCGCGAGCAGCAGTTCGCCGCGCTCGGGTTCGAGCCCGACGACCTCCGCATGGCGCAGTTCATGGCCGAGACCGCGAACGAGCCGATCGGCTCGCTCGGATGGGACGGACCGCTCGCGGCGCTCTCGCACGGACGCGCGAACCTCGCGGACCACCTCCACGAGACGGTCGCCGTCGTCACGAATCCCGCGATCGACCGCGAGCGCGAGATCGAGCACTTCTCGACGCGCGTCGTGCTCGGGCCAAAGCCGGGCCTCCGATCGCGCGTGCGCGGCGGCGTCGCCGATCGCTGGATCGAGCTGCGCCTCCCGATCCTGCTCGGCGGTCACGCTCCCGAGTCGGGCATGCGCGCCGAGGACGAGCGCGCGCTCGCGCGGCGCATCGGGACGTGGCTCATCGAGGACGTCGTGGCGTACTTCAGCGCGGAGGGCCGTCGCGCGCCGGTGGTGCTCGAGGCCGACCGCGACTGGGAGGAGCATCCGGCCGACGCGCTCGCGCGCCTCGGAGCCCAGGCCTGCCGCGGGGTGCGCGGCGGCTCGACGCTCGTCGTCGTGCAGGACCGCCACGCCATCGAGGAGGGCCGCGCCTGGATCGATCCGCTCCTCGTCGTCGCGGCCGCGCACCGCGCGCTCGTCGCGCAGGCGCACCGGACCGGCTCGCTGCGCCGCGCGTGCGCGCTCGTGCTCTCCGCGGGAAGCCTGCGGAACCTGCACGACCTGATGGTCGCGCTCGCGCTCGGCGCGGACGCGGTGAACCCGTACCTGCTCGCGGAGTACGCGCGCTCGCTCGACGATCCCGACGCGCTGCCGAATCTCATCGAGGCGCTGCGCAAGGGCATCGAGAAGGTGATCTCGACGCTCGGCATGCACGAGCTGCGCGGGTACGGGCGCCAGCTCTCCGCGATCGGCGTCGCGCCCGACGTCGCCCGCCTCCTCGGCATCCGCACGTTCTTCGGCGCGCACGATCGCGGGCTCACCTGGGAGCGCCTCGCGCAGGACGGCCTCGATCGCGCCATGGCGCTGCGCGCGCGCAGCGCGGCGCGCGTCGAGCCGCCGTTCCGCGTGTACCCGCGCATCTGGAAGACCGCGCTGCAGGTCGCGCGCGGCGAGGCGCCGTACGCGGCGTACGCCGAGAAGCTCGAGCAGATCGAGCACGAGCATCCGGTGTCGCTGCGCCACCTCCTGGACCTCGCGCATCCCGTGGAGGGCGAGCCCGAGCGGCGCGCGGTCACGAAGGCCGGCGAGCACGCCGCGCCGATGTACATCTCGTCGATGTCGTTCGGCTCGCAGGGCGAGACCGCGTACCGCGCGTACGCCGAGGCGATGGCGCGCCTGGACCTGCTCTGCATCAACGGCGAGGGCGGCGAGCTGCCGGATCTCATCGGCAGGTACCCGCGCAACCGCGGACAGCAGATCGCGTCCGGACGCTTCGGCGTCTCCGCGCTCCTCGCGAACTCGTCGGACTACCTCGAGATCAAGATCGGCCAGGGCGCGAAGCCCGGCGAGGGCGGCCATCTCCCCGGACGGAAGGTCTCGGCGAAGGTGGCGCTCGCGCGCAACGCGAAGCCGGGCGTCGATCTCATCAGTCCGTCCAACAACCACGACATCTACTCGATCGAGGATCTCGCGCAGGTCGTCCACGAGCTGAAGACCGTGAACCCCCGTGCGCGCGTCGCGGTGAAGGTCCCGGTCGTTCCGGACATCGGCATCATCGCGGTCGGCATCGCGAAGTCGGGCGCCGACATCGTCACGCTCTCTGGCTACGACGGCGGCACCGGCGCCGCGCGCCAGCACGCGCTGCGCCGCGCGGGGCTTCCCGCGGAGATCGGCGTCTCCGAGGCGCACCGCGCGCTCGTCGCCGCGGGACTGCGCGACGAGGTCGAGGTCTGGTGCGACGGCGGAATGAAGAGCGCGCTCGACGTCGTGAAGATGCTCTGCCTGGGCGCGGACCGCGTCGGCTTCGCGACGCTCGCGATGGTCTCGATCGGCTGCACGATCTGCCGCGGCTGCCAGCTCGACACCTGCCACGTCGGCATCGCGACGCAGATCGAATCGCAGCTCGAGGCGACCGAGCGCGGCCTGAAGAGGTTCGAGCCGCAGGAGTTCGAGCGCGCGGTGGAGCAGCTCTGCCGGTTCTTCGCGCAGATGAAGGACGAGCTCGCGCGGATCGCGGGCCATCTGGGCGTCGCGCGCACCGAGGAGCTCGTCGGACGCACCGACCTGCTCGTGCAGGCGCGCGGCCTCGAGCGGGTCGACCTCGCGCCGCTCCTCGCGCCCGCGGGGCCGAGCCGTCACGGCGGCCGCGAGGTGCGCGTCCTCGTCGCGCCGCGCGCGCCGGCCGAGCACGCGCGTCTGGGGAGCGAGCATCGCTTCGTCGCGACGTCCACCGCGGGACAGCTCGCGCGCCAGGCGATCGCGGGCAGCGTCGTGACGCGCTTCGAGAGCGCGTACGGCCACGGCTCGGTCGCGGGAAACGGCCTCGGCGCGTACTCGGCGGACGGCGTCTCGCTCGTCATCCAGGGCGGCGCGCAGGACGGCGCCGTGAAGACGGCGCTCGGCGGCGAGATCGCGGTGCTGAAGGCGCGCAACGCGCAGGGCGCGTGGGTCGACGGATCGGTCGGCAAGTGCTTCGCGTACGGCGCGCAGCGCGGCCGCTTCTTCGTCCAGGGCGGCGCGGACGCGCGCGCGGGCATCCGTCTCTCCGGCGCCGACGTCGTGTTCGGCGGCGACCTGCGCGGCTTCGCGTTCGAGTACATGACCGGCGGACGCGCCGTCGTCCTCGGCGATCCCGGACGCTGGATCTGCTCGGGCATGAGCGGTGGCCTCGTGTTCCTGCGCCACGATCCGGCGCGCGGCCTCGACGAGCGCGCGCTGCGCGACCGCTTCGCCAAGGGCGCGAAGGTGTCGCTCCGCGCGCCGGACGAGACCGACGTCGCGATCCTCCGCGAGCTCCTCGGCGCGTACGCGAACGCGCTGCGGGACAGCGGTCAGGACGAGGCGTCGCGCGAGGTGGTGCGGCTCGTGGACGGCGCGACCGCGTCGTTCCGCGTCGTGCGCCCGGGCGCGGAAGTTGTGGAGCAGACGATCTCGACAGAATAGGAGTCGCGCTAGCCTGCGGGCGTGACCGCGCTCGCGCTCGGGCTCGTCCTCGCATCGGCGGCCATGCACGCGACGTGGAACCTCGTCGCGAAACGCGCCGGCGCCGGGCAGCCGTTCCTCTTCGTCGCGTACGTCATCGGCGCGCTCGCGTACATGCCGTTCGCGATCGCGATCCTCGTCGTCGCGCGGCCGCAGCTCGGCTGGATCGCGCTCGCGTTCGTCGCGATGGCGGTCGTCCTGCAGACGGTGTACTTCGCGACGCTCACCGCGGGCTATCGCGCCGGCGATCTCTCGCTCGTGTATCCGATCGCGCGCGCGACCGGACCGCTCCTCGCCACGCTCGGCGCCATCGCGATCCTGGGCGAGCGCCCGTCGCTCCTCGCGCTGGGCGGGGCGCTCGCGATCGTGGCGGGCGCGCTCGTGCTGACCGGCGATCCGCGCTCCCTGCGCGCGCGCGGCGCCGGACGCGCCGTCGGCTACGCGCTCGCGACCGGAGTGCTCATCGCGCTGTACACGCTGTGGGACAAGACCGCGGTGTCGCTCGTGCTCATCCCGCCTCTGGTGTACGACTGGATGACCATCGGCGGGCAGGCCGTCGTCGTCGCGCCGGTCGCGCTCCGGCGCCGCGCCGAGCTGCGGGCCGTGTGGACGACGCAGCGCGGCCCGGTCTTCTTCGTCGGCATCGTGAGCCGGCTCTCGTACCTCTGCATGCTCACCGCGCTCGCGATCAGCGCCGTGTCCTACGTCGCACCCGCGCGGGAGATCGGGATCCTGTTCGGCACGCTGCTCGGCGCGCGCGTGCTGTCGGAGGGCCGGGGCGCGCGACGCGGCATCGGTGCTGCGGCGATGGTGGCCGGCATCGTCGCGCTCGCGCTGGGGTGAGGAACCACGCGGCGTCCGCGTTGTATCGGTGGTGATGGCTCGAACGGCCTGTTTGATCGTCGCGCTCGCTCTGCTGCTCACCTGCGGGCCGAGCGCCGTGACCACGGCCCCCGGTGCGTCGCCCACGGCCTCGCCGCGAACGATCCCGACCGGCGACCTCATCAGCCTGCGCGAGGGTGGACAGCAACCCGCGATCGCGGTGCGCAAGGTCGCGACGTCCGAGCTCGTGCGCTCGCTGCCCGACGGCCTCCTGCTCCCTGACGGCGTGACGCTCGTCGCGCTCGAGCCCGCCGGTGCCTCGACCCTGGTGAAGAAGATCGACCGGCGCACCGGTGCGACGATCGGGTCGCGCACGGTCGAGGGCACCTGGCAGCCGCGGCGCGGCTTCCCGTCGCTCGCCGGCGCGTCGGCGGACGGGACGCACCTCGTGCTCTTCGGCAGCTCGTACAACTTCACCGACCAGAGCGGCGCGTGGACCGCGCGGACGACCTTCGGGGTCCTCGACCTCGCGACGTTCCACCTCGACACGATCCAGCTCGATGGCCGCTACACCACCGAGGGGCTGTCGAACGACGGTCGCTTCCTGTACCTGGGCGAGTACACGCCGGTACAGCTGCCGAGCGCGTCGCGGCTGCGCGTGTACGACACCAAGACCCGCGCGCTCCTCGATGTCGGCGGCGACCAGGTGCCGGGGCTCGGCGATTCGTATCGCCGGGTCTACGTCGGGACGTACGCGTTCCAGCTCATGAGCGCGACGGAGACGCTGCATCCCTCGCCCGACGTCATCCAGGTCATACCGCTCACGACGATCGTGCGCATCGACGCGGCATCACGGACCGCGCGCACGCTCCGGTTGCCGGTCGAGCGCGTTCTCACCGGCGAGGACGTGCTCGCGTGGTCCCTCGTCGCGTCGCGCGACGGGAAGACGCTCTACGTCGTGAATCCCGCGGCGGCGCTCATCCACGAGATCGACCCGGCGTCGCTGCGGATCCGCCGCAGCGCGCCGCTCGCCGACACCCGGAGCGAACGGGGCTTCCTCGACGCGGCCCTCGCGTTCGTGCACCCGGTCGCGTACGGGAAGATGGGCTACGGCACCGGCGCGATCCTCTCGCCGGACGGCACGACGCTCTACGTGCTGGGCACGACCGGCATCTGGTCGATCGATGTCGGCACGCTGAAGGCGCGGCTGCTGAGCCGCGAGGGTCGCTACGAGACGGTCGCGGTGAGCCCGGACGGACTGCGGCTCTACGCCCTCGCACGCGAGGACGGCACGGTGAACGCGATCGACGCCCGCGACGGAACCTTGATCGGGGTCATGCCGAAGGTGGCGTGGCCCGCAGAGATCGTGGCGGTCGACGCGGGCTGAGGGCGATCGCGTTCTTCCCACCTGAGGTCATGCAGTGGGATCACCGGCCAGGTACGAGCACGAACTGCCACATCATCCGCACCTTCGCACGTGCCCGTTGGGGTCAGAAGTGGCTGAAGGACGAACTCACTCCCCACGACGCACGGGAAGCTGCGGCGTGAGCGACGAAGACGCGAGTCGTGGCCAATCCGACGGCGAGCCAGATGTACCGGCCGTCCATCGGTGTGCGCGATGTCACGAATGGAAGCCTGCTTCAGAATTCCACAACTCACTCACGGGCGAGTTCACCTATCGCCGCGACTGCCGAAACGCGTACGACCGTGAGTACTATGCCGAGCGCGAGTGGACGAATTCGCTGAAAGCAGGAACGCCCCGCGAGATCGGCACCATGATCGGCCACCACTCGCGCGAGCTCGTCCTCGAAGAGCTGAAGAAAATGCGAGCTCGTGTGCGCGAATTGTCACGTGCGTCGCACCGTGAAGCGCGCGACCGGCACTCGCAGAAGGAACTAGCTGTCGGGGTGCCGGGACTCGAACCCGGAAATCTCAGCCTCCCAAAGGCTGCGCGCTACCAATTGCGCTACACCCCGCTGGCACCGCTCATTCTCGCACGCGCGGGCATCCGACCGTACGCTAGTCGCCGCCGCATCAGAGGCCGGGAGGGTCGTGTTGTTCGCCGCCTGGGGTCACTTCGTCTACCGCTTCCGCTGGCTCGTCCTGCTCGTCTCCGCGCTCCTCCTCGTCGGCTCGGGATACGTGGCACTCCAGGGCGGCAAGCTCGAGAGCGGCGGCTTCATCGAGACCGCGGAATCCGGACGGGCGACGAAGATCCTGCAGGAAGAGCTTCCGAGCGCGACGAACTTCACCGTCATCTTCTCCTCCGACGCGCTCGCGTGGGACGACCCGAAGTTCCGTGCCGCCGTCGACGCCGCGCTCGCTCCGCTGAAGGGCGATCCGCGCGTCGTGTCCATCGTCACGCCGTACGACGCCAGCGTCGCCGATCCGAGCACCCTGCGCTCGCGGAGCGGGCACGACGTGGCCGCGAACGTGAACCTCAAGGACGAGCTCGCGGTCGCGCGCGATTACTACCCCGAGCTGCGCGCGAAGATCGCCTCGAACACGCTCCAGGTCCAGGCGACGGGCGTACCGGCGATCAACAACGGCTTCAACGTGATCCTCGAGCAGGACCTGCGCCGCGCCGAGACGGTGTCGCTGCCGCTCGCCGCGGCGCTGCTGCTCATCGTGTTCGGCACCGTCGTCGCCGCGCTCATCCCGCTCGGCGTCGGGATCCTCGCGGTCATGGGCGGCGTCGCGGGCATGTTCCTCCTCTCGCGCACCCAGACCGTGTCGGTCTACGCCGAGAACGTCGTGACGCTCATCGGCCTCGGCGTGGCGATCGACTACTCGCTCTTCGTCGCGAACCGCTTCCGCGAGGAGCTCCACCGCGGCAAGAGCATCGAGGTCGCGACCGCCACCGCGATGGCCACATCGGGACGCGCGGTCACCTTCTCCGGCCTGACCGTCGCGATCGGGCTCTCGGGGATGCTCTTCTACGAGGGAACGTACCTCTCGTCGATGGGCATCGCCGGCGCGATCGTCGTCGCGAGCGCGGTCTTCTACGGGCTCACGTTCCTGCCGGCGCTGCTATCGGTGATCGGCCGGCGGATCGACCTCTTGCGCATCCCCGTGCTCGCGCCGGATCCGACGGGGCGCGGCGCGTGGCACGCGATCGCGGTTGGGGTGATGCGCCGCCCGCTCCTCGTGCTCGTCCCCTGCGTCCTCTTCATCCTGTTCGTGGGCTCGCCGTTCCTCAACCTGCGGCTCGCGCTCGGCGACGTGCAGATGCTGCCCAAGCACGAGGAATCGCGCGCGGCGTACGAGAAGCTCACGTCGGACTTCCCGGGCGCGGGACAGAACCACGTCGAGGCGGTGGTGCGCTACGGCGGCGGTCAGCCGCTCTCCGCCGACCACATCCCGCAGCTCGTCGACCTCCAGAAGCGTCTCGCCGCGATCCCGCGCGTCGAGAAGGTGCAGTCCCCGTTCTCGCTCGATCCGCGTCTCGGCGCCTCCGACTACACCGCGCTCTACACCATCCCGCCCGCGCGGCGCCCACCGCAGCTCCAGGCGCTGGTCGGCCTCATCGGCGAGCCGCGTCTGCAGGCGCTCCTGAAGCAGACGGTCGGCGAGCACATCGTGCTGTTCGACGTCGTCACGAACGAGCGGTTCGGCAGCGACGACGCGCGCGACACCGTCCGCGCGATCCGCGCGCTCGCCGCGCCGCCCGGCTCCGAGCTCCTCGTCACGGGCTTCAGCGCGATCGACCTCGACACGGTGAGCTTCATCGTCGGCCGCACGCCGGTGGCGGTCGGCTACATCATGCTCGCGACGATCGCCGTGCTGTTCCTGCTCCTCGGATCCGTCGTGCTGCCGCTCAAGGCGGTCGTGATGAACCTGCTTTCGATCAGCGCGTCGTTCGGCGCGCTCGTCTGGGTCTTCCAGGAAGGGCATCTTTCCGATCAGCTCGGGTTCGTCGCGTCGGGGTCGATCGATCCCACGCTGCCCGTGATCATGTTCTGCACGGTCTTCGGGCTGTCGATGGACTACGAGGTGCTGCTGCTGTCGCGCATCCAGGAGGAGTACCGCCGGCTCGGCGACAACACCGCCGCCGTCGCGGAGGGCCTCCAGCGCAGCGGCCGTCTCATCACCGGCGCGGCGGCGATCATGGTCGGCGTCTTCGCCGCGTTCGGCCTCGCCGAGATCCTGATCATCAAGGCCATCGGCCTTGGCATGGCCCTCGCCGTCGCGATCGACGCGACGCTCGTGCGCACCCTCGTGGTGCCGGCCACGATGCGCCTCCTGGGCCGCATCAATTGGTGGGCGCCCGCTCCGCTCGTCTGGCTCTATCGCCGGCTCGGGCTCGGCGAGGGCGCGAGCGGCGCGGCACCGGTGGAGACGGTCTAGCGACGGGCCGCGCGGCGCGCGGCCCTAGGATTCGCGCGTGGACGCAACGCCGCCGCGACCGGGCATGGAGGCCCCGCAGCTCCGCCCCCTCGGCGTGGGCGACATCGTGGACCGCGTGTTCGCCCTCTACCGCTCGCGACCGCTCCTCTTCTTCGCCGTGTCGGCGGTGCCGTACCTCGTGCTCTTCCTCCTGCTCACCGGTATGGCGATCGCGTTCGCGTCCACGCTCCTCGCCTTCGCCGGGCCGCTCGCGGACCTCGCAGCCGGCCGCGCGCCGGACTTCGCGCGTGCCGACCTCCGCGCGGCCATCGTCGCGGCGGTCGTCCTCGGGGTCGTCGGGGCCGTCCTCGCGGTCGTCATCCTGTCGGTGCAGAGCGCCGCGCTCATCGCGGCGACGTCGTCGCAGTACCTGCGCCGTCCGCTCGCCGCGGCCGAGGTGTTCCGCGAGGGAGCTCGCGCCGCGCCGCGCATCATCGGGGCGAGCCTGCTCGTCTTCCTCATCGTGCTCGTGCTCTGGGTCGCGCTCGTCATCGTGGCCGTCCTCGCGAACCAGGCGATCCTCTTCGCCCTCGGCGTCCTCCTCGGGCTGGCGGCGACGGTCTACATCTTCGCCTCCACGCTCGTCGCGCCGGTCGTCGCCACGCTCGAGCACGCGGGCCCGGTGACGGCCCTCCAGCGATCGTGGTGGCTCTCCCACGGGAGCCGCTGGCGCATCATCGGCCTGCAGCTCCTTCTCCTCGTGCTGAACGCCGTGATCGGCGCGCTGCTCTCGGCGCTCCTCCTCGGCTCGCTCATCTCCGACCCGACGGCTCGGACGATCGTCCAGCAGGCCGCGAACCTCATCACGAACATCGCCTGGGCGCCGGTGCAGTGGGGCACGTTCGCGGTGCTGTACTACGACCTGCGGGTGCGCCGCGAGGCCTTCGACCTCCAGCTCGCCGCGGAGGCGCTGCCGCGAGAGCCGTAGCGCGCGCGCTCGCGCTCGCCGTCGCGATCGCGCTGCTCTTCCCGAGCGTCGCCCTGGCCGACACGGTGTCGTTCGCGCAGTACCGCGAGCGTCTCGAGCAGGGCCACGACCTGCTCGTGCGGGCCCGGGCCGCGCCCGCGGCGCTGCGCGGCGCGCTCGTCGGCGACGCGCAGGCGCTGCTGCGGCGCACGGACGCGGTGACGCTGCCGTCGGGCCAGACGATCGCCGTCGACGACGCCGCGCTCGGCGCGACCATCGAGGGCACCGACGCGTCGCTCGACGCCGCGATCGCGCGCGTGAACGCCCGCCTCGCCATGCTCGTCCGGGTCGGCCGGCCCGCGATCGACCCCGCGGCGGCCGACGCGCGACTGCGCGAGATCGCGCGGCAGGCCGGCGCCGGAGCGGGGAGCGCCGATCTCTTCGACCTGCTCGGCCGCGTCCTCCTGCGGTTCATCTCCGGGCTGCGCGGTCCGGGCGTCGACCCGCGGCAGCTCCTCACGGCCGTCGGCCTGCTCGGCATGGCGGTCATCCTGTTCGTGGTCGCCACGCTCGGCCGCGCGCTGCCCGAGCGCGTGCGCCGCGAGGTGCTCGCCGGCGGCGGGCCGGCCGAAGAGCGCGGCGATCCGCTCGCGCACCTGCGCGCCGCCGAGGAGGCGCTCGCGGCCCGACGCACCCGCGACGCGCTCCACGCGCTCTACCTCTACGTCATCGCGGCGCTCGCCGCGCGCGACGTGATCCGCTACGACCCCGCGCTCACCGACCGCGAGCTCCTCGCGCGCGCGAGCGCGATCCCGCACGCCGATTCGCTGCGCGACCTCGTCGCGATCTACGAGCGCTCGTGGTTCGGACTGCGCGAGCCGTCGGCGGACGAGGCGCGACGCGCGCGCGAGCTCGCGCTGCGGATCGCCCCATGAGGCGCGTCGATCCGCTCTACCTCGCGTCCGCCGCCTTCGCGATCGTGGCCATCGCGGTCCTCGTCGCGACCGCCGCCGCGCCGAGCGCGAGCGCCTCGCGCAGCGGATCGGTCTACGACGACGGGCCCGGCGGCGCGGGAGCGCTGCGCCGCTACCTGACGGCGATGGGCGCGTCGACGACGACCATCGAGGGCACCGCGTTCGAGGCGAGCGGTCCGTCCGTCGTCATGCTCCTGGGCGCCACCGAGAGCGTCAGCGAGGCCGACGCGGCGCGCGTGCACGACTTCGTCGTGTCCGGTGGGACGGTCGTGCTCGCGACGGACCTCGGCTTCGCGGAGCGTCCGCTCCTCGACGCGTTCGGCATGCGCGTCACGGGCGTCGCCGCGCCGGGCGAGCACGAGCTGCGGTCGGCGGCCTTCGCCGATCCGCCGGCGCGGACGCTCTCGATCGACCGCGGCGCCGCGCTCGGGGTGGGCCCGAACGCCGACATCCTCGCGACCGACGGGCGCGCGCCGATCGTGGCGAGCGTGAAGGAGGGGAGCGGGCTCTTCATCGTCGTCGCGAGCCTGTGGCCGTTCACCGGCGCGGGGCTCGCGGAGGCGGACAACGCGCGCGTCGTGCTCGCGCTGGTGAAGCCCGCGCTCGGGCGCGGCACGCTCGCGTTCGACGAGTACCACCACGGCGTGCATCCCACGAGCGACATCACCGTGCTCGTGCAGGAGACGTGGCCCGGACGCGCGCTCGTGTTCGCCGCCGCGGTCGCCTTCCTGTACCTCCTGCTGTCGGGGCGCCGGCTCGGACCGCCGGTGCCGCTCGAGGCGCGTCCCGCGCGCTCCAGCCTCGAGTACATCCGGGGCTTCGCGGGACTGGTCCGGCGATCGGGCCGCGGCGAGATCGCGCGCATGCGCCTGCGCGCTGATCTGCGTGCCGGCCTCGCGCGCCGGCTCGGGCTCGATCCCGCGACGCCCTTCGAGCGCGTCGTCTCGGCGCTCGCGGTGCACGACCGCGAGCGCGCCGCGCAGGCGCGCGCGCTCGACGAGGCGCTCGCGCGGCCCTTGCGCGAAGACCGGCTCCTTCGTACCGTCGCCCAGATCGACCGTCTGCTGGCGGAGCCGTGACCGCGCTGCGCGAGGTATCGGAACGTTTCGGCCGCGACGTGCATCGCATCGTCGTCGGCCAGGACGAGACGGTGCGCCTCGCGTTCATCGCGCTCGTGCTCGGCGGGCATCTGCTCATCGAGGGCGTGCCCGGGACGGCCAAGACGCTGCTCGCGCGCACGATCGCGCAGCTCATCGGCGGCACGTTCAAGCGGATCCAATTCACGCCCGACCTCATGCCGAGCGACATCACCGGCACCTCGGTGTACGAGATCACCACGAGCGCGTTCCGCATCAAGGAGGGCCCGATCTTCGCCAACGTCGTCCTCGCCGACGAGGTGAACCGCGCGCCGGCGAAGGCGCAGGCGGCGCTGCTCGAGGCGATGGAGGAGCGGCAGGTGACGCTCGAGGGCGAGGCGCGGGCGCTGCCGCACCCGTTCCTCGTGCTCGCGACGCAGAACCCGGTGGAGTACGAGGGCACGTACCCATTGCCCGAGGCCGAGCTCGACCGCTTCCTCTTCAAGGCGGTCGTGCGCTACCCCGAGGCGGGCGAGGAGCGGACGATCCTGCGCGCGCACGACAAGGGACAGCCCCTCGCGAACGTGAGCGGCCTGGAGCCGTTCGCGGCGGGGACCATCGAGGCCTGCGCCGCCGAGGTGGAGGCGGTGACCGTCGAGGACTCCGTGCTCGATTACGTCGTGCGGATCGTCGAGGAATCGCGCCGCTCGCCCGATCTCATCCTCGGCGCGAGCCCGCGCGCCGGCGTCCACCTGCTGCGCGCCGCGAAGACCGCCGCCGCGATGGAGGGCCGCGACTTCGTGACCCCCGACGACGTGAAGGCGCTCGCCATCCCGACGCTCCGCCACCGCATCGTGCTGCGCGCCGAGGCCGAGATCGAGGGGCTCGACGCCGACGCGGTCTGCCGCCGCGTGCTGGCGCGGCTCGACGTGCCGCGGTGACGCGGCGTCGTCGCCATCCGCGCTGGCGGGTCCTGCCGCGGCGGCGGCGTCGCGTGCTCGGGAGTTGGCCTCCCCGCCACCACCGTATGCGTGATGGCACATCCGCGGCGGGGCCCCTCCACTCTCCTCTCGCACGCGACCGCCGCCGCCGCGTCACCCGCGAGCGACATCGCCGTTGCGTCTCCGTCCTCGTCGCGGCATCGCCTGCCCGCACGCCTACGAGGCTCACCGCGTGAGCCGCGTCCCGCTTCCGCGGCCGAGGCTCTTCGCGATCGTGCTCGCGGCGGCGGTGCCCCTTGCGCTCGGCGTCTGGTCGCCGCTCTTCGTCGCGCTCGCGGCGGCGATCGTCGCGGTCGCGCTGTTGCTCGCGGCGGTGGACGCGCTCGCGACGCCGCGGCCCGACGCGGTGCGCGTCGCGCGCGTCGGCGACCGGCAGCTGTCGATCGGCGTCGGCAACCGCGTCGCGCTGCGCGTGAGGAATCCGTTCCTGCGCCCGCTCCGCGCGGCGCTGGTGGATTCGGTGCCGCCGTCCTTCGACGTCGATCGCCGCCGCATCGAGGTGGCGCTGCCGCCGGGCGGCGCCCAAGAGGTCGAGTACGTCACGCGCCCGCGGCACCGCGGCACGTTCAGCTTCGGCGACGTGCATCTGCGCGTGCGCGGCCCCCTCGACCTGGTGGAGAAGCAGGGCCGCGTCGCGGCGTCGGCGCCCGCGAACGTGTACCCGGACCTGCACGAGATCCGCCGCTACGAGGTGACGCTCCGTCGCGGCCTCGCGTACGACGCCGGTCAGCGGCGGGCGCGCGTGCCGGGAGCGGGCACGATCTTCGAGCGGCTGCGCGAGTACCTCCCCGACGACGACCCGCGCTCGATCTCGTGGACCGCGACCGCGCGGCGCGGCAGGCCGATCACGGTCGAGTACGAGACCGAGCGGCAGCAGCGCATCCAGATCCTCCTCGACGCGGGGCGGATGATGTCGAGCACGCTCGGCGGTCTCACCAAGCTCGACCACGCCGTGAACACCGCGCTCATGCTGTCGTACGTCGCGATCGCGAAGGGCGACGAGGTCGGGCTCCTGGGGTTCGCGGACACCGTCCGCGCCTACGCGGTCCCGCGCCGCGGCCGCCGCCAGTTCCTCCGGCTCACCGAGGAGCTCCGGCGCATCGAGGTCACGACCACGGAGCCGGACTACCGTGCGGCCCTGGAGTTCCTCCGCGCGCGCTCGGGCCGCCGGTCGCTCGTCGTGCTGTTCACCGACCTCGTCGACGAGGACGCGTCGCGCGCGCTCGTCGCCGCCGTCACGCGCCTCGCGGGCCACAACCTCGTGCTGTGCTGCCTCCTCGCGGATCCGCGGCTCGCCGAGACGGCGTCGGGCGTCCCGGCGTCGACGGCCGAGCTCTTCGAGAAGGTGGTCGCGGAGGACGTGCGCGACGCGCGGCAGCGCGCGCTCGCGATCCTGCGCCGCCGCGGCGTCCACACCATCGACGTGCCGGCGGAGCATCTCACCGTCGCCACGATCCAGCGCTACCTCGAGCTCAAGCGACGCTTCCTGTGACCGGATCGGTCGTGACCTGGACCGCCGCGCGGTCGCGCCGCGTGAACGAGCGCCCGGCGACGAGGATGTATCCCCACAGGAGCGCGCCCGTCGCGACGCCCACCGCGGCCTTCACCGCGTCGGGCGCGCCGCTCGGGGAGAGGAAGCCCTCGAGGAGTCCCGCGACGCCGAGCACGGGGATGACGAGGAGCATGACGCGGGCGGACTGGCCGGCGCCCGCGCGGAGCGCGTCGACCCGGGCGCGATCGCCCGGCCGCAGGATGGCCCACGCGAGCCGAAGGCCCGCGCCGCCCGAAAGGAAGATGGCGGAGAGCTCGAGCACGCCGTGCCCGGCGATGAACGCGAGCAGGCCGCCGGCGAGCCCGTAGCCCTGCACGACCGCGAAGATCGTGCCGAGCATCGCGCCGTTCGTCGCGAGCACGTAGACCGTGAGCAGTCCCGCGGTCATGCCGCCCGCGAACGCGACGACGGCGACGCGGACGTTGTTCACGATGATCAGCGGACCGGCGATCGCGCGGAAGCCCTCGGGGATGTCCGTCCAGAGCTGGCGCCGCGCCAGCTCGTCGCGCATCTCGGGCGGGAGCGCGGTCTGCGCGACCGCGGGAAGCGCGAGCCCGATGACGTACGTGGCGATCGCGAAGACGAGCGACAGACCGAAGGCCACGCCCGTCCACGGGAGCTGCGCGCGGACCGACGCGGGCAGCTCGCGCAGGAGGAAGCCGCGCAGGCGGCGGCCGCTCGTCGGTGCCTCGCTGTACACGAGCGCGTGCGCCGCCGCGACGAGATCGTTCAGGCGTTCGGTGGCGACGTCGCGCGGGAAGTCGCGGCGTGCGATCGCGAGATCGGACGTGGTCGCGCGGTACAGATGGCCGAGCTCGAGGACCTCGTCCGCCGAGAGCCGGTCCACGCGGCCGCGCGCGCGAGACACGAGCCGGCCCAGCCGCGCCCAGCGCGCGCGCCGATCCTCCACGAACCGGTCGATGGTCACGGCTGCGAACGTACCATGACCTCATGGCGGTCCAGCTGGGCCGGCTCGAGGTCGAGACCCCCGACCACGTCGTGCTCCGGTATGACCTCGCGGGCGGCGGCAACCGCGGATTCGCGGCGATCGTCGACTTCGTCATCGCCACGCTCGTGTTCGTCGGCGCGCTCTTCGGCTTCTCGCTCCTGATCCGCGACGGGCGCGGCGCCGCGACGCAGCTCTTCGGCGTGCTCGTGCTCGCGACCTTCGCCGTCGCCTGGTCGTACTTCGTGCTCCTGGAGTGGCTCTGGCAGGGCCAGACCGTCGGGAAGCGGATCTACGGCCTGCGCGTCATACGCGACGACGGTGCGCCCGCGGGCTTCATCGCCGTCCTCATCCGCAATCTCCTGCGCATCGTCGACTTCCTGCCGGCGTTCTACGGACTCGGCCTGCTCACGATCATCGTGACCCCGCGCTCGCAGCGGCTCGGCGACCTCGCCGCCGGCACGTACGTCGTTCGGGCGCCGCGTCCGCAGCTCGATTACTTCTCGCTGCGCACGGTGACGCCGATCGCCGAGGGCGCGACCGTGGAGCTGCGCGCGCTCCCGGGCGAGGCGCAGCGCCTCGTGCGCGAATTCGTAGCGCGCGAGTCGGAGCTCGCCCCGGCCGATCGGGCGCGCCTCGCGCGTCGGATCGCCGAGCGCGTTCGCCCGTACGCGCGCGAGGCGGCCCCGATCGAGGACGACGTGGAGTTTCTGCGCGCCGTGGCGCGCTCGCTGCGCGCGTCGGCCGGCGGGCGCTGATGGACGAAATCAGTCCCCGGCGGCGCTCGCCTTCTCGGCGTCGAGCCTCTCGAGGACCTTTGGATACGCCTCGCTCATGCAGCAGCGGCAGGCCTTGTACCACTCGCGCATGCCCGCATCGACCATCGGCAGCTCGTCGCGGTGCGCGTGCGCGGCGTCGTGCGCGCCGGCCTTCAGCCACGCATCGACCCTAGTGGTCGCGCGCCTCCGCGACGTCCACCACCATGCCGCAGATCGGATCGAGCAGCTTCGTCATGTGAGCTTCCTTTCAGCGATCGATCGTCGCGCCACGCAGGCGCAGCGAGTTCGTGACGACGGTGACCGAGGAGATCGCCATCGCGCCGGCCGCGAAGATCGGCGAGAGCACGACGCCGAAGAGCGGGTAGAGCGCGCCCGCCGCGAGCGGGATGAGCGCGACGTTGTAGAAGAACGCCCAGAAGAGGTTCATCCGGATCGTGCCGACCGTCTTGCGCGCGAGACGGAGCGCCCGCGGCACGCCGCGCGGATCGCCGCCCACGAGGACGATGCCGGCGGACGCGATCGCGACGTCCGTGCCGCTCCCGATCGCGACGCCGAGGTCGGCCTGCGCGAGAGCGGGCGCGTCGTTGACGCCGTCCCCGACCATCGCGACCGTGCGGCCCGACCGCTGGAGCTCGCCGATGAGCGCCGCCTTCGCGTCGGGCCTCACCTCGGCCCTCACCTCGTCGATACCGAGCTTCGCCGCGATCGCAGCGGCGGTGCGGCGCGTGTCGCCCGAGACGAGGAGCGTGCGGAGGCCCATGCGTCGCAGATCCGCGATCGCCTCGGCCGACGCGGCGCGGGGGACATCGGCGAGCGCGAGGATCGCGAGCGGCTTGCCGTCGATCGTGGCGACGAGCGGCGTCTTGCCGGCGACCTCGTGGTGAGAGATGAGTCCATCGCCGAGATCCGCGAAGCCGTGCGCGGCCGCGAACGCCTTGTTGCCCACGTACACCTCGTGCCCGTCGACCACTGCGTGGATGCCCTGCCCCGGGAACGACTCGAACCGCTCGGGTTCGACGACGGTGATCCCCTTCGTCTGGGCCGCCTCCACCACCGCGCTCGCGAGCGGATGCTCCGAGCGCAGCTCGGCGCTCGCCATGAGGCGCAGCGCCTCGTCCTCGCCGAGATCCGCGCACACGAGCACGTCCGTCACCTCGGGCCTGCCGACGGTGAGCGTCCCGGTCTTGTCGAAGGCGACCGTGTCGACGCGCTGCGCCGCTTCGAGGGCGAGCGCGCTCTTGATGAGGATGCCGCGCGACGCGCCGCGCCCGGTCCCGACCATGATCGCGGTCGGCGTGGCGAGGCCGAGCGCGCACGGGCACGCGATGATGAGGACCGCGACGAATGCCGTGAGCGCGTGCGTGATGACGGGCGCCGGACCGAAGAGGACCCACCCGACGAACGCCAGGCCCGCGATCGCGAACACGATGGGCACGAAGATCGCGGCGATCCGATCGACGAGCCGTTGGATGGGGGCCTTCGAGGCCTGTGCGTCTTCGACCAGGCGCACGATCTGCGCGAGCGTGGTGTCCTGCCCGACGCGCGTGACCCGGAATCGCAGCGAGCCGGTCGTGTTCAGCGTTCCGCCGGTCACGTCGTCGCCGGCCTTCTTCTCGACCGGGATCGATTCGCCCGTGAGCATCGACTCGTCCACCGCGGACGCGCCGGCGAGCACGAGGCCGTCGGTCGCGATCGTCTCGCCCGGGCGAACGAGCACGACGTCGCCGACCGTCAGCTGCTCGACGGGCACGTCCTCCTCGAGGCCGCCGGGTCGCCGCACGCGGGCGGTCTTGGCGCCGAGCGCCAGGAGCGCGCGGATCGCGTCGCCGGTGTGCGCGCGGGCGCGTGCCTCCATGAATCGGCCCGCGAGCACGAGGGCGATGATCGCGCTGGAGGTCTCGTAGTAGAGGCTGTCGCGCGGCTCGAGGCCGTTCGCACGGAAGAGGTCCGGCAGGAACGTCGCGAGCACCGACAGCCCGTAGGCGGCGGTCGTCCCGACGGCGATGAGCGTGTTCATGTTGCTCGTGCCGTGGCGTGCCGCGTTCCACGCGGCGCGATAGAAGGGCGCGCCGGCCCACAGCTGGACCGGCGTCGCGAGCAGGAACAGCGCGTACGGCCGCCATTCCGCGCGCTCCAGCTCCGGGACGAAGAGGGGGAGGACCATCGAGAGGAGCATCGCGAGCGCGCCGAGCACCGCCGCGACGACGAGCCGGCGCCGCAGCGAATCGACGTAGCGAAGCCGCAGCGCGCGCTCGTCCTCGACGGCGGCGGCGCGCGCGGCGTCGCCCTCCGGGATGACGAGCGCGCCGTATCCCGCGCGCTCGACCGCCTTCACCATCGCGGCGAGGTCGGCCGTCGCGCCGTCGAGACGCACGGTCGCGCGCTCGTTCGCGAGGTTGACCTCGGCGGAGACCACGCCGGGAACGCTCTCGAGGGCGGTCTCGACGGACCGCACGCACGACGCGCAGGTCATGCCGGTGATCGCGAGCTCGCGCTTCTCCGTGACCGGCGTGCTCGGGACCGCGGTCGGAACGGTGACGGTCATTTGCGTGCGAGCGCGAAGAGGTCGGTCAGCTCTTCGATCATCTTATCGTTGCGGCCCTGCTTGAACCCCGTGGGCACGCAGCTGGACAGGTGGCCCTTCAGGATCTCGGCCTCGACCTTCTGCAGCGCGCGCTCGACGGCGAAGGTCTGCTTCAGGACGTCGACGCAGTAGGTGTCGTCCTGGACCATCTTGCGGATCCCCTTGATGTGGCCTTCGATGGACGCAAGGCGAGCGTCCAGCTCGGCGCGGTCGGCTTTCATGTGTCCTCCCTCTCTTTCCGGTATCCCATCCCTATGGGGAGGGGGTACGCCTCAGGACCATCCTAGCAGGCCTGACAACCGCCGAAAGGCGCTCGATGAAGCGCACCTGGTAGGTATCGGCGGTCGGAGCGCTCGCTCGGCCGACATTTGACACCGCGCGGATCGACCTATGGAATGGTCTTCGCATGGCGACCGCAGAACGCACGTTCCCCGTCGCGCAGCCCCGTTACACGGGTCTGCTCGAGTGGATCACCACGACGGATCACAAGAAGATCGGGATCCTCTACATCGGGACGACGTTCCTGTTCTTCCTCGCCGGCGGCCTGCTCGCGCTCGGCATCCGCACGCAGCTCGCGACGCCGGACGGCACGGTCCTGACGGCGCAGCAGTACAACGAGGCCTTCACGATGCACGGGACGACGATGGTCTTCCTGTTCGTCGTGCCGGTGTGGACCGGCTTCGCGAACTACATCATCCCGCTGCAGATCGGCGCGCGCGACATGGCGTTCCCGAGGCTCAACGCGCTCTCGTACTGGCTCCTCGTCGCGGGCGCGATCGTCCTGTACTCGTCGTTCATCTTCGGGCTGCCGGCGGCCGGCTGGACGTCGTACGTGCCGCTCTCGACCGCGCAGTTCTCCCCGGGCCGCGGCGTCGATATCTGGATCCTCGGGCTCACGATCCTCGGGTTCTCGTCGATCTTCGGCGCGCTGAACATGATCGTCACGATCTTCGCGCTGCGCTGCCCCGGCCTCACGTTCCACCGCCTGACGCTGTTCTGCTGGAGCGTCCTCGTCACGAGCTTCCTGCTCATCCTCGCGATGCCGTTCCTCACCGTCGCGGGCGTGCTGCTGCTCTTCGATCGGATGGCGGGGACGAACTTCTTCGCCGTGTCGGAGGGCGCGGACCCGCTGCTCTGGCAGTACCTCTTCTGGTTCTTCGGCCACCCCGAGGTCTACATCATGATCCTGCCCGGGTTCGGGGTCGTCTCGGAAGTGCTGCCGGTGTTCTCGCGCAAGCCCATCTTCGGCTACAAGATGATCGCGTACTCATCCGTCGCGATCGGCTTTCTGTCGTTCGGCGTCTTCGTCCACCACATGTTCGTCGCGGGCATCGACCCCGCACTCCAGGTCTTCTTCATGTCGTCGACCATGCTCATCGCGGTGCCGACCGGCGTGAAGATCTTCTCGTGGCTCGGCACGATCTGGGGCGGGGCGCTGCGCTTCAAGACGGCCATGCTCTTCGCCCTCGGCTTCATCGCGGTCTTCACCATCGGCGGCATCTCCGGCGTGTTCCTCGGGTCGGTGCCCGTCGACATCCAGCTGTCCGACACGTACTACGTGATCGCGCACATCCACTACGTGCTCGTCGGCGGCGCGCTCTTCACGTTCTTCGCCGCCTGCTACTACTGGATCCCGAAGATGAGCGGCCGGCTGCTCTCGGAGAAGCTCGGCCAGCTGCACTTCTTCCTGTTCTTCGTCGGCTTCAACCTCGCCTTCTTCCCGATGCACCAGCTCGGGCTCGAGGGCATGCCCCGTCGCACGTATCACTACCCGCAGTCGCCGGAGTGGGGATTCCTGAATCTCGTCTCCACGATCGGCGTCTACCTCATCGCCCTCGCGGTCACGGTCTTCATCTGGAACTTCGTGTCGAGCGTCCTCATGAAGAACGGGCGCATCGCCGACGACGACCCGTGGGAGGGCGACACGCTCGAGTGGGCGACCTCGTCGCCGCCGCCCCCGTACAACTTCGCGCGGATCCCCGTCGTGCGCAGCGCGCGGCCGCTCAAGGAAGACCTGCCGCATTAGCTTTTCCTTGCTCGTCGCTCGGGCTTAGTCTCATTCGGTGACTCTCGGACCCCGCTATCGCGCTCTCGTCTACCTCACGCTCTTCGTCTCGTTCCTGGTCGTCGTGTGGGGTGGCGTCGTGCGCGTCACCGGATCCGGCCTCGGCTGTCCCGACTGGCCAACCTGCCACGGCCAGTTCCTGCCGAGCCTCGACCCGGCGACGCGGATCGAATGGCTCCACCGCTTCCTGGGCGTCGCGGGTGGCGTCACGCTCGCCGCGCTCGGAGTGACGACGATCCTCCTGCACCGCGACAACCGGCGCGTCCTCGCGCTCGTCGTCGCCGCCGGCGTGCTGTACGTCCTCCAGGCCGTGCTCGGGGCGGTCGTGGTCCTGCTCGAGCTGCCGGACACGTGGGTGACCGCGCACCTCGCGAACGCCGAGCTCGTCCTCGCGGTGCTCACGACGCTCGCGGTGGGCGTGCGGTGGCCGTCGGCGATCGCCCCACGCCGGCGGAGCGCGCCCTGGACCTCGCTCCTGCTCGCCGGCGCGGTCGGCACCTTCGTCCTGCTCCTCACCGGCGCGTACGTGCGCGGCGCGGGCGCGTCGATGGCCTGCACGACGTGGCCGCTCTGCGACAGCGGCGCGTTCCCGCTCGCCGGCGCGCCGGCGCTCCACATGGCGCACCGCTGGGTGTCCGGCGTCGTGGGCGTCGTCGTGCTCGCGGGATGCTGGCAGGCGTGGAAGCACCGCCGCGAGGCGGAGGGGCTCGGCCCGCTCGCCGTCGTGACGGCGGTCGTGTTCGTCGTACAGGTCGCCGTCGGGGCGCTGAACCCGCTCACCGGCTTCTCGCCCTGGGCGCTCGGCGCGCATCCCGCGGTCGCGTCGCTGCTCTGGTGCTGCGTGGTCGCGATGACCGTCGTGGCCTGGCATCCGAGCGCGCCGTCGCGCGAGATGGTGTCGGACCTCGTCGCGCTCACGAAGCCCTCGATCATGTCGCTGCTGCTGCTCACCGCGCTCGGCGGCATGTTCCTCGCGGAGCGCGGCGTGCCGAGCTTCACGCTCCTCGCCGCGACGCTCGTGGGCGGCGCGGCCGCGAGCGGCGGCGCGTCGGCGCTGAACCACTACTTCGACCGTGACATCGACGAGCGCATGCGCCGCACGAAGCGGCGTCCGCTCCCGTCGCAGCGCGTCGCCGACGAGTGGGCGATCGGCATGGGGATCGGCCTCAACGTCGTCGCCTTCGCGGTGCTCGCGATCTGGACGAACGTGCTCGCCGCGTCGCTCGCGATCGCCGGAACGCTGTTCTACATCTTCGTGTACACGCTCTGGCTCAAGCGGACGACGGTGCAGAACATCGTCATCGGCGGTGCCGCGGGCGCGATCCCGCCGCTCGTCGGATGGGCCGCGGTCACCGGATCGCTCGACCTCGAGGCGTGGCTGCTCTTCGCGATCGTCTTCTTCTGGACGCCGGCGCACTTCTGGGCGCTCGCGCTCCTCATCCGCGACGACTACGCGCGCGCGGGCGTCCCGATGCTGCCGGTCGTCCGCGGCGAGGAGGCGACGACCTGGGGCATCTTCACGTACGCCCTCTCGCTCGTCCCGCTCTCGCTCCTGCTCTTCGTCGCCGGCGGGCTCGGTCTCATCTACCTCGCGGCCGCGATCGCGCTCGGCGTCGCGTTCGTCGTGTACGCGGTCCGGCTCCTGCGCGCCGCGGTCGATCGCCGCCGCGCGATGGCCCGCGGGGTCTACCTGTACTCGCTGCTCTACCTCGCCCTGCTCTTCGTCGCGATCATGGTGGACTCGTCATTGAAGCTGTAGCGATCGTCCTCGCGGTCCTGGCCGGCGCGATCTACGCGCGCGGCGTCCGTCTCTCGCGCCGCCGCTGGCCCTGGTGGCGGACCCTGGCGTTCTTCCTCGGCCTGGCGGCGCTGGTGGTGGCCCTCGCGTCGGGGATCGAGATCCTCGCCAGCGACCTCTTCAGCGTCCACATGCTGCAGCACATGCTGCTCACGATCGTCGCGGCGCCGCTGCTCATGGTGGGCGCGCCGGTGCGCTCGCTGCTGCGCGGCCTCCCGCCGGTCCTGCGCACGGGGCTCGTCCGGCCGCTCGCCGGCGCGGCCGCCGTCCGCGGGCTCCTCCACGCCTTGCGCAATCCGATCGTCGCCGTCGCGATCTACGTGGGCGGCCTCTACCTCTGGCACTGGCCGTCGCTCTACGACGCCGCCGTCGAGAACGAGGGCCTGCACGCGCTCGAGCACGCGCACTTCTTCATCGGCGCGCTGCTCTTCTGGAGCGTGGTCATCGACCCCGAGCCGTTCAAGGGCACGCTGCCGTACGCGGCGCGGATCGTGTACCTCCTGCTCGCCGGCGCCGCGCAGAACACGGTGCTCGGCGGCATCCTGGCCTTCTCGACCCGCGTGCTCTACGCGCACTACGAGGGGCGCGCTCCGCTCCACGGCGTCGACGCGCTCACCGATCAGCGCCTCGGCGGCGCGATCATGTGGGTGCCGGGCGACACGATCTTCCTCGTCGCCGCGTCCGTCGCGTTCTTCATGTGGCTCGAGCAGGAGGAGCGCGAGCAGCGCCGGCGCGAGGGAGGTAATCTCAGAGCGTGATCCCACGCCTCGCCGCCGCCCTGTGTCTCGTTGTGCTCGTCGTGTCCTGCGGCGCGGGCCAGCCGGAAACGCTTCCCGGCGACGTCCAGGTGGCGGTGGAGATGAAGGATTACTCGATCGCGCTCAGCGTCACGAGCGTTAAAGCGGGCGTCGTGAAGTTCGGCGTGCGCAACATGGGCGGCATGCCGCACCAGTTCGACCTGATCAAGACCGACCTCGCCCCCGACAAGCTTCCGATCGACTCGGCCGCCGCCAAGGCGAAGGAAGACGGTCTCGTGAAGCAGGTGCTCAACATCGGTCCCGGGAAGGTCGCGACAACGAGCGCCGACCTCCAGCCCGGCCACTACGTGATCATCTGCAACGTCGCGGGCCACTACCAGCTCGGGATGCGCGCGGAGCTAAAGGTCGAGTAATCGCCGCG
This sequence comes from Candidatus Limnocylindria bacterium, assembly GCA_035651155.1. Taxonomy (GTDB): domain Bacteria; phylum Chloroflexota; class Limnocylindria; order P2-11E; family P2-11E; genus CF-39. The sequence goes on along the minus strand of DASRGG010000002.1, from coordinate 197,439 downwards.
GTAGACCTCGCGTCACTTCAGCGTGAGCAGCCACTGGACGATGTCGTGGGCCTGCTCGTCCGAGAGCCCGAGGTTCGGCATGAGCGTGCCCGGCTTCACGGCGGGCGGATTCTTGATCCACTTCGTGAGGTTCTCTTCGTTCACCGGCCCGCCCGCGCCACCCGCGATGCCGGTCTTCTTGCTCGCGATGTGCGTGAGGTCCGGCCCGACCTTGCCCTGCGCGGTCGTGCCCTGGACGGTGTGGCAGCCGGTGCACGGCAGCGAGAGGAACGTCTCGCGGCCCTTCTTCGTCGCCGGGTCGGTGCCGCGGTTGGCTTCCGCCACGGCGCTCTTCGCCCAGGCCGCGAAGTCGTCGGGCGTATGCACGACGAGCGTGATGAGCATGTCGGCGTGGCCGGTGCCGCAGAACTCGAAGCACTGGCCCTTGTAGGTCCCGGGCCTGTCCGCCTGGATCCAGAGGTCGGTCTTGCGGCCGGGCACCGCGTCCTTCTTGCCGCCGATGTTCGGCACCCAGAACGAGTGGATGACGTCCTTCGACGACAGGAGGATGTGGACCTTGGTGTTCACCGGGATGTGCAGCTCGGTCGCGGCCTGCAGGTACGAGCCGTCGCTCAGCTTGAACCGGTCGTCCTTCGGGTAGCTCATGACCCACGTCCACTGCTGGCCCTGCACGTCGACGGTCATGCCGGCGTTGCTCGTGTCGTTCATGAAGGTGAGCTTCTGGAACGACAGGACCGAGAAGCTGATGACCATGAGCGTCGGGACGACGGTCCAGAGGAGCTCGAGGACGTTATGGCTGTGGAACTGTCGCGCGACGTGTCCGGGGCGATCGCGGAACCTCAGGCCCGCGTAGATGAGACCGCCGTCCACGATCGCGAGGACGACGACGGCGCAGACGAACATGATCCAGTAGACGTCAGCTGAGGCCCGCGCCTGCGGGCCAAGGGGATCATTCGGCCACGGTCCCATGCGCCGCCAAGACTACGGCCTGATTTCGACACACGCCAACCGGCCCCATACACTCGGCGCCGTGGCGGGACAGCACGGGATGAGCAGCCCGGAGGAGCACGAGATCCACCTTCCCGAACCCAGCATCTCGCCGCCGCTGCTCGGCCTCGGCGTGGTCATCCTCGCGTTCGGCGTGCTGTTCGGGCTGCCGCTCATCGTGCTCGGGTTCGCGGTCTTCCTCATCGGCCTCGTCACCTGGCTCATCGACGACGCGCGCGCGTACGCGAGTGCGCCGGACGAGGGCCATCACTAGATGAGCACGCGCCTCGAGGACCGTCCCATCATCCGCGGCCGCCGCGAGCGTCCGCGCGACCGGCTCCCGGTGAACGAGACCGGCTACGAGTCGCAGCCGGCGCGGTTCACGTCCGGGATGTGGGCGGTCATCCTGTTCGTCTCGTCCGAGGTGATGTTCTTCGGCGCCCTGTTCACGTCGTACTTCTACCTGCGCGGGCGGATCCCCGAGTGGGAGCCCGTGTTCCAGCGCTGCGCGTCAGCGGTGTGCGAGAAGCCGACCTACGCGGTCGATCCGATCCTCGGCGTCGGACTCCCGACGATCAACACGATCGAGCTCGTCCTCTCCAGCATCACCATGCAGCTCGCGGTGAACGCCATCAGGAAGGGGAACCGCACCGCGCTGCGCAACTGGCTCATCCCGACGCTCATCCTCGGCATCGCCTTCCTCGTCGGCCAGGGCTACGAGTACACGCAGCTCGGCTTCCTGCCGGACAACGGCGTGTTCGCCGCCGTCTTCTTCACGCTCACCGGCTTCCACGGCGCCCACGTGACCGGCGGCGTGCTCATGAACGCCTACGTCTTCCTGCGCACCAGCAAGGGCCACTTCACCGCGAACCGGCATCTCGCCGTCGAGGCCGCGTCCGTCTACTGGCACTTCGTCGACATCGTCTGGATCGGCCTCTTCACGACCATCTACATCATCGGGTAGCCCCGGCCGCCGAACCCCTTCGCCTGCCCCGCCGTTCTTCTCTTCGTGAGACGCTACCCGCTCGTCGCGGCCCGCTCGCCCGTCACGACGCCGGCCGCCGATGTCGACGCGGGAACGTTCGAGGTCCGCTACCCCTGCTTGAGCAAGGCACGGATGTCCGACACGAGATCGTTCACCGCGATGTCGGAATGGACGATCTCGCGCTCGCGGCCGCTCGCGTCGAGCACGTAGATCGCGTCGTTGTGATCGACGCCCCTGCCCGTCGGCGAGCTGAACGCGCCGACGCCGTACGCGGACCACACCGCCTGCAGCTGCGCGCGCGCGCCGATGAGGTACCGCCAGTTCGAGCTGAGGTCGTGCGCGGCGGAGAAGGCGCGCACCTCGCTCGGCGTGTCGCCGTCGGGATCGACCGACACGGCCACGAACCGCACGCGCGAAGCGTCCGCCCCGAGCGCCTGCTGCGCCGCGCGGAACTTCGCCGCCGTGATCGGGCACACGTCGGGGCAACGCGTGTAGAGGAAGGCCATCGCGACGACGTTCCCGCGCAGCGACGAGAGCGTCACCGCGTCGCCGGTGAGTCCGTCGGTGAGCGTGAAGTCCGGCGCGTCCTTGCCATCGAGCTCCGTCCCCGAGAGCCGCGTCGCGCTGGGGGAGCATGCGACGAGCGCGATCGCGAGCGCGATGCCGAGGATGCGGGTCACCGTCCGAGCATATGCGCGAGAATCGGGAATGCATGCCCCCCTTCGGCGTCCTCGTGCGATACGTGGTGCTCGTGCTCCTGTGGGGCTCGACCTGGGCGGCGATCAAGATCGGCGTCAGTGCGGTGCCGCCGTTCGTCTTCGCGTTCGAGCGCGCCCTCGCGGTGTCGATCGTCCTCACGGTCGCGTCGGTCGCGATCGGCGCCGGCTTCCCGCGCGATCGGCGCACGCTCGTCGCGGCGGCGGTGGCGGGCGTGGTGAACACCGGTTCGAGCTGGGCGATCATCTTCTGGTCCGAGCAGTACGTGCCGAGCGGGCTCGTCGCGGTCTTCGGAGCGGCGGGTCCGATCTGGACGGCCGTGTTCGCGCACTTCCTCGTCCACGGCGATCGGCTCTCCGCCACGAAGGTCGCGGGGCTCGTCCTCGGGATCGTCGGCATCGGCCTGCTCGTCGGCGCGCCGGACGCCGGCGCGCGCCCGGAGCCGATCGTCGCGGCCGTGCTCCTCGCGCTCATGCCCATCACCTGGGCCATCGGCACGATCGTCCAGGTCCGCGTGCTGCGCGAGGGCTCGCCGCTGCCGATCGTCGCGGTCGGGACATGGATGGGTGCGCTCGTGCTCGCGCCGTTCGCGCTGGCGCAGGCGTCGGCGCCCGGTTCGTGGACGTTCGACGTCGTCGTGGCGTTCGCGTATCTCGTCGTGTTCGGATCCTGCGTCGGTCTCGTGCTGCAGCTCTGGCTCACGCGCCGCCTGCGTCCGACCACCATGAACCTGTCGCAGCTGCTCATCTCGGCGCAGGCGCTCATCGTCGGCGCGGTCGCGTTGGGCGAGGCGATCACCTCGCGGATGCTCGTGGGCGCGGGCCTCGTCGGTCTCGCGATCGTCCTCAACGCCGTCGCCGGCGGCCGGCGCTCCGCGGAGATGACCGCGGGCCCGTCACCGGCCGACTAGCGTGGCCCGACCCTCGCCGTTCCGCGCCAGCGTGACCGGGCGCGTCGCGATCGTCGCGCACCGCGGCGCCTCGGCGGTCGCGCCGGAGAACACCATGACCGCCTTCCGTCTCGCGGCCGAGGCGGGGGCGGATCTCATCGAACTCGACGTCCATCTCACCGCCGACGGCGAGGCCGTCGTGATCCACGACGAGACGCTCGAGCGCACGACGAACGGCCGCGGCCTCGTCGGCGAGCGAACGCTCGCCGAGATCCGCGCGCTCGACGCCTCGCGTGGCGCCGGCGAGGGCGTGCCGACGCTCGAGGAGGTCGTCGCGTGGGCGCGCACGAGGACGCTCGGTCTCGCGCTGGAGATCAAGCAGCCGACCGCGGCGCTCGGCCGCGCGCCGTACGCGCGGATCGCCGACCGCGTCGCCGAGGTGATCGCCGCGCACGACCTGGTCGACCGCGCGATCGTCCATTCGTTCGACCACCCGACCGTCCTGCGCGTGCGGTCGCTGCTGCCGGAGGTCACGACCGCGGTGCTCTACGGGAGCGGCGTCTTCGTCGATCCGGTCGCGGTGGCGCGCGCGGCGGACGCGTCCGGCCTCCACCCGCGCTGGTCCTCGGTGACCGCCCCGCTCTGCGAGGCCGCGCACGCGGCCGGCCTCCACGTCCATGCGTGGGGCCTCCCGGAGCCGCACGACCGGGCCGTCATCGCGCGCCTGCTGGCGGCGGGAGTCGATTCGCTGAGCGCCGACGACCCCGCGGCCCTGCGCTTGCTCCTGGCCTTGCCCGCCGCCCCCTGAAGCAACTACGACGCCGTCGTAGTATTTCCCCGGGGACCACGGCCCGGAAGAAATACGCCCGATCTGGGGGGTCGGCCATATCCATTGACTTCGATCTGAATCTTTTTACGAGCGACCCGCGGCTGCTCGTACGCAGCGAAGACGCGGAGTACGACCGCGCCGCCGACGCGCTCGCGCAGCTCGCCGACCCCAACCGACTTCGCCTCCTCCACGCGCTACTCCTCGGCGAGGACACCGCGCAGCGCGCGGCCGTGTGGAGCGGCCTGCCGCAGCCGTTGGCCGAGCGCGAGCTCGCGGCGATGGCGCTCGCGGGGCTCGTGGAGCGGCACGACCTCGGCGCGGGCATCACCTATGTGCCGCGCGACGGCCATCACGTCGTTCAGCTCTACGTCGCGCTCGCGCACGGACGCGAGGGCATCGCCGAACGGCACCCGCGGATGCTCACGCGCCGGCGTCTCGGACGCGCGCGCAAGGCGGGATGACCTCGGCGTGAGCACGCCGCTCCGGCGGATACGGCGCGCGGCGACGGGTGACCTGCTCGGTCCCCTCGAGTCGGCGGTCATGGCGCGTCTCTGGAAGCGCGGACCCGCCACCGTCCGCGACGTCGTCGAGGAGCTCGGCCGCACACGCGATCTCGCGTACACGACCGTGATGACGGTGATGGTCCGTCTCCACGCGAAGGGCCTGCTCGCGCGCGAGCGCAACGGCAAGACGTACGTGTACCGCGCGGTCCGTAGCCGCGAGGAGCACGAGGTGCGCGTCTCGCGCGACCTCGCGCGCGGCCTCGTCTCGCAGTTCGGCGACGCGGCGCTCGCCGCGTTCTCGGCGGAGCTCGACGAGGTCGACGCGCAGCACCGCGCGGCGCTGCGCCGCATCGCGAAGGGACCACGCGATGCGCGCTGATCGCGCCTTCGCGCTCGTCCTCGCGCTCGCGCTGCTCTCGAGCGCGATCCTCGGCGCCCTCTTCGCGGCGATCGTCCCGCATGCCGCCCACGTGCTCAGCGTAGGCCCCGAGGACCTCGTCGACGCGGTGACGCTGCTGCTCCTCGTGCTCGCGACCTGCGGGATCGCGCTCGGCCTGGGGTCGCTGTTCCGGCAGCTGCTCCTCACGATGTCCCTCATCCGCTCGCTCGTCGCGCGTCGCGTCCTCACGCCACGACGCGTCGAGGCCGTCGCGCGCGGGCTCGGTCTCGTGGGCCGCATCGACGTGGTCGCGGACCCCCGGCCGTTCTCGTTCTGCTACTGGTTCCGCTCGCCACGCGTCTGCATCTCGAGCGCGCTCGTGAGGCGGCTCTCCGACGACGAGCTCCGCGCGGTGCTAGTCCACGAGCGTTACCACCTGCGCCACCGCGATCCGCTGCGCCTCGTGATCGCGCGCTACTTCGCGGCCGGCCTCTACGTCGTTCCGGTCGTGGAGGAGCTGGCGGCGTTCTACGCGATGCAGAAGGAGATCGCCGCCGACGACGACGTCGTGGACACGGTCGGGGTCGCGCCGCTCGCGCGTGCCCTCTACAAGCTGCTGCCCGACGCGCCCGACGGCGAGCTCGGGCTCCTCATGCCGGTGACCGGTCTCTCGGTCACGGAAGCGCGCATCGACCGCCTCGCCGCCGGCCGCGACGCGCCCCTGCGGCTGTCGCCGGTCTCCATCGCGCTGTCGTTCGGCGCGCTGGTCGGCGCCACCGTTCTCGCGACGGTCCGTGCCGGAACGAGCGGATCCTTCGCCGATCTGCCCCCGCTCCTGGCCGTCCCCGGCCTGCTCGTCGGTCCGGCATCCCTGCTGTTCGCCGCCGCCGTCAACGGCGGCGCCCACCAGGTGCGCCTCGTCGCCGGATTGGTGGCCCGAACCTAGCCTTTACTTCCACGGCCGCGTCACCGATAGTCGGTGCCAGACGGGCCCAGTGGAAGAAATCGCCGGTGGGGTCGGGAGGCCCACCGAATGTCGATCCGTCGTGCGTTCCAGATCGTGACCTTTGTCGTGGCATTCGCGCTCTCATTCAGCACCATCAGCGTGTCCAACACCGCCAACGCCTGCGACCCAAGCATCTCAGGCTTTTGCTGAGCACTTCTGGCCGGTGACCCGTTCACCGGCCGACCGAGAAGCGGGCACTCGGGCCCGCCGGACCCCGACCGGCATCTTCCCGGTCTCGGTCCTCAACCTGAGAGTTCAGGCTGAGTTGACCAATTGCTTGCACAGCCGTAAAGTGCCGACCGTATGACCCAGCAAGTGCGTTCGCCGATGGTCGCCGATGTCGGTGCCCGTATTCGCTCCCTGCGTACCGCGAAAGGACTAACGCAGGCGCAGCTCGCCGAGCCTCTCTACACGAAGGCGTACATCTCGATGCTCGAGTCCGGCCGCACGCGCGCTTCGATGAAGGCACTCGAGCACATCGCTGGCGTCCTCGGCGTCAAGCCGTCTGACCTTCTCGGTGGCTCGCCGGCAGCGACGACGCCGCAGTACGAACTCATCGAAGCAAGAAGCCTCGTCGAGCAGGGGAAGCCTGCCGAGGCGCTGAAGATCTTGGAACACCTCGAGGAGGGCCTGAGCGCGGCCGACCAGCTCATGCGCTTGCGCTATCTCGCGATCGCATACAACGGAACGGGGCAGCCGAAGCTCGCGTTTCCCGTCATCGAGCGCGCGCAGCGGATGGCGGAGCTTCTGAGTGACACTGAAGAAGCAGTTCGCTTAAAGGCCGTGCTCGCTGCGATCCACGCGCGCACCTACGCGTACGAGGACGCGAGTCGGCTCATTCGGGAGTGCATCACCGCGTGCGAGAACGGGCTCGTGAAGGACCCGGCATTTCACTTCCGGCGTCTCGTTGAGCTCGCAGTCGTGCTTACGAATCTGCGACAGCACCGCCAAGCCCTGGCCGCGTATGAGCGCGCGATCGATCTTGCGGCGCAATTTGGCGACCGCACATCTCTTGCAAGCCTCTACACCGGGATGGCGCGCAACTACCAGAACGACGGAGACCTGGAAGCGGCGATTCTCTACAACCAGAAGAGCCTGCAGCTCTATGAGGAGCTCGGCCTCCTCGACCAGGTGGCGTGCACTCTCGACAACGCCGCACTTCTCTATGCCGAGTACGGGAACCGCGAGCGCGCGTCCGAGTGCCTAAAGCGCGCGGCGTCCCTCGCGCAGGAAACGAAGCGCGACGGCACGCTCGCTTCGATCCATACGTCGGAGGCCGAGGTGCTGTCGAAGACCGATCCCGAAGCGGGGCTCGCCGCCGCGCAGGAAGCGCTCAAGTTCGCCCGCAAGGTCGACCAGCCCGACGCGCAGGTGCGCTCGCTCATCATCATCGGCGAGCTGCGGATGGCGTCGAACCCGGCGGCGGCGAAGCGCTCCTTCCAGGAGGCGAGCCAGCTCGCGGAGGAGCGCGTCCCGCACCTGCTGCGCGTGATCTTCGACCGCTGGTCGCGCGCCGCCGAGGCGCGCGGCGACAGCGACGAGGCGCTCCGTCTCGCGCGCCGCGCGCTCGAGACCGTCCGCACCTAGCTCCGTCCCTCGGCGGGCTAGCCTCATCACATGGACCTGACCGCGGACCTCGTTCGCGAGCGCGTGCGCGGCACCATCCTCGAGCGCATCGGCGGCACGCCGCTCCTCCGGCTGCGCCGCATCGGCGCCGGCCTGCGCGGCGAGCTCTGGGTGAAGCTCGAGTCGGCGAACCCCGGCGGCAGCGTGAAAGACCGCGCCGGCCTGTGGATGGTGCTCGCGGCCGAGGACGAGGGTCGCATCCGCGGGGGCAGCGTGCTCATCGACGCGACGAGCGGCAACACCGGCGTCGCGCTCGCGCTCGTGTGCGCCGTGCGCGGCCATCGCCTCACGCTCGTCATGCCGGACCGCGTCTCGCTCGAGCGCAAGCGCATCGCCAGGGCCTTCGGCGCGGAGCTCGTGCTGAGCGATCCGCTCGAGGGGACCGACGGAGCGATCCGCGAGGCGCGGCGTCTCGCGAGGACGGACCCGCGCTACGTGTACGTCGACCAGTATTCGAACCCCGCGAATCCGCTGGCGCACGAGCTCACCACCGGTCCGGAGATCTGGGAGCAGAGCGGCGGCACGGTGACGCACGTCGTCGCCGGGGTGGGGACGTCCGGCACGGTCGTCGGCGTGTCGCGCGCGCTCCGCGCGAAGGGCGTGCGCATCGTCGCGGTGCAGCCGGACGCGGCGCTCCACGGGATCGAGGGGTGGAAGCACATGCCGACCGCGATCCGCCCGGCGATCTGGGACGAATCGGTGGCCGACGTGCACATGACCCAGGCGACCGACGAGGCCATCGACATGACGCGCCGGCTCGCGCGTGAGGAGGGCATCTTCACCGGCCCGTCGGGCGGCGCGGCCGTCGCGGCGGCCATGCGGGTCGCTCGGGAAGAGACAGGACGTATCGTCGTGTTGATCGCTGATGGAGGCGAGCGCTACCTCAGCACCGCGCTATGGGAGTGAGCAATGTCAGTGACCGTGCGCCTGCCGGGCGCGCTTCGTGACGCGACCGGCGGACAGACGAAGCTCGAGGCATCGGGACGTACCCTGGCCGACGTGTTCGCCGACATCGACCGGCGACACCCGGGATTCCGCTCGCGCGTGCTCGACGACGACGGCCGCCTGCGCACGTACGTGAACGTGTACATCGGCGAGGACGACGCCCGCGCGAAGGGCGGCACGGATGCGCCCGTCCCGGACGGCAGCGAGGTCATGGTCATCCCGGCGATGGCGGGCGGGACATAGCGCGCGAGCGTCTCGCGCTCCCCGCGGCGCTCCGTGACGAGATCGTCGCCCACGCGCGCGAGTCGGCGCCGAACGAGGCGTGCGGTCTCGTCGCCGGGGTGCATGGGGCTCCGACGCGGGTCATCCGCTGCGCGAACGCGCACGAGACGCCGACGACGCGGTACCGCATCGATCCGCGCGATCAGCTCCGCGCCTTCCGCGATATCGACGCGCGCGGCGAGGACCTCATCGCGATCTACCACAGCCATCCGGCGAGCCAGCCGTACCCGTCGCCGATCGATCGGGCCGAAGCGCATTACCCCGACGCGTTCTACATCCTCGTGTCGCTGCGCGGGCCCGAGCCCGAGCTCGAGGCCTACCGCATCACCGACGAGCGAACGGTGCGCCGGGTGGACCTGGTCTAGCGACCCGCCGCGCTGATGTGCCAGGTCGCGGCGATCGCCGCGGCCTCGTCGAGAGCGGCCTGGCGGTCCGCAGGCTCGACGACGCGATAGACGAGCGCGAGACCCTGCGCGCCGGGCACCGCGGTGAACTGCCGCCACACGACGGTCCGGCCTTCATATGTACCGCCGTAGCGATCGTCGACGACCACGACGCCGTTGATGCGCGTCACGCCGCGCTCCTGCCAGGCGTCCTTCAGGCCGACCTTCTGCGGCGCCGCGACGACGTCGGCGTAGGTGTCGGCGGTGTCGAGCGCCGCGGCGCGCGCCCGCGCGACGACGAGCGTGGCCGTGGACGACTCGAAGCGCGCGGCCTCGCCGGGCACCCCGCCGCTCGCGGGCTTCCATCCGTTGGGCAGCGTGAGATCGAAGCCCAGCATGTCGTAGCGCGTGCCCGCCGCCGGCATCGCCGTGAAGTCGGCGACGAGGGGCGGCGCGACGGCGTACGCGAGGAAGCGCATGCGCGAGATCTGGTCGCCGAGCACGAACGCGCCGAGCGCGATGACCACGACGAAGGTGACGACCGCGATGAGCGGCGGAAGGATGCCGCGGATGTTGAGCGCGACGCCGATGACGACGCGGAGCAGCAGCACGAGCACGATCGCGGCTGCGACCGCGAGCGTCGCGGTGGTCGCGCCGACGGTGACCAGGAGCGCGGGTACCGGGACGAGCAGCAGGGGCGCGGTCGCGAAGGTCAGCGCGGTGAAGAGCTGATCGAGCGTGCCGCCGCGCCGTCCCATGAGGCGGACCGCGCCGCTCGCGATCCACGCGACCAAGGCCGTGCTGACCGCGAGGCGGACGCCGAGCAGGCCGGCGTCGACGCCGAGACGCGCGACGTACGAGCCGGGCGCGAGGCCTTTCGAGGCGAGCACGAGAAGGTCGACGCCGACAGAGAGGCCGATGCCGGCGCCCAGGCCGACCAGCACGCCCGCCAGGCCGTAGTGCTCTCGAGCGAGGCCGCGGGCAAAATCGCGCGGGCGGATGAGCGAGCGCCAGATCTCACCGCGGAACCACGCAAGCTCGCTCGTGCTCTCCATCGCTCTGACAGTACAAAAGCGACCCCCGCGTCCGGGGGTCGCTTTGTGTTCGCTTGCTAACAGTCCGATGGAGCGTCGGCTTCAGGCCTCACTTCCGGCCTCGACGTGGCGATCATGAGAAATGATCGTCGTCCACACATCGGGATCCGCCGCCCGCTCCGCAGGTCGTAGCCCCCTTCCGCCGAGGGCGTCGTCAATCGACCTGGAACACTCCGAACACTTTGTGAAGCCGGACCATGACACCTCCTGTAGGTTGGTGCGTTGGTCTTGCTCGTTCCGCGGAACATCTTCGTTCTACACCTCAGGCATCCCGCGTCAAGGGGTGGGCGCCTGTCAGATGGACTAGGACAAAAGTGGTAGCGAGCGGCCGAGCTAACGCGATCGCCGCATGAGCTCGCGTATCTCGGCCGGGACGCGGCGGACGTCTGGCCACCACGTCTCATCCTCGTCCGCACCGGCGGCCACCGCGGCCTCGGCCAGCAGCGCGACGGCGCCGCGCAGGTCGGAAAGCCGCACGATCTCCGGCACGAAGCGGTCGTGCTCCTCCGTTTGATTGTGGTAGTTCACGTTTGGTAGGGCGATCGCCGTCGTCGTCCATCCGAGCCGGACGAACGCGGAGGATTCGCAGGTCCCGCCGCTGAGGAGCGATCGCTGCGTCGGGATCTTGGCGCCGTTCAAGCGCTCGCGCGCCACCCGCAGGTATCGCTCGCCGTCGTTGCTGAACGTGTTGTGCATGTCGCCGGGACGCACGACCACGCCGGCGCCGGCGCGCGCGTGCGGCAGAGCGCGGCTCGCCTCGAGCGACACCACGACCGCGTCGCGCGGGACGCTCCCGTCCTCCGCGACCAGACGCGCCCCGTACAGGCCGGTCTCCTCGCCGCGGGTGAAGACGGCGCGGACGTCGTACGCGCGCGTCTCCTCGGCGAGCGCGGCGAGGGTGAGCACGACGACGGCGCAGAGCGCGAGATCGTCCGCGGCGCGCAGGTGCAGCTCGTCGCCGCGGACCTCGAACGGCGGGAGATCGACGACCGCCCACTGGCCGGCGGCGAGGGGCCGCTCCGAGCGGATGCGGCAGTGGCCGGGCGAGTTGTGCGCGACGTCGACCGCGGTGACGTAGTCGTCGAGCGTCGCGTGGAATGGCTCCGCGTCGCCGTCGTCGCAGACGAGGACCGGGACGTGCCCGGTGAAGAAGCGCGCGTAGAAGCCGCCGAGGATCCGGGCCCGCCCCTCGTGTCCGCTCGCGCTCGTGATCTCGAACGCGGGATGGTCGGTATGCGCGACGAGCGCGAGCGAGCGCGCCGCGTCGCCGCGGCGCACGCGTGCGTGGACCTGCGCGTACGCGTCCTCCTCGGTGGAGATCCCGAGCGTCGCGAGCTCGCGCGCGATCGCGCGCATGGCACGGTGCTCGTGGTACGGAGCGGTCGGCGCCGATGCGATCCGCTCGACGATGCCGAGGGTCGCGTCGACGGCGGGCAAGCGGAGCATCGTGGGCGAGGATATCGTCACCCGAGGTGCTCACCCTCTACGACACGCGTCGCCGGCGCACCACGCCGTTCCGTCCCCGCTCCTCCGCCGTCACCGTCTACGTCTGCGGCGTGACGCCCTACGACACGACCCACCTCGGCCACGCGCGCACGTTCCTCGTCTTCGACGTGCTGGTGCGGCTTCTCGAGGCGCGGGGAGCACGCGTCCGGTACGCGCAGAACGTCACCGATATCGACGAATCCATCCTCCAGCGCGCGGCCCGCGACGGCGTCGACTGGCGCGCCCTCGGCCGGCGTGAGGAGCGCAAGTTCCTCGAGGACATGCGCGCGCTGCGCTGGCGCCGCCCCGACGTGCTGCCGCACGCGACGCGCGAGCTCCCCGCCATGCGCGCGCTCATCGAGCGGCTGCGGCGCCGCGGCGCCGCGTACGTTGTCGACGGCAGCGTGTACTACGACGTCTCGCGCGATCCGCGGTACGGCGAGCTCTCGCGGCTCGGTCCGTCGAGGATGCGCGCGATCCTCGCGCGTCAGGACGACGCCGCGCTCGACGATCCGCGCCGCCGCAGCCCGATCGACTTCGCACTGTGGCGCGCCGTCCCCAGCGGTCCGACCTGGCCGAGCCGGTACGGTCCCGGCCGCCCCGGATGGCATCTCGAGTGCTCGGCGATGGCGCTCCGCCATCTCGGCGATCGCATCGACATCCACGGCGGCGGGAGCGACCTCATCTATCCGCATCACGAGAACGAGATCGCGCAATCGGAGTCGGCCACCGGGAAGCGTCCGTTCGCCGGATGGTGGGTGCATCCCGCTCCGGTGCGCCTCGGCGGCGAGAAGATGTCGAAGTCGCTCGGCAACATGGTGTTCGTGCGCGACGCGCTGCGGTCCACGACGCCGCAGGCGCTGCGGCTCTACCTGCTCGACGCGCACTACCGTCGCGCGTTCGACCACGACGACGCTCGTCTCGCCCGCGCGCGCGAGCGGGCCGATCGCCTCGCGGGCGCGCTCGGACGCGGCCCGGTCGGTCCGCTCGGGCGCGACGCCGCGACGCGCGCGGTGCTCGCCGCGCTCGACGACGATCTCGACACGCGCGCGGCGATCCAGACGCTCGAACGCGCCGCGCGCGGAGCCGGCCGGCGCGAGAAGCCCTCGCTGCGCCGGGTCGCGCGTACCGTGCTGGGGGTGTACTGAGATGGACATCGGACCGATCCCCGTCCCGAGGGCGTCTTCGCGCGCGAGCGGTACCTTCACCTTCGAGGGCGACCCGGGCCTCGCGAAGTACCGCTGGCCGTACATCGCGATCAACGGCGCGCAGGCGGGGCCGTCGGTGCTCGTCACCGCGGGGATCCACGCGGCGGAGTACACCGGCATCGAGGCCGCCATGCGTCTCGGCCGCTCGCTCGACCCCCGCGAGGTGCGCGGCAGGATCGTCCTCATCCCGCTCCTGAACCGCCCCGGCTTCTACGAGCGCAGCATCTACGTCAATCCCGAGGACAACGACAACCTCAACCGCCTCTTCCCGGGCGACGCGAACGGCACTTGGGGCCAGCGCTTCGCGCACCGCCTCCTCACGGAGATCGTCGTGCGGTTCGAGCACGCCATCGACCTGCATGCCGGCGACCTCATCGAGGACCTCACGCCGTTCGTGATCTATCGCGAGACCGCCGACGCGGCTCGCGACGCGACGATCCTGCGCATGGTGAGCGCGTATGGCGCGGAGTGGGCGGTGAAGAGCGCGCCCACCGGCGAGCGGCCGGGGAGCCTGTACGCGGTCGCCGCGCAGAGCGGCGTGGCCGCGATGCTCGCGGAGTCGGGTGGCCGTGGCCTGCTCATCGAAGAGGACGTCGTGCGACACGTGCGCGGCGTCACGAACATCCTGCGTGCGATCGGGGCGCTCGAGGGCGAGCCGGACGCGGTCCCGCCTCCCACCGTCGTCGACAGCTTCGAGTGGCTGCGCTCGCCGGCGGAGGGCATGTTCCACTGCGGGGTCCACGTCGGTCAGCGCGTGCGCGTGGGCGACCTCGTGGGCGAGCTCACCGATCTCGTCGGCAAGCCGATCGCGCCGGTGCGCGCGCCGGTGAGCGGCGTCGTGCTCTTCGTCGTCACGAGCCCCGCGATCAAGAAGGACGGACTGCTGCTGGCGATCGGCGCGCTGCGAAGCTGATCGTCGCGACGGACGCCGCGAGGAAGAGCGCGCTGAGCACGAAGGGCGCGCCCGGCAGGCCTGCCGATGCGAAGGGACCGATGGCCGCCGCGAAGACCTGCGTGTACAGGAGCGGCGTGACGAGCGTCGCGATCGAACGGAGGCTCGCGAGCGCGCCCTGCAGATGGCCGTATTCGGTCGGCGCGACCTCGCGCGTGGCGATCGACTGGAGCGACGGCGTCACGAGCCCGAACAGCGACCAGACCGGCAGGCCGACGAGGAACAGCGCCGGCACCGGCGCGAGTCCGAGGATCAGCTGGCCGGCGAGTCCGACGAGCAGTCCGCCGAGCAGCGCGCGACGCTCGCCGAACGCGCCGACGACGCGGCCGACGACGGCGCCCTGCACGACGAGGGATGAGGCGCCCGCGAGCGTCAGGCCGAGCCCGATCGCACGCTCGTCGAATCCGAAGCGGTGCGCGCTGTAGAGGACGAACGCATGCGGCAGGGAGTCGTGCGCGAGATACGCGAAGAACGCCGCCAGCGCGATCGTCACGAGCACGGGCCGGTCGCCGAGGAACCGCATCGCCCCGATCGGATTCGCGGCGCGAGGGCGGAACGGAGAACGGCGATCCTTCGGGAGCGACTCGGGCAGGATGAAGGACCCGTAGAGGAAGTTCGTGAACGAGAGACCCGCGGCCAGCCAGAAGGGCGCGCGCAGGTCGACGCTCGCGACGAGGCCGCCCAGGGCCGGTCCGACGATGAAGCCGATCCCGAACGCGACGCCGAGCATGCCGAAGCGCGCGGCGCGCCGCTCGGGCGGCGTGACATCCGAGACGTACGCGCCCGCGGTGCTGAACGACGACGACGTCACGCCCGAGATGAGGCGCCCGACCAACAGGATCGGGATCGTCGGCGCCAGCGCCATCACGACGTGGTCGGCGCCGAGGCCGAAGTTCGACAGCAGCACGACCGGCCGGCGCCCGAAGCGGTCGGCGAGCGCGCCGAGCACCGGCGCCGCGAGGAACTGCATGAGCGCGAACGCGGTGCCGAAGACGCCGAAGACGGCCGCGGCGCTCGCGGTGTCGCCGCCCTCGAGGCGGACGATGAGCTGGGGCAAGACCGGGACGATGATCCCGAACGCGAGCATGTCGAGCAGCACCGTGATGAAGATGAACGCGAATGCCGCTCGTCCACGGGCCATTCGCGGAATCATCGCGTATCGTCGTGGTCTGTACCTCACCGCCGAGCGACTGGCCGACGCCGCGCGCCGCTGGGGCGAGCCGCGGCGGATCTCGCTTGAGCTCGCGATCGGCGAGCGCGAGCGCGACCTCGTCCGCGGGAGTCGCCGCGACCAGCGCTCGCACGACGTCACGCTGTTCATCGAGCGCGCCGGGCTCTGGGCCGTGATCGCGAAGCCGCAGTTCCCGCCGGGCGTGTGGCGCGCACCGAGCGGCGGCGTGCACGTGGATGAGGATCTCGAGGCCGGCGCGCTGCGCGAGGCCCTCGAGGAGACGGGACTGACGGTCGCGCTGCAGCGCTACCTGCTCCACATCGATGCGCGCTTCGCGTATCGCGACGAGATCGAGCCATGGCACAGCGAGGTCTTCCTCGCGCCAGCGGTCGCCGGCGAGATCGCGCCGATCGACACGCACGAGATCAGCGGCGCGCGGTGGATGTCGCGCGACGAGCTGCTCGGTCCAGTGCGCGAGCGGTTGCTCTCCTCGGGTCGCGGACTGTTCGCATATCGAGCCGCGTTGCACGACGCCGCCTTCGAGCAGCTGGATCGGATGCGCTGACACAGGGCTGACCCGCGTCGCCGCGAGGATGACGCGGTCGCGAGCGCCCGGCGTGTCGCGTCCACCCTCGGCCCGGCGCTGACGACCTATCCTGAGGACGCGGCCCGGTCGCCTAGCGGTCTAGGGCGCTTCCCTTTCAAGGAAGAGGTCAGGGGTTCGAATCCCCTCCGGGCTACAGACCGCGTGGATATTGATCGCTACGCCGTTCGCCTTCTGTCCAGGACCCTTCTCTGCTGTGGAGGACGCATTTCTGCAGGACGCTTTCCTGCGGTGGCCATCGCGAGACGTGATGCGGTGAAGGGTGATGGCGCACGCCGTCGCTCCGCGAGCGGACGGACCTTGCAGTAGCGCTGGACCATCCGACTCGTCGTCCAGCCGCCTTCCACCTGGAGATCGAGCGCTGTCCCGCTGTGCGAGCGGTTGTAGTTCGTGGCCCAGGTGTGCCGGAGCATGTGCGCGCAGAGGTCGCGGATCCCGGTCCTGAGCTTGAGTCGATCGAAGAGCCGTTTGACCGATTGCGCGGTGAGCTCGCGGCCGCGGCGGCTCGTGAACAGCGGCGACTCATCCTCGGTGTCGCCGAGCCTGAAGTCATGGACGTAGCGGTCGAGCTCCTTGGCGACCTCGATCGGTATCGCTATTTCCCGCGGGTGGACCGACTTGCTGGTCACTGCGCGGATGCGCATCGCGCGTTCGATCACGTTGACGTCGCCGAGGCGAAGGCCGATGAGCTCGGCGCGGCGCAAGCCGGTGCCGAGCAGTGTGATGACGATCGCGCGATCGCGGGCGCCGGCCTCGCCTTCGGAGGCCCGCTCGATTACGCGGAACATCTCCGCGTCCGTGAGGTTGCGTCGTTGCTCGTCCTTCACCTTCGGTTGGCGCACGCGCTTGAGGACCGACTCCCCGTCCTCGTGGTGGATACGTAGCTCCGCGAGCGTGTCCGCGAGGGAGCGCAGCGCGACCCATGCGACGCGTGCGGACTCGGCTGAGGCGGAGACCCTGCGAAAGCGCAGGAATGACTCGACCGTACCGGGCTCGATGTCACTCACCGTCGCCGCATGCCCAAGCTCGCCCACGCACCACTCCTCGAATCGGCGAAGTGCGCGGCGGTAGTTGCTCTGCGTGACCTCGGACAGATCGGCGCGGTGGATCAGGAACGACTCGATCACCTCCTCGAGAGGCGTGTCTGCGCCTCTCATGTCTTGCCACCTGCGCGGGCGGACCATTCCACATCCTTTCCCGCGCCAGACCGACCAGGTCGGCACTGTACCCGGACGCGCGAGATCCGCGGAATGTGGCGCATCTACCCGCTACCTCTTCAGGGCGCTCGCGCCCGGCTCGAGCCGGCGGATGGCGATGTTGCAGGCCCGCAGCGATCGGTCGATCCCGACGGCGGCACGGCCGAGCGCGCGCGCTGCGACGAGCGTCGTGCCGCTACCGCAGAACGGATCGAGCACCGAACCGCCGGGTGGCGTCGTGAGCGCGACGAGGACGCGTACGAGGGCCTCCGGCTTCTGTGTGGGGTGCCCGGTGGATTCCCGGCGCCGGGTCCGCCGTGCTTCGAATACGGTCCCCGCTACCGCGCTCGTCGCGCGCCCGATGTTCTGGTGCGGGGCGCCCGTCCCGCTCGCTCCGGCCCCCGAAACGCCTCTTCGGGCGCCCGGTAGTACCAGCGTTCGGGCGCCCGGTCCATCGGTCTGAGTGCCCGATGCGTTCTCCGCTCGGGCGCCGCGATCGCCGACTGGGGAGCCCGATTCGGGCGCCGGGGGACCCGATACGCGCGTCGGGGCACGCGATCCGTTGAATCGGGCGCCCGATGTCGTCGCGAACAACTCGCTGCGCTCCGTGCACACGTCGTCCGCGTCTACGCGCAGACGTCCGCTCACGACGATCGCCTCGTGCTCCGGGCGCAGATATCCGGGCGCAGGCGGGAACCCCTGACCGTGGACCCACACGATCATCTGGAGTGGACACTCGGGCGGGTCGCCGCGGACTTCGCGCAGCGCCGACATGAAGACATCGAACCGTCGGCGCGGCGCGAACGTGAGGATCGGGGCGCCCGGAGCCAGGACGCGATCGACCTCGCGCATCCAGGCGACGTACCACTCGCGGCACCGGGGGCCGTCCCATCGGGCGACGCGCTCGCCGTACGGCGGGTCGGTCACGCAGGCGTCGTAGCTCGCCGTCGGTAGCGAACGCAGCACGGCCAGGACATCGCCGCGGTAGAGCGTGAGTCCGTCCCGAGTGAAGAGAGGGACGCGTTCACGTGCGATCGCGCTCATGCGCCGGACCCCGGCAGCCATCGCGGATCGCTCTGCGCGACGTCGTGGAGGGCCGCGAGCATCGGATCGTCGGCTCCCGACCGCTGTATTGGGGGCGCTTCCAGATTGCGATTCGATTCAGGGTCAGATTCGACCGAGAGCTGAATCGAATCGAATTTGGTGGTGGCCTGCTCATCGCGACCATCGCCAGATTTGATTGGTCCATAGGGATTCCTACTGGTTGGATCGGATGCGAGCCGCCAGCGGTACGGGTCGCCCTTGTTGCCATTGCCACTCCGGACCACGCGTCCGCCCGACAGGAGGTCGGCAAGTCGGCGCTGCGCGGTCCCCTTGGAGAGACCTGCCGCCTCGGCCAGGTCCTGCGCCGTGACCTCGCCCAGCTCCGCAAGGCGCGTAACTACGCGCTGAAGCTCGGATGCGGCCGTCGCGCTGGCCAGCTCGCCGATCGCCTCGTACTCGTGGTCTGTTCGGCGGACGACGAGATCGTCCGGCGTCGCGCTGTAACGCGACATGGCTTTTAGCACACGACCGTGGTCGCCGATCGAGCCGGGGGCGCGCTCCAGCTCGACGACGATGTCGACCGCGGCCGTCAGCGCGTTCGAGCCGCGCACCGCTTCGCCGTGTTCGCCCGCGGCCTTGCGCTGGTGGCTCACGACGAGGACGGCGCAGCCGTCGCCTGCGATTTCGAGGAGTGGCCGCATCGCCGACTGGATGGCGCCGGCATTGTTCTCCGCGTCGGCGCCGAGCCCAGCGAAATCAGCGAGGGTATCGACGACGACGAGACCAGCGCTGCCGACGTGTGTGGACGCATGCCGGACGATGTCCGCCCAAGCGAGTGCATACGCCGTGTGGTGGAGAAGGATGGAAACGCCCTCCGCCGTCCACGACCTCACACGGGCCTTCTCGGTGATCGTCGAACGGCGCTCTTCGGAGAGCAGGACGATGGGGACCGTCCGCAGTCGACGACCGCAGAACGTCGAACCGCCATCGATCGCTGCCATGAGCGCGAAGAGCAGCGTCGACTTCCCGACCTTCGGCCTCCCCGCCAGGAGCGTGATGGAGCCGGGCGCGACGTACCCCGGCCAGATCCAATCCGGCTCGGCGGGGCTCTCGCTCAGCAGCTTCGCAAGCGGCACGAAGATGCGAGGCGATAGCGATCCGTTCACGCCGGGCTCCCTTCGAGCAGTCGGAGCACGCCGCTGATCTCGCCCGCCAGGTCCCACCGGTGCAGTCGAAGGGCGTACCTGCGGGAGGACCGCAGGTACGCCCGGAGGCGGCGCCGGACCCGGACGCGCTCGGCGCATCGCGGGCACGAGGCGGGTAGCGGCCCGCGCGAGCCGGGACGGCGCCGGATTCGCCTCGCGCACCACTCACACGCGCCACGACGAATTCGCTTAGCGCGGTTATCCCCCTCGTGGCTTCGGACGGCAGGCTGAAACCTGTTCATGGTCGGTCCGTGCCCTCTCCGACGTTCGTACCGCCTTGCGGCTCGTCGTAGAGGAGACGCTTCAGCCGTCGCTGCGCGAGGGCGAACGCTCGTGCCGGAACGAGGACGTCGTCAAGGAGGAGGCACCGGCTGAGCTTGGCGAACGTCTCGGGATCGCCGCGAAGGACGAACCGCCGGCGACGCGGTGCCTCGGCCGAATCAGGCTCGGTGCCGAGCAGCGCGAAGCCGTTCACCAGGAGTACGGCGGCGAAGCTGAAGTCGCGCGTCGTGACGACGCGCGCGTCCTTCGTCCATTCGGCATTCCGCATGGGCCTCACGCTACTCAGGCAGCCCTCCGAGTTTCGTGAGACATGACCTAGGGTTATTCGTGGACATCGCGCGCGAGGGATAAGGGATGCGGCAGACATTCGACCGACTCGTAGGACCCGTAGCCGTCGTTCGCCGCCCCCTGCCGAGCTTCCCCGAGAGCGAGAGCGAGTTGGTCTTGCAGCTCGCGCCTAAGGATCTCGCTCGATGGCGCGTGCTCGCCGGTACACGGCCGACGGGCCAGCTTCGCGTCGAAGTCGCCGAGCTCCGCCGCGCGCGTGACGAGGTGATCGCGCGCGCTGCGAGTCGGCTCGGCCTCTGCGCGCACGCTCCCGCTGTTGGCTCCGAGCGGGCTGCGAGGCTCCTGCGCGCCGTCAGGGATGGCTACGCGGCGTCCGAACGCGGTCCTTTGCGGGATCCCCTCGTGCGGTACGCGCCGGGCGAGGACCCGCGGCCGATGTGGAAGACCCACGTCGATCCCGCATCGTTCGAGCGCGATGTCAACGACGCGATCGCTGATACCGTCGCCTGGGCGCTGCGCGCGCTCCGTGCGCATCCGCGAGCGGGGGAGTGGGAAGAGCGGGCTGCGCGCATCGCGCGAGCGTGGATCGCCGCCGATGGAGCCGCGCGTCTCTATCGCATCACCTGTGCGGAGGTACGCCGTACGCTGGCGCCCGAGCCGGCCGATTGGGTTCCGACGTTCGCGCTCGCGCTGTTGCGCTCGAGCACGGCCGCGAAGGACCTTCGTGTTCACTGGCAATGCCTCGCCCTGATCGCGCCGCTGCTCGTTGTGATTGCGGAGTCAAATGGCGCGAGCCGAAAGCTCACTCATGGCGACGTCAGTGTCTTCGACCGCGTCGATGACTGGCGAGCACTGGCCGTGGAGGTGAACGCGTGGCTCGACCTACTTGATGAGCTCGTAACGCTCGATGAGGAGCTCTCGCTGCGCCAGCATGCCACCAAGGTCTCGACGGCAGGACTCAAGAAAGCCGTCACGCGCCTCCACGACGCGCTCCGGCCGCGCGGCTTCATGCTCTACCACCACGTCCATGACCTCGAGGCCGACGACACACAGGGCATTCGCGCCGCACTGGAGCCCGTTGTGTCCGATCGCCTCGAGAGTTGCGGCATTGGTCTGGGTGCGCCTCCCGGCGCTCTCATCTCGGTCGACGCGGCCGTTCTCCTATCGGTGCAGGCCGTGCTTGTCGGAAGACGATGCATCGAGTGCTCTCGACCAGCGCGACCGGGCAGCACGCGCTGTACAGAACACCAGAGAGCCGAATGGCGGGCACGGAAGGCGAGAGACCGGAAGGCTCGTACCGCAGCCCGACGCCGTCCGATCAGGCGAGGACGGCGTTAGTGTGATCTCGCCAAGAGCAGCCATAGACGCGTCATCGACCATGACTTGTCGCGGCCCAGTTCCTACTAGACTTCGGGGCCATACCGGAACTGCGCTGGGAAGGAAAGTACGACGCAGACGGGCGACGCGTCGCGCCCGTGCGTGTCGCGTTGCCGTTTCAGACGGTCGAGACGGTCAACGAGTCTGCCCAAGAGCGGCAGCGCACCCTCGACTTCTTCAGTGAGGGCCGTGACCCAGGCTGGCGCAATCGTCTGATCTGGGGCGACAAGAAGTACGTGCTCCCTGCGCTTCTCCCAGAGTTCCAAGGCAAGGTGGACCTCATTTACATCGATCCCCCATACGCGACCGGGTCCGACTTCTCATTCCGGGTGGAGCTTGGCGACAAGGACTTCACGAAGATCCCGAGTGTCATTGAGCAGAAGGCATATCGGGACACGTGGGCGCATGGATTGGACTCGTACCTGAAATGGTTCTCCGACGCAGCCGCGATCTTGTACGACCTCCTGGCTCCCACTGGAAGCATGTACGTCCACCTCGACTGGCACACGGTCCATTACGTGAAGGCTCTGCTCGACGAGATCTTTGTCGACGGGTTCCAGCGCGAGATCATCTGGCGGATCGGCTGGGTCTCGGGTTACAAGAGCACGGCAAAGAACTGGATCCGGAATCACGACACGATCCTCTTCTACGTGAAGACGCCCGGTCAGTTCACGTTCAACAAGGAGTACGTCCCCTATCCGACCGGCTACAAGAGGCGGGGCGAGGATGAACCTTCCGAAGGTCCCGGCTACCCGATGGAGGATGTCTGGAACGCCAACCCGTTTGAGTTCGCGCTCAAGGGCGAGCAGAGCCTCGACTCGATCCAGATCAAGAGTTTCTCGCAGGAGAAGACCGGCTTCGAAACGCAGAAGAATGAGTCGGTCCTTGCTCGTGTCATGCGCGCCTCATCGAAGCCGAATGACCTCGTACTGGATTGCTTCGTCGGCTCCGGTACGACCGCCGCAGTCGCCGAGAAGCTCGGGCGCCGCTGGATCGCCGCGGACCTGGGACGGTTTGCCATCCACACCGCGCGCAAGAGATTGCTGGCACTGCAGGGCGTCAAACCCTTCGTCGTTCAGAACCTCGGAAAGTACGAGCGCCAAGCCTGGCAGGCGGCGGAGTTTGGCAGCACTCCCGAGGAAGTGAGTCGCCGCTACCGGAACTTCATTCTTCAGCTCTATCACGCGACACCAGTGACGGGCTACAACTGGATTCACGGCACGAAGGCCGGCCGAGCCGTGCACGTCGGAGCCGTAGACGCACCGGTGAGTCCCGGCGATGTGCAGCAGATGGCGGTCGAGCTCGCGAAGATGCGATCTAGTGCGGGGGCCGGTGGCCCGAAGGCCCTCGATGTCCTTGGCTGGGACTTCGCCTTCGAGCTCAACGAGGTCGCGAAGCAGCAAGCAGCGCGCGCCGGGATCGAACTGCACTTCTTCCGGATCCCGCACGACGTGATGGATAAGCGTGCTGTGGCTGGGGGTGACATCTCGTTCTTCGAACTCGCGGCCTTGTCCGTGAAGCTTGCGAAGAAGGGTCGCATCGCGACGGTGACACTCACTGATTTCGTGATCCCGCTCGACGACGTGCCCGACGACATCCAGAAGGCGGTCAAGGACTGGTCGGAATGGATCGACTACTGGGCAATTGACTGGGACAACCGGAACGACACGTTCCACAACGTCTGGCAGAGCTACCGCTCACGCGCCACGCCCAAGCTGGAGCGCAGCGCAAGCCACACCTACGACGCGCCAGGGACCTACTCGATCGTTGTAAAGGTCATCGACATCCTCGGGAACGACACGACGAAGACGCTATCCGTCGAGGTCAGGTGATGGCGAAAGCGCCGTCAGGGAGTGCTGAGGGCGCCAAGGTCGGCCCGCCGGGCCCAAAAAAGAAGGCGAAGGTCCCGGACGCGCAGCTCGGACTGCTGCAGCCGAAGCTGCCCACCGCGCCATGCGTGCCTGCTGTCAAGCAAGCAGTGGACGATTGGAGGAAGGCGAACTATCCGCGGATCACCGACACGACCCGGACCCTCCTGAACTACTGGTTCAGGCCCGACGGGCACCGCCTCGCGAATGGCCAAAGGTTCCTGTACCACGACTCGCAGCGCCACGCGATCGAGACGCTCATCTACCTGTATGAGGTCGCAGGCGTGCGTCGGCACCGCAAGCTGCTTGAGACCTTCGCTAGCCAGACGCCAGGCGTGCACGTCCTCGAGCAGGACGACTTCGCCCGCTACTGCATCAAGATGGCGACCGGCAGCGGCAAGACCAAAGTCATGTCGCTCGTCATCGCGTGGCAGTTCCTCAACGCCATCGTCGAGGCACGACAGGAGTACGCCAAGACCTTCTTGCTGATCGCACCGAACATCATCGTGCTCGAGCGCCTAGCGACAGACTTCGAGGGCGGGAAGATCTTCCGGCTCGATCCCGTGATCCCGCCCGAGCTCGCGGTGTACTGGGATTTCGACTGCTATGTTCGCGACGAGCCCGAGCGTGCGCATTCGGAAGGCGCGCTCTACCTCACGAACGTGCAGCAGCTTTACGAGCGTCGCGACGACGGCGAGGCCGGCGATGAGCCCGCTGAGATGACCGGCGTGCTGGGGAAGAAGCCCACGGGGACGCTCCTGCCGTCCGAGCCTTTCGGACCGCGTATCGCGAAGCGCAAGGCGCCGCTTCTCGTGCTCAACGACGAGGCCCACCACACCCACGACGAGGGAAGCGAGTGGACCGCAGTGATCCGACGCGCGCACGAGTCGCTCAGCGGCGGACTCCTCGCGCAGGTCGACTTCAGTGCGACGCCGCGCTATGCGAAGGGCGGGCTGTTCACATGGACGGTTTACGACTACCCCCTCAAGCAGGCGATCATCGACAACATCGTCAAGCGCCCGATGAAGGGCATCGCGAAAGGCATTCAGGAGCAGCGCTCCGACCTCGCGAGCGTCCGCTACCGTGCGTACATCACGGCCGGGGTGCAGCGCTGGCGCGAATACCTCGAGCAGCTCAAGCCGCTGGGCAAGAAGCCGGTCCTCTTCGTGATGCTCACAAGCACGGCGGAAGCGGACGACGTTGGCGATTACCTGCGCACGAAATACCCTACCGAGTTCGGCGACGACGAGTTTGGGAACCGGCGCCTCGTGATCATCCATACGGACCGGTCGGGGGAGATCTCCAAGAAGAGCCTCGACGAGGCACGCAAGGCCGCGCGAGAGGTGGACCGGACCGAGAGTCCAGTGAATGCCATCGTGAGCGTGCTCATGCTCCGCGAGGGTTGGGACGTTCAGAACGTCACAGTCGTCGTGGGACTCCGGCCGTTCACCTCAAAGGCCAACATCCTCCCCGAGCAGACCATCGGACGGGGACTACGCCGCATGTTCCGCGGTGCGTCAGCAGACTACGTCGAGCGTCTGGACGTCATTGGCAACAAGGCATTCATTGAGTTCGTCGAGCAGCTCGAGAAGGATGAGGGGATGGAACTCGACAGCTTCGTCGTCTCGAAAGACAAGCTGCAGATCGTCACAGTCTTCCCGGACCCCGACAAGCTGGCCATGGACATCGCGCTCCCGACTCTGAGCCCGATTCTCGCGCGCAAGAAGTCACTTGCCGAGGAGATCGCGGCGATCGACGTCATGAAGCTGAAGACGCCAGTGCTGCCAATCAAGCCTGGGGATGAGGCGGCGCAGCAGTTCCGCTACGAGGGTTACGACATGATCACGCTCCAGAAGATCATTGAGCGGGACTACGAGATCCCAGAACCGCAGACCGCGCAGGAAGTCATCTCGTACTACGCGCGACGGATCGCACAGGACTTGAAGTTGCCGTCGCAGTTTGCCGCGATCGTGCCGAAGATTCGTGAGTTTCTCGAACGCAAGGCTTTCGGCAAGCAGGTGGACCTCGAGTCCAAAGAGATGATCAAGGCGATCGCCAATAACGTGGCGCAATACGTGACGGTGAAGACCTTCGTCCAGGCGCTCCGCGCTCAGATCGTCGAGGAGTTGGAGCCACAGCTCGTCCATGTAGGGCGCAAACTCTCGGAGACACCGGGTTTCCCGTTTTCGCGTACGACCATGCCGGCGAAGAAGACAGTCTTCAACATCGTTGCGATCGAGAACGACTTCGAACGCCGTTTCGCGAAGTTCCTCGAGGATGCCGAGGACGTCGAGCGTTTCGCAAAGCTTCCCGAGCAGTTTGGCTTCGCCATCGAGTACATGGACTCGATGTCAAGCCTGCGCTACTACGAGCCCGACTTCGTCGCCGTCCTGGAGGACGGCACACACTGCCTCGTAGAGACCAAGGGCCGCGAGGACCCTGACGTGAAGTTCAAAGACCGCGCAGCAGCGATCTGGTGCGAGAATGCGACGATGCTGACCGAGATGGTCTGGCGCTATGTGAAGGTTCCGCAGAAAGAGTTCGAGAAGCTCCAGCCGGACGCGTTCTCGGACCTTGGCGCGCTCATAGTCGAAACCTAGCTTGCCGTGACGGACAATCTCAGTCCGAAGGCCGCGCCCGCAGGCGACAGCGCCGAACAGCGTGCCGCCGAGAAGGTACTGCTCGCCGCCTTGAGTGAGAAGCTCGGCGTCGTTCTCTTGCCGATCGAGCTCACCCCGCCTGATGGTCTCTGGGCGCTCCAGGTGGATGGCGCGTGCGATTCAGTGCTATGCGAGATCTACGCTCACCTTGGAAAGCTCAAACCTGCGCAGGAACACAAGGTCCTCCACGACGCCGCAAAGCTCCGCTACGCCGAACGGCTGCTTGGGGCGCCGCGACGCAAGCTCCTCGTCTTCGCCGATCCGCTCGCGGCAGCGCCCTTCCTCGACAAGCGCTGGAAGGCTCAGGCGCTCGTCGCAGATGGGATCGAGGTCATCGTCCTCGATCTGCCGCCAGAGCTGCGCGAGCAGGTTCGCCTCGCGCAGATTCGTCAGTACCGCTAGCCCGTCTCGCTGACGTCCATGCCTGTGGCTGAGATCACCGTGTCGTCATTGATCGCGTTACGGTCTGTCGTGAGAGCGCCTGCGGCGCGCAGGGCCTTGACGGCCTTGCGCACGTGCTTCTCCATGACGCGTCCGAACAAACGCTGCGCCATGTCGTGGTGCAAGTCCGAGAAGCGCACAGGCCATTTCCTCTTCTCGACGTACGCACGCACCATGTCGGTGAGCTCGTTGAAGACGCGCGCGAAGTAGTTGTCGTACGGCATGACGCCGACGTACACGCCCTCAAGCCCGAGCGGCTGCTGTGGGAGAGCGGCCAGTCGTGTCTCTTCCTCACGCCAAGCCTTCTCGATCGCGGAGCAGACCGCCTCGCTCATCATGGCGACCGCCTTCTCGCTACGAGTGATAAACACGACGTGGTACGCAGCGGGCCCATCCACCCGTTCGGGGATTGGGACGGCGGCGACGAAACGGGACGTCAGCGGCGTCCCGCCTGCCTTCAGCAACTGCTCCAGGTACAGCCGCAGGAACTCGTCATACCTCGATTCCGGGAGGTCGTAATCCTCGAGAAGCTTCTGCCATTCGGTCGTGCCGAACACTTTGTTCGGCAGGTCGTAATACGAGTGTGGTTTCCCCGCGCGTTCCAGCTCGCGCGCTGGCGCGACATTTCCACGGCGCAGACCCTCGATGTCGAAGCGGAGGATGACTTCCCACGCGTCGGATCCCACGCCGCTCAAGATCTTTACGAGCGTGTGCATTTCCAGCCCGCGGGTCCCGAAGGGATCGAGCAACAGGATCGCCGGCCTGTCGTGCATCGATGCGAGGAGTTCGCCAAGGTGGTCCTGCCACGCGCCGAGGCGGTTCGTAATGATCTGCTGCGGCAAATCGGCGAGGTTCGCGACCAGCTTCGCGTATCGCTCGGGTTCCATCTCGACGTTGAAGCAATGGATGAGGTGGCGCTCGCCACGCGCGACCCGCTGCGCCGCATGCTCCGCGATGATCCGTGGAGATCCTTTCTGTCCATCCCCGTAGATTGCTTCGCCTGCGCACAGGTCAGCGTAGACGGCATCGCACTTGAAGCGCTGGATGAGGACGGCAAGGCCCGCCGGGACGTAGCCGCCGACGACGCCGTGCTTGATTCGGTTTGGGAAGCGCTCCTCGTTGAAGAACGAGGAACCGCCGCTACTCATCGCAAGAGTCTACCGAGCAGTCCGTCGTGCGACCGGTCATCTCATCGAGCGCGGTCGCATCCGCGGTGTCGGTCGATGTCGGCAGCGACATATCGTGGCCGGCTCTTCTTGATGTCGCTATAGACATGGACGGCTATGCTTCTAGCGACATGGAGACAGAGGAAATCCTGCGAGCGGTCGGAGCGCGCATGATGCGAGAGCGTGAACGTGCGGGCTTGACTCAAGGGCATGTCGCGGCACGCATGGGGAGCGAGATAGATCAGCCACGCATCTCAAAGTGGGAGAGGGGCACGGCAGCGCCCAGCCTCGTACAGCTCTTCAAGTACGCCGACGTCTGCGGTGCGACGCCGGAGCAACTCGTCGCAGACATCCAGAAGCCTCTCGCGCGCCAGCCCGCACTCTTCCGCGACCTCGACCCGCCGGCGACGCGACTGGTCACCAACCTCGTCTCGCTCCTGCATGAGCGTGCCCGTCTGCTTAAGGCGCGACGCGATCGAGAGGAGCGCCGGAGTGGCTGATAAGTCGAAGATCGAGTGGACCGACGCGACTTGGAATCCCGTGACCGGATGCACGAAGATCAGCGCCGGCTGCGACCACTGCTACGCCGAACGTCTCGCGCTGCGCCTCCAGAAGATGGGCTCGAAGCGGTACCGCAACGGGTTTGCGGTGACGCTGCACCCGGACGCGCTCGAATTGCCGCTGCGCTGGCGCGACCCGCGTCGTATCTTCGTGAACTCCATGTCTGACCTGTTCCACGGATCTGTGCCGACATCCTTCATTGATAGCGTCTTCGACGTCATGGAGCGCGCGAGCTGGCACCAGTTCCAGGTCCTCACGAAGCGCCCTGGCCGCATGGCCACGTATGTGGCCGGCACAGTTATCGGTCGCAATGGCGAGATCATGACGACACCGCGGTACCCCGGTCGGCGAGTACCGGACAACGTATGGCTGGGCACTAGCGTCGAGGATGAACGGGTGATTGGACGTGTGGAGCACCTGCGCCGGATCCCGGCTCCGGTTCGTTTCTTGTCTTGTGAACCACTTATCGGGCCGCTGCGCGGTCTCGACCTAACGGGCATCGATTGGGTGATTGTCGGCGGTGAGAGCGGGCCGGGCCATCGTCCGATTGAGAAGTCGTGGATCCGCGAGATACGACGCGCATGTCGGGCTTCGAACACAGCCTTCTTCTTCAAGCAATGGGGTGGCCCAATGTCAAAGTCCGGAGGTCGTACGTTAGACGGGCGAACGTACAACGCGATGCCGAGACCCAGGTTGACGCGTGCTACGCGGGTTGCCAGGGTAAGAGTGGCATCCTGACGCGAGGCCGCCCAGACCTTCTGGAGGAGCATCTTGCCTAGCGAATCCCAATTCCGCGAACTACTTCGGTACCTGATCGATCAGGTGTGGCGGCACGAACGCCGTCCTGTTCGTACTCGAATGATGAAGCTCCTGTATCTGCTGGACGTTGCGCATGCATCGACCCACGCCGGTGCAACTTGGAGCGGGTTGAGCTGGCGATTCCATCACTACGGGCCCTATTCCGAGCAATTGCAGAAGCTCCTCGACCGCATGGACGGTATCGATGCGACGGACGAAGAAGGACAAGGGCCACGAGGCACCTATCACGTGTACGGTGGCGCCCACGGCGCCGCCGATACGACGGATCTCACTCGACTCCTCGATTCAAGCGATCGGGCTGCGCTCCGGCGGATTGTCGATGAGTGGTGTGGTGCGGACTTGAATGCACTGCTTGACTATGTCTACTTCGAGACGCCTCCAATGCGTGATGTGAGTCGGGGCGACTTGCTCGACTTCAATGCGACGCAGATGCCGTTCCGCAGGCTCATGGTGCGCAATCCGACTCTCCCGGCGGACCGTCTTGCGCTGCTCCGCGGGCGGTTGCGCTCTAGAACGCGACCGACGGCCGGCGTACCGATGAGTGAGCTGACGCATCCGCTTAGCGATGTGGATGAACGTGCCCTCGCTCGAGCCGAGGGCGTGCCGGTGCAGATCCCTGACGGGATCGTGGAGCTTCGCCATGGTCGAGAAGGCTGAGAGCGAACGTAGCCCGCTCGTCGATCTCATCGGTGAGTTTTGGGAACCGGTAGACCTTAAGAAGAAGAATCCAATCCACGCGCCTGGCCAGATGTACTGGGCTCCAATCATCTACCGCGATGATGATCTGTTGTTGTTGCGCCTCTCCCAGTACGACCCTACGAACGAACGCCGCTCGAAGTACGAGATGTCCCGGCTCAGTGAGACGCCAAATCCGTTCGACCATGCCCCTGTCAAGGAACTCAACCTACGGAATGACGAGGAGCTCGTCGTGTTCAAGTGCAAGCACCGATCGGCGATGCTCTTCAGCGTGCCGATGGTGGAGCCGACCGGCGAACCGCCCCGGGAAAAGTCGTTCCTCCTGCTCCCGCACTACACATTCCATGCGGATGACCCCGCCTCTTTCAAAGAGGCGGTCCGACTGTTCGAATACAACGCGCTGTTTCATGCGCCCGCAAGCAATACCTTGGGCCTCAAAGACGGCTACTTCAGATTTGACCGGATGACCGTCGTTCCCCGCAACAGCTTGAACGACGTCATGCCCCAGCGGCTGACTCCAGATGCATTGGTGTTCCTGCAGGCGTGGTTCGACGCATACAAGTCAGGCGTGCTTCGCGATGAGCTCTTAGCCGATTTGATCACCGAGGCACGAACTGCCCGGGAGAAGCGGGACGCGACGAAATAGGCAGGGCGCCTCTCGTTGCGATGCAGTCCGCAGATCGCTTGTCCTGGATAAGGTCCTCTTCTCTGACGCGCATTCTGGTCGGTCTGGCGCGTGAGAAGCCAACGTTTTCGTCGCTAGGTCGCTTTTCTTCGCACCTTCCCTTTCAAGGAAGAGGTCAGGGGTTCGAATCCACTCCGGGCTACTGAATTCATTCGAGAACTCACGCGTTTTCATCGTCGCGCGGCGCCGCCCGGATCCTGGGTAGCCATTTGGGTAGCCATTTCTGAAGGCGGGCTCGATCACTTGGCCTTCGGCTCCGCGTACACGTAGGCGTTCACGCCCAGGTAGAGGTCCTTGCCGTCGATCTGAACGGCGGTCTTCTGGTTGCCGCGGGTCGAAGCCACCACGAGCGTCTTCCCACTCGCGCTCGGCGTCGGCTTCCCGATCGGAATGCGGATCACGAGCGTGTCGCCTTCGCGGTTCACGGTGAGGTCGTCAGCCATAGCCCCAGCCTCCCTCGTTCGCTCGGTCCATCATCGCGCGACGGCCGGCTGGTCGTTGCGCTGGCGGGCCTTGCCGACGTCATCACGGTAAGAGCGGTTACTTGGTCGGCTTTGCCTTGCCCGGTCCGAGAGCCTTCTTGTCGACCTTCTCGAGCGAACGACTGGTCTGTTTCAAGGACGCCCGGACCTGGTTGATGTCCTCCGCCGCGGGGAGATCTTAAGGCTTCGTTCCGCTCAGCTGGATCATGGTCCGTCCGTCTGAGTGATGCGGAAGAGGTTCGCGGCAAGCTCAGTGTTGTTCATGAAGTCGAGCGGACTGCGCTTCGCCGGCACGCCCTTGATCTGGCGCAGCTGCTCGAGATTTACGTTGTACATGCCGCGATAGCCGGCGTTCTGGAAGAACGTGTAAACCGTGACCCCGGCGTGCTTCGCCGTCGAGGAGAGGCTCTTCTCGCCCTCCATGATCTCGCCCCGGGTGATGAGCCAGTCGATGTGCTCGGGCGATTGAAGGTACTCACCGAGGTTGTCGGCAATCCCCACCAGATATACCTGAACGCGTGCGACCCGGTCCTTCTTGGAGTCCGCGTCGAACGTGCGGCCGAGCCCGAGGTCCTCGATCCGGGATAGCAGCTCGGGCTCGCCCGCAGGCTCGAGAAGCCGGTACAGGTCAAGCGGTGCGCCGGGGTCACGCATCTGCCAATTGTGAGCAGGGCAGGCGCGCAGTCCCGGCCGATACCGCGATTCGGAATCGGCGCCGCTACTACGTCTAGCAAGCCCGGGTAGCGATGACGGGGACCCCGCTGTATTGCACAACTATTCCGATATCGGTATAGTTCTGCAAGCATGGACCACCTCTCAGTTGTCGAAGCCGCATATGCCATGGGCGTCAGTGACCGACGCGTGCGTGCACTTATCCGCGCAGGTGCCCTCGCTGCTCAGCGTGTGGGGGGCCGCTGGCTCGTCAGTCGGGCGGACGTCGAACAGCGCGCACGTCGCCGCGGTCGGCCGGGTCGGCCGTTGGGAGCGCGCAACGCGTGGGCGCTCGTCGCGCGATTGTCAGGCGATGAGTGGCCCGACCTCGCACCGTGGGAACGTTCACGTCTGAAGCAGCGACTCGGGAGGAAATCTCTCTTGTCGCTCGCGTACGACCTCCGCGAACGAGCGGAACCGCATTTGTTCCGCGGCGATGAGCGCCTAGTTGAGCGCCTTCGCGATGATCCGGCCATCGTTCTCTCCGGCGTAAATGCGGCCGCCGCGTATGGCGTCGACATACGGGCCCCAGGAGTTGTCGAGGCGTATGTGGAGCGCGCTCGACTTCCAGACCTCATCTATCGATACGCACTCCGGCCAGCCGAGATCGCCGACGCGAATATCGTGCTGCGCGTCGTCGATGCATCGGTTCCGCGGACGCCGCATGGCGTGGCCCCGGTCGCCGCCGTTGCGCTCGACCTTCTCGAGTCGCCGAACGATCGCTTTCGCCGTGCCGGACGCGAGCTCGCGCGGCGTCTCCGATGATCCAGATCCGGCCCCTCGACGCGCAGGACGAGGACGTCTGGCGAGCGCTCCTCGAGCTGCGCGAGCGTTACCCGGAAGGCTGGACGCTCATCGGCGCGCGCATGGTCACGCTCTTCGCCCTCGAGCACGACAGAACGCCGCCGCGCTTCAGCCTCGACGCAGACGCGCTCATCAATGTGCGTCTCATTCCACGGGGTGCCGAGCGGTTCTCGAAGCTACTGCTCGAGCTCGGGTATGAACTGGTCGACGTGTCGGGATTCGGGCACGGTCACCGGTTCAAGAAGGGAGGTGTGTCGATCGATGTCCTCGCACCCGACGGCCTCAACGCAGTGAAGCGACGTGTCACCGTGCCGCCCCTGTACACGGTCGAAGTGCCGGGCGGCAGTCAGGCGCTGCAGCGGACAGAGCTCGTGGAAGTCGCCGTGGGCGATGCTCGCGGCGTGCTCCCGCGGCCAAATCTTCTCGGCGCGATCCTCGTGAAGACACGCGCCATTGCGGTCGATGATGCTAAGGAGAGCCAACGTCTGGATACGGCGTTCTTGCTCACGCTCGTCCCAAATCCTCAAGTGTTAGCCGCGACGATCACGGCTTCGGAGAAGGGTTGGCTGCGAGCACAGTCGGAGCTGAACGACCCGGATCGCGTCTGGTGGCGCGCCCAGCGGGAGCATCGCGAGTGGGGGATCTACGTTCTGCGCACGCTCATGGGCTGAGGACGCGTTCGGACCGACCAACTCCGCGCGTCAGGGAAGCGGCCCTCACAAGGATCGCGCGAAGGGAAGCGGCGCGTCATTCATTCATGATCAGGTCGCGCGTTCGACAATTTCGGCCCCCGTCCCTTACAAGGAAGAACTTCGCTTCGCGGAACGCGGTGAGCGGTGATGATCCGCGGCGTCGCTCTTCGAGGGACGCGCCCTTGGAGAAGGTGAGCTTCACGACCTTCTTGAAGGCGGACTCGTCAACTTCTTCTCCTTCGTGGATGTCGATCGCGCGGCGTGCGTTTCCGTCGAGACTCGAGTTGAAGAGACGGGCCGGATGCTTTTGAAGATCCGGCTTCTTCGCGAGCTCCGTCCTTGCGGCCCACGGCTTTCGCCTCCGTGGAACGACGGGCTCGCGCCATCCTCGTAACGGCCGCGGCTTCCCTTTCGCCGCGGAGACCGGGCGGACCCGGTAGCGGTGCTCCGCTTCATCGGGCGAGAGAAGCGACGCACCGCACACGCTTCAGGCGACCGCCGTCCGCGGGGCGTTCAGCTCGAGCCACGCGCACACGTCATCCGCCGCCATCGGACGGGCGAAGTGGTAGCCCTGCAGCGCGTCGACGCCGGCGGACTCAAGCCGCCGGCTCGTCGCCTCGTCCTCGACGCCCTCCGCGACGACGGTGAAGCCGAGCGCATGCGCGAGCTCCACCGACGCGGTGACGATCGCGGCGCAGCTCGCGTCGCCGAGGAGACCGGAGACGAAGCTCCGATCGATCTTCACCTCGTTCACCGCGAGGCGACTGAGGTACGCGAGCGACGAGTACCCCGTTCCGAAGTCATCGATGGCAAGCCCGACGCCGAGGTCTCGCAGTCGCGCCGCCGTGCCGGCGACGCGGTCCTGGTCCGTCATGAATGCGCCCTCCGTGATCTCGAGCGTGACGAGTCCCGGGTCGATGCCTTCGCGAGCGATGAGGTCGCCCACCGCGTCGGGCAGCTCGGGATCGAGCATGTTTCGCATCGACAAGTTCAGGGAGATGGCCGCGGGCATGCCCGCGTCCCGCCAGAGGCGCACCTGGCGCACGCCGGCATCCAAGACCCACACGGAAAGCTCGCGTATCAGCCCGCTGCGTTCGGCGAGCTCGATGAAGGCTCCGGGCGGAAGCAGTCCGCGCACCGGGTGATGCCAGCGGAGCAGCGCCTCGAATTTCTGGAGCACGCCGGTCTTCGCGTCGACGATGGGCTGGTAGTGGAGGAGCAGCTCGTCGGTCGCGATCGCGCGCCGGAGCTCTGCCATGAGGGAGAGCCGGTCTGCGGCGTTGTCATCGAGTCCCCGGTCGTACACCGCGACCCCACCGAGCGCGCGCTTCGCCGCGTACATCGCGACATCGGCGTGCTGCAGCAGCGCATCCGGATCGCTCGCGTGCTCGGGCGCGACGGCGACGCCGAGGCTCGCCCCCACGTCGAGCAGCTGCCCCCCGACGACGAACGGATCCGTCAGCGCACGACGCAGGCGGATTGCCACCTCTTTCGCCGCACGGAGGTCGGCAAGGGGTAGCAGCGCCGCGAATTCGTCGCCGCCGAGTCGCGCGACCGTGTCGCCGTCGCGAAGCACCGTGCCGAGTCGACCGCCGACCTGTCGTAGAAGATCGTCGCCGGCGTGGTGACCGAACGAGTCGTTGACCTCCTTGAAGCGGTCCAGGTCGAGCACGATGAGCGCGACGTTGCCATCCCGGGCGCGATCTCCGGCGAACGCCTGCTCGAGCCGCTCGTGCAAGAGCGTT
The DNA here is from genome assembly GCA_035651155.1 of Candidatus Limnocylindria bacterium. GTDB lineage: Bacteria > Chloroflexota > Limnocylindria > P2-11E > P2-11E > CF-39. Next base: position 162,672 of record DASRGG010000002.1, on the reverse strand, counting down.
CGGTTCGGCAGATTCGTCAGCGGATCGAAGAGCGCGAGGTGGCGCGCCTGCTCGTACGCGGCCTGCGACGTCGCTCGGGCGCGGCGCACCTGGTCCGCGAGCACGATGACCAGGCCACTGATGCCGTACACGAAGGGCAGCTGCACGACGACTTCGCGCAGCGGCACGTCGACCCGCGCGCTCGCGAGCGTCGTCGCGAGGAGCGCGATGACGAGGCGGATCGTGGAGGCCCGCCACGAGCGCCAGAAGGCGAGCAGCACGAGGACAACTGCCGCGAGGTGCGCGAGCACGAGCGGCGGGAACGCGATGCCGGCGACGAGCGCGCCCGCCAGGAGCAGGTCGAGCGTCGCGCGGGCCCGGAGCAGCCGCACATCCACCAGCCGATCGAACACGAGCGAGCTCCGTCCACATCCACGCGGTGTGCGGCTCGTCACACGTGGGCGCCGGACGCTCCATGGTTGATACCGCTCGCGCGGGCGCGCCGACGCGCACGCGAGCGTCCTCGCCCGGGGGCGGCCCCGCGAGGGAGAGGTCACCGGATCGTCGGTGCTCGGCGTCAGACCGCCGCGCGCGGTGAGCGGCGTGCCCATTCGAGGTGTGCGGTACGTCACACCATGCCGAATGGACGCCTCCCGCGTACGCGTTGATGGGCTCGATGAGACGCGATCTCCGCGCCGCCGGCGGCACCGTGCCGTCGCCGGCATCCTCCAGCCGGAGGTGGCCGCGCGATGGCCAAGCGCAGAGGTAAGGCGCGCGGTCGCTCCCGGTCGGGGCCGATCGTCGCGGCGGCCATCGCCATCGGGACGACGGTCTTCGTGGCCGCGGCGATCCTCCTTCTGCGCGCCGACGACCCAGCCGGCGGAAGCGATGCGGCGAGCTACGCCGCGCCGGTGCGCGGGAACGCGGATGCGCCTGTGACGATCGACGAGTACGGGGACTTCCAATGCCCCTCGTGCGGCGCGTTCGCCCGGAGCGTGGAGGCGGAGCTCGTTCGCCGCTACATCGAGACCGGCAGGGCGAAGCTGGTCTTCCACCATTTCCCGTGGATCGGACCCGAGTCGAAGCGTGCGGCGGAAGCGGCGTCATGCGCGGGCGCACAGGGGAGCTTCTGGAGCTACCACGACCTCCTCTACGCGAACCAGCACGGAGAGAACTCCGGCTTCCTGTCCTCTGACAACCTGAAGCGTTTCGCGTCGCAGCTCGGCCTCGACCGCGCGGCCTTCGATCGCTGCCTCGATCTCGGTAGCTACCGCGCGGCCGTGGAGGCCGACTTCCAGACGGGCCTTCGGCTGGGCCTCAACAGCACGCCCACGTTCATCGTGAACGGCCAGCGGATCGTCGGCGCGCAGCCCCTCGCCGTCTTCGCGGCGGTGATCGACGCGAAGACCGCGGGCCGCTGAGCATGCCGGATGTCAGCCTCGTCGTCGCGTTCGCGGGCGGCACACTCGCGATCCTGTCGCCGTGCGGCGCGATGCTGCTCCCGGCGTTCTTCGCGACGGCGTTCAGCTCGCGGACACGGCTGCTTCTGCAGGCTCCACTCTTCTTCGCCGGCATCGCGACGATCGTGATGCCGCTCGGCCTGGGCGTGGGCGCTATGAGCGAGCTCGTGCTGGGCGAGCGCGATCTGGTCATCGCGATCGCGGGGGCGGTACTCGTGGGGTTCGGGCTCTACACCTTCGCCGGCGGCGGCTTCGCCGTCGCGCCCGGCGTGTCGGGGCGCCTCCAGGCCATCGAAGGGCGCTTCGCCGCGTACGCCACCGGCCTCGCGTACGGCCTCGCGGGGTTCTGCAGCGGACCGATCTTCGGCGGCGTGCTGACGGTCGCCGCCACCTCCGGCGCGGCCGCGCTCGGCGGTGCACTGCTCGCGGCGTTCGCGCTCGGCATGACGCTGCCGGTCTTCGTCTTGGCGCTCGTGTGGGACCGCGCGCGTGTCGCCCAGCGCCGCTGGCTCGCACATACGGTGCGCCTCGGAGCCGTCGAGGCACCCGTCTCGCGCGCCATCGCGGGTTCGCTCTTCGTGGCGCTCGGCGTGAGCTTCGTCGCGTTCCGCGGGAGCTCGGCGCTGTCGTCGTTGTACGCCGACCTTGGGCTCGCCGATCTGCTCCAGCGCGCGGAGTCCGCGCTCAGATGAGGAAGGCGGCCGACCGATCGAGCGGCGGACCGGGACGGCGCCTGCGCCCGCTGGGTCCACAGGTGGTGCGCATCGACGCGCCGCGCGACCTCGTCTTCGCGCAGATCGCCGTTCCCTATCGCGCGGTCAATCCGCCGCGCGAGCTGCGGGCGAAGATCGAGGTTCTCGAGCGGGGCGCGGAGACCGTCATCGCGGCACACCGCACCAGGGTCGGATGCCTCACCGTCGTCACAGTCGAGTCGGTGACGTTCTCGCCACCGGACGAGATCCGCTTTCGCCTGCTGCGCGGACCGGTCCCTTTCGTCAGCGAGCGCTTCTTCCTTCGCGAGACCGCTGACGGCGTGACGGAGCTCGAGTACACCGGCGAGCTCGGCACGAACCTGTGGGCCGCGGGAGAGGCGTGGGGCTCCCTCGTCGCGCGGCACTGGGAGCGCACCGTCGCTATCGCACTGCGGACGTTGAAGGCTTCGGCGGAGACGATGGCCGCGCGCGCGGCCGCCCGGCGCCTCGGGAGCGCGCGCTCGGACCGTGGCGAACGGGTGAGCGAGCGGTGACGGCCGAAGTCTCGAAGGTGGACCGCAACGAGGTCTTCCTCGAATACACCAAATCGATCTGTCCGGTCTGCAAGCGTGTCCTCGACGGCGAGCTGAACGTGCGAGAGGGACGCGTCATCCTGCGCAAGCGCTGCCCCGAGCACGGGCCGTTCGAGGCGCTCGTCTACTCCGACGCCGATCTGTACATGTCACAGCTCCGTTACAACAAGCCCGGGACGATCCCGCTCGAGTTCCAGACCGAGGTGCGCGAGGGCTGTCCGCTCGACTGCGGCATGTGCCCCGATCACAAGCAGCACTCCTGCCTCGGCATCATCGAGGTGAACAGCGGCTGCAACCTCGACTGCCCGATCTGCTTCGCAGACGCCGGACATCAGCCCGACGGCTTCGCGCTCAGCCTCGACCAGGTCGCGCGCATGCTCGATGCCTTCGTCGCCGCCGAGGGCCAGCCCGAGGTCGTGCAGTTCTCGGGTGGAGAGCCGACGATCCACCCCGACATCGTCACCTTCATCGAGATGGCCAAGGCTCGCGGCATCAAGGCCGTGATGTTGAACACCAACGGGATCCGCATCGCGCGCGACGACGCCTTCCTGGCGGAGCTGGCGCGGGTCAGGCCGCACATCTACCTGCAGTTCGACGGACTGGACGAGCGCACCCACCGCGCGATCCGCGGTCGCGACCTGCGCGAGGTGAAGCAGCGCGCGCTCGATCGCTGCGCCGAGGTCGGGCTCAGCGTGACGCTCGTGGCGGCGATCGAAAGGGGCGTGAACGAAGAGGAGATCGGAGAGATCGTGCGCTTCGGCGTGCACCACCCTGCCGTCATGAGTGTCGCGTTCCAGCCGGTGACGCACTCGGGTCGTCACCTCGCCTTCGATCCGCTCGAGCGGCTCACGAACGCCGACGTCATGCATCTGCTCGCCGATCAGGCCCCCGAGTGGTTCCGCGTCCCGGACTTCGTGCCGGTGCCCTGTTGCTTCCCCGCCTGCCGCAGCATTTGCTACGCCGTGGTCGATGGCGACGGCCTGCTGCCGCTGACGCGCCTTCTCGACGTCGATCAGTACCTCGACTACGTCGCGAACCGCATGCTGCCCGATCCGGCGGTCCGCGACGCCCTCGAGCGCATGTTTTCGGCGTCCGCGCTTCCTGGCGCCGAGCGCGCGCTGCTCCTGTGCCAAGAATGCGGGATCGACCTCCCAAAGGCGCTGGCCGACGTCTGGAAGAGCGTCTTCATGGTCGTCGTGCAGGACTTCCAGGACCCCTACACCCTCAACGTCCGCCAGCTGATGAAGTGCTGCGTGGCCGAGATCGTGCCGGACGGACGCATCATCCCGTTCTGCGCGTACAACTCCGTCGGCTACCGCGAGCAGGTGCGCGCGCAGCTCTCGGGAGTCCCGGTCGTCCCCACGGTCCCCAATGCGATCCCCATCGCGACTCTGCTTCGCGACACCCCGCACGGCTCGAAGACGGCCGGATCGGCGCTGGAATCGAGCGTGAGGGACGTACGCAACGTGGGCAGGAGGCTGGCCCAATGACGGTCTCCACGGTCAAGACGTGCTGCGCCGACGCCTACGCGAGCGAGGCAGCCCGCTTCCTCCTCGGCGACGCGTTCCACCCCGGCGGCGCCGCGCTCACCCGCGGGCTGACCCGCTCGCTTCGTGCCGGGCCGCGATCGGTCGTCGCGGACATCGCCAGCGGTCTGGGTACCAGCGCGCTGCAGCTCGCGCGCTCGACCGGGTGCGCCGTGATCGGGATAGACCTCGCACAGGCCAACGTCGACGAGGCGAATGCTCGTGCCCGGCGCGAAGGTCTCGCCGAGCGGGTACGCGTCGTGTGCGGCGACGCGGAGGCGCTGCCGCTTCCCGACGGCAGCGTCGACGGGGTCCTCTGCGAGTGCGCGCTGTGCCTCTTTCCGGACAAGGCCGCCGCGGCACGGGAGATCGTCCGCGTGCTCCGGCCGGGCGCTCGTCTGGCGCTCTCGGATGTGACGCTCGAGGCCGCCGAGGCGCCCGAGCTGCTTCGCTCCCTCGATGCGTACGTCGCATGTCTGGGTGGCGCGATCCCGCTCGAACGGACCGCCAAGCTCCTCCGTGATGCGGGTCTCCTCATCGAGTCGGTCGTTCGGCGCAACGACGTGGTCGCCGAGACGCTCGACCGGATCGAGGCGCGTCTGCGCGTGGCGCGGCTCACCGGCGGCGGACCGCTGCGATCGCATATCGAACGCGCGGAGTCCCTCCTCGATGCCGCGCGCGACGGCCTGCGCACGAATGTCCTCGGCTATGGGGTCGTGATCGCGCGGCGCTGAGGGCTAGCCGGTCCGGGGTGGCTCCGATGCGAAATCAGAGGCGCGGAGATCGCGGGTGGGCGCCTCGAGCATCATCCCATGCGCGATCGTGTTGAACGAGGTGTAGTGCAAGGTCGCCGCGGCGATCTCGAGGATCACCTCGTCGTCGAACACGCCGGCGTGCCGGCCGGCCTGCGCGTAGTACCCGGTCCAGTAATCGCTGTGCTTGTTCATCGCGACCGCGAGCGCCGCGGCGAGCTTCGCGTCGGCGGGCAGCTCGCCCGCACTGAGCACGAGCTGGTGCTTCGCCCAGATCGCGGCCAAGAGACGCGGTCGGTGCGAGAAGGCACGCCAGAAGGCGGGCACGTGCTCGAGCCCGAGCGACTTGTTGGACCAGGCCGAGATCTCCGCCCAGGTCGAGCGCGCTTCGTCGGATGGCTCGACGGGAACGGTGATCAGCTCAAGCGAAGCGGCCTCGCCGCCGGCCGGAACATCCGGCCGGAGACGCAGCCCTCCGGCGGCGGCGCTCGTCGACACGACGTGCTCCGCGAGCCCGAGGATCTCGGTGATCCCGCGCTCGTGGATCCCCAGTCGCAGCACGGCGACCGCATGGGTCGCCAGTCAGTAGTCGCAGCCGTTCGCCATCGACACCGCCACGTGCATGGCCTGCTTGGTCAGCGCCGGCAACCGTCCGATCTGCATGAACGCTTGCGCCGCCTCGGCCATGTTCGCTTCGAGCAGGGCCGGCCAGTGCGCCTGGGCCTTCCAGATCTCGCCGAGCGTCTCGACGGTCGATCCGCGCCGTTTCGCCAAGCGCTCGAGGACCGCGCGATCCTCCGGTGAGAGCTCGTCGGGTCGCGGAAAGCGCAGCAGCGGCATGTCGCGAGTCTACGGCCGTGATGCGTGCCTCGGGCCCGCCCGTGTGCGGTAACGCACACCTCGGCCACACGCGACGCGGCGACGAAGACCCGCGTCTAGCCGGCGCGGGTCCGATCGCGCAGCCCGTCCTCGTCCAACAGCTCGGTGAGACGCGGGCGCGTGCGTAGCAGACCGTCGCGTTCCCACATCGCGATGAGCCGCGAGACGCTCTCGCGTGACGCGCCGATCATCCGCGCGAGATCGGCCTGGGAGATGCTGCGGATGCGCGACGGGGTCACCGAGCGGTCCGCCATCCGCAGCAGAAGGTCCGCCAGGCGCGCTTCGATCGGGTCCGTGGCGGTACGTTGAACGGTGTCTTCGAGCTCGAAGAGCTGCCGGGCGAGGAGCATCGCGACCTTGGCCGCAAGCCGCGGGTGCATCGTCATCGCCCTCAGGAACTCGCCCGCCGCCGCCTCGCAGATCACCACATCCTCGATCGCCGTCACTTTCTGGCTGGTCACAGCGGCCCCGAAGAGGGCGGACGTGCCAAAGAGCTGCCCCGGCCCGAGGATCGCGACGTTGACGTCGCCGTTCGTGACCCGCACGCGGCCGGATTTGAGCAGGTACACGCGATCACCGGTCGGCTTGACGATGACGTCGGCTCCCGTGCGGCAGCTACGCTCGTGCAGCAGCACCGCGACGCGGGAGATCTCGGCCTCGGTCATGCCCTCGAAGAGATCCAGGCGACGCAGGAACCACAGCTTGTTCATCTGTGACGTGCATCACAGTAGCCTTCAGCCGCATAAGGTGTGATGCGCGTCACACCGCGGGGCATGGCGCACGGCCGACGGTCGTTGCAGCTGGCAAGCACGACTTGGAGGTCTTGTTCCGATGAAAACGCTCCGACTCCGCGAAGGGATCCTCGGCGGCGTCGTCGCCGGGGTCGTCATGGCGATGGTGGCGATGACGTACACGCTCATCGCCCAAGGCGATCTGCTCGCGCCGGTCAAGCAGATGGGCGCGCTGCTCTTTGCAGCCGACAGCGGCTCGCCCCTCTCGCTGATCGCCGGACTGATGCTGCACATGATGAGTGCGGCGGTCTTCGGCGCGGTCTTCGTTCTGCTCGCTCGCGCCGCGATCGATAACGATTGGGTCCTCACCGCGGCCGGGTTCTGGCCCTTGGCCGTCGCTGCCATGAGCTACATCGTCATCGAGTGGGCGGTCGCCGCGTTCGTGATCCTCCCGGCCATCGACCGGCCCCTGCTCACGACGTTCGCCTCGATCGGCGGGTTCGTCGCGCACGCGATGTACGGGCTGGTGCTGGCGTGGTGGCTCGTGTGGCGCGCCGCCCCGGTCGCCGTCCGCGTGCGCACCGGCAATCACCAGCACAACGTCGCTTGATCGCCCAGATCTGAGACCGATCGCCCTTCCCCAGCGCGGGAGATCCGCTGCCGAGTGGCAGTGGATCTCCCGCCGCATACGACGGTCAGGGTCCCTTCACCCCAGGCGCCGCGCGAGCGTCCTCCGAGGCGGGCGGGTGCTCACGGGAACACCCACTTACGCCGTGGTGACCGGCCGAGGAGCCGTCTTGAGATAGGCGCGAACCTGGAGGATGGCGGAGATGCCCTCGCCGACCGCGGAGCCGAGCTGCTTCGTGGAACCCTGCCGCACGTCACCGGCCGCGAACACCCCCGGGAGCGAGGTCTCGTAGCTGGTGTTCGTGACCGCGAAGCCCCATCGGTCCAGAGACACCGTGCCGCGTAGGAAATCGGTGTTCGGGTCGAGTCCGATGAACACGAACGCGCCATCCGGGTGCCAGGAGTGCGTCTTGCCACTCACGCGGTCGCGGGCCACCACCTCTTCGAGGCGCTTCCCGCCTTTGAGCTCGACGATCTCCGTGTTCAGGTGGACCGTGAAGCGCGGATGACTTCGCACCTCGTCCTGCAGGATCTGCGAGGCCTTGAGCTCGGCGCTGTGCTGGACCACGCGGATCCGGTCGGCGAACTGGCTGAGGAACAGCCCTTCCTCGAGTGCCGAGTTCCCGCCGCCGACGACGAGCAGCTCCTTCGCGCCCTTGTAGAAGGGGCCGTCGCAGGTGGCGCAGAAGTGGACCCCCGCACCGATCAGCTTCTCTTCGCCGGGCACGCCCAGGCGCCGATAGCGTGAGCCGGTCGCGATCAGCACCGCCTGGCTGCAGATCTCCTGGCCGCTGCTGAGGCGTACGACGTAGTTCATGCCCTCGCGCTCGATCGTGCGGACTTCTACCGCGGAGACCAGCTCCACGCCGTACCGCCGCGCCTGCGCGACGAAGCGATCCATGAGCTCGGCGCCGCCGATCCCTTCGGGGAATCCCGGGTAGTTCTCGATGCGCTGCGTGACGCCGGCCTGCCCGCCGAGCGCGCTCTTGTCGACGACCACCGCGCTGATGCCCTCGCGAGCGGCGTAGAGCGCGGCGGCGAGACCGGTCGGTCCGCCGCCGACGATCGCGACCTCGTAGAACGACCGCGAGGCCTCGAGGCGCAGGCCGAGCTTCCGCGCCAGCTCCTCGTCGGACGGCTCGATCAGAGTGCTCCCGTCGGCGAAGACGATGGTGGGGATGGACCTGCCGCCACGCTGCAGCTCCTCGACGACACGACGGGCCTCGCGGTCCTGGTCGATGTCGAGCCAATCGAAGGGCACGCGGTGCTCCGCCAGGAACTTCTTCGAGCGTGCGCAGTCCGGGCACCACGGTGCGCCGTAGACCTTGATGTCAGCCATCGATCCCTCCTTCGCCGCAGGCACGCGATCGGCGGGCCGGGCTCCACCGATCCGTGCAACGCCGATCCGCTCGTCGACATTCCGTGATGCCGATCGGGTACCGCACGCGCACTCGCTCAGCAGACCGCCGTGGAGCAGCCGGATCTCCCGCTCGTCCGGGCTCATCGCATCACGACCGCGATTCCGAGCTCGTCTCGGAACGCCGAACGCCGGTGCGATCTTACGGCGACCAAGGCGGTGAGATCGCCACGCCGAACGGATTGCAAGTTGCCTGCGTCTTGTCTTGCCCAGACCATCGCGTGGGCGGCCGACCGTCAGGTGGCTGGATGCCGCTGAACGGTTCTTCGAGGTCAGACGGCGAGGGCGGCGACGTCTTCACCGCCGCCCCCATACCTGCGCGATCCGCGTCGGGTGCCGCGCTACATGGCCTCGAAGGTCTCGCACACCTCGATCGTCGCGCCGCCCTGGAGCACCGGGCAGCCTTGAGCGAGCTTGACCGCGTCATCGAGGCTCGCGGCCTTGATGACGCTGTAGCCGCTCACCGGGTTCGCACCGCCGCCGCTCGTCACCTTGCCGTTGCTGCCGATCGTGCTCGTCTTTCCGACGGGGTTGCCGCCATCGATCAGCGCCGCACCGAGCGCCCGCATCCATTCGTTCCAGGCCGCCATCACCCGAGCCTGGGCCTCCTTCGAGTCGGGCATCTTCCCCCCGTGGTACGCGAGCAGGTAGCTGGCCATCGTCCGTGTCCCCTTTCACTTCTCCGACAGCCCACGGCCCCTCTCTGTCCGTAGCGCGGCTGCCTTTTGCGGATACGACGAACGAAGGGCCCACGGGTCGACAGGCAGCGGTCCCCAGAACGCGGCTACCGCCCGGGCTGAAGACGCCCCGCCAAGGACAGAGCGGTCAGGCCTCGCGCGCCGTCTCACCCACGCTGCCGCGGACCCGAGCGCGGAGACCGACCTCGTCCGACACTTCGAGGGCTCGGTGACGGGCGCGCACGAGTCCATCCCGCTCCCAGGCGGCCATCAGCCGCGAGACGCTCTCGCGCGACGCGCCGATCAGACGCGCCAGCTCAGCCTGCGAGAGCCCGAGGACCTGGTGGTCCCCGTTGCAGTCGGCGAGCTGCAGGACGAGCGAGGCGAGTCGGGCTTCGACCGGGTCCTGCGCGGCGCGCTGGACCGACCGCTGAAGGTCATAGAGCTGGCGAGCCAGCAGCTGAGCGGTCCGTGCCGCGAGGAGGGGATGGGACGTCATCGCCATGAGGAACGCCCCGGCCGGGGCCTCGCACAGGATGACGTCCTCGACCGCGATAGCGCGCTCGTCCACTGGTGCGGCGCCGAACAGCGATGACGTGCCGAAGAGCTGCGCCGGGCCAAGCACGCCCATCGCCACGCCGCCAGACTCGATGCGCACTCGTCCGGCCTTCACGATGTAGACGGTCTCGCCCGTCGGACGGAGCGGGATCTCCTCGCCCGCGCGAAAGCTGCGATCGGTGAGGATGTCGGCGACGCGCTTCGCGTCCTCGTGCCTCACGCCCTGAAAAAGTTCGAGCTGTGTCAGCAGCCAGAGCCGGTTCGTCGTGCTTCCTCCAAGGATGAGCCAAGTGTGCCATTTCGCACAAAGGTGACGAACGTTCGAGGACTTGGTGTGAAGAGGCCCTTCTCTCAGCGATAGCCCAGCGCGTTTCCTTCGTCGCAACAACGGCGACGAGGTGGGGGCATGCGCGTAACGCTCGCTTCCGGACTGCGCGGATCGATACGCCGCCGCGGTGTGCTCGTAGCCGCGGCACTGGTCGTCGCGGCGGCGTGCGGCGGGGGGTCGGCGGCGACGGACGCGGGTACGACCGTCACCGTGACCTCCACCGAGAAGGCGATCCAGCTCGACCGCGCCAGCGCGCCCGCCGGGATGGTGACGTTCAAGGTCGTCAACACCGACAAGAACGTGCACTCGCTCGTCCTCCTCAAAACCGACCTGCCACACGACAAGATCCCGGTCGACCCGAAGGATCCATCGCGTCCGGACAAATCCGGCGAGCTCAAGGAAACCGGTGAGGTCCAAGGCGGCCAGACGAAGGAATTCAAGGTCAAGCTGGAAGCCGGCAATTACGTGCTCGTGTGCAACGAGCCTGCCCACTACGCCGTCGGCATGCACGTGCCGTTCAAGGTGCAGTAAGGCATGGGCCGACTGCGCCTTCTGCGCGGCCCATGGCTGGTCGCTCCGATCGCGGCGCTGTCACTCGTGCTGCTCGTCGCGTGGGCGCCCGCTCCGGTCGGCACGTCCGGGGTCACCCACGACGTCAAAGTCGCGACCTTTCAGTTCGGCTTCACGCCCAACGTGATCAGGGCCAACCTCGGTGACGAGATCCTCATCCACCTCACGTCACGCGACGTGAGTCACGGCTTCTACCTTGACGGTTACGGCATCGAGGTACGGGTCGAGGCCGGACAGACGAAGGACATCCGCTTCACCGCGAATCGAGCCGGGACGTACCGCTTCCGGTGCGCAGTCACGTGCGGCGCGCTGCACCCCTTCATGATCGGCCAGCTCGTCGTCGAGCCGAACGTCCCGTTCGCGGCCGCCGCCGCGGTCGTGGCCGGGAGCGCGGTCGCGGGATACGTCTGGTCCGTACGCCGTCGCGAGGAGACGCTCTGATGGCCGGGACCTTCGCACCGATCCAGTTCACGCCGGACGGACGTCCGGGCGGTCGCATCGAGCTCACCCGCTGGGCGCCGCTCCGCCGGCTCCTCCGCTGGCGCGGTCTGCAGCCGGCGGCGGTGATCGTCAACGCGGCGTTCTTCTCACTGATCATCGCGGCCGGCATCGCCGGCACGCCGGTCGGCAACCGAAACTTCGCGATCATCTTCGTCTGGATCGTGTGGTGGGCGCTCCTCATCGTGCTGCTCATCCCGTTCGGCGCGCGCGCGTGGTGCACGGCCTGTCCGCTGCCTGTCGTCGGGGAGTGGGTGCAGCGTGGAGCGATCCTCCGACGGTCGCCGTTCAGTGCTTTGACGCGCGGGATCGCGTGGCCGGCGAGGCTGCGCAACATCTGGCCGCAGAACGTCGCGTTCCTGGGCGTCGCGCTCTTCTCCGCGGTGATCCTCACCACGCCGGTGGTCACCGCGCTCATGCTCGGCGGGTTCGTCGTCGCGGCCGTCGCGTCGTCCCTGCTCTTCCAGCGCCGCGCCTTCTGCCGCTTCATTTGCCCGGTCGGCGGGTTCATCGGTCTCTACTCGATGGCGGCACCTCTCGAGGTCCGCGTGAAGGACCCGGATGTCTGTCTCAGGCACTGCGGGAACGAGTGCGTCGTCGGGTCGTCGAACGGCTACGGCTGCCCGTGGATGGAGTATCCCGGCACGCTCGAGCGCAACGCGTACTGCGGCATGTGCACCGAGTGCTTCAAGACCTGCCCGACCGGCAACGTCGCGCTGAACCTGCGCCCATTCGGCGCGGACCTGATGGTCCCCGTTCGCCACCTCGACGAATCGTTCAAGGGCTTCATCATGCTGGGTGCCGCGCTCGTGTACAGCGCGGTGATGCTGGGGCCGTGGAGCAACATCAAGGACGCGGCCTTCCTCGGTAACGGGAACGCCGGGCTCTACGCGGGCTACGTCGGCACGTTCCTTTTCACGATGGTCTTCGCGTTCCCGGGGCTGTTCCTCGCCGCGGGTGCTGCCGGGAAGCTCGTCGCACGCGACGCGACCATGTCGGTGCGTCGTTTCATCTCGGGTGCGGGCTACGCCACGGTGCCGCTCGGCCTCGCGGGCTGGATCGCGTTCAGCTTCTCGTTCATCCTCGTGAACGGGTCGTACGTGCTCCCCGTCGTTTCCGACCCGTTCGGATGGGGATGGAACCTGCTCGGGACCGCGGACGTTCCGTGGACGCCGATCCGGCCGGACATCCTCCCGTACCTCCAGGTCCCGGCGATCGCCCTCGGACTGTTCTTCTCGATCCGCGTGGGCCTGCGCGTCGTCCGCGAGATCACCGCGAGCGAGGCCCATGCCCGGCGCGCGGCGATCCCGCTCACCGTCCTTCTTACGCTCGTCGCCTTCGCCTTCCTGGTGCTGTACCTATGACCATCGAGACCGCGACCACTGTCGTCGCGAGCTTCGACACAGGAGCCGAAGCCGACCGCGCCATCGCCGAGGCGATCTCGTCGGGGCTCGCGCCTGGCCGTGTCGGTCGAATGGAAGACGGACATGGGCCGGTCCTCGTGAGCATGATGCTCGCGCCGGCCGAGCGTCCGGCGGCCGTCGATGCGCTGCACCGCCTCGGTGCCGGACGCGTCCTCGAGCTCGCGGAGGCGCGCGCGGCGCACCGCCGCATCCCACATCCGGGCGTCGACGATCGCGACGGGGTGAAGCTGCCCTTCGGCGGCGGCGAATACCCTCGTCGTCCCATCGGCGCGGCGGCGCCGCCTCGCGCGGAGCACCGCGTGCTCGATGCGGGCGTTCGCGCGCGCAGCTTCGACGAGATCGACGCGGGATTCTCGGATGCCGAAGCGCTCGTCGAGGCCGACCGCTGCGTTCGTTGCCCTGAGCCCCCGTGTCAGGCCGCGTGCCCCGCGGGCAACGACATCCCGCGGTTCGTCGACCTTCTCGCCAGGGGCGACGTGCGCGGCAGCTTCGCGGTGCTGCGGCGTACGAACGCATTCTCCGCGATCTGCGGACGCGTGTGCGACGTCGATCGTCAATGCGAGGGTGCATGCGTCCTGAGGAACGGTGGCGAATCGGTGCAGATCGGCCGCCTCGAGCGCTACGTCGCGGACGCCGCTCGCGCCGCCGATCCCGTGTCCACCGGGACCACGACAGCCGGGACGGCCGGTCCCCGCATCGCGGTCGTCGGCGCCGGCCCGGCGGGCCTCGCCGCGGCCGGCGACCTCGCGGACGCGGGCTGCAGCGTCGAGGTCATCGACACGAACCCGGTCGCCGGTGGCGCGGTCGCCTGGGGCATTCCCGAGTTCCGCCTTCCACCGCGCGTGCTGTCCCGCGAGATCGCGGACCTCGAGCGGCGCGGTGTCCGGTTCCGCTTCGGCCGGGAGCTCGGACGGGATCTGCAGCTCGAGGAGCTCGCCGCGTCGAACGCCGCGGTCGTGCTCGCCCTCGGCACGCAGGGGTCCGTTCCGGTCCCCGTGACCGGGAAGGAGCTTCGTGGGGTGTGGCAGGCGAAGGAGCTGCTCACCGCCGTGAAGCGGAGCAGGGCGAACGTGCCCGGTGCGACGATCCCGATCGTCGGTCCCCGCTGTGTGGTGATCGGTGGCGGGAACACCGCGATGGACGCCGCGCAGACGCTGGTGCGGCTGCGGACGAACGGCACCGTGCCGGAGGTCACCGTCGTCTACCGGCGCGGCGAGGACGAGATGCCGGCACGCCACGACGAGGTCCAGAGCGCTCGGTCCGAAGGAGTCACGATCCGGTCGTGGGCGACGCCCATCGCGATCCTCGGCACCGAGGACGGCCGCGTCCGAGGAGTGCGGTTCATCGAGACGCGAGCGCTCCGCCCGAACGCCGGCCGCCGCTCGCAGATCGCGCCGATCCCCGGTAGCGACTTCGAGCTCCCGGCCGACACGGTCGTCTGCGCGCTCGGTTACCGGACCGTGCTGCCGGCTCTGAACGGCGTGCGCAGCGACAAGCGCGGCCTGATCGTCGCCGACCTGATGCGCGGGCGCACCGCGCGGGACAGGGTCTGGGCGGTCGGCGACGTCGTCACCGGTCCGAAGACCGTCGTGCACGCGATGGCCGCCGGTCGGCGTGCCGCTCGCGACATCCTGCGAAGCCTCGGGAGGACCGCCGGATGAAGCGCCTCGAGATCGCGGCCGTCGTCCTCGCGCTCTTCGCGATCGTCGGCGTGCCGGCGGCCGCGTTCGCGTACGACCGCACGCAGCACGCGCCGGACGAGATCACCGTCGTCGCGCGGCAGTACGAGAACGGCGGCTGGTCGCCTTCGACGATCGCGGTCAAGAACGGCCAGATCGTTCGCCTGCGCATCACGAGCGCGGACGTCGCGCACAGCCTGTACATCCCCTCGCTGCGGCTCGAGTCGGATCTCATCCTGCCCGGACACTGGGTGCGTCTCGAGTTCCGCGCGACGGGCGATGGCGAGCTGCGCCTGAAGTGCAACGTCGCCTGCGGCGTCAATCACGCGAAGATGACCGCGACGCTCGTCGTGGGCACAGGCGTGGCCGCCGCCGCGACGCCTGGCCTGGCGTCGCCGCCGGGTGCCGGCGACGGCTCGGCGAGCGCAGCGCCCGATGCCGTGGGAGGCGCGGACGCGGCGCAGATCGCTCTCGGGAAGAAGGTGTTCGAGACGGCCGGTGGCGACGGCTGCCAGTCGTGCCACGGTCCGGACGCTCGTGGTCAGACCACGAAGAGCGGCACGGTCGCGCCGAACATCCGCGGCGCGACGGAACGGAAGCTCCGCGACGCGCTCGCGGGCGGGGCGGCGCTCATGACCTTCTTGAAGCTCAGCGACGAAGAGATCGAGGCGGTCATCAAGTACCTCGAGTCTCTCGACAAGCAGTGATGCCTATGGAGGGGTGAAGACGCGCACCGAACGCGTGGAGGCTACCCAGAACGAGAGAAAGGACGGCAACACATGAAGCGACACGCACTGAAGACCCTCGCGATCGGCGCGGCGCTCGCGATCGTGGCCGGGGCGTGCCAATCGGCGGCGCCGACCGCGTCGCCGGGACCGCAGACCGTTACCACGAACAGCACCACGATCCAGTCCGCCCAGCTCGCGCCTGCTCCGAGCGGTGCCCAGCCGACCGGATGGGAGACCACCGAGGCCATTCGCGGGAACTTGAAGCTGCTCACGAAGTTCGACTCGTCCGGGGACGCGGCCTGGGATCAGGTCAAGCACCCCACCGTCTTCGTCACGAGCATGGGAAAGGCCCCGCAGCCGACCGGCGCGAAGATCGACGGCGCCGGCCTGTACATCATCGACGCCTACAGCAAGGAGGTCGTCGCGTCTCGCGTGTACGACCTCGGCGAACAGGTGACGCAGTCCTCGCACACCGTCGGCATCTCGCCGGACGGGAAGTGGTTCTACATGATGTTCGGCGATCAGGTGGCCGCGACGAAGGAAGTGCGCAACCTGATCTTCATCATCAACTCGAAGACCCTCAAGCTCGACAAGGTGCTGCAGCACCCGACCCAGCGGCTGCACCACGTCGGCGCGTTCAAGGACTCGAAGGGAAACGATCGCGTCATCCTGGACATGGGCTTCGGCGCGACGGGCGGTCCGCACTTCCTGCTCGACCCGAAGAACGACAACAAGGTCGTCCAGGCGATCACCTTCGATGACGTTCGCCCGATGGGCCACCCCTTCACGGCGCCGTCACCGGACGGCAAGTACATCTACATCTCGATGGGCGCTCCCGAGATCCGTGAGGCCGCGTCCTACGCCGCCTCGATCGCGAAGTGGGACATCGAGAAGAAGGTCGCCACGGTCATCCACGGGACCGGCAACCACCCCATCGGCATCGTGAACACGACGGACGGCAAGTGGACCTACGTCGTGGACGCGGAGAACTCCAAGGTGTTCAAGATCGACAACGCGACGAACGAGATCGTCGGCAAGACGAGCGCCGGCGTCGCCGGGCCCTACGGTGCGCGGCTCAACTGGGACGAAACGCTCCTCTTCGTCGTCGGCAAGGGTGAGGGCAGCCACAACCGTGGCGCTGTCCTCGGTGTGATCAACACGAAGACCTTCCAGCAGGCGGCCCCGAAAGGCCTCACCGAGATGCCGATCGTGCTCAGCGGAAACGAGGAATCCGGCGGCGTCGTGGCGAGCGTCGACCACGCGATCCTGCACCCCGACCCGAGCGTCAACGAGATGTGGGTCAGCAACATGGGCGGGAACGAGATCATCGTCCTCGACCTCAACACCTACAAGGTCAAGGCCTACATCAGGACGCCGAACGGTGGGAACACGCACTCCGGCGGCTTCGTCAAGTACGACGGCAGCTGGAACGGCGAGCTCCTCGCGGACATGCTCGGACCCCAAGCCGCGCAGGCCAAGCTCATGAAGGAGAAGGCAGCGGCGGTCAAGTAGGCGGACTCAGGAGGGGTGCCCTCGGTCGCCGAGGGCACCCCGATCCATCAACGGAGGTATGACGTGAAGAAGCTCGCGATCGCCGCGATCACCGGCATGTTCGCCCTTGCGGCGTGTGGGGGAGCGTCATCCGCTCCGGCAGCGACGACACAGCCCACCACCGCGGCCGCCCCCACCACCGCGGCAGCCACCCAAGCCTCGGCCTCAAAGCCCGCGGCGTCCGCGGCGCCGGCCGCATCCGCGCCCGCCGCTGCCGGCGCGGCACGCAAGATCACCGTCACCGCGACGAACAGCCTCTACAGCATCTCGACGCTCGAGGTGAAGCCGGGCGAAAAGATCGAATTCATCCTGACGAACAACGGCGACGAGAAGCACAACATGGTCGGCGTCGGTCAGGACATCTCCCTCGTGAGCCCGGACTTCGACGCGGGCCAGACCATCTCGTGGACCTGGACGGCGCCGACCAAGCCCGGCACGTTCAAGCTGCAGTGCTCGTATCACAAGGACGTCCCGCCGGTCACGGTGACGGTCAAGTAGATGAGCTGGATGGCGACGCGCGCCGCGTCCAGACCTCGGGTGCCGATCACGCTTGTGCTGATCGGCGGGATGCTCGCGGCCGCGCTCGCATCGATCGCCATCCTGCTCAACAGCCCCGCTCCGGCGCCCGCGGTCGTCGTTCCGTCCGCGCAGACCGTCATCGACGACGTCGAGCGCCGCGCGGTCGCCGACGACGGCAACATGGACATCCAGGCCATCCTCGCGACACCCGCGTACTTCCGCATGACCGGACAGGCCGCGCTCGCCGAGCGCTATGCGGCGAGCGGCGATATCGTGCTGATCCTCTCTCAGGACATCCACTACGGCGAGCTTCCGGTGGTCCCGAGGCCGGACATGATCATCGACGGCCGACCGTACGCGCCCGTGAGCGTGGATACCGTGTTCGACAGCGACCATCACCGCACGGTCGTGCTCACCTATAGCGATGCGTCGCATCCGCTCGCGTCAGCGAGCGTCGCCGCCGCCGAGCTCAGCCTGGCCGGCGCGGTCGGCGACCTCCGCTGGCAGCACCCGTTCGGCGGCGCCGGCGCCGCGGCGGCCGGCGGTGGTCTTTCGATCCCACTGCTCCTCGCGCTCATGGGCGGGATGCTCGCCTCGATGTGGCCGTGCCTCTTCCAGCTCACTGCGTACTTCCTGCCGAGCGTCGCCGGTCTGTCCTTCGACCAGGCCCGGGAGGGACGGGCCGACGGCGCCGTGTTGCGCACCGCGGTCCTGTTCGTCTCGGGCATCGTGATCGTGTACACGCTCGCCGGGCTCGCCGCCGGCTTCGCCGCGCAATCGGTGTCGGGTACGGCGCTCTTCCAAGCCGCGCGGCAGCCGCTGACGTTCGCGGCCGGCCTGGTCATCATCGCGATGGCCGCGCGCCTCGCGCTTCGCGCGCGGCGGCCGCTCGTCTGTCACATGCCCACGACGTCGCCGAAGCCGCGGCGCGGCCTCGGCACGGTCGCGCTCGGACTCGCGTTCGCCACGGGCTGCATGACCTGCTTCGGTGCGGCGGTGGTGCTTGGGATGTTCACCTACGTCGTCACGTCCGCGTCGCCGTTCGTCGGAGCGGCGATCCTCTTCGTCTTCTCGCTCGGCATCGCCGTGCCGCTGGTGGTCGCCGCCATGGCGATGGCGCGCGTTCTGCCGCTCCTCACGCGGCTCGAGCGCGTCACGCCCGCGCTCACGCTCCTGAGCGCGGGGATCATGGGTGCGTACGGCGTGCTCCTCGTGACCGGGACGTCGCACGTGATGAGCGACACGATCGCGCGTCTTGCGGGCGCCGTCCGGTGAAGGTCCTCGCTCTCCTCGCGGCCGTCATCGCGAGCGCGTGCACTACGACAGCCGTTTCCGCGCCGGCGTCCGCACCCGCCGCGGGAGGGGGCAAGGACATCACCATCCTCGCGGGCGACGGCGCGGTGATGCGGCCGATCGCCAACGGCGGCCGCGTGCCACTGCGCAGCGGCTGGGCCACCATCACGCTCTCGCCGGTCCCTCTTGCGGAAACCGGCCAGCTGCGCGTCTCCGTCTTCGACGCCGAGGGTCGCCAGACCGAGGCCGACGTGTTCGTCGACTACGCCTCGATTGACATGGACCACGGCCACACCGTGGAGCACGGCGTCCTGCGGGAGAACTGCTACCAGATGCCGCTGTCGTTCGCGATGCCGGGATCGTGGCGGCTCATGATCCACGTCGTCCGCGGCGCCACCGACGAGACGGTCACCGTCGTCCTCCCCGAGGTGGGCCTGTGACTCCGGTCTATGCGGACGATCTCGTCGCCGAGGCCCGTCGTGCGCACGGCGAGGGGAGGCTGGCTTCGCCGCGGCGGACCGCGCACTCGGCGAACCCCGTATGCGGCGACGAGGTCGACCTCGACCTCGATGACGAGGGGGGGCGCATTGTGGGCATCGCCCAGCGCACGCGCGGGTGCGTGTTCACTCGCGGCTCGGCGTCGCTCCTCGCTCGCACGGTCCAGGGGCTCTCCGTGAGCGCCGCACGCGATCTCGCCGACGTGCTGCGCCGTGACCTCGGGAGCTCCGCGGCGCTGCCGCCCGGTCTCGCGCCGCTCGCGTCGGTCCGCGTCTATCCGGCACGCCTGCGCTGCGCGCTCCTCCCGTGGGACGCGCTCCGCATCGCGCTCGGCGAGGCGTGACCCGGCTCGGGCGCCTGTACCTCGCGCTGTTCATCGCTAACGGCGCCGCCGTGGTGCTGCTCTGGTGGTACGGGCTCGCGTCGTCCGCGCCCGCCGGCCTCGCCGGCGCCCTCAATGCCGCGGGCCGGCTCACGGCGCTGCTCGGCACCTACCTCCTGCTGGCACAGCTCGTCCTGCGCACGCACGTGACCTGGCTCGTCGCCGCGTTCGCAAAGGATGCCCTGCGGTCCGCGCACACCTGGAACGCGTACGCGGCGTTCGGCCTCATCGCGGCGCACGTGCTCACTCAAATCGTCGGCTACGGGATGCAGGACCGCGTGGATCCGCTCACCGAGCTCGGGCTGCTCGTCGCTCACTACGAGGGCATGGTCGCGGCCGTCGCCGGCTTCCTCCTCCTGACGGGACTCACGATCATCTCGCTCGAGCGCTTGCGGCACCGCATCGCGTGGCCGACGTGGCGCGCGCTCCACCTTTATATGTACGCGGCGGTGCTCCTCGCCGTCCCCCATGAGATCGCGACGGGGAGCGATTTCGTGGACGCGCCCCTGGCGGTGGCGTACTGGACGGCGCTCGAGGCCGTCGTCCTCGGCATCCTCCTCGCCGCGCGCGTCCCGTCCGTGTGGCGCTCGATCGTGGCCGCTGGCCGGCCGCACGGCGCGACCGCCGGCGTCGCCGCGCTGGTCGTTGCCGCGTACCTGCTCGGAATGGTCAAGCTCGCACCCGCGCCGCCGTCACGGGAGCGCGCCGCGGCGGCCACGACGCGCGGCGTCGCGCGGGCGAGCGCGCCGGCATCCGTCGCGGCCGCCCCTACGGCGACGCCGCCCGCCGGCATGGCCGGGGCGACGATGACGGTGGAGGGTGAGGCCATCGAGACGCCGTATGGGAGCGCCCGGGTTCGGGTCGTCCTCTCCGGCGGGCGCATCACCGACGTGGAGCCGCTGGCCATGCCGTCCGCCACGAAGCGATCGAAGACGATCAGCAACGCGGTCGAGCCGTGGCTGCGCAAGCGGGCGATCTCCGCGCAGGGCGCGCAGTTCGACGTGCTGTCCGGCGCGACGTACACGAGCCGGGCGTACATGGCCTCACTGGAGACGGCGATGCGCGCGGCGGGAGTCGAACAGCCCTGATGCGGCGAACGGAGGCCGTGATGGGCGGCATGCCGTTCACGGTCGACGTCCCGGGGGCAACGGGCGGAGAGCTCTTCGACGCGATCTTCGATCGTCTGCGGCAGATCGACCGCACCTTCAGCCCGTTCATCGCCGACAGCGCGGTGAGCCGCATCAACGCGTGGACGCTCGCCGAGCGCGACGCCGGTCCCGACATCCGAGCTGTCCTCGAGCTCTGCCGGACGTACCAGGCGTCGACGGACGGGTACTTCTCGGCGTGGAGCGAGGGCCGGCTCGACCCGTGCGGGCTCGTGAAGGGGTTGGGCCATCGCTCGCGCGTGCGAGCTCATCAACGACGCCGGCCAGCGCTCCTACTTCGTCGACGGCGCGGGCGACGTGTATGCGAGCGGCGAGCGGCCGGCCGGCGGCGGGTGGCGCGTCGGGATCCGCCACCCGGTCTTGCGTGAGCGCGTGGCGCACGTCGTCTCCGCGCGCGATCTCGCCGTCGCGACGTCGGGTACGTACGAGAAGGGCGCACACATCCGCGACCCGCACACCGGACGCGTTGCGACCGAGCTCGTGAGCGTCACGGTGCTCGGGCCCGACATCGTCGCCGCTGACGCCTACGCGACGGCAGCGTTCGCGATGGGCCGCGCCGGGCTCGCGTTCATGGAGGATGTCGCCGGATACGAGGCCTTCGCGATCGACGCCGATCTGCAGTCGGCCTGCACATCCGGCTTCGAAGCCTTCGTCGCTCCCGCGCCGACGTTCGGCGCTCCCCTCGCTCGGCCATGAGCGCGACGTGTCGCCGATCTCGCGCAGGACGTCGCGGGCTTGGGCTCGCGGCCGCCGTCGTGGCCGTGCTGTCCATGGCGTGCATCTCGAACGCGGCTCCGGCGCCGAGCCCGCAGCCCGCGTATTGCGTCGCCGCACAGCCTGCGGTACTGCAGGAGGTCAAGGGCACGCCGGCGGGGCCGTACTTCGTCCATCACCCAGGCGCAGCGCCGTCATACACGCCGACGGTCGTCTTCCTCCCCGGGGGCTCGGGCGCGCGACGAAACGCGGAGCGTGTCTGGGACACATTCCTCTCGGGCGCACGGGATGTGGACGCGTTCCGCATCGTCGTGCCGTACTGGCCCGACATCGAGATGCCTGACGACTACGAGCGCACGTTGGCGGTCGTCGACGAGGTCCTCGCCTGCTACGGCGGCGACGCGCGGCAGGTCCACATCGCGGGCTTCTCGAACGGCGGCCATGCCGCGTTCGACCTGATGCTCGCGCATCCCGAGCGGTTCGCGACGCTCCTCGGCGCCCCGGGTGAATTCCCGCTCGGTACGACCGCCGCGCAGCTCGCCGCACTCCGCGGGAAGGCCGTCTTCAACGGCATCGGCGAGCTCGACGACGAGTTCTGGCACAAGGGCGTCCGCGACGCGCATGCCGCGCTGACCGCGGCCGGCGTCGAATCGGTCTACGTCGAGTTCGCGGGGCAGGGTCACGGGGCGGGGCCCGGGTTCCCGAAGCAGCAGCTGTTCGAGTTCTGGATGAGGCACTCAATGCCGTAGCGCGGCGGGTACCGCCCTCCGCTCAGCTCGAGTCGTCGATCGAGGCCGCAAGCGCCTCGCGTCCAGCGATACCCAGCTTCGAATGGGGTGAGGCTGCCTACCCGGAGCGCGGCGCGCCGGCCAGCGCCGTCAAAGGCGCGCAGACGCTGCAGCATCAGATCCGCGCGACGCGGCGCTCCGAGCGTCGTGTAGATCCGCGCCGCGTCCGTCAGCGCACCAACGCGTTCGCGGCCTGCCGTCGCCGTCGCGAGGAGATCCAGAGCACGTGCCTCGAAGAGCGGGAAGCCCAGCTCCTGCCTCCTGACGTGGTCGTCGCGCTCGTCGTCGTCGTCATCCCGGTCGTCGGCGCTGCCGCGCTCTGGCTATCGATCGCGCAATCGGCGAGCACCGCGCCTCGTCGAAACTCGCTCCAGCGCGTCCGGGTAGGCTCGGGATGATGCGGAGGCACGCGCGCGGCATCGTCATCGGCCTCGCCGTCGCCGCGGTCACCGCGGGCCTCGCCCTCGCGCCGCTGCTCCTCACGCATCGGAGCGATCTCCCCTTCGAGCGTGCCTACGGCAACGCGGTCGTCTCGCTCGTCTCGCGCGTCATGGCCGGCGGAGCGACGAATCCGGTCGTCGGGAGCACGCGCGCGGCGACCAACGGTCGCGCCGCGTACGTCGGGTCGTGCGCCGTGTGCCACGGCGCGACCGGCGACGGGAAGGGCGCGTTCGGACAGACGACGTACCCGGCGGCGACGGACCTCCTCGGCGAGGACGCGAAGGCGCTCTCGGACGCGCAGCTCTACTGGATCACCAAGAACGGTCTCTCGTTCACGGCGATGCCTGGATTCGGCACGCAGTATTCGGACCAGGACCTCTGGTCGATCGTGAGCTACATCCGCCAGCTACAGCAGGGACGCGCGAGCACCATCGACGTGCCGGCGGCCACCGCGGCGCAGCTCGCGGTCGCCGACCCGCTCTCGCCGAACGCCGCCGCGCGCGGCGCGGCCGTCTACTTCGCGCAGGGCTGCGCGTACTGCCACGGCGCCGTCGGCAACGCCCCCGGCGAGCTCGCGCTCCGCGGGGCCGAGACCGAGGCGATCCGTCGCGGCCGCGCCGGGATGCCGGCGTACGGCACGAGCGCGATCACGGCGGCGCAGCTCTCGGACCTCGTGGCCTACGTCCGTACGTTCGGTGGAGGCCGCGGCGGCCGGGACTGATCTCGGTCCCGCAGCCTCCTGAGCGCGGAGATTCTTCTGACACATTGGCTCCGGATGCTCGTCTGGATGCTGACACTCGGCGAGCAACGCGTGGTGGTGAAGGGCGCGGGCGATCTCGCCAGCGGCGTCGCCTATCGCCTCCATCAATCCGGCTTCACGGTGGTGATGACCGAGATCGCGCAGCCCACGGTCGTCAGGCGCGGCGTCTCGTTCGCCCAGGCGGTCTTCGACGGCACGGCCGTCGTGGAGGGCGTCCGCGCACGCCTCAGCGCGACCGCGGACGACGCGCTCGTGGTCGCGCGTTCTCGCGACATCGCCGTCGTCGTCGATCCTGAGGCGCACGTCGTGCGCCGGTTGCGCCCGGTCGCCGTCGTCGACGCGATCGTCGCCAAGCGCAACACCGGAACGACGCTCGACGACGCGCCCATCGTCATCGGCCTCGGTCCGGGGTTCCGTGCCGGCGTCGACGTGCACGCGGTCGTCGAAACGAATCGCGGGCATCGCCTCGGCCGCGTGATCCTCGACGGCGAGGCCGAGCCGGACACCGGCGTTCCCGCGCCCGTCGAGGGCCACGGCGCGGATCGCGTGCTGCGCGCGCCCGCCGACGGCGTCTTCGTCGGCGTGCGTGGCATCGGCGATCGTGTGGCGGCGGGCGAGGTCGTCGGTCTCGTCGGAACGGCGGAGGTCCGCAGTGCGTTCGCGGGCTGTCTGCGTGGATTGATCCAGACCGGCGTGCACGTGCGAGCGGGCATGAAGATCGGCGACGTCGATCCGCGAGCGGCGCGCGAGCACTGCTTCACGATCTCGGACAAGGCGCTGGCGGTCGGCGGCGGGGTCCTCGAGGCCGTCCTGTATCTCTTCGAGCGGCAGTCGCTGCGGACGCTCGCCGCGGTCTAGGAGCGCCCGCTCACCTCGATCACGCCGCCGGCTCGTCCCAGCGCCGCCACGATCACGCGCGTCGCACCCTGCGCCAACAGCTCGCGCGCGAGCATGCGCGCGTCGCGAAGACGCTCGGCGCCGTCGGCCTTGTTCACGATCAGGACCCGGCGCGCCGTCCCGGGAGCGCCCTTCATCACGCCGCGCTCGTCCAGCATGACGCGCGCGATCGACCGCGCGTCGAGCACGCCCTCGGGTGCGAGGCCCGTGAGCGCGGCGACGCGCTCCGGCCGGTGCGCGACCGCCGACACGGGATGACCGAGCGCGTCCACGCCGACGACCGCGACCACGAGCGTGGTGGCGGCGGGGATGACCGGCTCACCGTCCCGCGGCGCCTTGAACGGCCTGCGGGCCGCGCCGTCGGCCTCGACGAGGACGTGCGTCGCGCCCGGAGCGCGCGCGAGATCGTCCACCCACTCCGGCGGCACGCCGGCGAGCTTCCCCTCGGGTGTCGTCGCCACGACGGCGACCGGGATCGCGCCGTCGGCGACGGCGCGTGCGACGGCGACGACGAGCGACGACCGGTCGGCGTCGATGAGGATGCGGCGCTTGGCGCCTTCGTCCGGCGGGAGGATCCTGGTCGTGGTCGTGACGACGGGCCGGGCACCGCCGGCGAGCAGCTCGTCGGCCAGGCGGAACATCGCGGTCGTCTTCCCGCCGGCGCCGACGAAGGCCACGATCTCGCCATCCCGGGTCTCGAGGGCCTTCCCGAGCGTGATCACGCTGTACGAAATCCTACGTCCGACACCAGCGTAGGTATTTGCCCTACGGCAGCGTACCCATGCGTGTAGGTAAATAGCGCGGACATGGAGTCGCAGAGCGACGTCTGCCCCGAGCTGGTCCGGGCGATGAGCGCGTGCGCGGACCCGATCTTCGTCGTGGACGAGACCTGGACCGTGACCCACTGGAACAAGAGCGCGGAGGCGGCGTTCGGGCAGACCGCGGCCGAGGTGCAGGGTCGGCGGTGTTACGAGGTGATGGCTGGCATCGACGACGGCGGTCGTGAGGTCTGTCGCGTCCACTGCGAGAAATGGGCCCTCGCCCGCCGCGGCGCGCGCATCCAGAATTTCGACATCCGTGCGCTGCCGACGCACGACAAGTGGGCGAACGTCTCGATCCTTCCGCTCTCGGACGCCTCCGGCCGCACCTTCGCGCTCGCACACCTGCTGCGCAACGTCGGCCGCGCGAAGCGTCTCGAGCACTTCATCCAGGAGATCTCGACGGCCGCGGAGGACGTGCTCGCCCCGCACACGAGCAACGGTGCCATCCACGGGCCATCGCCTGTCCACCTGACGAACCGCGAGCTCGAGGTGCTCATGCTCCTCGCGCACGGCGCGGGCACGATGACGATCGCGGAGAAGCTCGGCGTCAGCCGTCACACGGTCCACAACCACATCGCGGTGGTCCTCAACAAGCTCGGCGTGCACAGTCGCGCCGAGGCCGTCGCCTACGCGTTCGAGCACCACCTGGCGTAGCCCCGTCCCCTCTGCGCTCGTCAGCGCTAAACGCGTCGGCGCTCGACCGTCACCCGGTCCAGGTACCCCGGGACCAGGAATTGGGTACGCGCGTGCCATGGAACCTCCGAGCAAGACGTGGAGGATGTCTTGCTGAACGCATACCGAGATCGTCGCGACAGCTCCGACGGAGCCGCGCCCGTGGCCGTCGAGGAGGAGGGAGCACGTGGCCAGGCTGGGACACGCGCGCATCAGCCGCAGGACTCTCCTGAAGGGAGCGGGTGCCGGGGCCGCCGGTCTCGCCGCGATCCCCGCAGCCGCGGCGGTGGCACAGGCGCCGATCGCACGACCGGTGGCGGTACACGTCGGGCCGCCCGCGGGAACTCCGGGGACGATGTCCTTACAGGTCACCGTGAACGCGACGCCGATCGAGGCGACCGTGGAGCCACAGTGGACGCTCGCGGAGCTCCTTCGCGACCAGATGCACCTCACCGGTACGAAGGTCGGGTGCGACCGAGGCGAATGCGGATCGTGCACGGTCATCGTGGATGGCAAGGCCGTGTTCGCTTGCATGACACTCGTGGGGCAGGTGGCGGGGAAGACCGTCACGACCGTGGAGAGCCTCGCCGCGGGGACCGAGCTGAACCACCTGCAGCAGGTGTTCTGGGAGACGGGCGCGGTGCAGTGCGGGTTCTGCACGCCCGGGATGCTCATGAGCGCGACGGCGCTGCTCGCCGCGAAGCCGAAGCCGACCGCGGACGACGTGCGCGTCGCGATCTCCGGGAATCTCTGCCGCTGCACCGGCTACACGAAGATCGTCGAAGCGGTCGTCAAAGCGTCGCAAGGCTAGGGAGACAGAGATGCCGAAGATGCCGAAGGACACCGACATTCTGAGCCTCCTCAAGGACGAGGACTTCATGTTCACGTGGGTCGAATACCCGTCGCTCGTGAAGGAGCAGGCGGACGCGATCCTCGAGCGCCTCGAGGGCACGTATCCCACGACCTCGAACAGTGCGAAGCCCGCCTACAGCATCGTCGGCTCGCGGCAGCTCCGCCACATGGATCTGCCGCGACTCAAGGGCACCGCCATCTACACGCACGACGTCGCTCCGGAGGGGACGCTCTACGCGGCCATCCTGTACAGCGCGGCGCACGCGCACGCGAAGATCACCGCGATCGACACGTCACAGGCCGAGAAGCTCGCGGGTGTTCGCGCCGTCGTGACGTACAAGAACATCTACAGCTTCGGCGCCGAGAAGCACGCGATCTACACCAAGCCGGATCGCTTCATCCTGCAGGACGAGGTCTTCTATCCCGGCGACGAGGTGGCCGGCGTCGCGGCCGACACGCAGGACATCGCGAACGCCGCCATCAAGCTCATCAACGTGACGTACGCGCCGCTCCCCGCGTTCTTCGGCAATCCCGAGGATGGGGCGAAGCCCGGCGCGCCGCAGGCGTCGCCGGACGGGAACCTGCCGGCGCCGGTGCGCACGATCAAGATCGGCGACGTCGACGCGGCGTTCAAGGCCTCCGACGTCATCACCGAGGGCCGCTACGAGACCCCGACGCTCCAGCACGCGCCGCTCGAGACGAAGAGCATCGTCGTGCTCTGGGACGACGACCAGATGAACCTGTGGGTCTCGAGCCAGCACGCGCATGGCGCGCGTTCGAAGATGGCGGCCTACCTGTCGGTTCCGATCGCGAAAGTCCAGGCCATCTGCAACTACATGGGCGGCGGGTTCGGCGACAAGAGCAGCAACTCTGTGGACCGCTTCGCCTACATCGCGGCGGTTCTCTCGAAGATGACCGGCAAGCCGGTGAAGCTCCACTACAGCCGGCGCGAGGAGTTCTCGAGCTCGGTCCACAAGGCCGCGAACGTCATGTACCTGAAGACCGGGGTGAAGAGGGACGGCACGCTCCTCGGCTTCCAGGTGACGACGTATTCGGATCAGGGCGCGTGGAACGGCGCCTCGGGTTCGGCGCAGTCATCGCAGGAAGGGCAGCAGACGCTCTATCAGTACCAGGCCGCGCGCTTCGATCAGTACAACACCTTCACCAACCGGTACCGCACCGGGCCGATGCGCGACGTGAACGAGTCGAGTGGATCCTGGTCGATGGCGGTCCACATGGATCGCGTGGCGGAGCAGCTCGGCATGGATCCGGTGGACTTCCACCTGAAGAACGTCACCAGGGACAAGTCGCCGTTCGACGGCAACCCGTGGACCAGCAACGGCATCCGCGAGTGCATCACGCGCGGGGCGGCGGAGTTCAACTGGAAGGCGCGCTGGCACAAGCCCGCCGGCAGGATCGTCGGTCGCAAGGCGAACGGCGTGGGGATGGGGATCTTCGCGTCACAGAAGGGATCGCAGAGCGCGCCGATGTCGGGGATCGTGAAGATCGAGCGCGACGGATCCGTCTCGGTGATCACCGGCGCCCAGGAGATCGGTGGCGGCCAGTCGACGACGATGATGATGATCGCCGCCGAGGAGCTCGGCGCCGACCTCGAGCGGTGCCAGGTCTACGGCGGGGACAGCGCGCTCACCTCCGAGACCGGCGTCACGGCCGGCAGCCGGCAGACCAAGAGCGGCGGCACCGGGATCCTCATGGCCGCGCGCGACGCGAAGCGGCAGCTCTTCACGCTCGCGATCACGCCGTCCGGTGGCAAGACGATCCTTCCGGCGACCTCCATCGATCAGCTCGATTCGAGCGGCGGCTTCGTCTTCCTCAAGTCCGATCCGACGAAGCGCGCGAGCTTCGCGACGATCATGGCGTCGATCCCCAACGTGATCATCGCTTCCGCGACGGTGATCCCGCCGCGCAACGTGGCGCAGAGGTCGTTCGGCGCCTCGTTCACGGAGCTCGAGATCGATCTCGACACCGCCGAGGTCACCGTGCTCGACTACCTCGCGGCGCACGACGTCGGCAAGGTGATCAACCGGCTCGGGATCGAGCAGCAATTCGACGGTGGATTGCTCATGGGCATGGGCTTCGCGCTCAGCGAGGCCCTCAAGGTCGATCCGCAGTTCGGCTTCTCGGTGAACAGCACCTACGAGAACTACGCGATGGCGACGTCGCTCGACGTCCCACTGAAGACGCGGCCACTCTGGATCGAGACCATCGACTCGATCGGACCCTTCGGCGCGAAGGGGATGGGCGAGCCCGCGTGCACCTGCCCTCCGCCGAGCGTGGCGAACGCGATCTACAACGCGATCGGCGTCCGCATCTACGAGGTCCCCGCGAGTCGCGAGAGGCTCCTCAAGGCTATCGCCCAGGCGAAGCTGTGACGTGCCTTCCTGAGAGCCCCCCGAACGACCCTGGGCACGGCGTATCAGCTATTCGGTACGCGCGTGCCATGCCCGGAAGGAGACCGAGGACGAGCATGGCCCTCGGCATTCGCATGACGTCCGAGACCCCATGAGGTCGTCGACGGGGAGGGCCAGCGTGGCAAAGCAGGTACGACTCACGCGCAGGACCCTGTTGAAAGGTGCGGGCGCGACCGGTGCTGCCGTCGCCGCCGTGCCGGTCGGCGCCGCGCTGAAACAGGCGGCCCCGGTCGCGAGACCGGTCGCCGTGTACGTCGGTCCGCCGGCAGGAGCCGCCCAGACCACGCTGACGCAGGTCACCGTCAACAACGTGCTCTTCGAGGCCGCGCTCGATCCTCGATCGACGCTCGCCGAGTTCCTGCGTGATCAGCTCAACCTCACGGGAACGAAGCTCGGCTGCAATCGCGGCGAGTGCGGAGCCTGCACCGTGCTCCTCGACGGCAAGGCCGTGGTCTCGTGCACCATGCTCGCCGTCGACGCGGCGGGCAAGAACGTCACCACCGTCGAGAGCCTCGCCGCCGGCGGGAAGATGAACGCTCTGCAGCAGGCGTTCTGGGAGGCGGGCGCCGCGCAATGCGGCTACTGCACCCCGGGAATGCTCATGAGCGCGACCGCGCTCCTCGCCGCGAAGCCGAAGCCCACCGAGGACGACGTGCGCCACGCGCTCTCCGGGAATCTCTGCCGCTGCACCGGCTACCGCAAGATCGTCGAGGGGGTCCTCGTGGCCTCCGGTCAAGCGCCGCAGGCAAAGGCATAGGGGGAAACAGATGACGAAGACGATCTCGCGCCAGCGCGTCCTCCAGCTCCTCGACGACCCCGACTTCCAGCTGCTCGCCGCCGAATACCCCGACCTCTACGAGGCCGAGATCGAGGCGATGAACGAATACGTGCGGTCCGTCACGCCGGCGCTGCCCGAGTACGTCCGCGATGCCGCGCCGGCGGCGCTGCGGTTCCTCGGAGGCCGCGTGAAGCGCATCGAGGACCCGGCGCGTATCACCGGCCAGGCCGTGTACGCCTCCGACGTGCATCTACCGGGGATGCTGCACGCGGCGATCCTTCGATCGCCGTACGCCCACGCCGTCATCCAGAACATCGACACGTCCGCCGCCGAGGCGCTGCCCGGGGTTCGCGCGGTGCTGACGTACAGGAACGCGCCGAAGACCCTCATCGGCACCAACCCCGACAAGCTCGTCGTCAATGAGGAAGCGCACTTCGCCGGTGAAGAGGTGGCGGCGGTCGCGGCCGACGACCTCAACACCGCGCGGGAGGCCGTCCGTCTGATCAAGATCGATTGGAAGGTGCTTCCGTCGATCATCGACGTCGAGGCGTCGATGGCGCCGGGTGCCGTCGCGCTCATCGCGCCCGGCAAGCCCAACTTCACGGCCGGCGCGCCGGTGAAGCGCGGGAGCTTCGACGCGGCCTACGCCGCGGCCCCGATCAAGCACGAGGGCACGTACACGACGAGCACGCTGCAGCACAGCCCGCTCGAGCCGCACGCGACCGTCGCGCGGTGGGAAGGTCCCGACCGCCTGGTGATGTGGACCTCGAGCCAGTACATGTCCAGCGTCCGCAGCAGCATGGCGGCGTACTTCGGCATGCCCCGCAGCCACGTCCGCGTGCAGGTCGAGAACGTGGGCGGCGGATTCGGGAGCAAGGGCGGCGCCCAGCGGGACGCGTACATCGCCGCGGTGCTCGCGCAGATGACGCAGCACCCGGTCCGCGTCTGGTTCGACCGGCCCGGGAACTACAAGGCGTCCGTCCACCGCTACGCCGAGATCATGCGGCTCAAGGCCGGCGTCGCCGCGGACGGCACGCTCAAGGCGTACAGCCTGAGCGCCATCGGTGACGGCGGCGCGTACAAGGCCGGTACCTCGTCGCTCCCGCCGATCCAGCGCGTCTACGAGGTGAACGACGCGGTGTTCCAGGAGACCAATGTCATCTCGAACCGCGGCCCATCTGGTCCGCAGCGCTGCGTCGGTGACCCACAGGGCACCTGGGCGCAGGAGATCTTCATGGACGAGCTCGCCGAGAAGGTCAACATGAACCCGCTCGATTTCCGTCTGAAGAACCTGGCCTTCGTGGACCAGGACCACGAGGACCGCAAGTGGAACAGCTGCGGGATCCTCGAATGCGCGCAGAAGGGCGCCGCCGCGATCGGCTGGTCGGCGAAGTGGCACAAGCCGGCGACGAAGATCAGTGGCAACAAGGCGCACGGCATCGGCATGGCGCTCCACGCGTGCGGCCACGGCTCGATGTCGCTTCCGATGACCGCCGTGGTCCGCCTCGACCGCGACGGAACGCTCGACGCGAACAATTCGCTCACCGAGATCGGTGGCGGCCAGGCCACCGCGGCGATGATCATCGCGGCCGAGGCCGTCGGGACGAAGCTGAGCGACGCGTCCGTGGGCTGGAACGACACCGCCTTCCTTCCCGACTCGGGTGTCACCGCCGGCAGCCGCGGCACGATCTCGGCCGGCAGCGCGATGCGCAACGCCGCGCTGGACCTCAAGGCGCAGATCCTCCAGGTCGCGACCTCGGGTGCCAAGCCGATGCTCAACGCGAAGCCCGAGGACTGCGACACCGGCGACGGCTACGTGTTCGTGAAGGCCGATCCGACACAGCGCGTGAAGCTGGCGGACGTCGCGAGCGCCACCGGAAGCCCGATGATCGGACGCGGCACGCACGTGGTCCCGCCGAACACGTCGATGAGCACCTTCGGGGCCGGCTTCGCCGAGGTCGAGGTCGACCTCGACACGGGCGATGTCACCGTGCTCCGGTACGTCGCGACCGATGACGTCGGCAAGGCCGTGAACATGCTCGGCGTCGAGCAGCAGATCGAGGGCGGCGTCTCGATGGGCTTCGGCCTCGCGATGAGCGAGGAGCTGAAATGGGACAAGCCGAACAACTTCCCGGTCACCTGGAACTGGGAGAACTACGCGATGCCCACCTCGCTCGAGATGCCGCGGTGGGCCGACTTCACGAATGTCGTCGTCGAGCCGATCGACGCGATCGGCCCGTACGGCGCGAAGGGCGTGGGCGAGCCGCCCACGTCGCCACCTGGTCCGGCCATCGCGAACGCCATCTACAACGCGATCGGCGTGCGCATCCACGATGCGCCGCTGACGCGAGACAAGATCCTGAAGGCCATCTCGCAGATGAAGCGCGGATAGCGGAAGAGAGGAGCTGAGCGAGGATGAAACGATTCGAGTACCTCAACGCCACCTCGGTGGACGAAGCCATCAAGATGCTCTCCGCGCAGAACGCGCGCGCCCTCGGCGGGGGCACGGACCTGCTCGGCATCATGAAGGAAGGCCTCCTGCCCACCGACCGCGTGGTGAACCTGAAGACCATCCCCGGGCTCGAGTACATCAAGGAGGACTCCGGCGAGCTGCGCATCGGCGCGCTCACCAGGCTCGCGGCCATCGCCGCGGACGCGACGGTGAACCAAAAGGCGCCCGCGCTCGCGCAGGCCGCGGGGCTGGTGGCCTCGCCGCAGATCCGCAACATGGGCACCCTCGGCGGCAACCTCGCGCAGAAGGTGCGCTGCTGGTACTTCCGCGACGCGGACCGCGCCGACTGCTACAAGCGAGGCGGATCCTTCTGCTACGCCGTGCTCGGCGCGAGCGATCTGCACGCCATCTTCGACGGCGCGGCCTGCTTCGCGGTCCAGCCCTCGGACACCTCGACGGCGCTCTCGGCGCTGAATGCGAGCATCGTCGTGCACGGCTCCGGCGGCCAGCGTGTCGTCGGCATCGACGACTTCTTCATCGGCCCGCACACCGACTACCTGCGCGAGACCGTGCTGGCGCAGGACGAGATCATCACCGAGGTCCGCATCCCCTCCGGGTCGCTGTCGCAGCCGAGCCTGTTCCAGAAGGCCGCACCCAGGAAGTCCATCGACTTCGCGCGCGGCTCGGTAGCGGTGCTGGTCACCGGCAGCCCGGTGGTGCAGAGCGCGCGCATCGCCCTCGGCGGTGTCGCGCCGACCCCGCACCGCGCCAGGGACGCCGAGAGCTTCCTGGCCGGTAAGCGCCTCGAGGCCTCCGTCATCAGCCAGGCCGGTCAGCTCGCGGCCAACGGCGCGCAGCCGCTGGGCTCCAACGACTACAAGGTCCTGCTGGTCCAGGGTCTGGTGAGATCGGCCCTCACCAAGATCGCGGGTTAAGGAAGGGAGAGCGAGGAACATGGCAGACAGCGAAAGCACCCCGCAGAGCGCGCACGGAAGCGCACCCGAGACCTCGGACGAGCCGCTCTCCCGCCGGCGCGTGGTCATCGGCGGCATCGCCGCCCTGGGCACCGCGGCCGTGGCGGCGACCGCTTTCAGCCGCGCCGCAAACGCCGTCACCGCGCAGGAGATCTCCGACCGCGTGGTCAGCGCCGACCCCTCGCTGTGCGTCGGCTGCCTGGCCTGCGAGGTGAACTGCTCGACCTGGCACGCCTCGGTCGGGCGATCGGCCGTCGCGCGCATCCGCATCCTCGTCGACAAGACCGTCAAGCTCAATCCCCAGCTCGCCGCGGCCCTACCGCAGCGCGCCGGGTTCACTCCCCAGACCTGCAAGCAATGCCCCACGCCGTGGTGCCTGCCCAACTGCCCCACCCAGGGGCTACAGATCGATCCGAAGACCGGCAACCGCTACATCGACGAGACGCAGTGCATCGCCTGCGGCAAGTGCGAGGTGGACTGTCCGGTCGAATTCAACGGCACGCTGGCGTACAAGGCCAAGCAGATCTCGAGCAAGCGGGTCATGTACGACCCGGTCAAGAACGTCTACGCCAAGTGCGATCTCTGCATCGGCCGCGAGGGCGGCCCGATCTGCGTCGAGCGCTGCCCGGTGAACGCCGCGATCAAGGCCGGGTACATCAAGTCCGACCACCTCGCACTGGACCTCAAGCCGAGCACCGAGGCGCAGTGGAAGCAGCTGGCATAGGAGGAGACGATGAGGACAAAGCCGTTCGCGCTCATCAGCGATCTCGTGTTGGTGGCGCTCGTCGTCATCGGCGCGATCTACCTGTTCCTGACCGGGTTCTACGCGACAGGCGCTACGACCGACCGCCCGATCCTGCCGCTGTCGGTCGACGGCTCGCGCATCCTCTTGGTCCTGGCCTTCGGCGGGATCGTGCTGGGGATCGTCTTCGCCGGCATCCGCCGCGGCCGCGGCGCCGTCGTGGATGGCCAGGTCGTCCGCTACAGCCTGTACGACCGCCTCGTGCACTGGGGCATCGCTCTCGGCTTCGTCATCGACTTCGTGACCGCGGTCTGGCTACTGCGCTGGTTCGGCCTGGAGTCGACCGTCGACAACCGTCAGACGCTGTACCTCTTCCACTACGTCGGCGCCGGGCTCATCACCGTCGCGGCGACGATGTTCGCGACCTCCAGCCGCGTCCGGGGGCAGGACGCGATCTTCCCGCGCTGGAGGGATCTCTCGCCCGCGATCGCGCGGCTGTTCGGCTACCTCGGGGTGTACGGAGAGAGCGGCGTGCTCGGGCTGCGCCTGCCGAAGTCCTGGCAGGGTCCGCTGCAGGCGACCCTTGCCGACCTCGGCATCAAGCCCGCACAGCGCGAGGGCAAGTTCCTCGCGGTGGAGAAGGTCTTCAGCTTCACGCCCCTTGCGATCCTGGCTCTGGTCGTCATCGCCACCGGGCTGCTGAAATCCGCCCACTACTTCTTCACGATCCCGCAGCCGGTGATGTACTGGACCACCTGGCTGCACGACCTCGCGGCCTGGGGCACGCTCGTCATCGTCGGGCTGCACCTTGCCGCGATCTTCCTGGTGCCGCGCAACTGGGCCGGCATCCGCTCGATGATCTTCGGCACGATGCCCTTGCGCGCGGTCGAGCACGAGTTCCCGGCCTGGGCGGATGAGATCCGCCAGCGCGAGCCGCGCCAGGCCCCCGCGCAGGGTGTGCCGGTGCACGGATCGGTGGGCGACTAGCGGGGACGTCCTCGAGGCTGCCGAGCTCCGGCGTGACCTCGAGGAGCGCGACGCCGCTCCTGTCGCGCTCCCTCGAGGATCGCGTCGATGAGCGCCAGCGTCACCCGCGGCTGATCGCCGAGGAGGACGATCGCCGCGTCGGACCCGCGCGCGCCGCGCAGTCCCGCACGCGGCGACGTGGACTGCCCCAGCGCGTACTCGCGGTTCATCACCGTGAGCGCGCGACCGAGCCGCACGCCGGCGAGCACGAGGTCGGCGCCGCGACCGACGACGAGGATGACGTCGTGGCAGCTCGAGCGGCGCGCCGTAGCGCCGTGATTGGCCCGCCGCGAGGATCACCGCCGCGGCGCGCGTGACCGTCCGGTCGGGCAGGGAGGGGGCACGACCGCGACCGTCGCTGCGCAGCCTGCACCGCGCGCGACGGATCGTGGCGCTCGAACCGCTACACAATGCCACGTGATCGCTACGCGGCTCGCGAGCGCCGGCTCCTCCTACGCCGCCGTGATCCGCAGCCCGCGGTACTTCCGCCTTTGGCTCGGACAGCTCATCTCGAGCTTCGGGGACACGCTGCACTACATCGCCCTCGTCGTGCTCGTCTTCGAGCTGTCGGGCCAGGGGCTCGCCGTGGCCGGCCTCGTCGCGAACGAGATCGTCCCCGTGCTGCTGCTCGGTCCCGTCGCCGGGGTCGTCGTCGACCGCTTCAGCCGCAAGGGAGTGCTCGTCGCCGCCGACCTCCTTCGCGCGGGTCTCGTGCTCTCGCTGGTCTGGCCACAGGGCGTGTGGCATGCCTACGTCGTGGCCGCAGGTCTCGCCGCCGGCAACGTGTTCTTCGGACCGGCGCTCAACGCCGTGATCCCCGTGCTCACGACCCCCGAACAGCGTCTCGCCGCGAACTCGGTGTCATGGTCGACCGGTCGCCTGGTACAGATCATCGCGGCGTCCGTCGCCGGTGCGGTGATCGCGGTGATCGGCACCCGAGCCGCATTCGCGATCAATGCCGCGAGCTTCGTGGCGTCGGCCGCATTCATCGTCTCGCTGGACATCCCCGCTCATGCGGGCCAGATCGGCGCGGGTGCCAAGCGCGGGCTGGGCTCGTACTTCGCCGACGCGCTCGAGGGCCTCGCGTACGCCCGCCGCGACTTTTTCGTCTCGCGGCTGCTCGTCGTGCAGTCGCTCGCCTCGTTCGCGGTCGGCGCGACCGGCGCGATGCTCGTCGTGCTCTCGGAGCGGCACCTTGGGCTGCCGCCCGAAGGCTTCGCCTGGCTCATCGGCGCGATCGGCGTCGGTGCGCTCGTCGGTCCACTCATCCCGAACACGTTCGCGCGCGATTACCGCAGCGCGCGCTGGCTCTTCGTTCCGTATCTCATCCGCGGCGTCGGCGACGTGCTCATCGCCGTGTTCACGCCCCTGCCGGTCGCGCTGTTCATTCTCTTCGTCTATGGGCTGAACACGAGCACGGGTATGGTCGTCTTCAGCAGCACCATCCAGGGCGCGATCCCCGACGCGGTACGTGGTCGCGTGTTCACATTGCTCGACGTGAGCTGGAGCGCGATGCGTCTCGCCTCGCTGGGCGTCGGCGCGCTTCTCGTCGACCGGATCGGGGTCCAGCCACTGTACTGGTCGGGCGGCGCGCTGCTGTTCGCCGCAGGCGCCATCGGCCTGATGCTGCTGGGCCGCTTCCGCTTCGACACCGACACTTCCTAAGGCTCGCCTCAGCGTTTTCCATTCCCGCGCCGCGTTCCTCGTGGAGGAGGCCCACGATGACCGAGTCATCGGACACCTCGAAGCCAACTATCCGGGCGATCGGTCCCGGGCCGGCGGTCTCTACACTTGGAGGGGGCGATGAGGCCCGCCCCGCGCTTCGCGGCCCAACCGCGGCCACGCGCCGCTGATGGCTTCTACCGAGCTTCGGTAGGAGGCATGTGCTGGAAAGCGTCTCGACAGTCACGACCGAGGCGATCATCGTCGCGACGCGTGGGGTCGCCCCCGTGTACGAGCCCCTCGATGGTGGTCTTCGGCTCACGTCGTTCGTGCGTGAAACACCCGCGCCGGCGGACCTCGCCGAGTGCCCCCGCGTCGTGGACGAGCACGGAGACCCACTGCGGGCGCTCGTGCTGCGCTCGTCGCCGCTCGCGCCCGGTGTCCACGTGCAGATCCGCGCGCTCGCCCTGATGCACGACCTCTCGGGCTCACCCTTCCTGGTCGGGACTCCGCTTGCGGACGACGGTGCGGCCGCCGCGGAGCTCGAGCGCCTGAAGCCCCAGCTCGAGCGTCTCGTCCAGCGCGAGGCCGGCTACGGGCAAGCGAGCTGGACCTGGTCGGGCTCTGGCGAGGCCGGGAGCTACGTGCAAGAGGCGACCGCGCGCGCCGCGCGCGCGAGGAGTGGGCGAAGGGCGGTGTCGTCTTGGGACACGCTGGTCGATACGAACGCCACCGGCGCGAGCGCCGCGGAGACACAGGTCCGCCGGCTCCCGGCGCGCTTCCAGGGCTTCGTGCGCGAGCAGCTCGACCCCCGGGAGCGGATCTCGCTGTTCGTGCACCGACCGCAGTCACGTCCGCGGCGCCTGTTCGCGCAGCCGATCCGCGAGGCGCTTCTCGTCGTGACAGACCAGCAGGTCCTGTGGCTCGAGGACGTGCGCGCCATCGGCTTCGATCTGCAGTCCTGGGGCTACGACGCGCTCACGATGCCGCTCGAGCGCGTGGTCGCGCTGCGGCGAAGCCGGGGCGCGCAGGAGCAGCTGCGGCTGCGGAGCGACGCGGCGGCAGATGAGCTGGTCATCGACCTGCCCGCGTCGGCGTCGCAGGTGGTCTCCGACGTCGAGGAGCGCCTGCGTGGATTCATCGACCGCTCGCGTCCGCTTCCCCGGCGGATCTACACGACTCCCGAGCCGGGCGCCACGCTCGTGCTGCCCACCGGCTGGCCCGACGCGGAGCCGATCGCTCGCGGGCTGCTCGACGAGATCACGCGTGAGCGGCAGGACCCGCCGGTACTCTCCGCGTTCGTCGTTCCGGCGCGGATGCGTGGAGAGCCACGGGCGCTCTTCGCGCTGTATCCGGACGAGCTGCTCTTCGTGCCGGTCCCTGGCGAGCGCGCGCGTCCTGAGGCGTTCCCGCTCCGCGATATCGCGTGGATCGAGCTACGGCGATCGCTCCTCGCGTCGCACCTGCGGATCGTGGGCCCGCGGACGCGAACGTGGACTTCGGCGTCGTTCGTGCCCGTGCTGAGCCTCTTCCGAGCGCTTCGCGCGCTGGTCGCCAACGCGCATCCGGAGGTCGGCTAGGACCTCCGTCCCCCGAGCGGCGGCTCGAGCCGCCTCGGTGGCTCGAACTCCTCGTCCTCGATCGCGACGACCTCCTCGGGCGAGAGCTCGTGCTCCATCGGCGTGAACAGGCGTTGCGCGATGGCCGTGGGCACGACGGCCGAGAGGATCACGACCGTCACGAGGACGGAGAACTGCGTGCGGTCGATGATCCCGGCGTTCAGACCGTAGAGCGACGAGATCGTCCCGAAGGTGAGCCCGGTGCTCATGAGCAGGGTGGTGTAGGTCGCGTGCGGTCTGACGTAGCGCATCGCGACGGGGAAGACGCCGATGAACTTGAGGACGATCTTTACGACGAAGAAGCCGATGAGCAGCGGGATCGCCGTCGCGAGCGCCGCGAGGCTCACGTTCAGCCCGCCTTTGAAGAAGAAGAAGGGCGTGAGCAGCGAAAACGCCACGACGCGGAATCGGCGATGCTCCTCGGGATACCGCTGGAACACCCCGGCGACGGCGAGCCCAAGGAGGAATGCGGGCAACACCGCGTGGCTCTGCGCGAGCTCGGCGGTCCACATGAGCAGGAACAGCACGGCGAACGCGCCCTTGATCTCCGGCTCGATGACCCGATCGCCGTAGCGGCTGAAGAACCACGGCTGCAGCGCTCGCATCACCACGATGGCCCCGATGGAGACCGCGACGAAGACCGCAAAGTACACGGTCGGCTGGATGAAGAGCGCGGAGAGCGCGATCGCCGTCCCGAGGTCGGTGACGAACGTCGCAGCCATGATGATCTTGCCGATCTCGGTCCTCGTGAGCCCTGTCTCGACGAGCACGGCGTAGACGACCGCGAGCGAGGTCGTCGAGAGCGCGACGCCGGCGATCTCGGATTGACGCAGATCCCAGCCTGCGACGAAGAAGGCGAATGCGCCCGCGCCGACGAACGGCAGGACGAACGACAATCCGCCGAGGAGCATGGATACCTTCCACTTCTCTCGCAGGAGCTGTGGATCGACCTCCGCACCCGCGAGGAACGTGAGCACGATCGAGGCAAACGACGCGAGGAAATCGATCCACGGTGTCGTCGTCATGCCGATGAAGTTCCCTGCGAGAACGCCGAAGAGGATCTCGAGGATCGCGACCGACAGCCCGAGCTCGACGCTGACGATCGCCGCACCGAGCACCAGGAAGCCGAGGATCGTGGCGATGAGCAGGTTGTCCAACCGGTCAGTACCTCCAAGTCGGTGGAGGGTGCAAAAAGGCCCCTACCACCGGTAGTGGTAGAGGCCATCAGCTGCTCTTCAGCAGCGGTCGAGGGCGGACCTCATCGCCAATCTCTATGGTGCCGCAGACGGACACATACCGCAACGCGCGGGGTTCCGCTGATCTGGTCGGTGAGATGACCGGTCTCGAAGCGCTTCCGTGAAACGGGGCTTCACGGGCGCCGCGCATGGCACAATCCAGCCTGGCGGTGAGGCCCGCCTGTCCACCACGGACGAACTGCAGCGAGCGCTGCCGATGGCTTCTACCGAGAAACGGTAGGAGTGGGTCTGTTGGCCACGAACGCTCGCAGCGACCAGCGCGGCATCGCGATCAAGTTCGTCGTGCTCGTCGGGGCGATGAGCTTCTTCGCCGATTTCACCTACGAGGGCTCGCGCTCCATCGTCGGCCCCTACCTCGCGCTCCTCGGGGCGAGCGCGGCCGCGGTCGGGATCGTCACGGGCTTCGGCGAGCTCCTCGGCTACGGCCTGCGCGTCGTGTCCGGACGTCTGAGCGATCGCACCGGACAGTTCTGGCCGATCACGATCTTCGGTTACGCGATCCAGATGGCGTCGGTGCCGCTCCTGGCGTTCGTCGGCCGGTGGGAGCTCGCCGCGGTGCTCATCGTCATCGAGCGCGTCGGCAAAGCCACGCGGAACCCGCCGCGCGACGTGATGCTCTCGCACGCCGGTAAGCAGATCGGGTACGGCTGGGCCTTCGGCGTCCACGAGGCCCTGGATCAATCCGGCGCGCTCGTCGGCCCGCTCGTCGCTGCCGCCGTGCTCGCCTTCGGCGGAGATCTGCGCGCGGCGTTTCTCGTGCTCGCGATCCCGGCGGCGCTCACTCTCGCGATCCTCGTCGCCGCGCGGCTGCAGTACCCACGGCCGGAGGAGATGGAGTTCGAGCCGCCGGACGTGCGCGCTGCCGGTCTGCCGCGGCTCTTTTGGTCGTACCTCGCTGGCGCAGCCCTCGTCGCCGCTGGCTTCGTCGATTTCCCGCTCATCGCCTACCACTTCGCCCAGGCCTCCATCCTCCCCGCGACGTCCGTACCCGTCTTCTATGCGATCGCTATGGGCGCCGGCGGCGCAGGGTCGCTCGCGTTCGGCCGTCTCTTCGATCGCTTCGGCCTCGGGGTGCTCCTGCCGCTCACGCTCGTCACCGCGTTCTTTGCGCCGCTCGTGTTCCTCGGCGACGAGATCTCCTCACTCTTCGGCATGATCCTCTGGGGGATCGGCATCGGAGTCCATGAATCGATCATCCCCGCCGCGATCGCCCCGATGGTCCCACGAGATCGCCGCGCCTCGGCGTATGGGCTCTTCACCGCCGGCTACGGACTCGCATGGTTCGTCGGCAGCGCGGCCGTCGGTCTCCTCTACGCCGTCTCCATCCCGCTGATCGTGGCGCTCTCCGTGCTCCTCGAGCTCGCGGCCATCCCGATCTTCTTCATCGTGATGCGGCGCGCGCGACGGCAGCGCACGCGGGTCGCGTGAGAGAGGCGATGGGATCGGACGAGGCGTCGGGAGCCGCGATGCGTCGGTTCTGTAGCGTCCTCTTCGATCGAGCCGAGGACAGGGCGCGGGTCGAACAGGCGCGAGAGCCGGCGTGCTTCCGGGATCTGAATCTCGATCGGGTCGTCGCCTCGATCACCGTCGGGCGCGAGGAATACGACCTCGAGTCCTTCTTCTACGTACCGCTCCGCCAGGTCGCGTCGGTCTCCTACCGGCAGGAGGTGCTGCGGGATCTCGAAGGCGAGGCGCTCTCCGGGTCGATCGCCTCGTTCGCGGAGAAGATGCGGGCGATGCGCGCACATCTCGCGCGATCCGAGAAGCTGCGTCACGCCTATCAGAAGGAGGCCTGGTTCCTCGATGCCGCGCAGATCTATGGCGAAGCGGTCGCGCGCCTCTCTGACGATCTCGCCGGCGCGGAACTGCGGGCGCGCGGCCTGATCGCGTTCCGCGAGCAGCTCTCGCGGTACGTCCGGTCCGACGAATTCACCGCGCTGGTCGCGGACACCGCACAGGTGAGGGAGGACCTGGCGCAGGTGAGGTACGGGCTGCACATCGCCACGGATCGGGTCA
The DNA here is from genome assembly GCA_035651155.1 of Candidatus Limnocylindria bacterium. Lineage (GTDB taxonomy): Bacteria > Chloroflexota > Limnocylindria > P2-11E > P2-11E > CF-39. The sequence goes on along the minus strand of DASRGG010000002.1, from coordinate 121,243 downwards.
CCGTGCGCAAGTACGAGTCAGAAGCGGACTACGCCGCGGAGGTCGAAGCCACCTTCGAGAAGTTCAAGCGCGGCGCGGTGAAGGACTACCGCGTGCGGTTCCGCGCCGACCCGGAGATGGACCACGTCGAGGCGGGCATCCTGGAGCGGGTCGCGCTGCTCTACCCCGACGTATTCCGCGCGCTGGACGAGTACTGCGATCGCCACCGGCGGTTCCTCGATGCCACGATCGCGTCATTCGACCGGGAAGTGCAGTTCTACGTCGCCTATCTCGAGCACGTCCGCCGGATCGGCTCGGCGGGGCTGCGCTTCTGCTACCCGCACGTCTCCGGCGAGTCGAAGGCGATCGCCGCGAAGGACACGTTCGATCTCGCGCTCGCGCAGAAGCTGGTCTCCGAGAAGCAGCCGCCGGTGGTCACCAACGACCTCGATCTGCACGACCGCGAGCGCGTCTTCGTGGTGACCGGACCGAACCAAGGTGGAAAGACGACCTTCGCGAGGACCGTTGGGCAGCTGCACTACCTCGCGAGCCTCGGCTGCCTCGTGCCCGGAAGCGAGGCGCGGCTCTTCCTCTGCGACGAGGTCTTCACCCACTTCGAGCGTGAGGAGCATCTCGCCGACCTCCGAGGCAAGCTGCAGGATGACCTGGTCAGGATCCATGCCATCCTCGAGCGCGCGACGTCGAAGAGCGTCGTGATCCTGAACGAGATCTTCACCTCGACGACCCTGCGAGACGCGCGCTTCCTCAGCGAGAAGGTCCTCGCGCGGATACTCGACCTCGACCTCATCTGCGTCTGGGTCACCTTCGTCCACGAGCTCGCGTCGGTGAGCGAGGCGACCGTCAGCGTGGTGAGCGCGGTCGACCCGGCAGCGCCGACGCGACGGACCTACAAGATCGTTCGCATGGTCGCGGACGGACGCGCATACGCGACCGCGATCGCCGCGAAGTACAGGCTGACGTACGGGCACCTGAAGGATCGCCTCGGGCGATGAAGGCCTTCCTGCTGCACCGAGAGAAGGACTTCGAGCTCGAGCGCACGCTTCCGCCCAACGAACGGTCGCTTACGAAGGACCTCGAGCTCGAGACCCTGCTCGACGCGATGGCCGGTGGGGACGGCTTCCTGCTCGAGACGGCGAAGACGGTGCTCCTGTCCGGCCTGAACGACCCGGCCGAGATCCGCTACCGCCAGCAGGTGCTCAAGGACTGCGTGGAGCGTGCGCCTGTCGTCAAGGAGATCTACGACATCGCCGTAGCCGCGATCGAGGGCGAGCGCAAGGTATGGCACAGCTTCATGGACTATCCCGAGGTCCTCCTTGGACGGTCGGTCGAGGTGCTCGATCTGTTCGTGCGCTCACTGAGGCGGCTGCGGCATCTCGCCGACGAGCACGCCCACGAGTTCGCGTCCGCCGGGTTCGCCGCCTTCTTCACGATGCTGAGGACCGAGTTGGACGATGCGTACTTGCTGACCCTCGACGGCCATCTGCGGCAGCTCCGCTCTAGGCATGGGATCCTGGTCAGCGCTCGCCTCGGCAAGGGGAACAAGGGCGCGGACTACGTCCTGCGCAAGCCCTGGCCGACGAAGCGGAGCTGGCGGCGGTGGCTCCCGAGCAGAGAGCGCTCCCTGTACACGATCGTGATCCCTCCGCGTGATGAAGCCGGCGCCCAGGCGCTCTCGGCGCTTCGGGGTCAGGGACTCAACGTCGTGGCCAATGCCCTGGCGCAATCGACCGATCGCATCCTCAGCTTCTTCAGCATGGTGCGTTTCGAGCTCGGCTTCTACCTCGCCTGTCTCAACCTCCGCCGCGCGCTCGAAGCGAAGGGTGAGCCGCTGTGTTTTCCCGATCCCGAGGCGACCGACCGACTCGCGCTGTCGGCGCGTGGGCTGTACGAGGTCTGCCTGACGCTCACGCTGCGCGAGCGCGTCGTCGGCAACGACGTGCACGCCGACGGCCGCTCTCTCGTGATGATCACCGGCGCGAACCAGGGCGGGAAGTCGACGTTCCTGCGCGCCCTCGGGTTGGCGCAGCTCATGATGCAGGCCGGCATGTTCGTCGCGGCCGAGGGATACCGCGCCAGCGTCTGCGCCGGAGTCTTCACGCACTTCAAACGCGAAGAGGACCCCACCATGTCCAGCGGCAAGCTGGACGAGGAGCTGCATCGGATGAGCGAGCTCGTCGACCAGCTCGGCCCGAACGCGATCGTGCTGCTCAACGAGTCGTTCGCCGCGACCAACGAGCGCGAGGGCGCGGAGATCGCCGGCGGGATCGTCCACGCGCTCCTCGAGGCGGGGATCCGTGTCTTCTTCGTGACCCACTCCTTCGAGCTGGCTTACCGCTTCCAGCGCGAGACCACGGGTGAGGCTCTGTTCCTGCGCGCGGAGCGGCGCCCCGACGGCGAGCGCACCTTCAAGCTCGTCGAGGGCGAGCCGTTGCCGACGAGCTTCGGCGAAGACCTGTATGTGCGTGTGTTCGGCGCGGCGCCAGGTCGCTCACGTGAAGAGCTCACGCACCAGGAGTCGCAGGATCTGCCAACGGGTGCGGCGGGGCTCAGGCGCGGCTGAGCGGACCTTGGCTTCGAGCTCGGCGACCCGCGCTCGCAGCGTGTCCTCACGGTCGCGCAGATACCTGTTCTGCTCCGAGAGGGCTCCGTACTCCGCGCTGAGCCCGGTCACGTTCATGCGTAACGTTTCGTTGTCTCTCAGCGCGTTGAAAGCGGTGAACTTCATCACCGAGTACTTCGACTCGAGCTGGTCGAGTCGCGCCAAGAGGAACCGCTCCCGCTCGGCGGGGGTCTTCATGTCGATGAGACGCTTTCCCTCGAACTCCAGACCATCCCGGCTCTCGCGCTCGAGCGCGACCAGCCCGCGGCTGAAGATGATGTGCATCCCCTCGTGGCGGTCCCAGCCGTTGCGTGCGATCAGGGAGTCCGCCCGCGAACGCTCGTCGTCGAGCATCTCGATCTCGGTCTTCGTTGCCGTGCGCTCGGGTTCGAGGAACGCGCGCGCCTCTCGTTCGTGGCCGGGCTCGTGCTCGTCGTTGTTCACGAAATGCCCTCCGAACGCGCTCCCGCCGAGATCGGACGAGGGAGAGACGTGTTCGCGGCTCCAGCTGTTGGATCCATCGTTCGCTCCTGCCGAGTGATCTCGGTAGAAGCCATCAGCGGCACCGCACCGCGTTTGCGCCGCCGTCGCGGCCGGCGGGCCTCATCGCCGTGAGGCCATTATGCGGGAGGCCGGGATGACCGCGACTCGCGACCGGTTTCGTCGTGTCGCCGTTCTCGATCGCGGCTCGCATACTGAGGGTCCAGGTGCCGCGCCTCCCTCGCACGATCCGCGCTCGCGTGTTCCTCGGCTCCGTGCTGGCGGTCGTCGTGGCGTTCGTCATCGTCGCCGCCGCTCTCCCATCGATCGCGCGCGATCACGAGATCGAGGTGCTCGGCGCGCGCCTCGCGAGCGAAGCCTCCCTCGCGGGAGACCTGGCGCGGGACGCGTTCCGCTCTCGCGATGCGGACGCGCTCGATGCGCTCGCACGCCGTATCGCGACGGATTCGCAGATCCGCGTCACGTTCATCGCGACCGACGGCGTCGTCCTGGGCGAGTCCGACGAGGACCGCCTCCGCATGGAGAACCACGCCACGCGGCCCGAGGTGGTCCCGGCGCTCGCCGGCTCACCGGGTCGGACCGTTCGGCATTCGGCGACGGTCGATCGCGATCTGCTCTACGTCGCGGTGCCCGTGCGCGACGCGGACCGCGTGATCGGTGTGTCGCGCGTCGCGCTGCCGCTCGTCGCCGTCGATGCGCTCGCCGCCCGGCTCGCCGGGTCTCTCGTCGCCGGTGCGGTCGTGGCGGCGCTCGCCGCGCTCGCGCTCTCATACGGCATCGCGCGAGCGATCACCCGTCCGATCGAGCGCATCACCGAGGCGGCGGAACGCGACGGCGCAGGTGTGGCCGACGTGCGCGGTCCCGAGGAGGTCGAGCGCCTCGCGTCCGCGCTTCGCCGCTCGGCCGCCTCCGTCCAGACCGAGCGTGCGGCGACGCGGGCCGAGCGCGACCACCTTGCCGCGCTCGTCGACGAGCTCTCCGACGCGATCCTCATCGCCGACGAGGACGGTCGCGTCGAGCTCGCGAACGCGGCGGCTCGCAAGAGCGCGGGCGACTCCGTCGTCGGGCGCCGCCTGGTCGAAGTGATCCGCGACCACGAGGCGCTCGAGGCGATCGACGCGGCACGCGACGGTCGCGAGCGCGTCGCGACGGTGGAGCGGAACGAGCCGCGCCGTTTCAGCCGCGTGGTCGTGCGGCCCCTTGAAGGTGGCGAGACGCTCGTCGTCCTGCAGGACCTCACCGCGCTGCGACGGCTCGAGACGGTGCGCAGCGACTTCGTCGCCAACGTCTCGCACGAGCTCCGCCGGCCGATCACATCGCTGAAGGCCATGGCCGAGACGCTCGAGGAGGGCGCGCTCGACGACCCCGCCGCGGCACGCGACTTCGTGGCGCGCATGCATCGCGAGATCGACGGTCTCGCGCAGCTCGTCAACGAGCTGCTCGCCCTCACGCGCATCGAGTCCGGCGCGGAGCCGCTCGCGTTGAGCCGTCACCGTCCGGCCGATCTCCTCGTGGAATGCGCGAGACGTCTCGGACCGCTCGCGGAACGCGCCGGGGTCGCGCTCGTGGTGGAGCCGTCGGATGCATCCGATGTCCGCGCGGACGCGGATCGCATCGAGCAGGTGCTCGCGAATCTCGTCCACAACGGCGTGAAGTTCACGCCCGCGGGCGGGTCCGTGCGGCTCTCGGCGCAGGACGCCGACGGTCTCGTCGCGTTCAGCGTCGCGGATACCGGTGCCGGGATCGATGGGGCCGAGCTGGACCGCATCTTCGAGCGCTTCTACAAGGCGGACCGCTCACGCTCGAGCGAAGGAACGGGCCTCGGCCTCGCGATCGCGAAGCACATCGTGCAGGCGCATGGCGGCACGATCGCGGCGACGAGCGCCGGCCCCGGTCGTGGAGCGACGTTCCGCTTCACGATCCCGCGGGCGAACGCGTCCTAGATGCTAGCCTCGGCCTCACCCATGGTGCGGTTGCTCATCGTCGACGACGACGCGAACCTCCGTCACACGCTCCAGTACGCATTCGGCCAAGAGGGCTTCGAGGTCGTGACCGTCGCCGACGGAGCGCAGGCGCTCGCGTCGTTCGAGCAGAGACGGCCGGATCTCGTGGTCCTCGACGTGATGCTCCCGGGCATGGACGGCTTCGAGGTCTGCCGGCGGCTGCGCAGGGAGAGCGACGTGCCGGTGATCATGCTCACCGCGCGCGACACGGAGCTGGACACGGTCGTCGGCCTCGAGATCGGCGCGGACGACTACCTGGCGAAGCCGTTCTCGACCCGCGAGCTCGTCGCGCGGGTGCGCGCGATGCTGCGCCGGACACGCCGCGTGGATCCGGCGGCGGCCGGGCCGCGCATGGCGATCGACGATCTCGTCCTCGATCCGGCGCGGCATCGCGTGACCCTCGGGAGCGGCGAGATCGAGCTGAAGCCGAAGGAGTTCGATCTCCTCGCGTTCCTGATGGCACATCCGGGTCAGGTCTTCGGCCGCGAGCAGCTGCTCGCGAGCGTCTGGGGCTTCGACTTCGCCGGCGACTCACGCACGGTCGATACCCACGTGAAGACCTTGCGCGAGAAGCTGGGCGACAGCGCCGAGCATCCGCGCTGGATCGAGACCGTCCGCGGCGTCGGCTATCGCCTGCGCGAGCCGTCCTCCTAGCGTTCACCGTCCGCTCACAGAGCCCTCACCGGCCGCCCACCGGAGGTCACGAGCCTGTCACCGCAGGCGGCGACGCTGTCAGCGAGATGACAGTGAAAGAGAGAGAGTGCTCATGAGATCCCGAACGATGCTCGCGATCCTCACCGCCTTCGGCGTCGTCCTCGCCGCCTGCGGCGGTGCTGCGACCAGTCCGTCGAGCGGTCCATCGTCCGCGGACGCGTGCGGCGTGCCCGTCACCGGCAAGTGCCCGAGCGAGGCGCAGGCCCTGACCGGCGCGGGCGCGACGTTCCCCGGCGCGATCTACGCGAAGTGGGTCGACGAGTACAACAGGCTCACCGGCGTCCAGGTCAACTACCAGGCCGTCGGATCGGGTGGCGGCATCAAGGCGTTCACGGACAAGACCGCCGACTTCGGCGCATCCGACGTCCCGCTCACCGACGACCAGATCAAGGCCGTGAGCGGCGGCCTCTACCTGGTGCCGACGGTGATGGGCGCGGTCGTCCCGACGTACAACATCCCGAACGTCACGGCGACGCTCAAGCTCACGCCCGACGCGCTGGCGGGCATCTACCTCGGGACCATCACGAAGTGGAACGACCCGAAGATCGCGTCAGAGAACACCGGCGTGGAGCTACCCGACATGACGATCACGACGGTCCACCGCTCGGATGGGTCCGGCACGACAGGCGTGTTCACCGACTACCTCTCGAAGGTCAGCCCGGACTGGAAGTCGAAGGTCGGCTCGGCCACGTCGGTGAACTGGCCGAACGGTGTCGGCGCCTCCGGCAATGCCGGCGTCGCGGGCGCCGTGAAGCAGACGCCCGGCGCGATCGGGTACGTCGAGCTCATCTACGCGATCCAGAACAAGCTCGGCTACGGCGTCGTGAAGAACGCCGCCGGCAAGTACGTGGCGGCGTCGCTGGAGTCGACGAGCAAGGCCGCGGACGGATTCACGATGCCCGACCTCGGCAAGCTGGCCGGCGAGCAGGCGAAGATCTCGATCACGAACTCGACCAACCCGGACGCGTGGCCGATCTCCACCTTCACGTTCCTGCTCGTCTCGAAGGACATCGCCGACAAGGCGAAGGCGCAGGCCCTCGTCCGCTACGCGTGGTGGGGGACGCATGAGGGTCAGGCGTTCACGAAGGATCTCGGATACGCGCCGCTGCCGGCGAACGTGGTGAAGACCGCCGAGGACGTCCTCCGGTCGGTGACCAGCGCTGGCCGCAAGGTGCTCCCATCGCAATAGCCCGGCGCTCGACGCAGCGCGGCGACCGGGCCTTCGCGGCCGGCGTGACGGTGCTGGCGATGCTCGTACCGCTCACGCTGGCCGGCATCACGCTCCTCATCGTCGTCGACGCATGGCCGTCGCTCGCCGCCTTCGGCCTCTCGTACTTCACCACGACCGTGTGGGATCCCGTCCATCTCGTCTTCGGGGCGGCCGCGTACGTCTACGGGACCGTCGTCACCACCCTGGTCGCGGTCGTGCTCGCCGCGCCGATCGCCGTCGGCTCGTCGATCTTCCTCACCGAGTTCGCGCCGCGCCGCGTCCGTGGGCCCATCGCCTACGTCATCGAGCTGCTCGCGTACATCCCGAGCATCGTCTACGGGCTGTGGGCGATCTTCGTGATGGTCCCGATCATGCGCGACCGTGTCGAGCCCGCCCTGCAGGGAACGCTCGGCCGCGTGCCGCTCGTCGGTCAGCTGTTCAGCGGAACGCCCGTCGGCCTCGACCTGCTCTCGGGCGGCGTCGTGCTCGCGATCATGATCCTGCCCATCCTCACCGCGGTCTCGCGCGAGGTGCTCCTCGCGGTGCCGCCGACGCAGCGCGAGGCGATGATCGGGCTCGGCGCGACCCGCTGGGAGGCGGTGAGCCGCGCCGTCCTGCCATACGCGCGGCCGGGGATCATCGGCGGCGTCGTCCTCGGCGTCGCGCGTGCGTTCGGCGAGACGATGGCCGTGACCATGGTGGTCGGCAATTCGTCGCGCGACATCACCGGCTCGCTCTTCGTCCCCGGCTACACGATGGCATCGGCCATCGCCAATCAATTCGTGGAAGCCGACACGCAGCTCTACTTCAGCGCGATCGTCGAGGTCGCGCTCCTCCTGCTCCTCGTCGCGATCGTCGTGAACGCGGTCGCGCGCTACCTGATCCGGCGTTCGATCGCCGACCGCCCGGCGGGAGCCGTGGTATGAGCGCGAGCGCCACGGCGCTGCGCGCCGTCCCGGACCGCCACCGCGTCGCGACACGGCGCCGGGTCACCGAGCGCGTCATGATCACGCTTCTCGGGCTCGCGACGCTCGCCAGCCTGGGGATCCTCGTCGTCATCCTCGGCCACGTCGTCGTGCAGGGCCTACCCGCGATCGATCTCGACTTCTTCACGCAGCGCCCCAGGCCGGTCGGGGACGTCGGCGGCGGGGTGCAGCCGGCGCTCGTCGGGACGCTCGTGCTCGCGGCGGTCTCCGGCGCGATCGCGATCCCCACAGGCATCGCCGCCGCGATCTTCGTCGTCGAGTACCGCTCGGGACGGTTCGCGGAGCCGGTGCGCTTCGCGGCGGAGCTCATCGCCGGCCTGCCGTCCATCGTCATCGGCGTGTTCGTCTGGGCGTTCCTCGTGCGCGGTCTCATCGGGCAGTTCGCGGGCCTCGCGGGAGCGGTTTCACTCGCGATCATCATGGTCCCGATCGTGGCGCGCACCGTGGAGGAGGTGCTGCGCCTGGTCCCGACCTCGCTGCGCGAGGCGGCGCTCGCGCTCGGCGCGCCGAGGTGGAAGGTGGTCCTCCGCGTCGTCCTGCCGACGGCGCGAGCGGGCGTGATCACGGCGTCCGTGCTCGCGCTCGCGCGATCGGCGGGGGAGACGGCTCCGCTGCTCCTCACGGCGCTCGGGAACGACTTCTTCAGCCTCGATCTGCTCCGTCCGATCGGCGCGCTGCCGTTGCAGATCTACCGCTACGCCGTCTCTCCCTACGACGATTGGCATCTCAAGGCCTGGGGCGCGTCGCTCGTGCTCGTCGTCGTCATCGGGGTGTTCGGCCTCGTGCTGCGCGTCGTCGCGCGCCCACGGGTGCGCTGATGTCGATCACGACGCGCGACACCAAGACGGCCGGTGGTGCCCCGGAGATCGACTCGATGACCGACGTCGCGGCGAGCCGACTGGAACGCGCGACGGCCGTGCGCATCGAACACCTCGATGCCTTCTACGGCTCGCATCACGCGATCAGCGGCGTCACCTGCGACATTCCCGCGGGCGCGGTGACCGCCGTGATCGGCCCGTCAGGCTGCGGCAAGTCGACGCTCGTGCGGTGCCTCAACCGGATGCACGAGGTCACGCCCGGCGCCTACGCCCGTGGCGGGGTGTTCATCGGAGGCGAGGACATCTACTCGCCGTATGCCGACCCGGTCGCGGTGCGGAGCATGGTCGGCATGGTGTTCCAGAAGCCGAACCCGTTCCCGATGATGTCCGTGTACGACAACGTCGCGGCGGGTCCGCGGCTACGCGGGTGGAAGCTCACGCGCCGCGACACCGACGACCTGGTCGAGCGCAATCTGCGGCGCGCCGCGCTCTGGGACGAGGTGAAGGACAAGCTCCATCGCTCCGGCGCCGCCCTCTCCGGCGGGCAGCAGCAACGGCTCTGCATCGCGCGAGCGCTCGCGACGGATCCCGCGGTGCTGCTCATGGACGAGCCGTGTTCCGCCCTGGACCCGATCGCCACGTACAAGGTCGAGGAGCTCATCCGCGAGCTCGCCAGGAGCGTGACCATCGTCATCGTGACGCACAACATGCAGCAGGCATCGCGCGTGTCGGAGCACACCGCGTTCATGCTCGCCGGCGACGACGGCGTGGGGCGGCTCGTCGAGTTCGGCCGCACCGAACAGGTCTTCACGATGCCGGCCGACCAGCGAACAGAGGCGTACATCACGGGGCGGTTCGGATGATGGCGAGACCGCTGCACGCGCGCGCCGCGCTCGACGACGCGCTCGCCGGCCTGCAGTCCGACCTGCGGCGCATGTCGAGCCTCGTGGATGTCGCGATCGAGCGCAGCGTCCTGGCCCTCATCACGATCGACCAGCGCCTGGCCGCTCTGGTCATCGCCGACGACGCCGAGATCAACCGGCTGCGTTACCACATCGAGGATCGCGCGATCCAGCTCATCGCGACGCAGCAACCCATCGCGAGCGACCTCCGCTTCGTGGTCGCGGCGCTCATGATCGTCTCGGAGCTCGAACGGATGGGGGACTACGCCGCGGGCATCGGCCGTGTCGTGCGGCTGCACGAGGGCCGTCCGCTCCTCAAGCCGCTCGTCGACATCCCGGAGATGGCGCGCATCGTGCGCGAGATGCTGCGCGACGCCGTCGATGCCTTCCTGCGCCGTGACGACCACGCCGCCGAGCGCGTCGCGTTGCAGGACGACGAGATCGACCGCCTGTATCAGCAGGTGTATCGCGAGCTGCTCACCTACATGGTGAACGACCCCACGACTATCGACCGCGCGACCTGGCTCTTGTGGGTCGCGCACAACCTCGAGCGTGTGGGAGACCGCATCCAGAACATCTGCGAGCGCACCGTCTACGAGGTCTCCGGCGTCATGCGCGACTTCCATCGCACGCCCGCGGAGGGGATCGGATGAGCGCCCCGACGCGGGTGCTCTTCGTCTGCACGTGGCCTCCACCCGTTCGCGGTCCAGGCGATGGGCGAGGTCCGTATCGACATCGGACTGCAGGGGTCCTTCCCGGATCCGTCGCTCGCGGTCGGCACCGATGAGGAGCGATGAGCTGCTTACGGATGAGGCGCGCTCGCGCCGCGAAGCGACGCCCGGGATCTCCTACGAGAGATGATCATGGCCGTCCACGCGTGCTTCGCCGGATGGCCAACCTAGAAATCGCCTCGACGCCGAGCTCGTCGGCGAGCCTTCGCGTCGTCGTCGCTTCGATCCCGCCCTCGTCGGGCGAGGGCGGTCGCCGCCCGCAGCACGCGCTCCTTGCTCAGGGGCCGCGCGGAGCTTCGCCGCCGCGCGCGACCGATGCCGGCGATCAGACGGAGCGGCGCTGGTACGGGAGGGCGTCCGTCCGCGAGCTATCGCAGGAGGAGGTGAACATGACTCGGACACCACGCGGCTCGCCGCGGTCGTAGCCGCAGCGCCGTTCGAATGATCCACCGCGCACACGCTTGGTAGTCATCAACCCGCCCTACTCGCCAACCGCAGCTGGTTCGCGCCTCGCCGGCGGTGTCTGTTCGCGACACCGTCGCGCGGAGCCTGGCGGGATCCACCCGAGCGCCTCGAACGCATCGAGCATCGCGTCGGGGACCATCACCATTCATGTCCCCGAGCGGCACCCGCGGGACAGAAGGCGCAGCACTCTCGGTGCCGCGTCAACGTGGGCGACGCATTCTTCCGCCATCTCGCGTCTCTAGCGGCCGAGGCTGCGCATGAACCGCTCGCCGACCTGGCGCAGCGCCAAGCCGATCGACCGAGTGCGCTCACCGGCATCGGTGATTCGATCGGCCCCGTCGCGCAGCAGCGCGGCGTCGGCCTGAGCGATGTCGGTCTCGTTCGTCTGCGCAAGCGCCTCCATCGCCGCGGCGTGCGTCCGGACTGCGGTGCCGTGCGCGACGAGTCGGTCACCCTCGGCGACGAGCGCGTCGCCGGCACCGTGGATGTATGCGAGATCCGATCGCACGGACTGGCCGGGGTGCTGGCCCAGGAGCTGCGCTTGATTCGCGAGGAGGCTCGCGGTCGCGTCCAGCCGCGCGGCGTCGGCGATCATCGCCTGCGCATCGGCGATCCAGTGCTCGCGATGCGGGCTCGTCGTGGTGCGGGCTGACGTGAGAAGCCCTTCGCCCTGAACACGCATCACGACCGCGTGCGCGGTGATCGTCGCGCGAGTCGCGGTGAGGGTGGCTTGCGCCTGCTCGAGCTCACGGGCCGTGCTCTGCTGCGCCCCGATCGCGGCAGCGAACACGAGCACCACGATGCCCACGGCGGCTGCGACGACCGCGAGAAGCCTCGGCATCGCAAGCCACGAGATCGGCGAAGCGGACGTCGCGGCAGCAGGCTGGTGGGGATGTCGAGGAAAGGTCGACGCGCTCATCGTGCTCCCCTCCGCTCACCGCGCGTGAGCCGCTCCTCGAGGACCCGCAGCGTCGTTGCGATCCCGAAGCCGAACCCGTCGCCGTCGATCACGTCCGGACGAGCCTCCCAGTGGACCTGGGATAGACGCTCGCGCGGCGCGCTGAGCCGTCACTTGGGCGGCGCTGGCGCGGGGCTGAGAAATTGGATTCTCAGGACCTTCTAAGAGCAGGCCAAGCAGGGCACCAGCCGTGTCCGCGAGTCTGGTCGCACAACGGTCGCGAGTCGCGGGAAGGGGGCTATCTTCATGGCGACAAGCACGGTGGCGACGGAATCGGCAGCAGCGGGGAGCAGCGGGCATCGGCCCCGGGTCTGGGGCTGGTTGTACGACCGCGCGGGCCTCTCGGCGCTCGCGTACCCGGTGCCGGCGTACGCCAACCGCCTCCCCTATACGCTGGGCGGGATCAGCTTCGTCGGCTTCCTCGTGCTCGCGCTCACCGGCTTCTGGCTCGCGCAGTTCTACGACCCGATGCCCGAGCACGTCCGCGAGTCGGTCGCGTTCATCCAGAACGACGCCGCGCTCGGTGCGTTCGTGCGGGGCATCCACTTCTGGGTCGCGAACATCGTCGTGGTCACGGTTTTCCTGCACATGGTCCGCGTATTCGCGACCGCATCGTTCAAGCGACCCCGGGAGCTGAACTGGATCGGCGGTGTGGCGCTGCTTGGCGTGACGATCGCCTTCGCCTTCACCGGTACGGTCCTCAAATGGGACCAAGAGGCCTGGGAGGCGCTCCAGCACAACCTCGAGATCGCGGGCATCCTGGGTGGGCTCGGCACGTTCTTCTCCGAGTCCTTCACCCAGGCGGTGCCGGTCCTCGCGCGGCTCTACGCCGCCCACGTGAGCATCCTTCCGCTCATCGCGACGCTGCTGTTCGTATTCCACTTTTTCCAGGTCAAGCACCACGGCATCTCGCCACTTCCCGACGCGGCCGACCGCGGCGAGGCGCCCGACGGCAAGGTCCCGGCGCCCCAGCTCACGGGCCGCTACAGCGCGCACCTCAAGTGGATGCTGGGCGGCGGTCTCGTGCTCGCCGCGCTCGCCGCGGTCTTGGGCGTGGTGTTCCCGCCAGCCTTGGGCGAGGTGCCGGATCCCGCAATGGAAGTCACCAAGCCGCCGTTCTTCTTCTACTGGCTGTACGCCTTCGAGGACTGGTTCGGGGTTCGCGCCATCCTGTACGCGGGGTTGGCATTCGGCGCCGCGCTGCTCCTCGTCCCCTTCGTCGACCGCTCACCATGGCGGAGCCTGCGCCGCCGTAGGGTCTTCGCCGTCATCGCCGCCCTCGTGCTCGTTGGTCTCGTCGTGCTCTCGCTCATCGTCCTCTTCTCGCCGGTCACGGAGCATCTGGAGTAGCGATGCGGAACGCGGCGTTCTGGTTCTGGTTCGCGATCGCCACCGTCGCGCTCGGGCGCCTTTGGTGGGCGGTCGATCACGGCGGTCTCTTCGCTCGCTTCGGTGCGGCGGATGCGGCCGCACTCGTGGCCCTCGTGGTGGCGGGCTTCGTGCTGGCGCGCGTTCAGTCGGAAACCGCTCGCGCGGGGCGGAAGTAGGGTGGATACCTCGGTCGCCCTTGCCAGAGCGTACCTGGAGCTCAACGGGTACTTCGTGCTCAGCGAGCTGCCCGTCCAGGTCGCGGACCGTCACGGCTATCGGACCGCGACCGACCTCGACCTTCTCGCGGTCCGTTTGCCGCACGCCGCCGAGCTCGTTCCTGGGCGCCCCGGCCACGCGCGCGATCTCTTCCTCGGACAGGACCCACTCCTGGACACGGATGAGGGACGCACGGAGATCCTCATCGCCGAGGTCAAGCGCGGCCGAGCCCAGATCAACGAGGGCTACCACGACGTCGAGGTGCTGCGCTTCGCGCTGCGCCGGACCGGCTGCTGTCCGCCGCAGACGATCGACGCGCACGCTGCGGCACTCGCCCGCGCCGGCTCGATCGAGACCCACAGCGCCGACGGCCATCCGTGTCGGATCCGTCTTGCCTCATTCGCTGCCGAACCGAGACCGGTCGCAGGTGCGGTCTGCATCGGTCTCGAGCACTGTCTGGCCTTCATCCGCGGGCGTCTCGACGCGTACCGTCCCCAGCTGCGCGGCGCGTATTTCCGCGATCCCGTGCTCAATCTCCTCGGCCTTGTCGACACGCTGAGCGGGATGGCACGGAAAGAAGAGGAGTTCGCTCATGCCACGTAAGCGGCCACAGCGCCGGTCATCGAACTTCCGGCTCCGCCTCGCGATCTTCGCGATCCTCGCGCTCGCGGTCGCGGGTGGCGCCGCGTACGCGCTGTGGCCGAAGGAGCTCGCCACGGCGGACACGGCGCCGGTCGACGCGACGCTGCGCATCGACATGAGCGGCTTCACGCCGCCCACCATCACGGCGCCGGCCAACAGACTGCTCCGTGTGCGGATCGTCAATCCCGACAGCAGCCACCACAGCGACGGCGGCGGCGTCCACGGCTTCACCATCGTGAAGCTCGGTGTCGACGCGAAGGTGCAGCCGGAGACGACGCAGGTCGTCACGATCCCACCCTCCGCCGCGGGTGACTATCCCTTCTACTGCGACACCTGCTGCGGCGGCAAGGAGAACCCCGCGATGCAGGGCGTGCTGAAGATCAAAGCATGACCGGCGTCGACCTCAACCTCGCCACCGTCGTCCTCGCGGGCCTGGTCGACGGCATCAACCCCTGCGCCATCGCGGTCTTGCTCGTCTTCGTCTCCGCGACGCTGCTCGCGGTCGGTGCGACGATGGAGGGCGGACTCGGCGAGCGCCGGCGCGCGCTCTTCAAGGGTGGCGCGGCATACGTCACCGGCATGTTCATCACGTATCTCTTGATCGGACTCGGTCTCATGGGCTTCGCCGGCGTGCTCCGGCAAGACCACATCGGCACGAAGATCTTCGCGGTGGTCGCGATCGCGTGGAGCGTCGTCGCGCTGCAGGAGGCGCTCCTCCCCGAGCTCGGCGAGCGTCTCCGGATGCCGCCCATGTTGCACAGCCGAGCCCAGAGCTGGGTCTCACGCGCATCGATCCCCGGCCTGTTCATCGCCGGCTCGCTCATCGGCCTCTGCACCGTCCCGTGCTCGGGGAATGTCTACCTCGCCGTTCTCGCGCTCCTGTCGAGCCGCAACGACCTCGGCCAGGCGCTCGGCTACCTCGTGATCTACAACCTGGCCTTCGTCGTGCCCCTTATCGCCTTGCTCGGCGCGGCGGCCACGCCTGCGGCGATGCGCGCGCTCGCGCGCTGGCAGCTGCACAACCGGACATCGTTGAAGCTCGCGCTCGGGCTCACCACCGCGCTCGTCTCGCTCGCGGCACTGGCGGTGGTGTGAGCGATGACCATCGACATCAATCCAGTCATCGTTCACCTGGGTCCCTTCGCGCTCGGCTGGTACGGGCTCTTCGTCGCTCTCGCCCTCGCTCTGGGTCTCTGGCTCGCGCTGCGTGAAGCGGCTCGCAAGGGCCTGCCGGTGGAGCAGGTCGAGTCAGTCGCGTTCTGGGTCGTGGGCGGCGGTATCGTGGGCGCGCGCGTCTTGCACGTCCTCGACCGCTGGGACCTCTACGCCGCGAATCCGCTTGCGATCCTCGCGATCTGGAACGGCGGTCTCGCGATCATGGGCGCGGTCCTGGGCGGCACGCTGGTGGGCCTCGTCGTCGCATGGCGGCGCGGCCTGCCGATCCGCGCTCTCTCCGACGCGGCCGCGCCGGGCACGATCCTCGGCCAAGCCGTCGGGCGCTTCGCATGCCTCTTCACGGGCGACGCGGTCGGGAGACCGACGAGCGGCTTCGGGATCACGTATCTGAATCCGGGCGCGATGGTGCCGCAGCTCGGCGTGGCGTACGAGCCGGTGTTCCTGTACGAGATGGCCTGGGACCTCGGTGTGCTGGCGATGCTCTGGTGGCTGCGCTCGCGGCTACACGTCGATGGCCAGCTCTTCGCCGTCTATCTCGCGCTGTACGCGATCGGGAAGTTCGCGCTGACCTTCCTGCGGACGGAGACGGTCTGGCTCGCGGGCCTGCAGGAGGCGCAGCTGCTCTCGATCGGCGCGCTCGCCCTCGCGGCGCTCTGGGGTTGGTGGAGCGCGCGGGGATCCGCGACACGCGCACTTCGCACTGATCCCGCATGAGGGCCCCGCACGACCGAGCCGTCGAGAAGTCGGGTTCGAGCGGCGCGGCGCGGGACGTCGCGCGGACGTACGACCGCATCGCGTTCTTCTACGAAGCTGCGGTCGTGCGAGGCGGGAAATGACCTTCGACCCACGCGTCCAGGGCCACTTGGCCGCCGCTCGTGAGGGGCAAACGCCGATAAGGTCTTCGGAGATGGCGAAGGACATCATCCCGACGCAGGTCCCAACCGCCGCCCGTCCCGCACGCCTCCTCGTCGTCGACGACGACGAGAACGTGACGAACATGCTGCGCCGCGCGCTCTCGTTCGAGGGGTATGCCGTGGCGACCGCGCGCGACGGCGACGAAGCGCTCAAGAAGGCCCTCGAGTTCGCGCCGGATCTTGTGGTCCTTGACCTCATGATGCCGGGCATCGACGGCGTCGAGGTCTGCCGCCGCCTGCGCGCGGGCGATCCGCAGCTCGCGATCCTCATGCTCACCGCGAGGGACGCCCCGTCGGATCAGGTCGTTGGGCTCGATGCGGGCGCCGATGACTACCTCGTGAAGCCGTTCACGCTCGAAGTGCTCAGTGCGCGCATCCGGGCGCTTCTGCGGCGCAAGGAGCCCAGCGAGGCCGAGATCCTCCGCTTCGCGGACCTCGCCCTCGATACCGGCACGCGCAGCGCTCGACGTGGGTCGCGCGAGATCGCGCTCACGACGACCGAGTACGAGCTCCTCCTGCAGTTCCTGCGTCACCCGCGACAGGTGCTCGAAAAGGAGCAGCTCACCGAGAAGGTCTGGGGCTACGACTTCGGCGGGAACTACAACGTGCTCGAGGTCTACGTGCGCTACCTCCGGCAGAAGCTCGAGGCGGCCGGCGAGCCGCGGCTGCTCCATACGCTCCGCGGCGCCGGCTACGTGCTGCGCGAACCGACGGCCTAGCCGAACGAGCATGAACATCCGCACTCGGCTCGCGCTCTGGTATGGGGCGCTCCTCGCGCTCGTCCTCGGCGCGACCCTCGCCGTCGCTTTTGTGGTGCACACCGGATCGCACGAGAGCGATGTCGACTCGTCGCTGCGCACGTCCTGGGAACACGCGGCGTCGGAGCTCATCGCGCTCGGCAGCACCAATCCGTCGCATCCCGTGACGCTGACCACGCCGGCGCAGGCGGCAAGCTCTCCGACCGCGATCTGGCTCATCCTCCCTGGTGAGCCCTCATCCCCCGGTGTCGGCGATACGGGAGATCCGCTCCTCGCTCGCTTCCAGCCCGCGTCGGCGACCGATGGTCTTCACGACACAGGACTCCCGGGGGGCCGCGTCCGCTCCTTCGCCGGGAACGTGTCCGGTGTGCCAGGTGCGCGCCTGGTGATCGCCGCGTCGATGTCGGCGTTCGACGCATCGGTCGGCAGCCTCGGCCTGATCCTCGGTCTCATGGGCGTCGCCGGTATCGCGTTCGCAGTCACGGGCGGCTGGGCCATCTCCGCCAGCGCGCTCCGTCCGATCGCGAAGATGACCGAGACGGCCCGTGCCATCGCGCTGTCACGCGGCTTCGCGCGGCGCATCGAGGTGCGGACGGGCGGTCGCGATGAGCTCAGCGAGCTCGGTCGCACCTTCAATCACATGCTCGCGAGCCTCGATGACGCGTACCGCCGCCAGCAGCGCTTCGTCGCGGATGTCTCGCACGAGCTGCGGACTCCGCTGACGGCGCTGCAGGGCGGCCTCGAGCTGCTCGGGCGTGGAAAGCTGCCGGCGGACGAGGCGCAGGCGACGCTCGCGGAGGCGCGTCAGGAGACGCGGCGGCTGGCGCGTCTGGTGGACGACCTGCTCGTCCTCGCCCGCGCCGACGCGGGGCCCCAGCCGTTCATCGCCAAGCCAGTGCCGCTCGATGAGGTCGTGATGGAGGTCTTCCGCGAGCTGCGCGGGCAGGCCGGACCGCGGCTGCATGTCGTAGATCTCGATGCCGCGGTCGTGCAAGGCGAGCGCGATCGCCTGAAGCAGCTCGTGCTCATCCTCGCGGACAACGCGCTCTCGTATACGCCGGCACCCGGCGAGGTTCGCCTCTCGCTGCGCCGCAAAGCGCGCGAGACAGTTCTCGTCGTCGAGGATGAGGGTATCGGCGTGAGCGCCGAGACTGCGGCACGCGCGTTCGAGCGCTTCTACCGTGGCGAGGAGGCGCAGCGCCTCGATCCAGCGGGCACTGGGCTCGGGCTCTCCATCGCGAAGTGGATCGTCGAGCGTCACGGTGGGACGATCGCGTTGGGGCAGCGGCAACCCCGGGGGACCAGCGTCACCGTGCGTCTTCCCGCCAACGCGTCGATGGCATCGGTCACCACGGCGGCGTAGCGCCGGCGGCGCGTCAATGCAACGAGCCGACGCGCGCATGTCCAGCACGATCCCAGAATCGCCGCGCCCTGTCCGATCGCGCTGGTGGCCGCGCTACGCGACTGACAAGAGGGCCGCGGCGACGATGCCGAGGAATGCACCGACGACCTGGCGGCGCGTGGTCTGTTCGCGCAGGAGAATGACGCCGAGGACACCGCCAAGCGCGGGACTGGTGGCAACGAGCGGCACGATGATGCTCGCAGGTCCGAGCGAGAGCGCCCAGAGGTAGCCGATCGTTGCCGCTGCCGCCGCGGCCATGGTACACGCGACCACGACATTGGGTCGACGTCCGAACGTGTCGATGATGTCGAGCGGTTCCGCGCGAGCGATCACGATTCCGACGCCCGCTTGCACCGCGGCGCTCGTGAGCAGCAAGTCAGTCGGACCGGCTCCGGTAACGACGAGCTTCGCGATGAAGGCACCGACCCCCTGCAGCACGAGCGACACGAGCGCGAGGGCGAGCCAGCCGGCCAGCGCGCCTGTCGCGACCGGACGGTATGCGAGCAGCGCCGCCGCGGTGAGCGCGAGGAGCACGCCTACCGTCCCGACGGGCGAAAGACGCTCCGCCAGCACGGTGACGGCGAGGGCCACCGTGATCACCGGGCTGATGGCCGTCAGCGGCGCCACGAGACCGACCGGACCGCGACGGGTGGCCTCGGTCGTTATCCAGAACGTCAGCGCCATGAGCAGCGATAGGCCGAGGGCCGCCGGAAGACGATCGGGCTCGGGTGGGACGAAGAACGCAAATGGGATGTAGACGGCGAGCGACAAGATGGCGTTCAGACGATAGAAGCGCGCCGTCGACCAGTGCACGAGCGCCGCCTTGGTAACGACGCGCTGGATCGACCACACGAGGAGTGCGGCGAATGCGAGCGGGAGCCACGGCTGCACGCGCGTATCCTCGCACCGCGGACGCGCTCGCTCTGTTGCGGTTCGTCCGGGACGAACAGGCCGTCGCGCGCCATCACATGCTCGTACGCGTCGAGGCGCACGACCGTGGGCGGCGGTGATGACCGTCGCCCGGGCGGCATGCACAGGCGCGCCGGGCGCACGCCGATGCGATGCCCATTCCTCAGCGCCTGCTCAGCGATCTATCAGATGCAGGCAAGGACCAGCAGCGAGGCTTGTCCGCATGGGAACGATTCTGCTCGGCGGCTTGCTCTGCCTCATCGGCCTTACCGCGACTTGGCTCTATTTGCGAGCGCGCGCTCTCTCGCGACGAGCGACGCGTCAGGCGGACGGCACCCAAGAGGCGATCGTCGTCGTTGACCGCGGCTACGTGCCCTCGCACATCGAGCTCGAGGCCGGAGTGCCGGCCGTGCTGCGCTTCGAGCGCCGGGAGGACGACCCTTGCACCGAGATGCTCGTCTCCGAGCTGTGGCCGAACGCGCATCGCCTGATGGCGCACGGCGAGACCGAGATCCGCTTCACGCCGCAGCAGCCCGGGCGCTACCCGTTCACCTGCGGCATGGGCATGTACTCGGGCGAGCTCGTCGTACGTCCCGCCCAACGAAAGGAGTCCTGAATGGACGCACTTCTTGCGATCCTGCCGTTCGCGCTGCTCTTCCTGCTGTGCCCGCTGATGATGCTGTTCATGCACCGTGGCCACGAGCACGACGTGGACGAACGCGAGGAGCTCCTGCGGCTGCGCGCGCAGAGTCGGTCAACGACCCCGCCCGTGATTGACGAGCGCACCTCGGGAGCCGCGCAACACCAGCGAAGCTGACGCGGGATGCGAAGCGCTGCGATCGTCTTTCTGTTCGGCATCGTCGTCGGCGCGGCGAGCGGCGGTGTCGTCGCTTCGTCGGTGATGAGCCGACTGCCGATCGTGGCTTCCCCACCGGTGCCCGCCGCGCTACCCGCGCCGATGAGCGTGACGCTCGGCGAGAACGCCGACGTGACGACCGAGGTGGTTCGCGAGCTGCTTCCGGCCGTCGTGACGATCGTGAGCCGCTTCCCGAGCGGCGAGGCGCAGGCGAGCGGCTCCGGCTTCGTCATCGATGGCGCGCGCGGCTACGTGGTGACGAACAACCACGTGGTCGAGAACACGGCCGGGACTGGCGCCGCGGCGTCGTTCGACGTGATCTTCACCGACGACAGGAAGGTGACCGCGACGCTGGTCGGCCGCGATCCGCTCACCGACGTGGCGGTGCTGAGGGTCGCAGCAGGTGGCCTGAAGGCCGCGGCCCTCGCTGACAGCGACGCCGTGCCCGTGGGAGCGACGGTGCTCGCCATCGGCAGCCCCCTCGGCGTGTTCCAGAGCACGGTCACGAGCGGTGTCGTCTCGGCAAAGGGCCGCAAGGTCCGAGAGTCGGCGACGGTCTATCTGGAGGACCTCATCCAGACGGACGCCGCCATCAATCCCGGCAATTCGGGAGGGCCGCTCATCTGGGCGGCGACGCGAGAGGTCGTTGGGATGAACACCCTTGCGGCCGACCCCACCGAGGCCCAGGGCCTGGGCTTCGCGGTGTCGAGCAACACCGTCCGCGACATCGCCGAGCAGCTCATCAGGAGCGGAGTGGTGGAACGTGGCTACATCGGGATCCAGTACGCACCGCTCTCGCCGCGCGCCGCGCTCTCGCTCGGCCTCGACGCGTCAGCCGGTGTGCTCGTGACCGCGGTCGTGCCCGATTCGCCCGCGGCAGCGGCTGGCCTCCGGTCCGGCGACGTCGTCACGAAGGTCAATGCGCAGGCGATCGACGAGACGCATCCGCTCGCCCTGCTCACACTCAAGCTCCGGCCGGGTGACCCGATCCAGCTCTCGATCACCCGTGCTGGGCGCCAGCTCACCGTCGACCTCGCCCTGGGACGGCCACGCGGGTGATCCACTTTCGCGCGCTCGGAGGCTACCCGCGCGAACTCTCAGCGCGGCCTCAGGCGGACGCCAGTTTGCCTTCAGCCGCGCCCGCCAAGGTGTAGGCAGCACAACGCGGAGGTGGCTCGACATGGAAGGCGTCATCGCGGCGGTACAGCCATTCCTCGGGCCTGCCGTCTTCATCGCGCTGATGTTCCTCATGCATGGCATGCACGGCGGCCATGGCTCGCACGGCGGGCACGGCTCGCACGACCAGGCCGCAGGCCAGGGCCGCGGTGCGCAGCCGCGATCCGGCGGGTGCGAGTCTGGATCGCCGAATGATGAGGAGACAACGACAGAGGAGACAAGAACGGAGCGTGAAACTCCTGTAGCGGGCGGGCACCAGCATGGCTAGCGCGCGCACGCTCCCGGCTACGCTCACGCTCGAGCTCTCAGAGCTCGACTGCGCATCGGAGGCGCAGAGCCTCGAGCGCATCCTGCGGCCTGCCGCGGGCGGGCGGCGGATCGCGGTGAATCCGGTCACCGACCGCGTGACGATCGACGGGGATCTGGCGGACCTCGACCTCCTCGCGCTCACGGCGCTCGTCCGTGACGCGGGCGCGAAGATCGTCCGCGTCGACGTGGATCTTCACGCGGACGGGGAAGCTGAAGCCTTCGCCCGCACCGCACGCGACATCGCGCCCGCCGTCGCGAGCGTGCGAGTCGATCCCGCGCGCAGCGAGATGCACATCGAGACCCTCGGCGACACCGCGAGCGTCGCGGCTCTCGTGCGCGTCCTGCGCGGCCCGGCCGTCGAACAGGAACGAGCGGGGGCGGACCCGGGGACGAGCGAGAGCGAGCGCGAGTACCGCCGGCTCATGCGCAAGTGGTGGTTCGCCGCCGCTGTCGGCGTTCCGACGATGGTGCTCTCGTACCCGTGGCTGTTCCCGGTCCTGCGCGACCTCTTCCCGCGCGGCAGCGAGGCGCTGCACCACCTGTGGCTGGCGATGGGATTCGCGAGCCTGGCGGTGCTCTTCTATTCGGGCAGCCAGTTCTTCGTCGGTCTCGCCGAGAGCGTGAAGCACCGCTCCGCGACGATGCACACGCTCATCGCCATCGGCACGGGGACGGCGTGGCTGTACTCGACGGTCGCGCTGCTCGCGCCGCAGCTCTTCCCGTCCGACGCGTTCACCGACGTGTACTACGACGTAACGGTCGTGGTGACCGCGCTCGTCGTCCTTGGGATGGCCATGGAGATCAAGGCCCGCGGGCGCACGAGCGAGGCCATCAAGAAGCTCATCGGCCTGCAGCCCCGGAATGCGCGGGTGATCCGCGACGGCGTCGAGTCGACCGTGCCGGTCGCCGACGTGCGCGTCGGCGAGCTCGTCGTCGTGCGTCCGGGCGAGCGCATCCCGCTCGACGGTGAGATCGTCTCGGGCGCGTCGGCGATCGACGAATCGATGATCACCGGCGAGTCGATCCCGGTCGACAAGGCCACCGGCGACGAGGTCATCGGGGCGACGATGAACACGCACGGCTCGTTCACGATGAGGGTTACGAAGATCGGCGGCGACACCGCCCTGGCGAACATCGTGCGGCTCGTCCAGGACGCCCAGGCCACCAAGGTCCCGATCCAGCGGATCGTCGACCGGGTAAGCGCGTACTTCACGCCGATCGTGGTCATGCTCGCGCTCGCCGGCTTCGTCATCTGGTACGACCTCGGCCCGGCCCCGACCTTCGCGTACGCGACCATCGTCATGGTCACCACGCTGATCATCGCCTGCCCCTGCGCGCTCGGGATGGCGACGCCCATGTCGCTCACCACCGGGATCGGCAAGGCCGCCGAGCACGGTGTGCTCATCCGCTCGGGCGAGGCGCTCCAGGGAGCGCAGCGCCTGCAGACGATCGTGCTCGACAAGACCGGCACGATCACCAAGGGCGAGCCCGCGCTCACGGACGTCGTCGCGTTGGCGCCCACCACCGAGGACGAGCTGCTCCAGCTCGTCGCGAGCGCCGAGCACGGCTCGGAGCACCCGCTCGGCGCGGCTATCGTTCGCGGCGCGATCGAACGCGGGATCCAGCTCAGACCGGTCAGTGGCTTCGGTGCGGTCGTCGGCGGGGGGATCGTCGCCAGCGTCGACGGGCACGAGGTGCGCGTGGGGAACGAAAGGTTTCTCCGTGCGGCAGGCAGCGAGCTCGACGGCCTCCCAGCGCCCTTCGCCGTGCTCGCCGAGGACGGCAAGACGCCGATGTACGTGAGCGTCGACGGCAAGGCCGCGGGCCTCGTGGCCGTGGCCGACACCGTGAAAGAGGACTCGATCCGCGCGATCCGCCGGCTGCGCGAGCTGGGCCTCGAGGTCGTCATGCTCACCGGCGACAACGTTCGCACGGCCAAGGCGATCGCGCGGCAGGTCGGAGTCACCAGCGTGCGCGCCGAGGTGCTTCCCGGCGACAAGGCCACCGAAGTGCGCAAGCTGCAGCTTCAGGGCAAGCGCGTCGGGATGGTCGGCGACGGGACCAACGACGCGCCTGCGCTGACGCAGGCCGATGTCGGCTTCGCCATCGGCACCGGGACCGATGTGGCCATCGAGGCCGCGGATGTCACGCTGATCGGCGGCAGCCTGAAGGGGGTCGTGCTCGCGATCGAGGTCTCGCGCGCCACGATGCGCAACGTCTACCAGAATCTCTTCGGCGCCTTCGTCTACAACTCGCTCGGCCTGCCCGTCGCGCTCGGCGTGCTCTACCCCTTCCTCGGCATCCTGCTCTCGCCGATCCTCGCCGCCGCGGCCATGAGCTTCAGCTCGGTCACGGTGATCACGAACGCGAACCGCCTGCGGAACTTCAGGTCACGGGAGGCGCGGGCGTGATCCGTCTGCCCGCGGAGCCCGACGAGGTTGGCCGCCTCCGGCGCCGCCAGCTCCTGCGCATCGGCTTCCTCACCGGGGTTGTCCTCGCCGCCCTCGAGCTCGTGGGAATCCTTCCCGCTTTCGCGCGCGTGCTGAAGATCGAAGGCCTCGGCGCGAAAGTTCCGGCGGGAAAGAAGGACGACATCCTCGCGCAGTTCGCCAAGACCAACGACGAGCCGATCCTCAACCAGCAGGGCCGTTTCTTCCTGTTGCACGCGCCGGGAGGTATCGCCGCGGCGTACCGCAAGTGCACGCACCTCGGCTGCGCGGTCCCCTGGAACACGGCCGAGGACCAGTTCCACTGCCCCTGCCATGGCTCCCTCTACGACAAGAAGACGGCGCTGAAGAAGGGCGGGCCCGCGCCGCGCGGCCTCGACCTCTTCCACATCGCAGACCTGAACGGCACGCTCGTCGTCGACACCAATCCGCTGCATCTCATGCGGCGCGACGACAACGAGTGGCACCCCGAACAGCTGGAGGTACCCGCATGACCCTCGACCAGATCCTCGTCACCGCGATCGGCGCGCTCGCGATCGCCGGCGTCGCGGCGTTCTTCCTGCTTCCCAAGAGCAGCGAGACGCGCGCCATCCTCGGCTCATCGGGCTTCCAGGAGGCGATGATCCTGGTGAAGGGCGGCTACACGCCCGACCTCATCGTCGCCGACGCGGGGGCGCCCATCCGCCTCACCTTCCTGCGTGAGGAATCGGGCGCGTGCTCCGAGCGCGTCGTCTTCGCCGACTTCCACAAGAGCGCGGAGCTTCCCGAAGGCCAGCAGGTCTCGATCGATCTGCCTGCGGCCAAGGCGGGCGAGTACTTGTTCCAGTGCGGCATGGGCATGCTGCGCGGGAAGCTCGTCGTGCGATGAGGCCCTGCGCCTGCCGCGAGCCGCACCCGCTCAAGCGGGTGGTGCTCACCGGTGGCCCCGGCGCGGGAAAGACCGCCGTGCTCGAGCTGATCCGCCACGGCGTGTGCGAGCACGTCGCCGTGCTGCCCGAATCGGCCGGCATCGTCTTTGGCGGCGGCTTCCCGCGCACCGAGAACGCCTCGGTACGTCGGGCGGGGCAGCGGGCGATCTTCTTCGTGCAACGTGAGCTCGAGGCTGCTGCCGAGAGCACCAATCCGGCGATCGTTCTGTGTGACCGCGGCACCGTCGACGGTGCCGCCTACTGGCCGGGGCCCGACACGCTCTGGTCCTCGGTCGGCGTCGTGCGTCTGGACGAGCTGGCGCGCTACGACGCCGTCATCCATCTGCGCACGCCATCAGCGAGTCAGGGCTATCGGCCCGCCAACCCGATGCGCATCGAGTCCGCCGAGGACGCACGGCGTATCGACGAGCGCATCGCGCTCGAATGGGACGGCCACCCGCGCGTACTCGTCGTCGAGGCGACCGACGACTTCGTCGTGAAGGCGCACCTCGCGATCGAGCTCGTGCGCGCCGAGCTTCCGGCGTGCTGCCGCAGGCATCCCGTGCGCGTCGCCCGAGAACGAACCGGGTCCCGGATCGAGCCCGCGACATCCGAGGCGCGCAGATGATCGATGTCTCGCCGTTGGATCTGTTGGCTCGCGCCTGCCGCGCTCGCGCTGTACGCGCGCGGCCTGAACGGAGGGTGGACATGCCCGCACGCAGGCTCGCTCTCGGCATCGCGCTCGCGTTGCTCGCGGGCGCGTGTTCCGCGCCGGCCCTCTCCGCTCCCGCGCCATCGGCATCGACCGCGGTCGTTCAGGAGAGCGATGCCGGCCTGGGTGAGCAGAGCAGCGAGGCCGGGTCGGTGACCGTGGTCGTGAGCTGGCTGAGCGCCGGCGTGCCGACAGCGCGCGTGGCGATGGACACGCACTCGGTCGATCTCGATCGCTTCGATCTCAAGGACCTCGCGCGCGTTCGGCTCGACGGCGGCGCCTGGGTCGCACCGAGCGCGTGGGACGCGCCTGCAGGCGGGCATCACCGCTCCGGCACGCTCGCCTTCGCATCGCTCAGTCGGTTCGCCTTCGACGCCGCGAAGCTCGTCGAGCTGGAGATCCGCGACGTCGTCTCTCCCTCCCGCCTGCTGCGATGGGAGCGTCCGCGATGACAAGGCGCGCGGCGCTCTCCATCGCGGCTGGCATCGTTGGCGCGCTCGCACTCGTCGGGCTGTACCTCGGCCTCGTGACGTGGGCGCAGGGGCCCGAGCACGCGCTCGAGCTCCTCTGGGGCGACCGCCTTTTCGTAGGGCTCATCAGCGCCGGCTTCGGGACGCAGGTCGGTCTCTTCAGCTATCTGCGGCTGCTCCAGCGCGCGATGCGGCGTGAATCCGTGGCGCTCGCCGGCGCGGGGACGGCGACCTCGAGCGTCTCGATGGTAGCGTGCTGCGCGCACCACGTGGCGGACGTGCTGCCGATCGTCGGGCTCTCCGGTCTTGCGGTGTTCCTGGTGGAGTTCCGCACGCCGCTCATGCTCCTCGGCATCGCGACGAACCTCGTCGGTATCGTCGTCATGCTGCGGCAGCTGCGGCGGGTCCGCAGCGGGTACCACGTCGTCTCGCGCCGCGGCGCGGTGGCGGTGTAGCGGTGCTGCAAGTCGGCACGTACCGTACGGTGCAGGGCGAGCTTCTGCACTACCGCGTCGATGCGACCGGCAAGGTGCGCTGCGAGATCGAGGGCACCGACGGCTCGCTGCGCGCGGGCTGCGAAGTGTGCGACTGCGACGTGCTTCTCTCGGACGATCCCGACTGGCCCTGGCGCGATCCGCGCGGGACGCCGTCGCTCGTGTTCGTGGACTAGCGAGATGGCCACGAGTACGCCACCTCGGACGTTGATCCATCGTATGGACGCGCTGGCAGCGCGTCGGATCGTCGTGCGCCTGCGGGCGCGCTGGGACGACTGCGACGCGCTCGGCCACGTGAACAACGCGACGTACCTGTCGCTCGCCCGCGCCGCGACCGACGAGGGTCTCGCCGCGCTCGGCGCGCGCGACGTGCTCGCGGGCGCCCGACTCGCCGAGGCGGAGCTGGCGTACCGCGAGCCGGTGCGCGCGGGCGACGCGATCGACATCCGGCTTCAGGTGAAGGATTTGGATCTGGCGACGCTCGCGCTGACATACGACTTCGAGGTAGGCGGGCGCGCCTGCGCGTATGGGACCGCGCGCTGGCTGAGGGGCGGGGAGCCCCTCGTGGCGGCGCTTGACGCGCCGGAGCGCGACGCCGGAGGCGCGCCGTTCGTCACGTGGCATCGCGTGCGTAGCTACGAGGTGGGCATGAACGGGGAAGAAAAGCCAGCCGCGATCCTGCAATGGCTCGAGCACGCGGTCTTCCTCGCGGCCGAGAGCGTCGGCTGGACGCGCGAGCGCATGCGCGATGCGAACTTCGTCACGCTGCAGGCCGGCCATCACCTCTCACTCGGCGCCCCGGCGCGCGCGGGCGATGAGCTGCGTATCGAGAGCCGGCTCATCGACGTGCGCCGCGTGTCGGGGATCTGGCGTCACGAAGTTCGCCGCTCCGACGGCGAGATCGTCGCCCTGGATGACTCCCGCGGCGCGTTCCTCGACCTCGAGGGCACCGTTCGTGCGGCGCCGCAAGGCCTGTTGCACGCGCTCCTCGCGGGTCCCGGCGCTGCCGGAGGCGTCGCGTGACCGAGAGCGTGGTGACGGTCGGGTACGACGAGACGCGGATCGGCCGCCAGCTGATCTGCCGGCCGCACGACGCGCTCACGCTCGCCGAGTGGGTCCGCCGGCTCGAGGCGGCCCGGGAGAACGCGTGCTCGTTGGTCGGCGACGAGGTCTATCGGGCCTGGCGCCGCTACATGGCCGGGTCGCGCGTCGGCTTCGACGCGTCTGCGGCGTCGCGTGCGCTGGGGCCGTGGAGGTGAGCGCGCCGACGGTCCTGGTGGTGGGTGCCGGCCCGGCTGGCAGCGCGACCGCGCGCCTGCTCGCGGAGCGCGGGGCACGGGTCACGCTCGTCGAAGCGCGCCGCCTGCCGCGGCCGAAGGTCTGCGGCGGTGGCCTCACACCAAAGGCGCAGCGGCTCCTCCCGCCGAGCGCGCTCGCGACGATCGAGAGGCGCGTCGAGGCCGTCGAGCTTCGGGGCGGGCACGTGCCGCCGTTCCGCCTGACGCGTCGCGAAGCGGCCGTCGCGATGGTCGAGCGCGCGTCGTTCGACCTCGCGCTCGTGGAGGCCGCGGCCGCGGCGGGTGTCGAGGTCCGCGATGGCGAGCGGGTGCTCGATGCGGGCGAGGACGAGACCGGCGTGTGGCTCGTGACCGACCGACACGGACTTCACGCCGACGTGCTCGTCGCGGCCGACGGCGAGCCGAGCCGGACAGCTCGCCGGCTCGGCCTCGCGAGCGCCGCTGCGCAGCTCGCCCTCGCCCTCGAGGTCGACGTGCCGTTCTCGGCCGCCGTGCCACAAGGTACGGCGGTCGTGTCGTACACCGTCCCCGGCGGATACGCCTGGTACTTCCCGAAGCGGGGCCACGCAAACATGGGTGTGGCGAGCGCGCGGCCCGTCCGGCAGCGCATGCTGCACGACGACCTCGTGCGCTTCGCCGCGACCCTCGGGATCGATGTCGACGGCCCTCGCGTCCGCGGCCACTGGCTTGCCATCGGCCTGCGCCGCGGCGCGATGGCGAGCCGCCGCGTCATGTTGGTGGGCGACGCGGCCGCGACGGCCGACCCACTGTTCGGAGAGGGCATCGCCTACGCGCTGCACTCCGCGGACATCGCGGCGGCGACGATCGAGGACTGGGCCGCCGGTCGCGCTCTCGATCTCCGCCCGTATGATGCGCACCTTCGGGCGTCGCTTGGTCCGGCCTTCGATCGCCTCGCGTGGATCGCGCGCGCCGTCGACCGGTCCGCGAGCGCGGTGCTCGTCGCGCTTCGGGCGAGCGAGGCGGCGCGCGAGATCGCTGTCGATGCGGTCGCCGGCCGCCGATCGCCGTTCGCGCTGCGCGCTGCATGAGCCCGCTCGGGGATGGAGCGGAGGGAGGAACAGGATGTCCGGGATCGACATGAACAGCTTCCTGCTCGGCGCGGCGGTCGTGCTGGTGGTGTTCCTGGCGATCGACCTGCTGGTCGCGGGTGGGGGGATGACCGGCGGCATGATGGGCGGCGTTGCCGGCATGATGGGTACGCCCTGGGGCTGGCTCGTGCTCGTCCTGCTGGCCGCGGCGCTGTTCGTCGCGCTTGCGGGACGATGAGGCCGACGCACTGATATGAGCTCATCCGGCGCGTCTTCGCCGCGGTCGCCGCGATCGGCGACGAGGTGCCGGTCGTGTACCTCGAGGACTACGACGTGGCGCTCGCGAAGCTGCTCGCCGCGGGCACCGACCTGTGGCTCAACACGCCCACGCAAGCCGCTCTTCCACCGCGAGCCGCTCGGCTTCGCCGGGGTGATGCGCGCGGCCATCGCGCACAACGGCTCGTTCTTCGACGCGCAGCGTATGGTGTCGCAGTACCTGGACAACGCGTACGTGGCACCCAATGGCGTATCGGGAGGGGGGGCGCACGCGCGTGCCTGACTACAACCTGAGCTACGTCTATGTGTTCGCTTTCTTCGTGGTCGGCGCGGGTCTCGTCTCGATGATGATGATGATGTCGCACATGATCGCGCCGAAGAAGCCCACGCGCGAGAAGCTCACGACCTACGAGTCGGGCGAGGAGCCGGTCGGCCAGGCCTGGGGCAGGTACCCGACCCACTTCTACATCTTCGCGCTCATCTTCGTGGTATTCGACGTGGAGGTGATCTTCCTCTTCCCCTGGGCGGTGCTGCTGCGGGAACTCGGCTGGCGCGGGTTCGTGGAGATCGTGATCTTCATCGGCATCCTCGTCGTCGGCCTCTTCTACGCGTGGAAGAAGGGCGCGCTCTCCTGGTATTGACGCAGAACGCAGGCTGACGCGGGAACGCGGCGCCTTCGCGATGGTCGAGCGTTGACGGTAGACGCGCTACTCGATGCGTATGCGCTCACGACGGCGGTGATCTTCGTCACGATCAGGCCGCTCGATCCAGCGATCGAGCACCGTGCGGATCGCCCGCAGCTGCTCGCGCTGCGCCTCGCGCAGGTGACCGCGCGCTTCCGGCGGGAGGAGCGTGTCGAGGAGCCGGCGCAGGCCGCGCGGGCCGTTTCCGTGTGCCTCGACCATCGCAAGACGACGCTCGAGCGCGGCTACACGCTCTGCGAGGGTGCTCAGCTCGTCGTGCACAGGCGTCTCATGCCCTCACTATCGCTCACGTTCTCACCGCGTCCTGACGGGCGGCTGGGACATGGCTGAGCCATGTCTGAGAAATCGTGGCTTACTCACGGGCGGATCTCTTTTACGGCGTGGCTCACGGTCGGGGTCGAGCGTACGTCGGCGAATCTGCGCGTCGCCCCGCGGTGTGGCCCGCAACTAGCGAGCTTGCTCGCCGGGAGCCGCGGCCTCGGGCCAGGTGTCCCAGCGCCGTAATACGTCCGCCCATGCGGGGAATTCCTCCTCCACCACATCGCGGCGGATCCGCCCGGTGATCATCGCCGTGATGCCTGGCCAGTTGCGGGGCACGAGAACGATTGCGGCGACATGCAGTCCCACGACGACGAGGGTGAGCCAGGCCGTGAGGTCGTGCAGCCAGGTGGCCCAGAGGTACGCGTCCGAGGGGACCGCGTAGAAGTAGCGAGCAGCCTTCACCAGTCCGGTGCCGACGACGATGACCGTCAAGATCGCGAGGGGCGTGAAGGAGAGAACCTTCTCCGCCGCAAGGAACTTGGCCTCGCGCATCAGCGGTCGGACGCCGAACGTCGCCAAGGCGCGCTGCCATGGACCCTGCCAGCTCCTGGGCCATCGCAGGCCGAGCACGCCGGACTGGCCGTAGACGCCGAGATAGCCGAAGAGGCGAGCGACGGCCGGCCCGATGTCCCGCCACACCGGGAGCAGGCTCACGCTTCCGCGCATTCGGTACGCCACCACCCACGCGATCGCAGCCACGAGGATCAGTCCCGCGCCAACGAAGTGTCCCACGTACAGGATCGGGAGCTGTTCGCGGGTCGCGTTGAACCCGAGCCAGCGCAACACGAGCGCGCCGGTCCCGAACGCGAGCACGTAGCCGAGCGCGACGGACCAGTGCGCCAGGCGCTCGAACAGGCTGTAGCGGACCACCCACTCGCTCCATCGGTCACGCGTCATAGGCAGCACACGTGCGAGCACGAGCCCCAAAGCGGCACCGACCGCGGTGAGGAACAGCAGCGCACGGGAGCCATCGACGCTGAGTGGGAAGAGGGATCGGTCGGTGTTCCAGGCGACGGCCGGGGTGCCCGCGATGAGCAGCCACACCGCGCCGCCGACCGCGAGCAGCAGGAGGACTGCATCGGACAGGACCGCGAAAGGGTGGGCCTTGATCGCCGGCTTCGTGCGCGCAGGCACGGTCGCTGTGGTCATGTCAGCACCTTCCACTGCTCAGGCGTCGAGCGCTTCAGCTCGAGCGCGAGGTGGTCAGACTTCACGTAGCCCGTGCGGATCGCCACGTTGACCGGGCAGCGCTCGACGCAGATCGGTCCGCCCTCACGGCCGACGCACAGGTCGCACTTGTTGTAGACGTTCTTCGCCGGGTCGTGGAGCACACGCTTGCTCGAGATCGGCTGCGCTCCGCGCACCTGCGTGCCTTCGAATGTGACCGGGCAGTCGACCTCGCACTTGCCGCAGTCGATGCAGGCCTTTTCGTTGATGTAGCGGTTGCCCGTTTCGGGATCGATGTGCAGCGCGTTCGTCGGGCAGTTGGGCAGACACCACGGGGTGGGGCACATCCGGCACGTCTCGGGAGTGAACCCGCCGCGCGAGGCGCCGACGAACTGCGCGACCGACGCCTGGAGCTTCACCTGTGGCGTACGCATCACGCGGATGCGTTGTACCGCCGAGCGTCCGACCGACGCATGCCAGCTCGAGCAGTTGACCTCGCATGCGAGGCAGCCTATGCACAGCTCGGGGTCGGCGACCACCACCTGGCGGGAGAGGGGATCCTGCGCGTACACCGCCGTCGCAGCGCGGCCGAGCGCGCCTGCGGCCACCGCGGCGGTACCGAGCGTGGCGATGCCGGCGAGAACGACGCTACGCCGGGAGACTTGCGTCCCGTCCCGACCGGCATCATCTGCCACGGGAAGGACCGGCTGCTGCTCTTCTTGATCGGACATGTGCGTCTCCTTCCCTCGGCGCGCTACGCCGCGAGTCTCGAGAGCGCCTGCCGCACGAGGCCACGCGCGAGCAGGACCTTGTAGCTGTTCCGGGCCAGCGGCAGTGCGCCGTCGACGGACAGGTTCGCGGCCTGCGCGATCGTCTCGGGTTGCAGCCGTTTCCCGCGCAGAAACTCTTCGGCCTTGAGGGCGCGATGTGGAGTGAGCGCGACGCCGCCCAGCGAGATGGTCACGCGTTGCAGGACCTGAGATCCCTCCGCGAGAGTCGCCACCGAGGCGCGCGCGAAATCGATCGAGCGGCGCGGTGCCGCCTTGAGGAACACGCTCGGCTGACCGGCGACGCTCGCCGGCACACGCACCTCCGCCACGAGCTCGTTCGGCGCGAGGATGTTCTCACGCATGATGTCGACCTCGGGGCCCGTGAAGAACTCGGTGACCGGAACGACGCGCTGACCTTTTGGGCCGGCGACGACGATGTCGGCACCGAGCGCGCTCAGTGCGATGGCGGTGTCCGAGGGATGGACGGCGAAGCACGCGGCGACATCGAACGTCGCGTGGATCGAGCTGTCGCCGAAGACAGCGTAGCAGTAGTCGCCTCCGCGCTTGTAGCAGCGCGTGGCGATGGGCTGGCGGAAGTACCAGCAGCGCGGGCGTTGGCAGAGATTCCCGGCGAGCGTCGCGGTGTTACGGATCTGCGGCGAGGCGACCGCGCGCGCGGCCTGCGCGAGCGCCGTATACCGCTTGTTCACCGTCTCGCTCTCGGCGATCTCGCGCAGCGTCGTGGTCGCACCGATCCGCAGGGCGTCCCCGTCCTCCTTGATGTACTCGAGACCGGCGATGCGCTTGAGGCTCACGACGCGCGCCGGCTCGACCAACGCATCCTTCATCATCTCGGTGAGGTCGGTCCCGCCTCCGATCGGTCGCGCATCAGGGCCGAGAAGACCGACCGCCTCCTCCAAGCTCTTGGGGACCACGTACTCGAAGCGGTTCACCTACGCGCCTCCCCGCTGGCTCATGCCGGACGCAGCCCTTTTTGCTCGATGGCCTTCAGCAGCCGCGCCCGGTCGAGCGGCAGCTCGAAGAAGCGGACACCGATCGCGTTGTAGATGGCGTTCGCGATGCTCGCCACCGGCGCGGTGCAGGCCGGCTCGCCGATGCCCTTGGCGCCGAACGGCCCGATCTTGTCGGCCTGTTCCACGAAGATCGCCCGTGTCCGGAGCGGCACCTCGAGCGAGGTCGGCATCGCGTAGTTCTCCCAGTCGCTCCCGATGGGGAAGCCGAGGACCGGATCGAGGCGCAGCTCCTCGTACAGGCTGAAGCCGAAGCCGAACATGAGCCCTCCGTCGAACTGCTGCTCGATGCCGAGCCGGTTGATCACCTTGCCGACATCGTGGGCGGCGAGGTAGTCGAGGACGGTCACCTCGCCGGTGTCGAGGTCGACCTCGAGCTCGGTGAAGGTCGCGCCGAAGGTCCGCTGGGCCCACCCCGGCGGCGTGACCGCGGTCGCCGCCCCGATGACGACGTTGGGGATCGTGCCCATCACGTCCTTGAAGGACGCGCGCTTGGACGGATCGGCCCTGAGGAAGACGAAGCTCCCGGCCGAGTCCAGCTCGTCGATCTTCGTTGCCGGTACGAGCGGAGGCTGGTTTCCGCTGCGCGGCGCCATCGCGAGCTTGAAGAGCTGCTCTTTCGCGTCGCGCGCCGCGAGCAGCATGCCCATGCCGCCGCTCTTCGTCTGCCGGCTGGCCGCGGTGACCCCCGTCTCGGAAGTGAACGCGCTATCGGTGCCGTAGACCTGGCAGTCCTGCAGGCGGGCCCCGAGCTCCTCGGCCGCGATCATCATCATCGCGGTCTCCTGTCCCCCGCCGATCTCCTGCGCGCCGGTGACGACCGAGACCGAGCCGTCGCGCTCGA
Organism: Candidatus Limnocylindria bacterium; assembly: GCA_035651155.1. Taxonomy (GTDB): domain Bacteria; phylum Chloroflexota; class Limnocylindria; order P2-11E; family P2-11E; genus CF-39. The sequence goes on along the minus strand of DASRGG010000002.1, from coordinate 87,136 downwards.
TCTTCACGATCCCCGACATCGCTCCCGACTGACTCCCCTTCGCGCTCGCGAAGACGCCCATGCCGACCCCGTGGGCCTTGTTCCCGTTGATGCGCGCCGCGGGCTTGTGCCACTTCGTCTTCCACCCGAACGCCTCGGCGCCGCGCTCGATGCATTCCCGCACCCCGTTGCTCGTCCACGGCAGGTTGTTGAGCGGCGAACGCTCGCCGGTGACGTTCTTGAGCCGGAGCTCCACCGGGTCCATGCCCAGCCGCTCGGCAAGGATGTCCATGTGCGTCTCGAGCGACCACACCCCGACCGACTCGTTGATGTCGCGCATCGGAGCCGTCTTGAAGCGGTTGGTCACCATGTCGTTCAGCTGGAAGCGCGCGCTGCCGTACTGATACAGGGTCTGCTGGCTCTCCTGGGCGTTCTGGGCCGAGGCCGTCCAGCCGCTCCAGCCGCCCTGATCGCTGTACGTGCGCACGTCGAGCGCGGTGAGCGTGCCGTCGCGCTTCACTCCGGCCTTCAGGTAGACGACGTTGGCGGCCTTGTGGGTGGCGCTGGTGAACTGCTCGGGCCGCCGGTAGTAGAGCTTGACCGGCCTGCCCGTCGCCTTCGCGAGGATGGCGGTGAGGTAGTGGTAGCGGTCAGCCGAGGTCTTGTTGCCGAAGCCTCCGCCCATGTGCGGCGAGAGCACCCGGACCTTGCTGATGGGGACTCCCAGCCCCTGCGCAAGGCCGCTGCGCATGCCGTGGGTGTACTGGCTGGCGCTCCAGAGAGTGAGCTGATCGTCCGCGTCCCACATGGCCACCGCGTCCCTGGGTTCCAGCTCACCGTGCTGGAGCGTCGGCACCTCGTACCGCTGCTCGAGGCTGAGCTGCGCCTGGGCGAAGCCCGCGTCCACGTCGCCGACGCGGATGGTCCTGCTGGCCGGGCCGAAGTTCCCGCCTTCGAAGGTCCGGGGCGCCGTCTCCTTGGCAGCCTCTTCCGGGTTGCCGAAGAAGGCCGGCAGGACCTCGTAATCAACCTCGATGAGCTTGACAGCGTTGCGTGCCGTTTGGACGTCATCCGCCGCCACCGCGGCGACCTCGTCGCCTACCCAGAACACCTCGTCCTGGAGGATGTAGCGATTCGGGCGCTGACTCAGCAGCACCTTCGGCGCGTAGTCGTACACATTCTTGTAGCTGATGACCGCTCGTACGCCCGGCAGCGCTTCGGCCTTCGCGGTCGCGATCGACCGGATCCGCGCGTGCGGATGGGCGCTGTACAAGACGGCGGCGTGCAGCATGCCGTCGAGCGCGATGTCGTGCGTGAACAGCGCCGTGCCCTTCACGCGCGGGATGTCGTGGCCTCGCGGCACCCGGTTGCCGACCACGCTGAACGCGGCCTTCGGCTCGGTGAGGGGCGCCGCAGGGAAGCGCTCGCGGAGGTACGCGTCCACCGCTGCGGCCTCCTCGGGGATAGCGGCAGGGGACATCGCGTACACCAACATGAAGTCCGGATCCTTTAGCAGGCTCTCGGCGTCGATCTTGGTGTTCGGCATGGCCTCGTTACCTCACGCGCTCGCGGCCTTGAGGATGCCCTCGACGATCTTCGTGTAGCCCGTGCAACGGCACAGGTTGCCCGCGATGGCCTCGCGTGCTTCACGCTCCGAGGGGTGGGGATTGCGGTCGAGCAGGGCTCTCGCCGACATCAACATGCCCGGCGTGCAGAAGCCGCACTGCACCGCCCCCGCGTTCACGAAGGACTCCTGAAGCGGACTGAGCTCTTGGCCGGCGGCCGCAAGTCCCTCGACCGTGAGGATCTGCCTGCCGTCCGCCTCCGGGGCCAGCACGGTGCAGGAGAGCACGGCCAGTCCATCCAGAAGCACCGTGCAGCCGCCGCATTCGCCGCGGTCGCACGGGATCTTGGTGCCCGTTAGCCCGAGCTGGTCGCGCAAGAGCTCGGCGAGGGTCCAACGTGGCTCGGCTGCCACCTCGTAGCGCGAGCCATTGACCGTGAGCAGAATCGGCATGGTGCCTGGCGCAGCGGGCTGGGGTCCGACGCGCACGACCGGACTCGGCGTAGCAGGCGCCTGAACCCTGGCTCCAAGAGCCACCGGCACGCTCACGCCTGTCGCCGCGCCGGCGGCGCCGAGACCTACTCCTTTGATAAGTGCCCGCCGCGAGATGGTGCGAGGAGCGGACGTTCCGTGTCTCGGCGCCACGCTTGATCGCCTCCCTCGCTGGCCTCGCCGCGTTGGCATCGGCGCTCGCCTTGGCCAGCCCAGCATCGATGCGGGACGGACCTCGATCGCGGGGATGGCTGTAGCACTGTCATCTGAGAGCCGGCTGAAACGCACCTTCACGTCGTCTGAGAACCGAAGCGCGTCCATGCGCCGGCTGAGTACGTACGTGCGGCGGACAACGAAACGTGCTGTCTCAGAGCGCGAGCGCCGTCCCCTGAGCGCGGCGACGCCCTCGCGTTCGACCACGACGGCCTGGCGACCGCGCTCGCGCGGCTCGGCCTCACGATCACACCGCCGCAAGGTCGACGCGGGTCGTGCACCAGCCAGCGATCAGTCGCCGGAGTGCACGGACCGGCAGCTGACCAACTCCGCGGAGATACTGACCACGCACAGATGACCGAGCTGATCCCACTCCAGCCCGACCTCCTCGCCGCGCGGTGGCAGATGGCGCTCTCCCTGGGCTGGCACATCGTCGTCGCCTCGTTCGGGGTCGGCTTCCCCGCGCTGATCCTGGTCGCCGAGATGCTGGGTCTCAGGCGGGGAGACGACGTATACCTCGCCCTCGCCAGGCGCTGGGCCAAGGCGGCCGGAGTGCTGTTCGCGGTCGGCGCGGTGTCGGGCACGATCCTGTCGTTCGAGATGGGCATCCTCTGGCCGGGCCTCATCGGTACGTACGGCGAGGTCATCGGGATCCCGTTCGCGCTCGAGGGCGTCGCGTTCTTCATCGAGGCCATCTTCCTCGGCATCTATCTCTACGGCTGGGACCGCTTGCCGCCGCGCGCGCATCTCCTTTCCGGCGTGCCCATCCCGCTCGCGGGCATCGCCTCGGCGTGGTTCGTGGTCACGGCGAACGCGTGGATGAACCAGCCTGCGGGCTTTCGCCTCGTCGAGGGCCGAGTGGTCGATGTCGACCCGATCGCGGCGATGCTCAACCCCGCGACGGGCGTGCAAACGACACACATGATCGTCGCCGCGTTCATGGTGACGGGCTTCGGTGTCGCCAGCGTCTACGCGTGGGCGATGCTTCGCGGCCGCGGGGGCGCATACGAGCGGCGAGGCTTTCTCATCGCCTTCGTCGCGGCGGCTCTGCTCACGGCGCCGCAGATCGCGGTGGGTGATTGGGCCGCGCAGTTCCTCGCGGCATACCAACCCACCAAGCTCGCAGCGATCGAAGGACTCTACGAAAGCCAACGGCGAGCGCCACTCACGATCGGCGGTCTGCCCGTCGACGGAGAGATGCGGTACGGCATCCAGATACCTGGCGCTTTGTCGTGGCTCGCCTTCCGGGACGTCGACGCGCAGGTCCAGGGGCTCGACGCGGTCCGCCCCGAGGAGAGGCCACCGGTGCTGCCGGTCCACGTGGCGTTCCAGCTGATGGTCGCGATCGGCGTCGGGTTGCTGTCGCTTTCGGTCTGGCTCGCCTGGTCATGGTGGCGGAGGAGGGCGATCCCGACCTCGCGCCTGTTCCTCGCCGCGTGTGTCGCCGCCGGGCCGGCCGCTGTCGTCGCCCTCGAGGCCGGATGGATCGTGACCGAGGTCGGACGCCAGCCGTGGATCGTGTACCAGGTGATGCGGGTCGAGGAAGCCGTCACTGCGGCGCCCGGGATCAGGTACGGTTTCTACGCGCTCATCGTCCTGTACGCCGCATTGACGGTCGCGGCTGTGTTCGTCCTTGGCAGACTGGCCGCGGTCCCGCTCGCCGTCGCAGATGAGCTGACGCCACGGCTCCCAGCGCGCAGCGGATGACGGTCGCCGACGCGATCCTGATCGTGACGTTCGTCGGCTTGACGGCGTACGCGCTCTTTGGCGGCGCTGACTTCGGCGCCGGCTTTTGGGATCTCGTCGCACGCGCGGGCGAGCGTGGCACCGCTCAGCGGCGTCTCATCGAGGACACGATCGGTCCGGTGTGGGAAGCGAACCATGTGTGGCTCATCTTCGCGCTGGTCGTGGTCTGGACGGGCTTCCCGGCCGTCTTTGCCGCGGTCGCCTCGACGCTGTACATCCCGCTGACCCTCGCCGCCTTCGGGATCATCCTCCGCGGCTCGACGTTCGCGTTCCAAAAGGCGCTCCACGAGGCGCCGCTCGGCCGCACCTTCGCCCGGATCTTTGGTCTGAGCTCGATCCTCACGCCGTTCTTCCTTGGCGCGGTGGCCGGGGGCGTGGCCTCCGGTCGCGTGCCACCAGGCAACGCGTCCGGCGATGTCATGACCGCCTGGCTCAATCCGACCTCTACGCTGGCCGGCGCGCTGGCGACCGGCATCTGTGCCTACCTGGCCGCGGTGTACCTCACGGCGGATGCGCGCCGATCGGGCGACCTCGCACTCGCCGACGGCTTTCGCAGACGCGCTCTGCTCAGTGGCGTGGTCGTCGGCGCCATCGCGCTCGTCGGGATCGGCGTGCTCGCGGCGGATGCGCCGTATCTCGCGAGCGGGCTGTTCGGACGAGGACTGCCGCTGCTGGCCGCTTCGACGGTCGGAGGCGTGGGATCACTCGTCTTGCTCGTTGCGCGCCGGTATCGCTCCGCCAGAGTGACGGCCGCGCTCGCCGTTGCGGGCGTCCTGTGGGGATGGGCGGTCGCGCAGTACCCGTTCCTTCTCGTCGGTCATCTCACCGTGGCGGATGCGGCCGCTGGCCCAGCGACGCTTTCGGCCCTGCTGGTCACGCTCCTGGTCGGCGCGGTGCTGGTGCTGCCTTCACTGGCGTGGCTGTACCTGCTGTTCCAGCGCGGCGTCGGGCAGGCCGCGACGGGCCGGCGCTCGTAGCGGCGGCAGACCGGCTCACCCGCGAGAACGGGTCGCGATCTTGCTCCAGACTGGCAGCGTAGCCCTGCGCGGTGGAGCTGCCGCTACACCGAGGTCGGCGCGACATTCACCGAGGTCGCGTTCCGCGGTCGACCGTCGCTGTCTGCCTACATCTTCGCGATTATCTTCAACTCGACCGAGGTGCTCGAGCCGTCAGAGCTCCGCGCATGCCGCCTTCAGGCCGCCTTCGCATATCAAACCGTCTTCACCGGAGGAACATCCCGTGAGTGTGTCGAGCGCGCGCCCCCTGCTGCGTGGCTACCTCCACGCCGCGGCTGCGCTCATCGCCGCACTGGCTGGGACGTACCTCATTGTGCTGTCGAGCGCCGATCGGCCACGGCAGCTATCGATGCTCGTGTACGGCGCCGGCCTGACTCTGCTCTTCGCCGTCAGCGCCCTCTACCACCTGCACACCTGGGGGCAGGTCCGCGGGTCGATCCTGCGGCGGATCGATCACGCGAACATCTTCGTCCTGATCGCCGCGACCTACACCCCCCTCGCCTTCAACATGCTGTCCGGGTGGTGGCGGGTCGGCATCCTCGGCGCGGTGTGGGGCGCCGCCCTCGTCGGGGTTGGGGCCGCGATTGCCGGCGTGCAGCTCCGCCGCCGGACGCGTGCTGGGCTCTACGTGGCGATGGGCTGGATCGCGCTGGCGGCGCTCGGGCAGATCTGGGCCGTGCTCCCGTGGCCCGCCATCGGGCTCCTCGTCACCGGCGGCGTGCTGTACTCCGCGGGTGCGCTGCTCTACGCGCGCCGGTGGCCGGACCCCTGGCCGCGCGTCTTCGGGTATCACGAGGTCTTCCACCTCTTGACCATCGCGGCGGCGGCGGCGTTCTACGTCGTGATCCTCGTCTATGTCCTACCGGCCGCGCGCCGGTAGTGCTCGGAGTCCGTCCTGCCGGTGTACAAGCTGACCTGAGGCGAGCGCACGTTTCCGCGATCCGTACGGACGCGCGCCGAAGCTCGCCAAGCGCTTGGCTATGCCAGGGCCGCCATGCGGTAAATGGCACGGATGCGCGGTTCGGAAATCCGTGGGCTGATGCGTGCCATCACTGAACCCTTCCTTCCCGTTTGCTCGTGGTCATCGCTGGCCGTCGCGTCCTGGCGTCATAGGGGCGCGGGAGCGGAATGGGTCGACCTCCGACTGCCGGCCGAGGCTCTCCGCGCCCCTTGCGCTCGTGCGCCGCCGGGTCTCCGGCCCGACGGTCACGCTCAGCGGTGGACTTCGGCCATGCGGCCGGCAGCTTCTCCTTGCGGCGCGACGAGGCGCGTCAGCCAGACGAGCACAGCGCTCGCGTACAGCGCGTAGAGCGCGAGCTCGAGCGAGCCGAGGAACCAGCTCCCGATGGAGAGGTCGGACACGCCCGGGAGCCACGGTGCCCACGCCTTGTACATCGCGAGACCCGAGAAGATGCCGTCGGCCGCGAGGCAGATCGTGTACGTCAGCACCGCGAAGCCCCCGAGGACGAAGGCGACAGGCCAGAACCGAAGCTGATGCACCGTGCCACCTCCTTTCCGCTCCTCACGCTGCGCCCGCTCTCTGAGACGGCTCTTGCGTGCGGCTGTGCCGGGACTGAGAAGAGACGGCTACGCGACGCGCGCGGACTTCACGCGGGCGATCACCGCTTTGATGAGTCGCTCCGTCTCAGCCTCGTCGTGCCCAAACTCCTCGAGGTACGCCTCGAGGGCCTCGTCGACGATGCGCAGCTCCTGGTCGGTGAGCTCGATGGTGTACACGTGTACCTCCTCACCGCGACGGCTGGCTCAGGATCGCGCGCGACCGGGCGAGCTTCGGGATGAACCGCGGCGTGTGCGAGGCATAGGCGTCCCACTCAGCCCCGAAGGCGGTGCGGACCTCGCGCTCCTCCCCGATGGCCAGACGGCGGTATGCGAAGACGAGGATCGGGAACATGAGCAAGGTCGGGATCGTCGGCCACTGCAGCAGGAATCCGATCATGACGAGCAGGAACCCCGCGTACTGCGGGTGGCGCACCCTGGCGTATGGACCGCTGACCGCGAGGCGGCCGCCGCGCTGGGCCTGGTAGAGGGCGTTCCACGCGGATGAGATGAGCCAGAACCCGCCCCCGATGAACACGTAGCTCAGCAGGTGGAACGGGCTGAGATGCGGATCCCAGGTCCAGCCGATGAGGTCGTTCCAGAGATGTCCACCGCCGTGGGTGAGCGTGAGCCCGGGGAACCGGCTCCCGAGCCAGCCCGAAAGGAAGTAGATCGTGAGCGGGAACCCGTACATCTCCGTGAAGAGCGCCACCGTGAACGCCGAGAACGCGCCCATCGCGCGCCAGTCGCGCGTCGTCTTCGGCTTGAAGAAGCTGAGGCCGAACATGATAAAGATCGCCGAATTGATCGCGACGAGGAGCCAGAGACCGTAGCCGTAGTCGTCCATCTTCAGGAACCCCGGCCAGTCGAACAGTCGGAAGAGACAGTCCACATTTGTCACCAACCTCATCCTCGTTGCTAGACCCATGCGCTGAGCCCTGCCTGAGCGCGGGCGGAGAGCGCCCTGAGTCTTCGAGCTGCTTGCCCACGTGCCGCCGGCTGCCCAGTAACCGCTGTGCGTCACGGACCTACTATGTTTCGTAGTGGATACATGCCCTGCTATCGCGGTCGCTGACGCTCGATGAGATCCGCGGTCAGCCGTCACGCCGTAGCACGACCAGCGACCACGCGGAACGGCGACACGCGCGCGGCCGGCGGATCCTGGGTCGACGGCCTCCTCCAGGAGATCCTCACCGCGACCTACTGGTTCGATCCGGGTGACGAAGGTGAGCCGTACTCCACAACGATCCGTTTCCGCGGCCGGCGGACGCGGGTCAACGGAAAGCCATCGACTCGCGACTCGTTCGTCAAGGACGAGACCATCGACGGGGTCATCCCCGGGAGCGGGCCGACAGCGGTGACGACCCGCGTCTCCGGCATCAATCCCGGCAGGTGGATCGTCACTGCCGAGCCGCTCGCGCGCGGGAGCGTGCGCGCAAAGCCACGGCCTACCGGCGGCGTGGAAGGCCTCCAGCGCCCGTGGCCGTGGGTATCGGTCCGACCGACCGACGCAACGCTGCTGAAGACCGCCGTCGCGCCGCTCGCCAGGGTCCCCGGCGTCATTCCCGGCGCGTATACGGCTCTGGTCGCGCTGGGGATGTTGGTCGGACTCGCGACACTCCTCGCGATCGTCGGCTCGGTCGGCATCACGCAGGGCCCCGTGCTCGTGGCCTCCCTCACCGCGTTGTTCGTGGGCTTGATCGGTGGGAAGTCCCTGTACGTCGCGCAGCAGCGAGGAAAGCGTTTCGAGGGTTGGTGCATCCAGGGGTTCGTCGTCGGCACGGCGGTGGCCGGGACCGTCGCCCTCCTGTTCTTGCGGCTACCCGTTGGAGTCGTACTCAATGCCTCCGCACCGGCGCTGTTCCTGGGCATCGCCGTGGGCAGGCCCGGGTGCTTCGTGGCGGGCTGCTGCGGCGGACGGCCCACCGCGGCGCGCTGGGCGCTGTGGTGCTCCGATCAACGGATCGGCACGCGACGCATCCCGACCCAGCTGATCGAGTCGCTCCTCGCGCTCGTCATCGGAGCTGCGACGTTGTTCCTGTTCCTCCAGGTACGACCGCTCCTACCGGGCGCGCTGTTCGTTGGTGCGGTCGCCGCGTACGCCCTCGGCAGGCAGTTCATCCTTCCGTTGCGCTCGGACCCTCGCCTTCGCTCGTCGACCGGGCGGCTCGTCACGGTCACGGTCGCCGCGCTCGTCCTCGGCGCTGACGTTCTTCTGTCGACGGCGATCTGATCCAATCGCGCGTCCGCCGAGACCGGATTCTTCATCGATCCTTCACACCGCTCGGAGCCGGTCTTCACCGGCGCGACGCATCGTGACGGCAACGACCGAACAGGAGGTGTTTCTGATGATGTTCGGAATGGGCTTTGGCGGAGGCTTCGGCCTCGGGTGGCTGGCGATGGTCCTCTTCTGGGTGTTCGTGGTGGCCGGCATCGCGTGGCTCGTCCTCACGGTTGGCCGCGGGACGGGTTCCGCGACGGCGGACCGCGGGCGCGCGGCGTCGATCCTCGCCGAGCGGTACGCACGGGGCGAGATCGACTCGGAGGAGTTCAAGGCGCGCTCGCGCGCGATCGAGGAGGCGTCGCGATGAACCCGCAGAAGATCGCCGGCATCGTCGCGGCGGTGTCCGGCGCGGCGGTCCTCATCCTCGGCGTGGTCGGGGGCGTCTCGAGCGCGAGCACGTTCTCGCTCACGCCCGGCGGCCTGACGAACTCGATGGGGGCGCAGTTCATGGGCGGCTCGGGAATGATGGGCTCGAGCGGCATGGGTCCCGGCATGATGGGATCCGGCCACATGGGCCTCGGCGGCGCAACAACGCCGAGCACGCAGAGCGCCGCGATCCCGGGCGCGCCGGAGGTGCGCGTCAGCGCGACCGAGTTCGCGCTCTCGCCAGCCGAGATCGTCCTCCCGGCGGGCAGCGCGGTGAACCTCACGCTCGAGAACAAGGGCGCGCTCCCGCACGACCTCACCATCCCCGGCCTCGGCGTGCGCCTCGTCGCCGCGGCGGGCCAGACGCAGACGGTGGGCCTGCGGAATCTCGCCGCGGGCACCTCTGCGGCGTACTGCAGCGTCTCCGGCCACGCGGCCGCGGGCATGCGCGCGACGGTCATCGTGCGCTAGGGGCCATGACGAGCTTCGACGAGAATGGGCCCGTACGCGGGCCCGTTCTCGTCGTCGACGACGAGCAGAAGATCCGTGACCCCGTCCGTCTCTACCTCGAGCGTGACGGCCTCTCCGTCGTCACGACGGGTTCGGGCGCGGATGCGCTCGATATCGTGCGCCGGGCGGCCCGGCCGCGCGTTCGCGCGGGCCGAGCTCATCAACCGCGTGCAGGGCGAGGAGTACGAGGGCTACGCGCGCAGATGATGACCATGCCGGGCATGCCGGCGATGCAGGGCACGGCGTCAGCGCTGGGGCCGGAGCGGCGCGAGCCGGTCGTCGTGGGCGGTCAGGTCGTCGGCAGCGCCGCGCTGCGCTTTCCCGCGGGCCACCTCGTCCCGGCCGAGCGCGAGTTGCGCGACGCGTTGGGTCTCGCGCGGGCTCTCGGCGGCCTCGCCGCGTCGGTGATCGCGCTTGGGTTCGCCGTCGTCGTCGCTCGCCGGATCATGCGTCCGATCGCGGCTCTTGCGGCGGCGACCGAAGCGCTGAGGCGTGGTGAGCGGAGCGCGCGCGTCGACGATCGTCCTGACGATGAGATCGGCGACCTCGCGCGCGGCTTCAAAGCGACGGCGGACGCGATGGAGCGCGAAGACGCGCTGCGTCGCCAGCTTCTCGGCGATGTGGCGCACGAGCTGCGAACGCCGCTCTCGACCATCCAGGGCCACCTCGAGGCCCTACGGGACGGCGTGCTCCCAGCGGAACCCGCAACGTTCGCCTCACTCCACGACGAGGCGTCGCGCCTTGGCCGCCTCGTCGCCGATCTCGAGTCGCTCGCTCACGCCGAGGGCGCCGGATTCTCGCTCGAACATGCCCCCCGCGACCTCGCTGCCCTGGCGCGCGACGTAGGGGCCGAAATCGGCCGTCGCTTCACGGAAAAGGCCTCTCGCTCGACCTCGCGCTCGGGAGCGCCGGCGTCTTCGGTGACGCGGACCGTCTCGCGCAGATCGCGCGCAACCTTACTGTCGAACGCGCTGAAGTACACGCCAGCAGGCGGGCACGTGCGCGTGCGCACCGCGCGCGAGGAGGGCTGCGCGATCCTCGCCGTGGCCGACGACGGCCCGGGCATCGCGGGCGACGACCTCCCGCGTGTCTTCGATCGCTTCTGGCGTGGCGCTCGGGCGGTCGGAGTGTCCGGCAGCGGCATCGGACTCACCGTCGCGCGCGAGCTCACGCGCGCACACGGAGGTGACATCACCGTACGCGGCGACCTGGGACGCGGGAGCACCTTCACGTTGCGTCTTCCGCTGACACACCAGCCAGGCATGAGCGGACACCGGTGAGATCTTCCTCGTGCCAGGCAATTGGCCGGGGATCGTGCTCTCAGTCGCCGCCGCGTGGCTGCCGGCGATGCGGAACCGAAATTGACCCGCTTCGCGCGACGACGGTCACTACTGCCGCGGCGCCGGTCGCGTGATCGACCAGGCGAGGTACGCGCCGAGGACGCCGGCGAAGACGAAGCCCGCGACGAATACGAGCGGCGCCCACGCCTCCCATCCCGCGGGGTGATAGACGGACATGAGCACGGCGAGACCGTTGATGAACGCGGCCGCCACGATCCCGAGGACGATCCGGTTGGCGAGGCGCTCGAAGCGGCCGACGATCGCCTCGAAGCCGGTCGGCCGCATGCCGATCTCCAGATCGCCGCGTTCGAGCGCGTCGATGAGGTGGTCGACCCGGCGCGGGAGCGTGAGGCCGAGCCGCGCCGCGTCGCCCGCCGCTTTGCCGACCTGCGGAACCCACACGCGCGGCGAAAAGCGCCGCGCCATCATGCGTCGCGCGTAGGGCACAAGGACGGCCGTGAGCTTGAACTCCGGCGCGAGCCTGGTCGCGAGGCCCTCGCTCATGATCAGCGTCTTCACCAGGAGCGCGAGGTTCCGTGGGAGCGTGAGGCGATGCCGGCGGATCACCTCGAGCATCTCCTCGAGCAGCGCGCTGATCGAGATCTCGCCGAGCGCGCGGGCGTAGTACGGTGCGATGAGACGCGCGAGATCACGCTCGAGGGCGGTCCGGTCGACACGAGCCCGAGCGACGCCCAGGGCCAGGAAGGCGTCGACGAGCCGCGAGGTGTCGCTGCCGGTGAGCGCGAGCAGGACGTCGACCAGCTGATCGCGCGTCGCGTCGTCGATGGTCCCCGTCATGCCGAAGTCTATGAGGCCGATGCGCCCAGACGGTTCGACGAAGAAGTTGCCCGGGTGCGGATCGGCATGGAAAAAGCCGTCCTCGAAGACCATCTTCATGAGGATCCCCGAGGCGCGCGCCGCGAGGGCGGCGCGCTCGATGCCGGCCGCATCGAGCGCGTCAACGTCGTCGATCTTGGTGCCGCGAAGACGCTCGAGCGTGAGGACGCGGCTACGGGTCGTCTCCCAGAAGACGCTGGGGATGCGCACGGCGGGATCGTCGGCGAAGCTCTCCGCGAAGCGCGCGGCGCTCTCGCCCTCGCGGACGTAGTCGAGCTCCGCGCGGAGGGTGTCGCCGAACTCTTCGACGAGTCCGACCAGGTCGTAGCGATCGGCGAGCTCCCAGCGCCGGCTTGCGGTCTCGGCCAGGCGGTGGATGAGCGCGAGGTCGGCCTCGATGCGCTCGAGCGCCCCTGGTCGGCGGACCTTCACGATGACCTCGGTCCCATCGTGCAGACGTGCAGCGTGCGCCTGGCCGATGGACGCGGCCGCGACCGGCTCGTCGTCGAACTTCGTGAAGAGCTCCTCGACCGGTCGGCCCAGCTCGGACGCCACGACCGCCCGGATCGCGGCGCTTGGCGCGGGCGGTACCGCATCCTGCAAGCGCGCGAGCTCGCGCTGATACGCGGGCGAGAGCAGATCGGCACGCGTCGAGGCGATCTGTCCGAGCTTGACGAAGGTCGGACCGAGATCCTCGAGCGCCATCCGGACGTGCTCCGGCCGCGTGTACGCCTGAGCGCGCCGCGGATGGCCGAGGAGACCGCGGTGGAACGGAACGAGCGGATCGAGACCGAGCGTGCCGACGAGGAACCCGAGGCCGTGACGGGCGAGAACGCCCGCGATCTCGCGTGAACGCGCCGTCTGGCTCACCGCCGGAGCTTCGGCGCCGATCACCTCACGCTGCACGTTCCCGCGGCACGATGCCGCAGCGTGGCTCCACGATCACGTCAAACAGAGTTCCCGCGGCGCGACCGACCGCGAGCGCGACCTCGGGCCGTGCGGTCGTCACGTGGACTTTGATGAGCGTGCCGTCGCCCGCGACGGCGATGCCTGCGAGCTGTGGCTCGGCCGCGAGCAGCGCGACGAGCTGATCGCGGACCGCATCCGACTCGCAGACGGGATGCGCGATGAGGTACTCGACCCGGTAGCGGCGCGCGATGGCCTGGCTCATGAGAGCGGCCGGCCGGGCGGATCGACATGGCCAACGCCGTGCTCGTGCTCACCGCAGCCGCCGTGCTCGGGGTCCGCGCCGTGGCGGAGATAGTGCTGAGGCTTGGCGTCGAAGCGCTCCTTGCAGCGCGGGCAGCGGAAGTAGTACGTGACGCCCTCGTAGATCGAGGTCGGTGCGGTAGTGCGGTCGACGGGCTTGGCGCAGACGGGGCAATCCAGCATCTCGTCCTCCTCACGCGTTCTCGCGACGCGTTCTTCTGTCGCGCCAGCGTGGCGGTCGTCGCTGGTATGGGGCTGGGACCAGCCTGAGGCGCATCTGAGAAGCGCCTCTCAGCGATCACCCAGCCGATCTTCAGTGCGCTGCCAGCCGCCACGGTCACGCTCGCCGCATGCACGACGGTTGGCGCCTCGGATGCCCCTTCGGCATCCCGATCACGATCCACTACAGCTGGCTCTTCATCTTCGCGCTCGTGGTCTGGTCCCTCGCTTCGGACTACCTGCCGACGCATCATCCCGGCGTCAGCGGAGCCGCGAGCTGGGCGTGGGCGATCGTGGCAGCCCTTCTCTTCTTCGCCTCGGTGCTCGCGCACGAGCTCGCGCACTCGCTCGTCGCGCGTGCGAGGGGCATCCCGGTCGACGGGATCACGCTCTTCGCCTTGGGCGGCATCTCCGAGCTCAAGCGCGACGCGACAGGTCCCCGGATCGAGCTCCTCGTCGCACTCGTCGGGCCGTTCACCAGCCTCGCCCTCGCGGGTGTGCTCTGGCTCGCCTGGCGTTGGCTCCTCCCTTGGAGCATGCCGGCCGCGGCGGTCGCCTACTACCTGGCGTACGGCAACACCGTGCTCGGCCTCTTCAACCTCGTCCCCGGCTTCCCCCTCGACGGCGGCCGAGCGCTGCGCGCGCTCGTATGGGCGCGCACGCACGACCTCGTGCGGGCGACGTGTCTTGCCGTACGGACCGGCCGCGTCGCGGCAGCCCTGCTCGTCGGCATCGGTGCGTGGCAGGCGTTCGAGGGGGCCGGGGCGAGCGGTCTGTGGCTCATCCTCAGTGCGTGGTTCCTGTGGAGCGCGGCCGAGCTGGAAACGACGCGATCGACGATCCAGGCTGCGCTCGAGGGCCGGACCGTCGAGTCCTTCGTCAACGGGAAGATCGCCGTGCTCGACGCTGAGATGACCATCGCTGCGGCCGTCGATCAGATCGCTACCGCCTCGCCGCAGTCCCTCTATCCCGTTCTGGCCGAGGGTCGATTGCTCGGAGCGCTCACGCCTTGCGACATCGCGCAGTTCCCGGTCGAGCGCTGGCGTTCGACCTCGGTCAACTGGCTCACGCGTCGCGTCGGGCCCCTCCCGACGCTGCCGCTCGAGACCGACGCGATCGAGGCCCTGGGCACGCTGGACGAGCTGCAGACCGACGCGCTACCCGTCGAAGACAACGACGGCCGCTTGGTGGGCACATTCGAGCGGGCCGCTGTGCTGCGCTGGATCCAGTTCCACGCGTTGGCGGGCGCGCGACCCTAGAGCGAGTAGAGGACAACAGCGTGCGCGTGAGCTCATCCGTCATCGCGGATGGGCTCATTGGCGGCGCGATCGGCGCGATCGTCGTCGGACTTGTCGGCGTCGCCGCGTGGCCGGCGATGCGGGGGGACGGCCGACCGGTGGACCGCGGCGCCGTCGAAGCGTTGCTGCGCGAGCCGTCGCCGAAGACCACCGGCAAGACGCGGAGCTTCGAGCTCGCGATCGAGGAGACGAAGTGGGAGCTGCTCACGGGCGTCGCGACGACGGCTGTGACCTCCGATCGCACCGTCCCCGGCCCGCTCCTGCGTGTCGAGGAAGGGGACGACGTGCGCATCACGGTGACGAACCGACTCGCTGAGGCCACGTCGGTGCACTGGCATGGGCTGCACGTGCCCAACGCGCAGGACGGCGTCGCCGGCATCACGCAGGACGCGATCGCGCCAGGCGCGACTATCAGTACCCCTTCACCGCGCCGCACGCCGGCACGTTCATGTATCACGCGCACGGACCGAACAGCCTCGAGCAGATCGATCGCGGCCTCTCTGGCGCGCTCATCATCGACCCGCCGGGCAGCGTTCCGTTGATGGGTGACCGTGAATGCGTGCTCGCGCTCCAGGGCTGGATGATCGACGCCCAGGCCATGGATGCGATGAGCATGGCCTACAACTACTTCACGGTGAACGGGAAGTCCTACCCGGCGACGACGCCCATCACCGCGAATCCGGGCGGTCTCGTGCGCCTGCGCTTCGTGAACCCGAGCCAGACGATCCATCCGGTGCACCTGCATGGCACGGACATGGCGATCGTCGCGAAGGACGGCGAAGCACTCGAGGCGCCGCGGCGCGTGAACACGCTGACCCTGGAACCGGGCGATACGTACGACGTGCTCTTCCGCGCGGACAACCCCGGGCGATGGATCCTGCACTGCCACGACCTGCACCACGCATCCAACGACGGCACGGAGCCCGGCGGACTCATCGTCGAGGTGCGGGTCGGCGGCGGGGCCATGCCAACATCGCCGTTCGCGCCGCCATCGACGCGGCCCACGCCGGTGCCGAGCGGCATGACCGGCAGGGGCCACGAGAGCGCCGCCGCGCGACCTGCTCGACGAAACGATCGCGGTCGTAGGATGGATCCGATGCAGCGCAGGAAGCGTCATCCGTGGGAGGACGAGTTCACCGGCTCCATCTCTCCCGACTGGGTGGTCGCCGGGCTGGTCGCCGCGATCCTCGTCGCCGCCGGCTTCGGCTTCTGGTTCAACGACATGTACGCGAACCAGTACGGCATCTTCGCCCGCTGACGACCGGAGCCGTCCGTCCGACCGCCTCGACGCTTCCGGCCAAGGAACGCGGAAGCGATGAGCTCCCGCCGAGAGAGATCATCTACTACAGACCGTCGTAGCATTGCGTCAGCGATGCTCCACCGGAACGTGCGTTCAGCGGTGCCGCGGTCGTGAGGCGCGCGCAAGCGTACCGGCCCACGTCGCGCGACGCTTGGGCACCGGTCCGCGGTGTCATGACGCTCGCGGTCGTCGGACTCGTGCTCGTCGCCGCCATCTTCGCGGCCTGCGGAATGCTGCGGCCCGGAGCACCGGCGGGCGTCGTCGTTCCGGCCGGGGCGCCGCTACCGATCGTGGCCGAGCCCAGGGCGGACGACGAGCCGGTCGAGCCTCCGTCGGCCGCGCTCGCGCCGCCGGGAGGCGCGATCGTCCAAGCGGGCGTCGTGCGCATACCGAAGCCGAGCCTGGCGCCAGGACCACGCCGCGTCGGGATCCAGGTCGGGCACTGGAAGACCGACGAAGTCCCGGACGAGCTGAGCCGTCTCGAGGGTCAGACCGGGACGAGCTGGGACGGTCTCAGCGAGGTCGAGGTGAGCCTGGACATCGCGCAGCGCGTCGCGTCGCTGCTGCGCTCGCGCGATGTCACGGTCGATATCCTGCCCACGACCATTCCGGCGGGGTATCTCGCCGATGCGTTCCTGGCGCTGCACAGCGACGGCGACGGTGTGGGCGAGCGGAGCGGATTCAAGATCGCGCATGGTTCCCGCCGCGGTCCGTATGAGAACGACCTCGTGCGCATCGTGCGCGAGGAGTACGCGGCAGGGACCGGCCTCGGGTGGGACGACAACGTCGGGCGTGCCATGACGGGCTACTTCGGTTTCAGCTGGAGCCGCTACCAGCACGCGACCGCTCCGCACACGCCGTCCGCGATCCTCGAGATGGGCTATCTCTCGAACGACGGGGACCGGGATCTGCTCACGGAGCATCCCGAGACCGTCGCGCAGGCGATCACGAACGGCATCCTGCGGTTCCTCGACGAGTACCCGCGCGCGAAGCTCTTTGGCGAGGATCTCGTGCTGCCGATCGTGCCCTTCCGCCCGGCCAGCCCGAGTTCGCACTAACCGGTGCGCCTGCAGCCGCGCGCGCTCGCGCACCCGCGTTTCGATGGTGGCGTCGCGCTGCGCGTCACCGTGATCCTCGCGATGGCCGCGCTCGTCACCGTGCTCGCGCTCGCCTTCCGCCGCGATCCGAGCGACATCCGCACGGGCACCGTGGGCAAGCCCGCGGCCGCGTTCGATCTCGAGCTCCTCGATGGCGGCGGACGCGTCTCCCTCGAACAGCTCAAAGGCAAGGTCGTGGTGATCAACTTCTGGGCGTCGTGGTGCATCCCCTGCAAACAGGAGAACCCGACCCTGGTGCGCGTGTGGGAGCGCTATCGAGGTTCCGACGTGATGCTGATCGGCATCGTGTACCAGGATTCCCGCGACGCGGCGCTCGAATACACGCGACGCCTGGGCAACACCTGGCCGAGCGGGCTCGATGACAACGGCCGCACCGCCTTCGCCTACGGCGTCTTCGGCATCCCGGAGACGTTCTTCATCGGGCGGGACCGGGTCATCGCCGGTCGGCACATCGGCCCGATCGACGATGAGACGCTGATCAACGGCATCGAGTCGCTTCGCGGTCCCGGCCCGTGAACGAAGAGACCTGCACGCCTGCTTGGCCGACCGGGCAGCTCGGTCTCTAGCCCGCGCGCTCCCAGCTCGCGCCGCCGTCGCTTGATCTCCAGATCTCGAGCCTGTCAGTGACGACGTACACGACCCTCGTGTTGCTCGGCGCGATCGCCACCAGTCCGGCGTTGCGCGGGAAGGCCCGCCGCTGCCAGGTCAGCCCGCCGTCCATCGAGGCGATGAGCGCGCCGCGATCGGAGACAAAGACCATCTCGTCGACCGCGCTGACCGCGCCCGCAGGCACCTCGCGCAACGACTCCCAGCCCCTTCCGCCATCGCGTGAGCGGGCCATACCCTCCATCGTCGAGGCGAGCAGCACGTCACCAGAGATGGACCTGGCCGCCGCGAGCGACATCATCGAGCTGGGCGCCTGACCGATCCCGCTCCACGTCGCTCCGGCGTCCCTGCTCTCGAACAGACCGGCGCCGACGACGAAGGCATAGAACGTGTTCGGCTCGCTGGCGCTCGCCGCGAAGCCATGGATGTCGGTCCCGGGGAGCGCGAGCCGCGTGCTGGACCAACTCCGTCCGCCGTCATCGGAGCGCATCGCCATGTCGTGTCCGGCCACGTAGGCGACATCCGAGTGCGGCGGCATCGCCATTCCCATCGCGTCCTTGCCGGCCGTGCCCGAGAGCGCCTTCCAGGTGGCTCCGCCATCGTGGCTCACGAGCATCCCGTTGTGATGGCCGAAGGTAATCGTCCGTTCATCGCTCGGCGATACGACGAGCGCGTGCAGATCCGCGGGCCGGTACGACGCCAGGCTCGCCGCACCGCTCGGCGCCGACGCGCCGCGCAGAGGAGATGCATCCGCGGTGAGCAGCCAGGCGCCGACGCCGAGTATCGCGAGTGCGATGCTGCCGACGACGAAGAAACGCACGCGTCGCTCGCCTTGCACCGGTGGCCGCCGATGCGGTCGAGCACGTTCGCTCATCTCTCGATGCTACCGAGGAGGTCCGACCATCGCGCGTTCCCGATCGATGCGGCGGGGCGGGCGGAGAGGTCGCGCGTCATGGGTACGGCTCCGCGTAGCGGATACCGAGCGACCCGGTGTACGCGGGCGCGACCGCATCGCTCGCGTGCGCGATCTCGAGGGTCAGGCCGAAGAGGTCATGCCGGGCGCGCAGATCAGCGAGATCTCCTCCGTGGATGAGCGCGGCTTGAAGTGGTTCGGGTGCGCCGACGAGCGTGATCACGAAGGGTGGCGACATGAGCACGCCGTTGATCTGGATCGTGGCTCCCACGCAGCTCGAGGTCGCGACGATGCGTTCGCCGTTGACGCTGATCGCGCGTGCCCCGCCACGCCAGCCGGCGTTGAACACGTCCGTCAGATCCTGCGCGTGAACGATCCCGCGCTCGATGCCCCTGGCGTTCGCGGGCAGTCGCGCATCATCGAGCGTCACGATGACACCGGGGCCACGCTCCTCGACGAGTCCGGCATCGCGGCGCAGCCGCTCGATCTGCTCCTGCAGCGCAGCGCTCGCCGCATCGAGGCGCGCTCCATCGCGCTGGATCTCATCGAGCCCCGCGCGCAGAGCGACGAGCTGCGCCCGCAACCCTGCCTGCTCCTGTTCGAGACCTTTCACCGCTTCGAGCAGAGTCAGCTGGTAACGGCCCGCGAACGGCGGCCGCTCGGCCTGCGTTCGGAGCTGCGCGCTCAGCAGGAAGCCGAGTGTGACCGCCGGTATGAGCAAGACGAAGGAGCCACGCGGGGGTCGACGCGCGTCGCGGTTCATGAGCGGGGATCGCACCTTTGCATACTAGGCAGCATCGTAGACAGCGCCGGCCGATCGCTTGACCGTACCGGACGGCCGCGCGAGAATCAGGTCGTGCCCGGTGCGAGCCTGCCCCGCGAGTTCACGGCGCGCCTTTCCCGTCCGGGCGGACTGCCCGAGGAGTGGTTCCTTGGCCCGCTCCAGGCGCGGATCCTCCAGACCCTCGCCGACCGGGGCGAGAGCTCCGTCCGCGAGGTGTTCGACGCGCTCCCGCGGCGCAACGCTCTCGCCTACACGACCGTCATGACGGTCCTCGATCACCTCCACAAGAAGGGCATCGTGACGCGCAAGCTAGAAGGCAAGGGGTATCGCTATACGGCACGCTTCACGCCGGACGAGCTGCGCGACCGGATGGCGCGACACCTGGTGCAGGAGCTCGTCGACGACTTCGGCGAGATGGCGCTCGTGCATTTCGCCTCCGCTCTCGACCGCATCGATCGCCGTCGGCTCGCGCGTCTGCGGCGCGCGAAATAGCGCGTATGGCGCGCGCGGATCGCGCCTTCGGCGCGCTCGTCGCCAGCGCGCTCACGCTTTCAGCGCTGCTCGCGGTGCCGCTCGCGCTCACGCTCTTCCCCGCGCTCATCGAGCGCCTCGTGCGTGGTTCGAGCGACGCGTTGTTCTACTGCACTGGCGTGCTGACGAGCGTGCACAGGGAGCTCCCGCCATTTGGCGCGGCTGCGCTCAGCCTTGCGGCGATCGCGGTAGCGCCCGCGTCCGTTCGCGCCGTGCGGCTGTTGCGAGCGAGGGCGCACGCCGTGGTCGCGGTGGACATGCCGGTGCGCCTGCGCGATGCGGCGGCGCGCGCACGCGTGTCGCGCCGGGTGGTCTGTGTGGACGATGCGTCGCGCTATGCGTATTGCGCCGGGCTCTGGTCTCCGCGGATCTACGTCTCGCTCGGTGCGGTACGGGCGCTCAGCGGTTCCGAGCTGGAGGCCGTGCTCTGGCACGAGGCGCATCACCTGCAGCGGCGCGATCCCCTGCGCACGCTCGTCGCGCGTTCTCTCGCGGCGCTGTTCGCCGCTCTTCCGCTGATCGCCGAGCTCGCGGCGCGCTTTGAGGTTGCGAAGGAGCTCGACGCCGACCGGGCGGCACTCCGCGCGCAGGGCACACCCCGCGGCATCGCGGGCGCCCTTCTCGTCCTTGGCAGCACGCGCACACCCCCACGGCGCATCCCCGTCTCGGCGTGGTCGCTCGCCTCAGTTCGGATCGATCAGCTCGCGGGCGTGGAGCCGAAGAACCTGCTCCCCGGCATCTCCAGGCGCGCGATCCTCCTTACCGGCATCGCGCTGGTCATCGCACTGACCATCGCGCTCGGTCAGGCCGTGCGCGCGCACTTCCTCCCACTCGACCTCGTGCCCGAGACGGCGGGCGCCGTCGCACATCTCTGCCCGCTCCCGATCAGCGGCCCTTTGCTTTGAGCGTCGTGAGGAGCATCGGCGCCTAGCGGGCTTTGTCGATGCCTCTGCGGATCGCCGCGTCGTCGAGGATCTGACCGTGCTCGATGTGCTGGATGACGCCGTCGGCATCGACGAAGAACGTCTGCGGCAGTGCGACCACACCGTAGCGGCGCGTGACGGCGCCGTCTGTGTCGAGGAGCGGCTTCAAGTGGTCGAGCGCCAGCGAGTCGATGAACGAGCGGACCTTCGCGCCATCCTCCTGAAGATCTACCGCGAGGAAGACCGCATCGCTCGAGGCGGCGACGCGTTCCAGCGCCGGCATCTCCGTCCGGCAGGGCACGCACCAGGTCGCCCAGAAGTTGATGACCACGGGCTTTCCCCGGAGGTCGCTCAGCTTCTTCGTCGTGCCGTCGGCCGCGTTCCACTCGAACTCCGGCGCGACGGCGCTGATGCGAGCAGCTTGGTCGGGTGCGTCGACGAGGCGGCGGACGACACCAACCTGCGTCGGCCCGCTCCCGGCCTGCGAGATCGCAAGGCTCGGCCACACCACCGCGGCCAGCGAGGCAAAGGCGATGGCGCCCATCACGATCGCCGCGACCAGGCGCGGCATCTGCGGCCGAGGCTCCGCGATCTGGTCGCTCATCCGAGCAGCGGCAGGAAGTTGAATAGCTGTGGCAGCTTGGCGAACTGACCCGACACGAGCAGGAGGCCCATCACGACGACGAGCGAACCGCCCGCCGGGTTGACATAGCCCGCCTCCCGCGACAGCGCCGCGCTCGCACGACCCGGGCCGACGACGCCCGCCGCGATCGCGATGAAGGGCGCGCCGAACGGATTGGTGATGAACCCAAGCATGTGGATCCCGAGGACGATGAGCAGGATGCCGCCGATGCGCTGGAGCCAGAACACCAGCTCGCCGGCGAGGGCGCCGACGAGGGCGATCGCGATCCACAGGAGCGTGAATACCGCTCCGAATCCGAGAACGAACGCGAGCGCATGCGAGACCGTGCGCAGTCGCTGCGTCCCGGCGAGCGCCGCCTCGCCAGCGATGTTCACGAGGAAGGCGGGCACGAGCGGGAGCACGCAGGGCGAGAGGAACGAGAGGAGCCCCGCCCCAAAGGCGGTGGCGATGTTCACCGGATCAGACGATCGGCTGACGTCGCACACGCTGGCCTCGCGCGCACCGGCGAGCGGCCGCAGCCAAATGGAAGCGCTGCTGAACAAGCATGTCAGAGAATACTACGCACAGTAGTAGGCATCAGGGTCGGACCACGTCCTCTACCTCATCCGCGGCGAGGGCGGCGAACTCGAGGGTCCTCAGCTATCGCTTCGACGCGGCCTTCTCGCCCTTGCGCGTCGGCGCCTTGTGGCCTTGCGCCGAACACCCGCAGCCACAGCCGCAGCTCTCGATCACCTTGAGCTCCTCGGTACGTCGCTTCGCCATCACGCACCTCCGATGCGGTCGTCTGCCACGATTGTGACCGCACACCGCACTGTCAGGTCAAGCTTGCCCGCCACCGCGGTGGCACTTCTATGCTCCCTTCAGCATGCGAGTCTCCGACCTCGTTGAGCGCAGCGGCCTCCCCGCTCGCACGGTGCGCTACTACGCCGACCGCAGACTCATCCGCGCCGTGAGGCGCTCGGCATCGGGACAGCGCGTGTTCGACGAGACAGCCCTCCGGCAGTTGCGCTTCGTTCGCCGGATGCAGCACCTCGGGCTGGCGCTGCGTGAGATCGAACAGCTGCTGCGTGCGACCGAGGGGCTCAGCTGTCGGCCCTCTTCGCAGGTGATCACGGCGAGGCTCCAGCGCCACGTCGCGACCGTCGACGCGCGCCTTCAGGAGCTCGAGGCCGTCCGCCACGAACTGGCGACCCTCCTCACGGCGAATGAGGCGGGCTGCAGTGACGAGCTGTGCCTTTGCGCGAGCACTCGCGATGCCGGACCACGGTCGCGTCGGAGGGAGTGACTCAGGCCCGCGTGTGGGAAGCGGGGCCCACGGCGCGACGTTCGGAGCGCCGACAGCTCCTCCGACTTTCTCAGTAGTAGGTGAAACGCCTCGTCCCTCCTGCCCTCGCCGCCGCGATCCTCGCCTGCGGCGCTTCATCGGCGGCGCCGGTCGCGGTCACCAGCAGCAGTCCGGTGCCCACCCCGGCGCGCCCCGTGCTCCCGACGCCGCGGCCCAGCCCGCCGGTGGCGATGACCTACGCGACGCTCGACGCGCATGCACCGACGGGCAGCCGTCTCTACGTCTGGACCGCCGACGCGGCCGGTACGGTGGAGGAAGTTCGGGTCTACGACCCCGACGGTCGTGACGTCGGCGCGGGATCCAGCACGACGCCCAGCACCGGCGCTCCGTGCACATCTCAGCGCGAAGGGCGCGCAGCTATCGCGATTCCGATCGCCCGCGATGTTCTCTACCTGACTAAGCGCAGCGACGAGTATCGCCTCGAGGCGCGCATCGGCGACCTCTGGCATCCGGTCGTCTTCGTCGACTCAGGGTGCAGGGTGGTCGAGTAACGGCGAGCGCTGGCGCGGTCCCTTGGGAGCTGACCCCCTCCCATGGGGAGGGGTATACTCCGATCTACGGGGGCGCGTAGTAGGAGGCGAGGACATGTATGACAAGATGGAGCTCGGCACGCGGCTCGCCTCCATCGAGGGGCACGTCCGCGGCATCCGCAAGATGGTCGAAGACGAGAGGTACTGCGTCGACGTGCTCAAACAGACCTACGCGGTGGAGCGCGCGCTCCAAAAGTTGGGGGCCGAGCTCCTGCGCGGGCATCTTTCGAGCTGCGTCGCGGGCGGCTTCAAGGTGGGGCCAGGCGACCAGGTGAGCGAAGAGCTGGTCGACATCTTCGAGATCGCGAGGCGTTAGGAGAGTGCACGTGAGCGTTCATACCGATCGGGGCCAGACCGCGGCGACGACCGCTGTGAGCTTCGGCGTCACCGGCATGACCTGCGCTTCCTGCGTGCGCCGGATCGAGAAATCGCTGGCCAAGGTCGAGGGCGTCCAGGAGGCAAGCGTCAATCTCGCGACCGAGAAGGCGCGCGTCATCTTCGATCCATCGAAGGC
This sequence comes from Candidatus Limnocylindria bacterium, assembly GCA_035651155.1. Lineage (GTDB taxonomy): Bacteria > Chloroflexota > Limnocylindria > P2-11E > P2-11E > CF-39. The sequence continues at coordinate 63,299 of DASRGG010000002.1, read as the reverse complement.
CGGACTCGAGCAGCTGCGGAAGGCCGTAGAGAAGGCCGGCTACGGTGTGCGCGAGATGCCGCGCGTCCCGGCTGAGGCCATCGCGCCGGCGCCGAGTGCGCAGGTGCAGGACTCCCGCGGCGGCGAGCTGACCCTCCCCGTCGAGGGCATGACCTGCGCGTCCTGCGTGCGTCGGATCGAGAAGGCGCTCTCCAAGGTCGACGGCGTCCAGGAGGCAAGCGTCAATCTCGCGACCGAGAAAGCGCGCATCGTCTTCGATCCCTCCAAGGCGGGTATCGACCAGCTCCGCGCCGCGGTCGAGAAGGCCGGGTACAAGCTGGGTGCGCTCCCAGCGCCTCCGCTCGATGCGCGAACCGTCGAGACCGAGGCGGCGCCCGCAGAGGCCGAGGGGGACGCACACGACCGCGAGCGACAGCGCGAGCTGGACGATCTCGGCCGCAAGTGGCGCGTCTCACTCGTGTTGGGCCTCGTGATGATGGCGCTGCTGAACCTCCCGCTCGGCCTCGACCTCCGTCTGCTCGCTCCGGCCCTCCTGATCGCGGCGACCGTCGTGCAGGTCTGGGCCGGCCGCGTCTTCTACGAGGCGACATGGGCCGCGGCGCGCCACGGCACGACCAACATGAACACGCTGGTCGCGATGGGCACGAGCATGGCCTACGGCTACAGCGCATTCGTGACGCTCTGGCCGACGCTGGCCGAGGCCTGGGGGTTCCCATATCACCTCTACTACGAGGTCGCGGCGATCATCGTCGCCCTCATCCTCCTGGGCCGCTGGATGGAAGCGCGCGCGAAGAAGCAGACCTCGGCCGCGATCCGCGCGCTCATGGGCCTCCAGGCCAAGACGGCACGGGTCATCCGCGACGGCGTCGAACGGGATATCCCGATCGAGCAGGTGCGCGTCGGCGACCTCGTGCGCGTGCGTCCGGGCGAGAAGGTTCCCGTGGATGGCGTGATCACCGAAGGCCGTTCGGCGCTCGACGAGAGCATGCTCACCGGCGAGAGCCTCCCGGTCGACAAGGTCGCGGGCGACCAGGTCATCGGCGCGACGCTGAACGCGAGCGGCTCGTTCGTGTTCCGCGCGACGAAGGTGGGGCGCGATACGACGCTCTCACAGATCGTGCGGATGGTGGAGGAGGCGCAGGGCTCGAAGGCGCCGATCCAGCGCCTCGCGGACACCATCTCCAGCTACTTCGTGCCGGCGGTCCTCGTCGTGGCGGCGCTCACGTTCATCGGCTGGATGCTCTTCGGCCCAGAGCCGCGCTTCACGCTCGCTTTGCAGACCGCCATCGCCGTGCTCATCATCGCGTGCCCCTGCGCGCTGGGACTGGCCACGCCAACGGCCATCATGGTCGGCACTGGCAAGGCGGCCGAGCATGGGGTGCTCGTTCGTGGCGGCGAGGCGCTCGAGATGACACGCAAGATCGACACCATCGTCCTGGACAAGACGGGCACGCTCACCCGCGGCAAGCCCGCCGTCACGCGGCTCGTCGCGACCAACGGTCTCGATGAGCGTGAGCTGCTGCGGCTCGCCGCGGCGGCCGAGGTCGGCTCGGAGCATCCGCTCGGGGAGGCGATCGTCGCGCACGCGCGCGGGGAGGGGATCGAGCTGCCGAAGGCGGAGGCATTCGAGGCGCTCGCGGGGCGCGGGGTGCGGGCGCGGATCGACGGCCACGACGTGCGGCTCGGCAACCTCGCGCTCATGCGGGACAGCGGCGTCACGCTCGACGGCCTGGTCGAGCGCGCGCAGGAGATCGCCTCCGGCGGTGCGACGCCGATGTACGTCGCCATCGGCACGCAGGCCGCGGGTCTCATCGCCGTCGCCGATACGATCCGCCCCGAATCCACGGCCGCGGTCGAGCAGCTTTCGGCGCTCGGTCTCGAGGTCTGGATGCTCACCGGCGACAACCGCGCGACCGCCGAGGCGATCGCGCGCGAGGCCGGCATCACCAACGTGCTGGCCGAGGTGCTGCCGGGACAGAAGAGCGACAAGATCAAGGAGCTGCAGGGTCGGGGTCGCGTGGTCGCGATGGTCGGTGACGGGATCAACGACGCGCCGGCGCTCGCGCAGGCCGATCTGGGCATCGCGATCGGCACAGGAACGGACGTGGCGATGGCCGCGTCGGACATCACGCTGATCGGCGGCGACCTGCGCACGATCGTCACGGCCATCGCCCTGTCACGCAAGACCGTGGCCGTGATCCGCCAAGGCCTGTTCTGGGCGTTCGCCTACAACGTGCTGCTCATCCCCGTCGCCATGGGCGCGCTGTACCCGCTGTTCCGCGTCCTGCTCAGCCCCGTCCTCGCCGCGGCGGCGATGGCGATGTCGAGCGTCAGCGTCGTCACCAACGCGCTGCGTCTGCGCGGCTTCAAGCGGCCGGCCTCCGCACGGGAGATCCTGCACCCGTCGCTGCGGAGCGTCGTCGGTGATTACGCGTATCTGGTGGGGATCGCGCTCGTCGCCCTTGCGATCGGCGCCGGCGCGCTGATGCTGGCGAGCGCAGGCGGCGCGATGGATCCGAACATGCCGCATCCGAACGGTTGAGAAGGAGGTCCCGATGGCCAAAGTCACGCTCAACGTCCCCGACATCTCCTGCGAGCACTGCGAGCGCACCATCACCAACGCGCTCGCGCCCGTGGAGGGTGTGCGCTCGGTCCGCGTGGACATCCCGACAAAGCGCGTGGAGGTCGAGTACGACGACGCGTCCCTCGACGTGAGCAAGATGAAGGAGATCCTCCAGGGGGAGGAGTACCCGGTGGAATCCGTCAGCGCGTAGTGCCCAGCGACACGTCTGTATAGGAGGAAAGCGATGGAACGCGATCCCGTCTGCGGCATGGACGTGGACCCGAAGACCGCCAAGCACACGTCGGTTCACGAGGGGAAGACGTTCTACTTCTGCAGCCCCGGCTGCAAGAAGACCTTCGACGCCGATCCGCACCGCTACGGCCATGCCAAGCCGTGACGGCCGACGAGCCAGTCGCGACCGAAGGCGCGCACGGCCCGCAGCACAAAGGCTGTCCGACCTGCGACCCACAGGGGGGCGTCGCTCAGCCGGGACGCCGGGCTCCTTCCGTCGTCCGTGTTCGCGCGCGCGGCGAAGAATTCAAGATCGTCCAGCTCGTCGGCAATCTCTTCGTGTGCTCGAAAGCGAACGGGAACTGCTGCTGCGGCTGGGCGGAGAAGGGCCGGATGCCCTTCGACAACTCTCTCTGGTCGGACGAGTGGGAGCGCCGCCGGATCCGTAGCCGCGTGCACCTCACGTTCTCCGGATGCCTCGGTCCGTGCGCCGTCGGCAACAATGCCCTGCTCCAGATCCACGGCCGGTCGATCTGGTTCAAGGATCTGAACGACGCCTCCTTGGCGCCTGCGGTGTTCGATTACATCGAGGCGATGCTCGGCGCGAACGCCGTGCTGCCGCCGCCGGAGGCGCTCGGGGATCACGTCTACCAGCGCTATCTCCGCGCACCCGATGGCAGCCTCGAGCTCGTCTTCGGCGCGCCCGAGTCCGAGGCCGAGAGCTTCGACGGCCTCGACCCCGTCTGCCTGATGTCGGTCGATCCCGCCACGGCACGCCATCGTGTCGAGCGCGCCGGCCGGACGTACGTGTTCTGTGCTCCCTCGTGCAAGAAGCTGTTCGTCCGCGATCCGGACGCGTATCTGTCGGGTGCCGCGTCGACTCCGATGGACTGACGGCCATCACGATCCCCTACGCGCGAGCCGCGGTGCACGCGAGGCGACCGTCGTCTACGATTCCGCGTAGTACGTACGTCGGGAGGATGCCGTGTCGACAGGAGCTCCACCGAGCCAGAGCGGCCCCGAGGAAGGGTCGGCCGCGCGGCGCGGCTCGAATGCGCCGCTCATCATCATCCTGGTCATCGTCGGTCTCATCCTGCTCGGCACCTTCGCCTACGCATTCATGATGCAGCTGCCCGGGTCGATGCCGGGCATGAACCACTAGCCGGCGGCACATGAGCGCGCTGGACCTGGCGGTCTTCCTGTGGTTCGCGCTCGCGATCCCGTCCGCCCTCTACGTGGCCTACGACCTCATCACCAACACGCCCGAGATGGGTGTGATGAAGTGGGCCTGGATGGCTGTGACCGCGTACACCGGCGTGGTCGGCTTGGTCGTCTACCTGCTCACCTGCCGGCAACCGTCGCGCGGGACGCACGCGCGCTTCGTGGCGCCGATGTGGAAGCAGGCGATGGGCTCGATGATCCATTGCCTGGCCGGCGATGCGACCGGGATCATCGTGGCCGCGGCGATCACGATGGCGCTCGCGCTGCCGATGGGCCTCGACGTCGTGGTCGAATACCTGACCGGCTTCAGCTTCGGTCTGCTCATCTTCCAAGCCCTCTTCATGCGCAGCATGCTCGGCGGCAGCTACGCCGGCGCATTGCGGCGCACGATCTACCCGGAATGGGTCTCCATGAACGCGGTCATGGCGGGCATGGCGCCCGTCATGGTCGTGCTCATGACCGCAGACCCAAGCGCGATGGAGCCGACGAGCCTTCGCTTCTGGGGCGTGATGAGCCTGGCGGCGCTGGTAGGCGCGCTGGTCGGCTACCCCGTGAACTGGTGGCTCGTCGCGACCGGCCTAAAGCACGGCATGGGTACCGAGCGGGCCATCGGCCGCGGCGGGCATGCGCTCGAGATCGAGGCCGAGCTCGCGGCAGCCCGCGTCGGGGAGCGGCTGTCCGCCACAGGAGGACGAGCCGGCTGATGCACGAGGCAACTCACCGCGGTCGGCGTCGGCCCGACCCGCGTGCGATGGCTGTCGTCGCGGCCGTGACGCTCGCGCTCCTGACGACGGGGGTACTCGTATCCGCGCGGTTCGGCGATCTCTCGATGCGTCGTGGAGAGATGGGCGGAATGGCCGGAATGAGCCACGACGGCGGAAGCGGCATGGACATGCGCCCCGTCGACACGCGCGGGGCGCCCGCGAAGGGTCTCGCGGTCCGCGGCGGACAGCCCTTGCCGGCACGCCTCGTAGACGGCGTCAAGGAATTCGACCTGCGCGTAAGCGTCGTTCGCTGGACGATCCTGCCCAACGTCGTCGTCGGCGCGTACGCCTACAACGAGAGCGTGCCCGGTCCCGAGATCCGGATCACGGAGGGCGACCGCGTGCGCGTCCGGGTGAAGAACGATCTCCCCGAGCCGACGAGCATCCACTGGCATGGGCTTGAGATCGACAACGCGCAGGACGGCGCGGGAGGCGTGACGCAGGAGCCCATCGCCGCCGGCGCGAGCTACATCTACGAGTGGACCGCACGTCCGGCTGGCACATTCTTCTACCACACGCACGTCGCGGCCGACCGTCAGCAGCCGCTCGGCCTCACCGGGGCGCTCATCGTCGAGCCGCCCGGCGGGCGAGGCGGCTACGCGGTCGAGCGCACGATCATGCTCGGCGAGTGGAACGTGGATCCGCGGAGCGGCGAGACCCGCGCGGCGATGAACCAACCCGGGATGTTCCCCAACTTCTTCACGATCAATGGGAAGAGCTATCCCGCGACCGAGACGATCGACGTGCGGGTCGGTGACCGCGTGCGTCTCAACATCGTGGGCTCCGGCCAGTTCATCCATCCGATGCACCTGCACGGCCAGCCCTTCACCATCGTCGCCACCGACGGACACCCGGTCACCGAAGCGGCGCGGCTCACGAAGGACACCGTGCTCGTCGGTCCCGGGGAGCGCTATGACGTGGAGTTCATCGCCCGCGCGCCCGGGAAATGGCTCTTCCACTGCCACATCGCCGACCACGTCACGAACAACGGTGCCGAGGAGCAAGGCGGTGGCGGGTTGACGATGATCGTGAACGTCCGGGCGCGCTAGCACCCGAGCTGCGGGGTCGAGTGGTAGGCGGCGTGCTTGAAGCGTTGCGACGAGTGCGCGCCTGTTCGTAAACGATCGCGCGACCTCGACCACGCTACCTACGATGGCCAGTAGTATGTGAGCGTGGCCGAGCTGATCGCGCGCTGGTACGCGCTGCTCGCGTCCCTCAGCCAAGCCGCCGGCGAGCCGATCTCGATGCTCGTGGGCGCCGACATCGGCCCACTTGCCGCGATCCTGCTCGGACTGCTCGGTGCGCTCAGCCCGTGCCAGCTCTCGACCGGGCTCGGCGCCGTCGCGCTCATCGGCCGTCCCGTGCCAGGTCGGCGCCCCCTCGTGGCGGGCGCCAGCTATGTCGCGGGCAAGGCGCTCGTGTACGCGGCCCTCGGCCTTGCGGTCGTGATGCTCGGGCAATCCCTCGCCACGATGTCGATCCCGCTCATCGTGGTGGTCCGCCGCGCCCTCGGTCCGCTGATGCTCCTCGCTGGACTCGTGGTGCTCGGCGTGCTGCGTCCGCGCGTGATGTTCGGTGCCGGTGAGGATCTGGCCAGCGCAGTGGCGGACCGGCTCGATGCGACCCGCCCGCGCGCGGCCTTCCTCTTGGGTGCCGCATTCGCCTTCGCGTTCTGCCCGACGCTGTTCCTCCTGTTCTTCGGCGTGCTCATACCGCTCGCGCTGACATCTCCGATCGGCATCACCTACCCCGCGCTCTTTGCCGTGGGGACGACATTGCCGCTGCTCGTGGTCTTCGTCGTGCTCGCGCTGCGGCCCGCGCTCGATGCCTCATGGGCGGGTCGGTCCAATCGCGTCCTCTCCAAGATCGCCGGCGTCGTGCTGCTCATCGCCGGTCTGAACGACACCGTCGTCTATTGGATCGTGTAGGCGTCGGGCCCCTTCGATGAGCCGGCAGCACTGGACCCTGTTCGCCCTCGGGCTCCTGGTTCTCGTCGTGGTCGCGTCGCCGATCCTCACGGTGTTGTTCCGCTACTGAGCGAGGAGTACGACGGTCGGAGACGTGCCACGGGCAACGCGAGAGAGCTCACCACGCGGTGGCGTCGCTCGTCGCGGTCCGAGGGTACCGCCGCCCGTGCCGGGCGCCCGTCCGGCGGCGTAGTCCCTCCGAGAAGGGCGGGCCCGTTCTTCATCGTTCCTTCACACGGGTCGCGGGGAACCTTCACTCGGCATGGGCATCGTCGTGGTCATCACCGAACAGGAGGTATTCGAAATGATGTTCGGAACAGGCATGGGCTGGGCCTTCGGGGTCGGCTCGCTCGCGATGATCCTCTTCTGGGTCTTCGTCGTCGCTGGCATCGCATGGCTCGTCCTCACGCTCGGTCGCGTCCCGCAGCGGGACGACCGCGCCGCGTCGATCCTCGCGGAGCGCTACGCGCGCGGCGAGATCGACACGGAGGAGTACTCGGCGCGCTCGCGCGCCATCAAGGAGGGCGCGCGATGAACGCCGCGAAGATCGCGGGAGCCGTCGCGGCCGTCTCGGGCGCGGCGCTCCTCATCCTCGGCGTGATCGGCGGAGCGTCCGCCGCCACGGGGAGCTTCGCCGGGCTCTCGTCAGGTCCGAGCGCCGCGTACCCGATGGGCGCGATGGGCTCGAACGGCATGGGCATGATGGGGTCCGGCCACATGTACGGCTGGACGGGGACGTCGGCGGGCGCCTCCGGTGCGATCGCCGGCGCGCCCGAGGTCCGCGTCACCGCGGGCGAGTTCACGCTCTCCCCGACGGAGATCGTTCTCCCGGCGACGGGTGCGGCCAATCTCACACTCGTGAACACCGGCGCGCTCGTGCACGATCTCACGATCCCGGGCCTCGGCGTGCGGATCGTTGCCGCCGCCGGCCAGACGCAGACGGCGGGTCTGCGGAGCCTGCCCGCCGGGACCTACGCCGCATACTGCAGCGTTCCGGGCCACGCCGAAGCGGGCATGCGCGCCACGGTCATCGTCCGCTAGGGACGATGCAGCGCATCCAGGAGAATGGGCCCGTGCGCGGGCCCATTCTCGTCGTCGACGACGAGCAGAAGATACGGGACCTCGTCCGCCTCTACCTCGAGCGCGAGGGCCTTTCGGTCCTCACCGCCGGCTCGGGCGCGGACGCGCTGGAGCTCGTCCGTCGCGCGACGCCCGCGCTCGTCGTGCTCGATCTCGGATTGCCCGACGTGCCCGGCGAGAGCGTGCTGCGCGAGCTGCGCAGCCAAGGCAACACGCCGGTCCTCGTGCTGACCGCGCGCGCCTCCGAGGAGGACCGGCTCGCCGGCCTCGGCCTCGGTGCGGACGACTACGTGACCAAGCCGTTCAGCCCGCGCGAGGTCGCCCTGCGGGTGCAGGCGATCCTCCGGCGCACCGGTACGGCGAGCGAGGCCCGGCCATCGCCGGTGCTCGCCTTCGACCGCGGGTCCTTCGTCATCGACACGGATCGTCACGAGGTCCGCCGCGACGGGAGCATCGTGCGGTTGACGCGCACCGAGTGGGGCATCCTCCTCGCGCTCGCCGAGCGCCCCGGACGCGCGTTCACCCGCGCCGAGCTCATCAATCGCGTGCAGGGATACGAATACGAGGGCTACGAGCGCACCGTCGACGCGCACGTGCGCAACCTGCGCCGCAAGGTCGAGCGGGACACCCGCACACCCCGCGTCGTCGAGACCGTGCCGGGCGTCGGATACCGACTCGGGCTGCAGCCCGATGCGTGACCTCGGCCGGCTCGGCCGCAGGCTCACGGTGGCGGCCGTCGGGGCATCGCTCGTCGCGGTGGCGATCGTGGCGGCGATCGACGTCGTCGCGCTTCGCGTCGAGTTCGCGCGTTTCTCGCTCGCGCAGCAGGACGAGCGCGTGACGCAGGTCGTCGCGAGCCTCGGCGACGTGTACGCACTCCGCGGCGCGTGGTCGGCCGCCGACCTCATGGGCGCCGAGCATCTCGCGGCGGTCTCCGGCGCCACGCTCGCGGTCTACGACGCGAGCGGATCGGCGGTGCTGGCGCCGGGCGGCATGCCGATGGCGATGCCCGGGATGCCGGGGATGCACGACATCGCGGCGACGCTCGGGCCGGAACGCCGCGTGCCGATCGTCGTCGGCGGGCGGACGGTCGGGACGGCCGCACTCCGGTTCCCCACCGGCGATCTCCTGCCAGCCGAGCGAGAGGTGCGCGACGCCCTCGTGCGCGCGCAGATCGCGGGCGCCGTCGCCGCGGCGCTCATCGCGCTCGCGTTCGCCGTGTTCGTCGCGCGCCGCATCACGCGTCCGGTCGCCGCCCTCGCCGCCGCGACCGAGGCGCAGCGTCGCGGCCAGCGCGGCGCGCGCGTCGCGGTCGCCGGAGACGACGAGATCGGCGATCTGGCGCGCGGGTTCAACGCCATGGCCGACACGCTCGAGCTCGAGGATCAGCTGCGCCGCCGGCTCCTCGGTGACGTGGCGCACGAGCTGCGCACGCCGCTCACGAACATCCAAGGACACCTCGAGGCGCTCCGGGACGGCGTGCTCCCGGCGGAGCCCGCGACGTTCGCGTCGTTGCACGAGGAAGCCTCGCGCCTCGGCCGGCTCGTCGCCGATCTCGAGTCGCTCGCGCGCGCCGAGGCCGCGGGCTTCTCGCTCGAGCGCGTGCCCTGCGATCTCGCGGACGTCGCGCGCGACGTCGCAGCCGAGTTCGACGAGCGCTTTCGCGCGAAGGGCCTCGTCCTATCCCTCGCTCCAGTGAGCGTCGAGGTCTTCGCCGATCCCGACCGTCTGGCGCAGATCGCCCGCAACCTCCTGTCGAACGCGCTGAAGTACACGCCCGCCGGCGGCCACGTACGCCTCACCACCGCGCGCGACCGCGACCGCGCGATCCTCGAGGTCTCCGACGACGGGCCGGGCATCGCCGCCGCCGACCTCCCGCGGGTGTTCGATCGGTTCTGGCGCGGCGCGGACAGCGGCCGAGCCTCGGGAAGCGGCATCGGGCTCACCGTCGCGCGCGAGCTCGCGCGGGCACACGGCGGCGAGATGACCGTGCGCAGCGGGGTCGGACGCGGGAGCACGTTCGTTCTCGTGCTACCGGCGATGCGTTCTTCGGCCACGGCCACGTAGACGTAGCGATACGCATGCCGCCGTGCTACGCAGGGACGGTCATCGATCGCTCCGCTCCGCCCTCCCCCCTTGGGGTGGGTGTGGTAGGATCGCGCGCGACGCACAGGGGAGGTGGGGGAATGGACGCGCGGACCGAGACCTCCGCCATCGACGCGGGCCTGCGCGCGTGGTACGCATCGTGTCGGTGCTGCCTCTCGGATGGGCACCCCGAGATCGTCGACGCGCTCGATGCCGAGCGCGCCGCGAAGGGCGCGGCGCCTTCGGGTAGCGGCACCTGCGAGGCGGCCGAGACCGCGGGGCGGTGAGGGCCGCCCTCTCGGCGGCGCTCCTCGCCGCGGCGTGCGGCGGCGCCGCCGCTCCGCAGCCGCCCGACCCAGGGCGAACGGTCCGCATCGAGATGAGCGACTTCGCGTTCTCGCCGCCCCAGGTGGTGCTGCAGGCGGGCGAGACCGTGACCCTCGTGCTGGCGAACGTCGGCACGGTCGAGCACGAGCTGATGGCGGGGACGGGCGCGATGCCGGGACACGGCTACGCGCAGGACTGGCTCGCATCCGCGAACGTCGTCGGCACGAGCGGGGACGCGGATCACGGTGGAGCGAGCGTTCGCGTGGCCGCGCGGGCGACCGCGAAGCTCGTGTTCGTCGTGCCGAACGCCACCGGCCGATACGAGTTCGCGTGCTTCGTGCCGGGGCACTACGAGAGCGGCATGCGCGGCGTCATCGTGGTCGCGAGCGCTCAGCCGTCCCGCGACCAGGGCGCACCGATCGTTCCCTCGGGCCCGGCGCCATCGCAGACGATGTCGCCCGAGGGGCACGACATGGAGATGGAAGGCCACTGACCGGGCGCGCCGTGAGCGCCGTGATACGATGAACGCGACCGGGGTGCCCACCCACCCCTGGAGGGCGGGGGTGCGCCCCGATGGGAGGGACGCGGTGAAGACCGATACGAAGGAGCTCGATGCGCGCCTCGCGACGATCGAAGGGCACATCAAGGGCATCCGCAAGATGGTCACGGACGACACGTACTGCGTCGACGTGCTGAAGCAGACGTTCGCCGTCGAGCGCGCGTTGCAGAAGTTCGAGGCCGAGCTGCTGCGTGGGCACCTCTCGACCTGCGTCCCGACCGGGTTCAAGCAGGGCCGCAACGACGCGATGATCGAGGAGCTGTCGGAGCTCTTCTCGCTGGCGCGTAGATGAGCGCGACCGCTACGGTCCCCACGACCGCCGCGACGCCCGCGACGGCCGCGAAGCGCGAGCTCGCGATCACCGGCATGACCTGCGCCTCGTGCGTGCGATCGGTCGAGACCGCGCTCGCGAGCGTTCCCGGCGTCGCGTCGGCAGAGGTCAACCTCGCGAACGAGCGGGCAACGGTGCGTCTCGATCCCGATCAGGCCGAGCTCGGCGCGCTCGTGAAGGCCGTGGAACGTGCTGGCTACGGCGCGCTCGTCATCCCCGAGGGTGACGCCGCGCGCGCGGCCGCCGCGCAGGACGAGCGGGAGCTCCGGCTGCGCTACGTCGCGTCGCTCAAGCGGCGCCTCGTCGTCGCGAGCGTGCTCGCCGGTCTCGCGGTGGTCCTTTCGATGGCGGCGCACGTCATCCCCGAGCTCGAGCACGCCGACCGGCGCGCCTACGTGCTCTTCGCGCTCGCCACCCCGGTGCAGCTCTGGGCAGGCGCGCCCTTCTACCGCGCCGCGTGGAACGCCGCGCGCCACGGCACGAGCAACATGAACACGCTCATCGCCGTCGGCACGAGCGCGGCCTACGGCATCTCGGTCGTCGCGACCTTCCTTCCGAACGTGTTCTACACGAACGGCCTCGAGCCTCACGAGAGCCTGTACTACGAGACATCGAGCGCGATCATCGCGCTCGTCCTCGCGGGCCGCTTCATGGAGGCGCGCGCGCGCACACACACCGGCGACGCGATCCGGGCGCTCCTCGCGCTCGGCGCCAAGACGGCGCGCGTGCGGCGTGCCGGCGGAGCCGAGGAGGATGTACCGATCGAGCAGCTGAAGGTGGGCGACATCGTGCTCGTCCGTCCGGGCGAGACGATCGCCACCGACGGGCTCGTCCTCGCGGGATCGTCCGCGGTGGACGAGTCGATGCTCACCGGCGAGTCGATCCCGGTCGAGAAGACGGCGGGCGCCGAGGTGACGGGCGGCACGCTCAACACGACGGGCGCGCTCCGCGTCCGCGCGATGCGCGTCGGCAAGGACACGACGCTCGCGCAGATCGTCCGCCTGGTGGAGGACGCGCAGGCCTCGAAGGCGCCGATCCAGCGGCTCGTCGATCAGATCGCGGCCATCTTCGTGCCGATCGTGTTCGTGATCGCGGGCGTCGCGTTCGCAGCATGGTTCTTCCTCGGTCCCGAGCCGCGGATGACGTTCGCGCTCACCGCGTTCATCGCGGTCCTCATCATCGCGTGCCCGTGCGCGCTCGGCCTCGCGACGCCGACGGCGATCATGGTCGGCACCGGCCGCGGCGCGTCGCGCGGCATCCTCATCAAGAGCGCGATCGCGCTCGAGGCCGCGCAGCGCGTGGACACCGTCGCCTTCGACAAGACCGGCACGCTCACCGTCGGGCGACCGCAGGTCACCGACATCCTCACCTGCGCCGACTACGGCGAGGACGAGTCGCTCCGGCTCATCGCGAGCGCCGAGCTGCGCTCCGAACATCCGCTCGCGGGAGCCGTGCTCGAGGCCGCGCGGGAGAAGGGCCTGACCCCGAGCGAGCCCGAGCGGTTCGAGTCCTTCCCCGGGCAGGGCGTGCACGCGGTCGTCGATGGGCACGAGGTCTATGTGGGCAATCGTGGCTTCGCCACGGCGCATGGCTTCGCCGACCTCGACGACGGGCTGCTCGCGCACCACGAGGCCGCGGGGAAGACGCCGCTCGTCGCGACCGTCGACGGCAAGCCGCTCGCGATCCTCGCGCTCGCCGACGTCCCGCGCGCGGCGGCGAAGGACGCGGTGAGCGAGCTGAAGCGCATGGGCCTCCGCACCATCCTCGTGTCGGGCGACACGCGCCGCACCGCGGAGGCGGTCGCACGCACGATCGGGATCGACGAGGTCCGTGCCGAGGTGCGGCCCGATGCGAAGGCCGCGCTCGTCGCCGATCTCCAGCGCGCCGGACGAAGGGTCGCCATGGTGGGCGACGGGGTGAACGACGCGCCGGCGCTCGCGCAGGCCGATCTCGGCGTCGCCATCGGCAGCGGCACGGACGTGGCCATCGCGTCGGCGGGTATCGTGCTCGTCGGCGGGGATCCGCGCGGCGTGCCACGCGCGCTGCGGCTCTCGCGCAAGACCGTCGGGACGATCCGCACGAACCTCTTCTGGGCGTTCTTCTACAACGTCGCGCTCATCCCGCTCGCCGCAGGCGCGTTCTATCCGTTCCTCGGCGTGCTGCTCTCGCCGATCTTCGCCGCCGGCGCGATGGCCGTGTCGTCGGTGACCGTGGTCACCAACTCTTTGCGCCTGCGTGGCGCCACGATCGATCGCTGAAAGGAAAGGTGGACCGATGACCCAAGCGAAGCTGCTCGATCCGGTATGCGACATGACCGTGGACGTGGCCGAGGCGCGGGATCAGGGGCTCACGCTCGAGATGGCCGATCGTGAGTACGCGTTCTGCGCGGCCGGCTGCCTCACGAAGTTCGCGAAGTCCCCCCAGGCGTACATCGCCAAGGTCGATGCCTGGCTCGCGGCGGAGGCCCGCGGCGAGCATGCCGCCCCGCACGCGCACTCGGACGAGCTGCCGATGATCGACCACGGCATGCGTGAGTGGTACAAAGCCTGCCGCTGCTGCATGAGCGAGGCATACCCGAAGGTCGTCGAGCAGCTCGACACGGAGAAGGCGGAGGCCGCCGGCCACTAGGCCCGGCGGTGGCCATGCGCGACCACGCTGCCCATTCCGCCGCCGCGGACGCGACCGTCACGATCGCCGTCCCGCTCGACGAGGTCTTCTGCCCCTGCTGCCAGGACGACCTCGGCGCGGCCATCGCGCGCTTGCCTCACGTCGTCGGCGTGCACGTCGATCTCGCGCACAGGGTCGCGCACGTGACCGTACACGCGGGCATGACCGACGCGGCGACGCTCCGCGCGCAGATCGCCGATTGCAATTTCCGCAACCCCGTCCCGCTACCGAAGGCCGAGGTGTCGAGCCACGAGGCGATGCACCGCGCCGCCGCGAAGACCGCGGCACACGGCGGCCACGAGGCGATGGGTCACGACATGTCCGACCCTCGCATGGCGGCGGCGATGGAAGCCGACATGCGCCGGCGCTTCCCGATCGCGCTCGTGCTCTCGCTGCCCGTGGTCGCGTACTCGTCACTCGGCACGCTCATCCTCGGTGGCCGCGAGCTCCCGGCGCCCATCGATCGGAATTGGATCCTGCTCGCGTTCAGCACGCCGGTCGCACTGTGGGCATCGAGCGTATTCCACGTCGGAGCGTGGCGCTCGATCCGCTCCGGCGTGCTCAACATGAGCGTGCTCGTCTCGCTCGGCGTCCTCGTGAGCTATCTCTTCAGCGTCGGGATCACGTTCACCGTCGGCGGCGAGACGTTCTACGAGGCGGCGGTGATGCTCGCGACATTCCTGCTCTTCGGCCACTGGATGGAGATGAAGGCGCGCCGCGGATCATCCGATGCCGTACGCAAGCTCCTCGAGCTCGCGCCGAGCGAGGCGAACGTCGAACGCGACGGTCGCATCGTGCGCGTGCCTGTCGCGGAGGTGCGCGTCGGCGACGTGATCGTGCTGCAGCCCGGCGAGCGGGTCGCGGTCGACGGCGAGGTCATCGATGGCCGCACCTCGATCGACGAGTCGATGGTCACCGGCGAGTCGATCCCCGTCGAGAAGGAGAAGGGTGCATCCGTCGTCGCCGGGACGCTGAATCAGACCGGCTCGATCCGCTATCGCGCCACGAAGATCGGCGCCGATACCGCGCTCGCGCGCATCGCGCGGCTCGTCGAGACGGCGCAGGCCTCGAAGCCGCCCGCGCAGCGCATCGCCGACCGCGCCGCGCACTATCTCGTGCTCGTGGCGGTGGGCGCCGGGGTCGTCACGTTCCTGTTCTGGCTCCTCGTGGCACGCGAGCCGCTCCTCTTTGCCCTCACGCTTGCCGTCACGGCCGTGGTCATCGCGTGCCCGGACGCGCTCGGCCTGGCGACGCCGACGGCGGTCATGGTCGGCACGGACATCGGCGCGAAGCACGGCATCCTCTTCAAGGAGGCCACGAGCCTCGAGCTCGCTTCGAAGATCGGCGCGATGGTGTTCGACAAGACCGGCACGCTCACCGAGGGCAGACCGCGGGTGACCGACGTGATCGCGCTCGCGCCGGTCGACGAGAACGAGCTGCTCCGCCTCGAGGCCGGTGCCGAGACGCGATCAGGGCACCCCCTCGCGAAAGCGCTGCTGGATGAGGCTCGGCGCCGCGGGCTCGCGACGCCGGAACGGATCGACGACTTCGAGGCGCTCGGTGGCCGTGGCGTGCGCGCGCGTGTGGACGGCCGATCGCTTGTCGTAGGGACGAGGCGTCTCATGGAGGAGCAGGGGATCGACCTCCTCCCGCTCGCCGACCGCGTCAACGCGCTGCTCGCCGCGGGCAAGACGCTCACGATCGTCGCCATCGATGGGAAGCTCGCGGGCGTCGTCGCGGTGCAGGACACACCCCGCGCGAGCGCGAAAGCGGCCGTCGCCGGGCTGCGCGAGCTGGGCATCGAGGTCGCGATGCTCACCGGTGACAACCGCCAGACCGCGGAGGCGGTCGCGGGCGAGCTCGGGATCGAGCGCGTGCTCGCCGAGGTCCTGCCCGAGCACAAGGCCGACGAGGTGAAGCGCCTCCAGGCGGAGGGCAAGTTCGTCGCGATGGTCGGCGACGGCATCAACGACGCGCCCGCGCTCGCGCAGGCGGATCTGGGCATCGCGATCGGGGCAGGCACCGATGTGGCAGTGGAGACTGGTGACATCGTTCTGATGCGCTCGGATCCGCGTGACGTGCTTGGGGCCATCCGCCTCTCGAAGGCGACGGTCACCAAGATGAAGCAGAACCTCTTCTGGGCGGCGGTCTACAACCTCGTCGCTATCCCCATCGCCGCCGGCGCGCTCTATCCCGCCTTCGGCCTGCTGCTGCGACCGGAGTTCGGCGCCCTCGCCATGAGCGCCAGCTCGATCACGGTCGTGAGCAACGCACTGCTGCTGCGCCGGGTCGAGCGCGACCTGCGCTAGTGCACCTCGTCGTCCATTCCGCCCGATGGGTGCGGCATCGGCCGAACTCGAGCTCACCGACCTGCGGCGGCACGACGATGGCGATGGTCGCCGACGCGTGCGGAGGCACGCGAACACTCGCGCCCATGTGGCCGCTCTCGTGGTCGGCCTCGATCGGATCGAGCTTCGCCTGGACAAGCCGGTCCCGCATGTGACCGACGCCCGGCATCGATCCCGAGCCGTCGATCGTTCGTTCCGTGCTCGCTTCACGGGCTGGGCCGGTGCATGAGGCTTCAACACCAGGCTGTCTTCGCGTGCCCGCGCGTACTCGGCGAACGCGCCCGGCGCCCCGCGAACACCGCGTCGCCGGCCGCGAAGCGCGTCACGCGTCAACGACGAGACCGCGCGTATCACGAGCCTTCCGTCGGCCATCCGGGGCGCGATCGCGTCGCCGCTCCGGTCTGGCCACCGATCTCGCGGGCGCCACATCGGGCACGTACGAGAGCGGCCCGCGCATCGAGGATCCGCGCACCGGACTGCCGGCGACCGACCTCGTGAGCCTGACGGTGATCGGCCCCGACATCGTGGCCGCCGACGTCTATGCCACGGCGGTGTTCGCGATGGGTCCACAGGGACTCGCCGTCGTGGAAGGCATCCCGGGATACGATCGTCTTCGCATCGCGTAACGTCCGGATCGCTATGAGCCACTGCTACAGTGAGGTCAGGCGTCACGGCGTACAGCCGCCGACGAGGAGAAACACACGTGGCAACTGGAACGATCAAGAAGCTCGTAGGCGAGCGCGGTTTCGGATTCATCGCGCAGGCCGACGGGACGGACCTCTTCTTTCACCGCACCGCGGTGGCGGGAACGAGCTTCGACGAGCTGAGCGAGGGCCAGGCCGTGACCTACGAGAAGGCCATGGACCCGCGCCGCAACAAGGAAAGCGCCGAGAAGGTCACGCCGGCATAGCGCCCGGTGGGGTCGCGCGGGTCACGAACATCGTGACCGACGCCGAGACGACGAGGATCCTGAATACGTTCCAGCGTGACGCACGCGCCGCGCTCGAGCATCTTCTGCCCTTCCTCCATCGACCCGGCCTGTATCCCGACGCGATCGTCGAGGGATGGGGCGACGCGCGCGATGGTCATGCGACCGCATCGACCGTCGTCCTCATCTCGCCCAAGGGAGTGCGGCCACCCGACCGCACCAAGCAGCTCGCTCGCGTACGGCTCGAGGCCCGCGCGAACGGCACGTGGACGGTGACCATCTCGATCGTCGGGCACGCCGACGAGCGGGAGGCATGGCCGCCCGCCGCGGCGGACACCTGGTGGACCGCCGCGCGCGAGCGCGTCCGCGGCGAGATCGTGCGCTTCCGCGAAACGAAACGCCCGCCCGCCGCCGCTTCTTCCTGAGCCCCGCACGGGGCCGCGTCGGGGCCGCGACCATGCTCGTTCGCGGCGCGCAGGCGATCCGGCTCGCAACAAGTCCTGGTCGGTCGACGATCCGCGCGACCCGAAGCGCGGTCTGTCGGAGCGGCTCGCCCTGTCCGCTCTTCGCGGTGCTCTTCAGCGCGAACGTCGAGGTCCTGCCCTAGCGGCCGCGGTGACCGGCGCGCCCATCGCATCGACACCGAGCAGGCACGGCGCGGAAAGGCCGTAGCATCCCGCCGGTGGGAAGGGATGTGAGCGCGGACACACCGGTCGCCAGGCAGTCCGATATCTACCTTCGTGGCATCTCCGGCGAGGCGCCGCGCGTGCCGACCGATTGGCGCCGTCTCGAGGACGAGGCGCAGCGCCGCATGTCCCGCGAAGCGGTCGCCTACGTGGCCGGCGGCGCCGGCGCCGAGACGACGATCGCCGCGAATCGCGCGGCGTTCGAGCGCCATCGGATCGTGCCGCGCGTGCTGCGCGACGTGTCCTCGCGCGACACCGGCGTCGTGCTGTTCGGCCGGCGCATCCCCGCTCCGCTGCTGCTCGCGCCGATCGGCGTCCTCGAGCTCGCCCATCGTGCCGCGGACGTCGCCGTCGCGAGCGCGGCGGCGGACGTCGGACTGCCGATGATCTTCTCCACTCAGGCCTCCGTCCCGATGGAGGAGTGCGCGCGCGTCATGGGCGCCTCGCCTCGCTGGTTCCAGCTGTACTGGAGCAAGAACGACGCGCTCGTCGAGAGCCTCGTACGCCGCGCCGAGTCCGCGGGATGCGACGCGATCGTCGTCACGCTCGACACCAAGCTCCTCGGCTGGCGCACGCGCGATCTCGACCTCGCGTACCTGCCGTTCCTGCACGGAAAGGGGATCGCGCAGTACGTCAGCGATCCGGTGTTCATGGCGGCCGCGCGGGCGTCGGCCGCCGCCGGAGCGCGCGCGCCCAGACGGAAGGCCACGCTCGGCGCGATCGGCGTGCTCCTCGAGATCACGCGCGCGCATCCCGGCGGGTTCTGGCCGAATGTCCGTTCGAAGCTGCCGCTGGCCGCGGTGCAGGAGTTCATCGCGACGTACTCGCGGCAGTCGCTCGCCTGGGACGATCTGCGTTTCCTGCGCGAGCGGACGAGGCTGCCGATCCTGCTCAAAGGCATCCTCCATCCGGACGACGCCCGCCGCGCGCTCTCGTACGGCATCGACGGCCTCATCGTCTCGAACCACGGCGGCCGGCAGGTCGACGGTGCGATCGCGTCGCTCGACGCGCTGCCGGCGGTGGTCGACGCCGTGGGGGATCGCGTGCCGGTACTTCTCGACGGCGGCATCCGCGGCGGCGCCGACGTGTTCAAGGCGCTCGCGCTCGGCGCGCGGGCGGTGTGCGTGGGGCGGCCGTACGTGTATGCGCTCGCGCTCGCGGGCCGCGAGGGCGTGCGGGAGCTGCTCGAGGATCTGGTCGCCGATTTCGAGATCACGATGGCGCTCGCGGGGTATCGCTCGGTGGCCGACATCGATCGCCGGGCGCTCGCGGCCGGCCCCACGCCGTAGGGCCGTACCATCGGTCGATGACCTCGATGGACACGGCGCGCGCCTTCGTGAAGGCCGTGCAGGATCAGCGGGCCGACGCCGCGGCGGAGCTGTGCACCGATGACGTCGAGGTCATGCTGCCGGGTGCCGATGCGCCGCTGCGCGGCAAGGAGGGCGTCCGCCAGATGATCCGTCTCGCGCCGCAGTTCGAGCACAGCATGCGCGACGAGGAGGAGCGCGACGGCGAGGTGCGCATCACGACCCTCACGCGCGCGCCGGGCGTCTTCGCGAACTACACGACGTGGCGGTTCGTCCTCGACGGCGACCGCGTGAAGCGGCTGTCCTTCGACCTCAAGGGCGCCAACTAGGCCGTCGCCCTACGCACGCGCGTCCAGGATGTGCGCGCCGCGGAGCGGCGGCGGAGGTAAGGAGATGGCGGTCAACGTCGGCGTGAGCTACCTCGCGGTCATCGTCGCGCTCGTCATCGGCTTCGCGTACTAGGCAC
The DNA here is from genome assembly GCA_035651155.1 of Candidatus Limnocylindria bacterium. Taxonomy (GTDB): domain Bacteria; phylum Chloroflexota; class Limnocylindria; order P2-11E; family P2-11E; genus CF-39. The sequence goes on along the minus strand of DASRGG010000002.1, from coordinate 43,769 downwards.
CGCAAACCTTCGGCGGACGGTGGATGGCCTACCTCGGTACGACCCAGGCGCGGCTCGCGATCCCGGACCGATGGGCCTGGCCACGCGCGCCGTCGTGTCGCTCCTCAATGCGTGTGTCCTCGCCGTGCTCTCGCTGAATCTCGGCGGCGCCACCATCGGCGACGGCGCGATGCTCGGCGTCATCTGCTGGCTCGGCTTCATGGCCATCGTGCAGGTCGTCATGGGGGCCGTCGTTACCGCCTGGCGCTGACCGCGCGGAATGCGGGCCGCTCGGTATCGTGTTCTCTCACAGGTGAACGGCCGCATTCCCGCTCTCTATCTCGGACACGGCGCGCCACCGCTCGTCGACGATCCGGTCTGGCCCGGCGAGCTCTCTCGCTGGGCGGGCGACCTGCCGCGGCCGACGGCGATCCTCGTGGTCTCCGCCCATTGGGAGGAGTCGCCGCTCACCATCGGCGCGACGACGCCCGTCCCGCTCGTGTACGACTTCTACGGATTCCCGGAGAAGTACTACCGCGTCACGTATCCCGCGCCCGGCGCGCCGTGGCTCGCGCAGCGGGTGAAGCAGCTCATCGGACCGAAGACGCCGAGCGCCGAGGAGCCGCTCCGCGGTCTCGACCATGGCGCCTACGTCCCGCTCACGGTGATGTATCCGCGGGCCGACGTCCCGGTGCTGCAGATCAGCATGCCGAGCCTCGACGCGCGCGAGCTGCTCGAGCTCGGGAAGAAGCTCGCGCCGCTGCGCGACGAAGGAGTCCTCATCATGGGCTCGGGCTTCATGACGCACGGACTTCCGTTCCTGCGGGACTTCCGTCCAGACGCGCCCGCGCCGTCGTGGTCGAAGGAGTTCGATCAATGGGCCGCGGAGACGCTCGCGAAGGCCGACGTCGACGCGCTGCTCGATTACCGCCGACGCGCGCCCGGTCTGCCGTATGCGCATCCGACGGTCGACCACTTCGTCCCGCTCTTCGTCACGGTCGGCGCGAGCATCGAGACCGTCGACACGGGCAAGACCGTGATCGACGGCTATTTCCTCGGCCTCTCGAAGCGTTCCCTGCAGTTCGCCTGATCGCCCCCGCGTGGCCGCGCGGTAGCACCGTATTCAGCTCGCGGCTTTCGCCGTTCGCGTGCGTGGATGGGTGTCGTCGGCGTCTGGCCAGCGCTCGTTCTCGTCGTCATGAAGCCGTAGGGCTCGCGCGCCACGCGGTCAGGAGCGCCATCAGCGCGCCTCGAGCGCGGATGCGATCGCGCGACCGACATCGGCGGTGCGCGCGGTCCCGCCGAGGTCGGGCGTGCGCGGCGAATCTGGTGCGGCGAGCACGCGCTCGATCGCGGCGACGATGTCCGCCGCCGCGGCGGCCTCGCCGAGATGCTCGACCAGCATCGCGCCCGCCCAGATCTGCGCGATCGGGTCGGCGACGCCCCTGCCGGCGATGTCCGGCGCGGAGCCGTGCACCGGCTCGAACATCGAGGGGTGCCGCCGGCTCGGATCGATGTTGCCGGACGGCGCGAGGCCGAGCGTGCCGGTGGTACCGGGTCCGAGGTCGGAGAGGATGTCGCCGAAGAGGTTGCTGCCGACGACGACGTCGAATCGCTCGGGCGACATCACGAAGCGCGCCGCGAGGACGTCGATGTGGTACTGGTCGGTGCGGACGTCCGGGTACTCCGCCGCGATGGCGCGGAAGCGCTCGTCCCAGTACGGCATCGAGATGGCGACGCCGTTCGACTTCGTCGCCGAGGTCACGTGCGGACGGCCGAGACGGCGCGCGAGGTCGAACGCGTAGCGCATGATGCGATCGACCCCGCGGCGCGTGAACGTCGCGACCTGGATGACGGTCTCGGCCTCGCCCTGGCCGAAGCGCCCGCCGACCTGCGAGTACTCGCCCTCGGTGTTCTCGCGGACGATCCAATAATCGGGTCTCGCGTCGCGGAGCGGAGAGCGCACGCCGGGAAGCAGGCGCACGGGGCGCAGGTTCACGTACTGGTCGAACTCGCGCCGGATCGGAATGAGCAGGCCCCACAGCGACACGTGATCGGGCACGCCCGGATAGCCGACCGCGCCGAGGAGGATCGCGTCGTGCGGGCGGAGCTGGTCTATCCCGTCGGCCGGCATCATGCGCCCGGTGCGCGCGTAGGTCGCGCAGCTCCAGTCGAAGTGCCGGTACTCGATCGCGAACGAATGCTTCGCCGCGGCGGCGTCGAGCACGCGGAGCGCCTCGGGCATGACCTCGGTCCCGATGCCGTCGCCCGGGAGCACCGCGACGCGATAGCGCTTCACGCGCACATCATCCCGCGCCGCGGGAGCTGGCTCAGCCGGTACGGCGTCGCGCCGTGGCCCAGAGGCCGAGGAGCGCGGCGGCGCTCAGGACGCCGCCGATGACGGCCCACTCGCTGCGGCCGGTCATGAACGAGCCCGGGACGAGACCGACGCCCTGACCGATCCAGAGCACGCCCATCGCGGTCGCCAGCACGAGCACCACACGCAGAGCGCGCATGCCGCCGACTGTACGCTCGACCCGATGCGCGACCGGCGCGCCGTGTTCATGGTGCTCATCGCGGCGGTCATGTGGGGGACGACCGGGACGGCGCGCGCGCTCGCGCCCGCGAGCGCGTCGCCTCTCGCGGTCGGCGCGGTGCGCGTCGCGATCGGTGGCGCGATCCTCGTGGTCCTCGCGCTCGCGCGCGGGTCGCTCACACGCGCGCGCTGGCCGCTCGGCCCGACGCTCGCGGTCGCGCTCGGCGTGGCCGCGTACCAGCTCTCGTTCTTCGAAGGCGTCGCGCGCGCCGGCGTCGCGGTCGGCACGATCGTCGCGATCGGCAGCGCGCCGCTCTTCGCCGGCGTCCTCGCGCTCGTCACGCTCGGCGAGCGGCCGTCGCGCCGCTGGGCCGTCGCGACCACGCTCGCGCTCGCCGGCGTCGTGCTCCTCTCGACGCCGCCCGCGGGCGTGGAGCTCGTGCCGCTCGCCCTGCTCCTGCCGCTCGCCGCAGGGGCCTCGTACGCGACGTACGCGACCGGATCGAAGGCGCTCCTCGCCGGACGCGACAACGTGGCCGTCGCCGCGGTCGCGTTCGGCGGCGGCGCGATCGTCCTACTGCCGGTCCTCGCCGTGGCGGATCTCTCGTGGCTCGGACGACCGAGCGGCATGGTCGCCGCGCTCGAGCTCGGCGTCATCGCGACGGCTCTCGCCTACGTGCTCTTCACGCACGCGCTCGCACGCATCCCCGTGTCGTGGGGGGCGACGCTCTCGCTCGCCGAGCCGCTCACCGCGACGCTCCTCGGGACGGTCATCCTCGGCGAGACGCTCGCCTCCGTTCAGCTCGGAGGGGCCGCGCTCGTCGCGGCCGGCCTGCTCGTCCTCGCCACGGCGCCCGCGGCTTCTTAGCGCCGCATTACCGGCCTCTCATGCTCTTCTTAGGACCGTGGGCGAACCTCGTCGCATGACCGCAGAGGCCCCGCGGCTCCCAGCGCCGGCGAAGCGCCGGTCGCCGACCGCGCTCGTCGCCGTCCTCCTCGCGCTCGTGCTCCTGGCACTCGGCGCGCTCGACGTGAGCCGCCTCGCCGGTGGCCTGCCGCTCCCCACCCAGCAGCGGACGTCGGCGCAGACGGAGGTGACGCAGCGCGACGCGGTGAAGCAGACGATCCAGCGCTCCAACGAGGCGCAGGCCGGCGCGTTCAACTCGGGCGATCCCTCCGTGATGAAGCGCTACGCCACCGACTCCTTCTATCAGGAGCTCCTGAAGACGAACCAGGATCTCGCCGCGTCGGGCGTCACCCGCATCGAGATCGTCTCGACCGAATGGGGCGACATCGCCGTGGACGGCGCGTCGGCGAGGGCCACGACCTTCGAGACGTGGCGCTCGACCTTCCGCGACGGCTCGAGCGACGAGTCGACGGCGCGCAACGACTACGCGCTCGTATCGCAGGACGGCGCGTGGAAGATCGACGCCGACGATCAGCCCGGCGCGGTCCTGCGGCCCGCCCCGCGGACCCAGACCGATACGGGCGCGCCGGCCGCGGCGACGCGCTCGTCGACCTCGTCCAACTGGTCGGGCTACGCGGCGCGCGGCGGATCGTTCACGTCGGTCACCGGCACCTGGACCGTTCCCACCGTGACCGCGACGACGAGCGGCGCCGACGCGACGTGGGTCGGCATCGGCGGCGTCGATTCTCGCGACCTCATCCAGGCCGGGACGCAGGCGACGGTGAGCGGCGGCGAGGTGTCGTACGACGCGTGGATCGAGATGCTGCCGGCGTCCTCCCGCCCCGTCTCGCTCAGCGTCGCTCCCGGTGACTCCGTCACGGTGACGATCGCGCAGAAGAGCGGCGCCGATTGGACGATCACGATCAAGAACAACACGACCGGTGGCCGTTACAGCACGACGGTGCAGTACCGCTCGACGAACTCGTCCGCCGAATGGATCGAGGAAGCGCCGAGCATCGGACGCGGCACGGTCGCGCTCGACAGCTTCGGCGCGGTGCGATTCACCGGCGCGTCCGCGGTCCGGGACGGGAAGACGCTCGACCTCGGCGCGCTCGGCGCGGAGGCGATCACGATGATCAACGGCTCGCGCCAGGCGATCGCGACGCCCTCGGTCATCGGCAGCGACGGCTCGAGCTTCACCGTCACGCGCACCGACGCGCCGGCCACCGCCCCCGGGACCGGCAACCCCCGCCGCCGCCGCGGCTAGGCGTAGGGTCCGCGCCCGACGCCGGCCCTCCCCCGTCCGGGGGAGCGACTGCACCCCCGCGGGGGATGCCCGGGAGGGGGGCGCTCCGTAGCCTCGCAACAGGCGACAGATGGTCACCTGGGAGATGCCTGACGGCACGGAGTTCCGCTACGAGGGCGTGGCGGTGACCGACGGCGCGCTCCGCGAGTTCGTCCTTCGCTTCATGTCCGCCGAGGGCATGTCCTGGGATGTCTCCAAGTGGGACGACAAGGCGATCGAGCTCGCGTTCCTGCGACGGTTCGGCGAGCGGATCCGCGTGACGCGCGAGCGCGCGCTGTCCGGCACGACCGTCCTCATCTTCAAGCCGGTCCTCGCCACCGCCTGAGCGAACGTATCGCGGGACATGGTCCCGTCCGCGCGCGCCGCTAGGCTCAGCCCCCATGAACACACCGAAGAGGTACGAGATCCTGCGCGTCGACCCCGCCACCATGTCCGAGGACGCTCTCGCGGACGCGGGCCGTCTGCTCCAGGCGATGAACCTCGAGCGCGTTCCCGAGGACCCCCCGACACCGGTCGACGTCATCGTGCAGCGCATCCGCGCGACGACCCCCAGCCAGTGGCGCGCGATCTTCGCCGCCCGCGATCGGTCCGGAGCGCTCGTCGGCTCGGCCTTCGTCGGATGGAATCGCAACGAGCCCGAGAACGCGCACGTTCGCTGGAGCGAGGTGAACGTCCTGCCTGCGCACCGCCGGCGCGGGGTGGGCCGCGCGCTCTTCGCGGCGCTCGTCGAGGCCTGCCTCGACCAGGGCGACGGCCTTGTGTTCATGGGACAGACCTCCGACCGCGTTCCCGCCGGCGAGCACTTCGCGCGCGCGATCGCCGCGTCGCCGGGCCTCGCGATGAGGCTGAATCAGCTGACTATCGCCGACGTCGACCGCGCGAAGGTCGCCGAGTGGACGAAGCTCGATCCGGCGGGCTACCGGCTCGAGCGTGCGGACAACACCGTGCCGAAGCACCTCATCCAGCCGTACCTCGATGCCGCGAACGCGATGAACGACATGCCAAAGGGCGAGCTGCGCTTCGCCGACCAGCGCTTCACCGAAGAGCAGCTCCACGACCGCGAGGAGTGGCTCACGCAGGCCGGCATGGAGTGGTGGCTCGTCGTCGCCGTCCATGCGACCACTGGCGAGGGCGCGGGATTCACCGAGGTGAGCTACGACCCGCGCGTCGCGCACCTCCTCCAGCAGGGCGGCACCGGCGTGACGCAAAAGCATCGCGGTCACCGCCTGGGCCTCTGGATGAAGGCCGCGATGCTCGACCGGATCGTGCGCGAGCGGCCCGCGGCGCGCTACGTCCGCACCGGCAACGCGAACGTGAACGAGAACATGCTCGAGATCAACACGCTCCTCGGCTTCCGCCACGCGTGGTCGAACACGCTCTGGCAGCTGCCGCTGGCCGAAGCGCGCACGAGCCTCGGGCTCCGCGAGCGGGCGGCCGCGAAGATCTAGCGGGCGCGTCGGGGCAGGAATGTCATGGCGATCGTGACCCGCCGTCAGCCGCACATCCCGCTCGAGGAGCTGTGCCGCCTTCCGTCGTTCTTCCTCCCGGTCGTCTCCTGGAAGGGCGACCGAGCCGCGTTCTACTGGGACAAGACCGGCCGGCTGGAGCTCTTCGTCATGGACCTCGCGACGAAAGCCGTCCGGCAGGTGAGCCACGGCGAGACGCCGCGCGCGCTGCGGACCGGATTCGCCTGGACCCGCGACGACCGCGAGATCGCCTTCGGCAAGGACAGCGGCGGGAACGAGCAGCACGACATCTACGCGATCGACGTCGAGACGGGCGCGGTACGGCAGCTCACGAGCGACCCCGCGGCCGAGGAGCACGCCGTCGAGCTCAGCCCCGGCGACCAGTGGCTCCTCGTGAACACGAACAAGCGGCTGCCCGACGCTCCGGACCGTCCGGGTCAGCTGAACCTCTGGAAGGTGAAGCGCGACGGCTCCACCTACCTGCCGCTCACGCGCCACGCCTTCCCCGCGTTCGCCGCCGGGTGGTCGAAGGACGGATCGAAGATCGCGTACGTGACGAACGAGGACACGACCGATCTGAAGAACCGTGACGGATACGTCGTCGATCCGGATGGCAAGGCGCCACACAAGGTGTGGAGCGTCCGGAAGGGCTCGCAGGACACGTTCGGCGGATGGCATCCGGACGGCCGCCGCATCGCGGTCACGAGCGACGCGTCGGGCGACAACCGCGCCGGCATCCTGGACGTCGAGAGCGGCGAGGTCCGCTGGCTCTCACCGGACGGCGTCGAGGAGCACGCCCTGCGCTTCTCCAAGGACGGGAAGCTGCTCGCGTGCATCCGCAACCACGAGTCGTCGGTGACTCCGGTGATCTACGACGTCGAGGCCGGGAAGGCGCGCACGCTGAAGCTGCCGGAGGGCTTCGCCGTCGGCGCGCAGTTCCTCGCCGCCGACCGCAAGCTCCTCGTGACGTACAGCACCGACACGACACGGTCCAGCCTGGTCGCCTACGACCTCGCGACGGACACGTACGAGGCGCTGCTCGAACCCGAGTACGGCTCGATCGACCGCGGCGTGTTCGTGCAGGCGACGCACCTGTACTACCCGACGTTCGACGGAAGGCGGATCCCCGCGATCCTCTACGTGCCGAAGGACCCCGCGCCCGGCGAGAAGCTGCCCGCGATCGTGCACGTCCACGGCGGGCCGACCGCCCAGTGGTCCCGCGGCTTCGATCCCTTCGCGCAGTTCCTCGTGGACCGCGGCTACGTCGTGATCGAGCCGAACATCCGCGGCTCGACCGGGTACGGCGTCGCGTTCCGCGACGCGGCGATCAAGGACTGGGGCGGCGCCGACCTCGAGGACGTCGCGGCGGCGGCCGCCTACCTGAGGACGCTGCCCTGCGTCGATGGGTCGAAGATCGTCGTGTTCGGCGGAAGCTACGGCGGCTTCATGACGTTCATCGCGGCGACGAAGAAGCCCGCTGTGTGGCGCGCGGCGATCGCGTGGGTCGGCATCAGTGATCTGCACGCCATGTGGGACGAGAGCAAGGAGCACTTCCGCTACTTCCTCCGCGAGCAGATGGGCGATCCGGAGCGGGACCGCGCGCTGTGGCGCGACCGGAGCGCGATCGAGTTCGCCGATCGGCTGAAGGCGAAGCTGCTCATGGTCCACGGCGTGAACGACCCGCGCTGCCCGGTCTCCCAGTCACGCGCCTTTCGCGACAAGCTGCTCGCCCTCGGGAAGAAGGAGGGAGTCGACTTCGAGTACGTCGAGCTCGGCGACGAGGGTCACGGGAGCGCGGACATCGAGCAGAAGATCCGCGCGTTCACGATCCTGGCGGACTATCTCGAGCGCGTGCTCGCCTAGCCCGCGAGGCCGGTGAGCGCGGCGAGCGGGCACACGCCGCTCCTCGCGGCTGGCTACGCGGGCCCGCTGCTCACGGCGCGCGTCGCGTTCGGGCCCGCTGGGCGCAGATGCTCGTCGCGGCGTGTGCCCGCTCGCCGGGGACCACCGCGCGGGCCGCTCGCCGCTCCCGCAGCGAGGTCGCGCAGACGAGCGCGCTACGGCGCCGGTGACGCGACGGCAAAGCGCTCGCCGGTGAACTCGATGACGGCGCCGGGGATCACGTCGAGATACACGAATTCGATGCCCTTCGCGAACGCGACCTTCCGTACGTCGGCGGCGCGTGCGGGCGCGAGTCCGGGCGTGAACACCACGATGCGGTCGACCTGACCCGCCCGGATCTTGCGCGAGAAGCGCACGTACGGCTCCGGGTCGTACTGGCGCGCGTGATAGTCCGGAAGGTAGTAGCGGACGAGCAGGAAGTCCTCGCGCGTGAGGATGAGCGTCCGCGCCGCGCTGTAGTGATCGCGCACGTAGGCGAAGCGGGTGCCGAGCTCGCGGTCGTGCTTCGCGATGGCCGCCGCCGAGAACGGCGCGGGCGTCGACACGAAGACGAAGGCCGGTGCGACGACGAGCGCCGTCCAGCCGGCGCCGACGACCGCGCCGCGCCATTCCGGCGCCCGGGCCGCGGCGGCGGCGAGAGCACGGGCGCCGAGCAGGTAGAGCGCCGGGACAGCCGAGAGCACGTATCCCCAGTCGCCGATGTGGAGCGTGGCGTAGATGAGGAGCGGCGGCACGCACCAGAGGAGCGCGAACGCGGCGTCGTCGAGCTCTCGCGTGCGCCACGCGCGGCGCGCGACGAAAAGCACCGCGGCCGCCGCGAGCGGCGCGACGAGCAGCAGGCCCCAGCCCAGCGCGTACCCCGTCATCGCGACGTTCGCGACGAGGGCGGGCACGCCCCGCGCGACGATCGAGTACGCCTCCTCGACGTAGCTCGCCTGGCTGCCAAGCGCGATCGCGTATTCCTCGAGGCCGCCCGAGAGCACGACCGTCGGCACGAGCCACACGACGCACGCGGCGAGCCCGGCGAGCCCGGCGAGCGCCGCGCGGCGCGCGCCGAGCGGCCACACGCACCACAGCCACAGCGGCGCGAAGAGGAGCAGCAGATCCTGCCGGAAGCCGCCCGCCAGGCCGAAGACCACGCTCGCGGCCGCCGCCGCGCCGATCCCGCGACCACGCGCGCGGAGCGCCGCGGCGGCGATCGCGATGGAGCCGAGCCCGAGGACGGCGTACGGGTACGCGATCTCGGAGTACTGCCAGACGAGCGGGTCGGCCGCGTACGCCGCGCCGGCGATGATCGCGAAGCGGTCGGGGACGAAGCGCCGCGCGAGGAGGAAGACGCCCATCGCGCCGAGCGCGCTCGCGAGCGCCGAGACGAGGACGAGCGCGGCGTTGCTGTCCAGGCCGCCGTCGCGCACCGCCGCGGCCGACGCGACGTACAGGATGTAGCCGGGCGGATGCGGGCGCTGGTTCCGCAGCTCGTCGTCGACGTGGAAGCCCTGCTCCAGCGCGCGCGCGTAGAGGACCGAATCGTGCGCCCACAGCGTGCGCGCCACGAACGGCGCGCGGCTCACGAGGACCGCGATGAAAATGCACGCCGCGAGCGCGGCGGTACGCCTCACTCCTGCGTGGACGAGGGACGCGACCGGCGCGCCCAGAGCTGCGACCCCACCACCACCGTAAAGATTGCCACGCCGGCGATGTCCTGCGTGCTTCCGGGCGCCAGCAGCAACAGGCCCGAGACCACGAGCAGGAGGCGCTCGACGACGTTCGTCGGGTGGAAGAGATATCCGCCGACGCCGGCGACGATCGCGACGATGCCGGCGCAGGCCGAGACGGACGCGACGGCCGCGTCGAGCAGGGGGACGTCGCGCCAGAGGATGGCGAGGCCGTCGGGCTGCGTGAACATGAACGGGACAAGGAAGCACGGCAGCGCGTACTTCCAGGTGAGCATCATCGTGCGATAGGGGTTGCCGCCCGTGATCGCCGACGCGGCGAACGGCGAGAGCGCGACGGGCGGCGACACCTCCGAGAGGACGGCGTAGTAGAAGACGAACATGTGCGCCGCGGGCGGCGGGACGCCGAGCTGCGTGAGCGCCGGGATCACCGTCGGGACGGCGACGAGGTACGTCGCGGTGATCGGCAGCGAAAGGCCGAGGACCCAGAGCACGACCGCCGAGACGACGAGCGTGAGCACGAGGTTGCCGAGCCCGAGCTGCAGGATGAGGCTCGAGACCTTCAGGCCGAGCCCGGTCTGCAGCAGGATCCCGACGATGATGCCGGCGACCGCCGTCGTCGCGGCGACCCCGAGCACCTGCTTCGTGCCCGACGCGAGCGCCTCGACCAGCCTGGGGAGCGAGAGCGCGGTCTCCCTTCTCACGTACGAGACGAGGACGGCCAGCACGATCGACCAGAAGACGGCGGTGATCGTCGTGAAACCGATGACGAGGAACACGATGATCGCGAAGAGGCTCGTGTATTGGTACCAGTAGCGCGCGGTGAGGGTCCAGAAGCCGGGCGCATCGAGCGCGATCTGCCGCGCGCCCATCCGGCGCGCGTCGACCTCGATCATCAGCAGGATGCCGAGGTAATAGAGGATCGTCGGCATCATCGCCATGATCACGACGTCGAGGTAGCTGATCTTGAGGATCTCGGCCATGAGGAAGGCCGCCGGTCCGAGCACGGGTGGGGAGATCACGGCCCCGATGCCGCCGGCGGAGAGGATCGCCCCCGACGAGTCGCGATCGTGTCCCGCCTTCTTCAGCATCGGGTAGGTGATCGACCCCAGCGTCACTGTCGTCGCCACGCCGGAGCCGGACACCGTCCCGAGCAGGAACGAGGCGATCGTCACGGTGCGCGCGGCACCGGTCGGCCGCTTTCCCGCGAGCGCGAACGCGAGGTCGACGTAGAACTTGCCCGCCTTCGTGTGATCGAGGATCGCGCCGTAGATCGTGAAGAGGATGATGAACGTGGCCGCCACCTGCAGCGGCGTGCCGAGCATGCCGTCGAGCCCCAGGTACTGGTTCGCGATGATGTCGTCGAGATCCTTCGGCGGGACGCGGAACGGCCCGGGCATGAAGTCACCGAAGTACGCGTAGGCGATCGCGATGAGCCCGAGCGCCGGCAGATGCCATCCGGTCGTGCGGCGACCCGCTTCCAGGACGAGTAGGATCGCGACGACGCCGAAGATGAAGTCGGTCTGATTCGGGCTGGCCAGCCGGTAGATGACCTGGTCGAAGTTGATGAAGATGTAGAGCGTGATCGCGACCGACGCGACGCAGAGCGCGAGGTCGAGGATCGTGACGCGGCGCCGGAAGCGCGCGAGCGGCGGGTACAGCAGGAACGTGAGAACGAGGGCGGCGGTCAGGAAGATCATCGTGTAGATCTGCGGCGTCGTGACCGTCTGTCCCAGGATGTAGAAGGTCGGAACGAGGACGAACCCGGTGAAGGGGATCTCGGCCCCGGCGATCGCGTAGTAGAGCGCGAAGAGCGTCGTCGCTACCGCGATGACCGTGACGGCGCGTCCGAAGGCACCCGACAGGGTGCGGGTCCGTGCTTCCTGCTCGTATTCCTCGATGAGCTCCTTGGTCTTCTCGTCGGCGAGGACCTTCTCGAGGTCCGGGCGGACGACGATCTCGGGCGTGTCGCTCATCGCACGGCCTCGGTGAGCGTGAGCGCGAACGGCCGCTGGCCGACGCGAACGGTCACGACCGTCTCGCCGAAGAGCGACAGAAGCTCGTACGACCAACGGGACGTCGTCATGCGCTGCTGTCCCTGCGGCGCGACGCGGATGATCAGCTCCTGGTGTTCGCTCGGAGGAGCGTCCTCGGACCAGAGCCCGTCGCTGTCCCGCGCGATCCGTCCGTCCTCCCAGCGGAAGTACTCGATGGAGCGGATGTCGGGAGAGCGGACGCGTAGGAGATCGATCGCGTCGCCGTGACGGACGAACTCCTCATACACCGGGACCTCGTAGATCGACTGCCGGTACGAGTAGGTGAGCGGCTCGCCGTCGTCGAGCGGCGCGAGCACCTCGCGCGAGCCAGCGGAGAGCGACAGGACGCGGACGGGGGTGGCGACCGCCACCCCCGTCACGATCACGATCGCGCCCGCGAGCGCGACCGGCCAGCTACTGCTTCCAGACACCCTTGGACTTGTAGAAGTCGATCGCGCCCGGGTGGAAGTCCAGAGGCGACCCGACCGTCGCGCTCTCGAGCTTCAGGTTCTTCGCCTCCGCATGGATCGCCGCGAGCTCGCTCTGGCTGTCGAACATCGTCGTGAGGATCGCCTTCGCGAGGGCGGGATCCATCTTCGAGCTCACGACGAGGAGGTTCGCCACGGCCGACACCGGGACGTCCGCGTCGTTCTTGTACACGCCGGCCGGGATCTTCGCCTGCGTGTAGAACGGCCCGTACTTATCCGACATCTTCTTGATGCCATCGGAGAGATCGATGAGCCTGAGCTTCGTGGAATTCGCGAGATCGAGCACGGCGGCCGTCGGAAGCCCGCCGCTCCAGAAGAACGCGTCGATCTTGCCATCGCGGAGCGCGTCGGCCGAGTCCTGCACGCCGAGGCGCTGCCGCTGGATGTCCGTGTCGGGGCTGAGGCCGTAGGCCTCGAGGGTGCGATTGCCGATGATCTCGGTGCCGGAGCCGGCGGATCCCATCGAGACACGCTTGCCCTTGAGGTCCGTGACCTTGGTGATGCCCGAGGCGTCCTTCACGACGAGGTGCGTGAAGTTGTAGTAGAGGACGGCCAGCGCCTTCGCGTCGACCTTCTCCGAGAACTGCGGCGCCTTGCCCTGCACGCCGTCGAACGCGGTGTCGGCGAGCACGAACGCGAGGTCGGCTTTCCCCTGACCGATGAACTTCATGTTGTCGACCGAGGCGGTCGTCTGCTGCGCGCTCGCGGCGACCTTCATCTTCTTGCTGAGCAGGTCCGCGAGTCCGGCACCGTAGACGATGTACACGCCGCCGGTCCCGCCGGTCACGATGTTGAGGCTCTTGCCCTCGAAGCTGGGTGTCGCCGACGCGGCCGCGGAGCCCGATGCGCCGGGCGTCGCGGTCGGCGCCGACGCGCGTGGGGCCGAGCACGCGGCCGCGACGAGGGCCGCGGCGCCGAGTGATGCGATGAAGCGAACGGTGCGTCCCATGCGGTTTCAACCTCCCGAACGCGCGCGAGTCTAATCGTGCGGCAGACGGGCGCTCAGGTCCGGGAGCGCTGGAGCCTCGCCGCGCGCCGTTGCTCGGCCGCTCGCATGCGCCGGCGCTCCTCGTCAGTCTCGGCGATGAGCGGCGGGAGCGGCACGGGGCGGCCGTTTTCGTCGATCGAAACGAAGACGAGGTGCGCCGACGACACGTGCACGACCTTGCCGGTCAGGAGGTTCTCGGCCTCGACGCGCACGCCGACCTCCATGCTCGTGCGCGCGACGTGGTTCACCGACGCCTTCGCCGTCACGAGGTCGCCGACGTACACCGGCGCGAGGAAGGACAGCTGGTCGACGAACGCGGTCACCACGCGGCTGCGCGCGTGGCGCGTCGCGGCCGCGCCGGCGCACGCGTCGATGAGCTTCATGATCTCACCGCCGTGGACGTTGCCGTACGGGTTCGCGTCCGACGGCAGCATCGTGCGCGACATCACCGTCTTCGATCCGGAGACCGGCTTCCCTTGGAGCATGGCCGAATCCTATCGACTCGACCCGGTGGGCACGCATACTTGCGTCATGTCGGTGCTCTCACGCGAAGAGCTGCGCGCCGCGCTCGCGGCGGACCCGCCGCTGGTCGAAGGCATCGATCCGCAGGTGCAGCTGCAGCCGAGCGGCATCGACCTCAGGGTCGAGCGGGTGCAGCGGCTCACCTCGCCGGGGCTGCTGGGTGCCGCGGACAACGTCCGCGAGCCGGCCGCTCGCGAGGAGCTCGCGCCGGACGTCGACGGGTGGTGGTCGCTGTCGCAGGGCGCGTACGTGATCACCTACCGGGAGAAGGTCAACATCCCCCTCGATCTCATCGGCCTTTCGTGGCCGAGATCGAGCCTTCCCCGATCCGGCGTGGCGATCAACGGCGCGGTGTGGGACCCCGGGTACTCCGGCCGTGGCGAGGCGATGCTCTCGGTCGTGAATCCGCGTGGCTTCCGGCTGCAGCGCGGCGCACGCGTGCTGCAGATCGTGTTCTTCCGGCTCTCGTCCGCGACGGTCGAGGGGTATCGCGGCCGCTACCACGGGGAGAATGCGACTCGCGAATGACAACGAGCGGTGAAGCATGAGCATCCGGATCCAGCCGAACGGTCCGTACATCCTCACGGGCCCGATCACGATCGAGGACGCCGAGGGTCGGGCGATCACGATTCCCGAGGGACGCACCGTGAAGCTGTGCCGCTGCGGCCATTCGGCCACCAAGCCGTACTGCGACGGGACCCACCGCCGCGTCGATTTCGTCTCGCGTCCGACGTTCGAGCCGGAGCCCGTCGAGCACACGTGACGACGAGCCGGTTCGTGTGGGCGCTCGGCGTCGTCGCGCTCGCGCTCGCGGTCCCGGCCGCGCTCGCCGTCGCCGGCGTGCTGCCCTTCGCATACGACTTCCGCGCGTACTGGCTCGCGGCCGCGCACCTCGTGACCGGCCAGCCGATGTATCCGGCGCTCGACGCGCCGCTGGGCCAGCCCGACGAATTCCACTACCTGCCGATGATGGCGATCCCGTTCGTCGTGCTGCTGCCGCTCGGGCTCCCCGACGCGGCGCGCACCTGGCTCGCGTTCGAGCTCGTGGTCGCCGCGCTGGTCGGGCTCTGGCTGATCCGGCCGCTGCCGCGCGCCGCCCAGCCGTGGGCCGCGGCCGCGTACGTGTTCTTCCTCCCGATGGTGCTCGAGGTGACGCTCGGGAACATCGATCTGCTCTCGCTGGCGCTGGCCCTCGTCGCCTGGGGAGCGCGAGCCCGGGCGAACGCCGCGATCGTTCCCTATGCCGCCGCGGTCGGCATGAAGTTCCTGCCGATCGTGCTGCTCCCGTTCTATGTCGCGGCGGGCTACGGGAAGATCGTGTGGCGGGCGCTCGTCCTGGGGTCCGCGGTCGTTCTGCTGACCGCACCGCTCGCCTCGCGTCAGCTCGAGCAGTTCGTCGCGCTGCTCCCGCGCTACATGGACACGGAGTGGGTCCGCCTGCACGCGGACCGCGAGGTTCCCGCGTGGCTGGCGACGATCGTATGGTCCGACCTCTTCGCGCTGGCGCTCGCGCTCGCGACGGTCGCGCTCGCGATCGTGTTCGGCCTGAACGCGCGGCGCGACCGGGCGCACGAGACGGAGTGGCACCACCTCGCGCTCGCGCTCTCGCCCTACCTCGCGCCGTTCGGGTTCACCTGGACGACGTTCCTCATCACGTCGCTGCCGCTCTTCTCCATGACGCTGCAGAAGGCGCTGCGCCTGCGGCCCGTGCCGCGTGCCGCGGCGATCGGCGGCCTCGTCGCGTGTTGGTTCGCGATGCAGATCGTGCAGGTGCGCGTTCTGTGGCCGCTGGTCGCGCACTTCGTCGGCGTCGTCGGTCTCGTGTGCATCGCGCTCGCCCTGACGGCGCTGGAGAGTCAGACGCTCGGGAGATCGAGTCCCGTCGTCCGTGCCACGTCGACGGCCTCGGGATAGCCCGCGTCGGCGTGGCGCATCACGCCGGTCCCCGGATCCGTCGTGAGCACGCGGCGCAGCTTCTCGCGTCCGAGCGCGCTGCCGTCGGCGACGCACACCATCCCGGCGTGGATGGAGTTGCCGATGCCGACGCCACCGCCGTGATGCACCGACACCCAGGTGGCGCCGGCGGCGGTGTTGACGAGCGCATTGAGGACCGGCCAGTCGGCGATCGCGTCGCTGCCGTCGCGCATGCCCTCCGTCTCGCGGAACGGCGAGGCGACCGAGCCCGAGTCGAGGTGGTCGCGCCCGATGACGACCGGCGCGCCGATCTCACCGCGCTCGACGAGCTCGTCGATGCGCTCGCCGAACAGCGCACGCTCCCCGTACCCGAGCCAGCACACCCGCGCCGGCAGGCCCTGGAAGGGGACGCGCTCCTCCGCGAGACGGATCCAACGCACGAGGGTCTCGTCCTCGGGGAAGAGCTCGGTCACGAGCCGGTCCGTTCGACGGATGTCCTTCGCGTCGCCGGACAGCGCGACCCAGCGGAAGGGGCCGCGCCCCTCCGCGAAGAGCGGCCGGATGTACGCGGGCACGAAGCCGGGATACGCGAACGCGTCGGCGACGCCCGCGGTCTGCGCCTCGCCGCGCAGGTTGTTGCCATAGTCGAACGCGACCGCGCCGCGCCTCTGGAGCGCGACGATCGCCTCGCAGTGCCGCGCGATCGAGGCGCGCGAGGCGCGGACGTATGCCTCGGGATCTCGGCGACGCAGCGCGGCCGCGTCGACGCCCGCGGGCACGTAGCCGTCGAGCGGATCGTGCGCGCTCGTCTGGTCCGTGACCACGTCGACGCGGACGTTCCGTCGTACCAGCTCCGGCAGCACATCGGCCGCGTTCGCGACGAGCCCGATGCTCCGCGGCGTGCCGCTCTTCCGGTACGACTCGAGCGCGAGCAGCGCGTCGTCGAGGGTCGGTGCGATCTCGTCGAGGAAACCCTGCATCAGGCGGCGTCGCGCGCGGTCCTGATCGACCTCGACGACGAGCCCGATCCCCTCGTTCATCGTGATCGCGAGCGGCTGCGCGCCGCCCATCCCACCGAGGCCCGCCGTCACGACGAGCTTGCCCTTGAGCGATCCGCCGAAGTGCTTCCGCGCCGCCGCGGCGAAGGTCTCGTACGTCCCCTGGAGGATCCCCTGCGTGCCGATGTAGATCCACGATCCCGCCGTCATCTGGCCGTACATCGTGAGACCGAGCGCCTCGAGCTCGCGGAACTTCTCCCAGGTCGCCCACCGCGGCACGATGAGGCTGTTCGCGATCAGCACCCGCGGCGCCCACTCGTGCGTGCGGAACACGCCGACGGGCTTTCCCGATTGGACGAGCAGCGTCTCGTCGCTCTTCAGGCGGCGCAGCGTCGCGAGGATGCGATCGAACGCCTGCCACGAGCGCGCCGCGCGCCCGGTGCCGCCGTAGACGATGAGCTCGTCGGGTCGCTCGGCGACGTCGGGATCGAGGTTGTTCTGGATCATCCGGAACGCCGCTTCCTGCGGCCACGCGAGGCACGAGAGGGCGGTGCCCCGTGGCGCGCGCACGCTGCGCGCGGAGACGCTCATCGGCTCATTGTCCCCCCGGCTCGCGACCGGACAGGCCGTGACGGTCGAGGAACGCCTGCACCGCCTCGTTCCACGCGGGCGCGGCCTCGCGCGGCGCCGCGTGGTGCGCGCCCGGCAGGACCACGAGCTCCGCGCCCGGGATCCACGACGCCCACTCGCGCGCGCCCTCGACGGTGCTGCGCGGCTCGCGCTCGCCGACGATGACCAGCGTCGGCACGTCGATCTTCGCGAGGTCGGCCTTGCGCGGCCGCTGGTCCCAGTGCCGCAGCACCGCGATCGCGCGTGCGCGCTCGTCCGGCGTGCGTCCGAGACCGGTGCCGGTCCGCGCCATCATCGCGCCCCACGCCGACGCGGCGAAGGCGGGATCGGTCGTGGGCGGACCCTCCGTGTCGGCGGGGCTCGATCGCGGCTGCCGCACGATCGGCGGCCGCCCGGCGAGCGCGTTCGCGATCTCCTCCTCGAGCCAGCGGCGGCCCTCGTCGTCGACGTAGGGGACGGTGTGACCGATGACGAGTGCCTGCGCGCGGCCGGGATGATCGACCGCGAACTGGGCGGTCACGACGCCGCCGAGGCTCGACCCGCCGACGATCGCCTCCGGGATCCCGAGCGCGTCGAGTAGGCCCGCGAGATCGTTCGCGAGGTCGGCCGCGCTCCACCCGCCGGGCGGGCTCGCGGACCTGCCGGTGCCGCGGCGGTCGTAGGTGAGGAAGCGGTAGCGCTGGGAGAACACCGGGGCCTGCCCGAACAGCCACGGCGTGTGGTCGTGGGCCTGGAGGACCAGCGGCGTCCCCTCGCCGAGCGATTCGTAGAACAGCTCGACCGATCCCGCCATGAGGCGCGGCATCGGCGCATCATCCCATGGGGTCGCGCGAAGGGGCCTTCGCACCGGGTCCCGAACGTCGGCGCGCACATCTCGCCCGGGGACCGGAAGCTGTAGGGAGGATCGCGTGTCGAAGAAGCAGTACGACGGCTACCGCTCGTATTCCTACCTCAAGGCGGGCGAGGACTATCAGGACATCCCTCTCGCGAAGGAGATCGGCCGCGTGCCGTCCGCGGCGGTCGAGCTCGGCGACGCGGAGGAGAAGCGGGCCCGCGCCATCCTCGACCGGCACCCGGTCGTCTCGATGCACGACCACACCTCGATCTTCCCGGAGGACATGGGCCGCGTCCTCGAGCAGCGCCGGCAGGGTCGCGACGCGACGGGGTACGCGGGCCTCGCGGCGTCGGACACCGACGTCGTCTTCGAGAACTTCATGGACGGCACCGCGACGATCACCTCGAACAAAGGGTGGAAGTGGGACGACATCCTCTTCGACCTCGGGATGCGCTTCGCCGACATCGACCACCAGGGGATGGTCTACATCGCCAGGACCTACGGCGACCTCGAGCCGGCGAAGGCCCAGGGCCGCATCGCGTTCGTGCCCTGGCTCGAGGCGGCGACGGCGATCGAGAACGAGATCGACCGCGTCGACGTCCTGTACGGGTTCGGCGTGCGCGGCATGGGCATCACCTATAGCGAGGCGAACACGCTCGGGTCGGGCCTGCGCGAGAAGAACGACTCCGGGCTCTCCGATCTCGGGCGCGCCGTCGTGAAGCGGATGAACCGTCTCGGGATGACCATCGACATCGCGCACTGCGGCGACCGGACCGGCCTCGAGGTGATCGAGGCGAGCGAGAGGCCGATCACGATCACGCACGCGGGCGCGCGCGGGCTGTGGGATTCACGCCGCATGAAGACCGACGAGACGCTCGAGAAGATGGCCGAGCGCGGCGGCGTCATCGGCATCGAGGCGGCGCCGCACACCACCCAGGTGAAGGGGCGCCCGCACGACCTCGACGCGGTGATGGCGCACCTCGAGTACTGCGTCGACCTGATCGGCCTCGACCACGTCGGCCTCGGTCCCGACACGCTCTTCGGGGATCACGTCGGCCTGCACGGCGCGTTCGCGGCCCAGCTCTCGCTCTCCGCGATCCGCGACAGCGGTCCGTCGTACACGCCGGTGACGTACGTCGACGGCATGGAGAACCCCGGCGAGGCGATGCGCAACGCGGTGCGTTGGCTCGTGAAGCACGGTTACACCGACACCGACATCGCCAAGATCGCGGGCGGGAACGCGCTGCGCGTCCTGAAGGAGACCTGGGCGCGCTAGCTCAGTCGGCGGTGCTCGAGACCCGCGGGTCGAGCGCGTCGCGCACCGCGTCGCCGAGCAGGTTCACGCAGAGCACGAGGGTCATGATGGCGATCGCCGGGAACGTCGCGAGCCACCAGGCGGTGCGCAGGTACCTGCGCGACTCCGACAGCATCAGGCCCCATTCGGCCGTCGGCGGCTGCGCGCCGAGTCCGAGGAATGACAGGGCGGCGATCGAGAGGATCGCCGTGGCGAGCCCGAACGTCCCGATCGTGATCGCCGCCCCGAGCGTCTGCGGCACGAGGTGGGTGAACATGATCCGCAGGTCCGTTGCGCCGACGCTGCGCGCCGCCTCGACGTACAGATCCTGCTTCGTGTTCAGGACTGAGCCGCGCAGGACGCGCGCGAAGCGAGGGATGCCGCCGACGCCGACGGCGATAACCACCTTCTCCAGTCGGGTCCCGAGCACCGTGATGACGACGAGCGCGAGCAGGATGCCCGGGAAGCCGAGCTGCACGTCGATGATCCGCATGAGGATACGGTCGGGCCATCCGCTGAAGTAGCCCGCAACGAGACCGACGAGTCCTCCGACCGTCGCGGAGATCGCCACGGCCACCAGCCCAACGCTGAGCGACACGCGCGCGCCGTCGATGAGCCGGAGAAGGACGTCACGGCCGAAGTTGTCGGTCCCGAGGAGATGGCCGTTCGTGCCCGGCGCCTCGAGCGAGTCGCGCAGGCTCTGCTGGTAGGGATCAATCGCGATGACCAGCGGCACGACGTACGAGACGAATGCCATGAGGCCGAGGAGCCCGGCCGACGTGAGTGCGAACCGGTCGCGCCGCAGGCGCCACCACGCTCTGCGGTACGGCCCAGCCGAGCGCGGCAGCTTCGCGAGGCGTGGCCGGTCGGCGACGACCGCCGACACGACAGGCGCGCGCACGATATCAGGAGGCCGTTCGGATCTTGGGGTTGATGAAGCCATAGGAGATATCGACCACCAGATTCGCCACAACGTAGGCGCTCGCGGTGAGCAGGATGATCCCCTGCACGAGCGGGTAGTCTTTCTGGAGGATCGCGTCGATCGCGAGCTGCCCGACGCCCTGCCGCGCGAAGATCGTCTCGACGATGATGCTGCCCGCGAGCAGCCGGCCGACCTGCAGTCCGACGATCGTCACAACGGGGATGAGCGCGTTCCGCAGGGCGTGGCGCAGGACGATGAGACGCCGCGGCAGCCCCTTCGCGCGCGCGGTGGTGATGTATTCGCGCCCGAGCACCTCCAGCAGCGACGCGCGCGTGAGCCGCGCGATGAGTCCCGTGCCCTCGTATCCGAGCACCAGAGCCGGCAGGACGAGACGGTCGAGGCTGCCAGAGCCGGTGGCGGGGAGCCACCCCAGCGTTACCGAGAACAGGAGGATGAGCAGCATCGCGAATGCGAAGCTCGGAAGCGACACGCCGGCGAGCGAGAAGATCATCACCAGCCGGTCGATCGGGCTATTGCGTCGCAGCGCCGCGACGATCCCAATCGATACCCCGAGGAGCACGCTGAGGAGAAGCGCGGCGCCGGCGAGCTCGAGCGTGCTCGGCAGTCGCTGCGCGATCAACGTAGCCACCGGTTGATGGCGAATGAACGATTCACCGAGGTCGAGCTGGAGCGCGTTCGCGAGCCAGTGCAGGTACTGCAGTGCGAGCGGATCGTCGAGCCCGAGCTGCGCGCGGATGTCGGCCACGAGCTTGGCCTGGGACTCCGGTGTGCTGATGCCGAACGAGGCCGCGCCCATCATCGCGTCGATCGGATCGCCCGGCACCAGATGAAGGATCGCGAAGACGAGGAGCGACGACAGCAGCAGCACGGGGATCGACTCGACCAGGCGGCTGGCGACGAATCTCGCCACTCAGCTGCTCCGCGACCCCGTTCGACGTGACGCGGCCGCGTCCCTTCGCCGGCGCCTCATCTCCGCTTCCTCGGGCGGACGCACGTTGCGGAACGCGCCGTAGATCAGACCGTCGTACAGGATCTTCAGGCCGCCGGCCACGAAGAAGGGGAGGCTGAGCGCCGCGGCGCTGAAGGCCATGCCGGCGATCGTCGGAGAGATCGCGCTCGCGCTCGTGCGCGCGACGTTGGTGATGCCGGCGGTGGCGGTGCGCTCGTCCGGATCGACCACGGCCATGGCGTAGGACTGGCGTGTCGGCACGTCCATCTGCGAGACGCTCATGCGCAGCAGGAGGAACGCGACCGCGAGCGACGCGGTTGGCGCGAGCGGCACGAGCATGAGCAGCACGTTCGACGGCAGATGCGTGAAGACCATCGTGTTCAGCAAGCCGAAGCGCTCGGCGAGCCACCCCGCGGCGAGCAACGACAGGCCGGAGAGGATGCCCACCCAGAAGAAGACGACCGCGAGGTCGGAGATATGCAGTCCCCAGCGCAGATAGAACCAGTACGCGACGATCGACTGCACCACCAGGCCGCCGGCGAAAGCGTCGAGCCCGAAGAGCGCGGACAGCTTCGCGACGGCGCCGGTGCTGCGGTGGATGCCGACGAAACGGCGCTCGCCCTCGACGCGCGCGAGCTCGACGCGGTCGGAGAGGGTGATGAAGATGAGGAAGTTCGCGAGGCCGATGACGGCGTAGAGCACGAAGAGCGGCCGGTACGCGTCCGCGCCGGCGAGTCCGAGCGACGCGAAGAACCCGACCGACGCGGCGAAGAGCGAGCCGAAGGCACCGGAGATGTTCGCGATGGTGTTGTAGATCGAGAAGAGCCAGGTCCGCTTCTCGTTGGGGGCGGTCTGTGGGAGGATGGCCTGCTCGACCGTCTGGAAGACGCCGACCTCGGAGCTCGTCGCACTGATCGTTCCGGTGAACGCCGCGAGGATGAGCAGGAGAAAGCTGTTCGTGAGCGCGAACGCGATCCCGCCGACGGCCATGAGCAGCGCCATCGTCGCGACGGTGCGGCGGCGCCCGAACCGGTCGGCCATGATCGACCAGAAGACCGTCATGAGCGCCGAGCCCGCGATCGCCGCGGTGAAGACGACGCCGATCTCGGTCGGCGTGAGGCCGAGCCGGTCGAGATAGAGGCCGAGCGAGGTCGCGAGGTACCCGTACGCGAACGTGCGGAGGATCCGCGTGACGAGGAGCTTCTTTCCGTCGATGCTGAGCCAGTCGAGCACGCTCCCTCCTAGTCGCGGGCGGGCGCTGCGAATCCGCTTGCGGTGAGGTACGCGCGCGTACTGTCGCGGAGTGCGGTGATCTTCGCGAGCGGCGCGGGCGTCCGGCGGATCTCCGAGAGCGGCCGCACCGGTCCGGTCACCGCCATCGGATTCACGGGTGTCTCGCCGAACATGCGCGCGAGGAGCGTCTGCACCTCGGCCTAGAGCAGAAAGTCGATGAACGCGCGCGCGGCCTCGCCGTGCTTCGCGTCCTTCACGAGCGCGACCACGTGCGCCTCACAGTGGGTCCCGAGCCCACCGGGCTCCTGGTCAAGCCAGGTCTCGCGTACTGCGTTCCCTTCCATCAGGAAGACGTGATAGTTCGACGAATTCACGACGGCGACGGCGTTGCGGTCCCGGATGAGCGCCTCGCGCAGCGCCTTGTTCGACTCGTAGGTGCGCAGGCCGTTGGCGAGGAGGCGGTCGAGGAGAGACCAGGCGTACTCGTCGCCCTTGGCCGCGCGGATGGAGCTCCACTGCGACACGGTGGTCTCCTCGCTCGTCGTCGCGATCGAGATCTTCCCGCGCAGGCGCTCGTCGGCGAGGCCTTCGAGCCCGCGCGGCCACGACGCGGGTTCGGGAAGCACGCGCGGGTTGATCATCGCGGTGCGCGGCCACGCCGTGAACGAGAGCCACGAGTAGTCCGGCGCGCGCAGCCACTCGTCGTAGCCGCGCGCGATCTCCGCCCGGTACGGCTCGAAGACGCCGGCCTCGCGCACCGCTTCGACCGCGACCTGGCTGTTGGTCACGAGAACGTCGGCGCGCGGATCCGTCCGCTCGTCGATGAGCCGCCGTTCGACGTCGAGGTGGTAGATCATTTCGACCTCCACCTTCGTATCGGTGTAGCCCTCGAAGAGACGGTAGATCGGCGTCAGATCCGGACGGTTCCGTCCCGAATAGACCCGGAGGGTGTGCTCGGGCATCAGGCGACGCTCGCTACCTGCCGCGGCTTCTCCGCGACGCCATCATAGAGGTTCCACGGCAGACGCTCGTACTCACCCGCGCAGGGGTTCCCCGCCGCGAGCCAGTACTCGCCGGCGGTCAGATCCACGATGCTCGACGCGATCGTCTGATTGATGTCAGTGCCCTGCGTCTTCGCGTCGCCATGCTTGCACACCGAGTTCGGATGTCCGAAGTGGTCGCGCAGCGCAGCACCGATGGCGGCGCGCACGGAGGCGGAGTCGCCCGCCTTCCTCGCCGCGCGCAGGCCTTGGGTGAGGCGGGGGAGCCGCCAGAGCGAATTCACCGAGAACGGGCGGTACGTCGCGGCGATCTGCTCGGGCACGAACGCGATGAAGTGGTTCGTGTGCACGAGGAGCCCGTCGGTCGGATACATCCAGCCGTGACGGTCCGGCGTCGTCTCGAGGTCGATGGCGAAGCCGTCGCGATGGGTCACGAGGAGATTCGTGCAGAGCGACTGGCGCGAGTCGAACACCGCGCGCAGCGCCGTTTGCATGTCAGCGGACTCGAGGATCTTGCGGCGGATGACCGGCTGCGGGACGCCGACGCCCTGGCCCCAGCGGGTGCCCAGCCCGTTCGCGTTCAGCGCGATGCCCGCGGAGTTCGCGCCGTGACGCCCGACCTGGCCGGCCTCGGTCTGCATGATGATCGTCGGCTTCCCCGGTTGCGTGATGCGCAGGAGGATGACCGTGCCCGCGGTCTCGCGCCGCCAATCCCAGTTCTGACCGCAGTAAGTGTGACCGTCGCCTGAGGCCTCCGGCAGCAGCGCGTAGGACGAGCAGCCCTCCTCCGCTTCGGCCGCGAACGGGTTGTGCGTCGACAGCTCGCCGCGAGCGTTCAGCGCGAGGACCTCTTCGAAGTCGACGCTCGCCCCCTCGGCGATGCCGCGCAGCTCAGCGGCGATGCCGGGGAAGTAGCTCTCGATCGGCGGCACCCACCGCGGCGCGTTCTTCGTGATCTCGTCCCACTCGAGGCCGGTGATGTGCTTGAAGGACTCCCGGTAGTAGCCGATGGATTCGCGGATCTGCGCCCGTGCAGCCTCGCCATGCTGCCGGCCGATCTCGCGACGCGTGCCGCCGATGTCGATCGTGGGGAGCGTCATCCGTTCCACTCGAGGCTCCTTTGCCGGCTTGAAGTGGCTCGCAGCATACACTACAGTCTGCGGATGTTGGTGAAGTGAACACTACTCAGAGCGAACCCACCCTGGACGAGCGCATCGCGGCCGCGCGGCCAGAGCTGTCACCGGCCGAGGAGCGCGTCGCGTCGTTCTTCGCGCAGCACCGCGAGGAGGTGGTGTTCCTCTCGGCGATGGAGATCGCGGCGCGTCTCGACACGAGCGACGCCACGGTCATCCGAGCGGCGCAGTCGCTCGGATACAGCGGCCTTCCCGATCTGAAGGCCGAGCTGCGCGACGCGCTGCGCACGCGCGCGACGCCCACGCTCCGCCTGGGCCGAAGCCTCGAGGATCTCGGCGAGGATCCCGTCGACGTGCTGGACCACGTCCTCGCGACCGAGATCCAGCTGCTCCACGACGCGAAGCAGACCCTCCGCGCGCGGGACTTCGCGCGCGCGCTCGACCTGCTCGCGGCGGCGCGACGGGTCGTGATCCAGGGCCTCGGTCCGAACGCGCCGCTCTGCGAGTACTTCGCGGCACGGCTGCGGCGCATGCGCCGGCCGGCGCTCGCGGTCGGCACGCGTGGGCAGGCGCTCGCGGACTCGTTGCTCGACATGCGCAAAGGCGACCTGGTCGTCGTGCTCGCGTACGACCGGTCGAATCCCGAGTCCGAGATCATGCTCGATCGCGCTCGCGAGCTGGGGCTGCCGTCGATCCTCATAACCGACACGCTCGGGCTCGCGCTCGCGGGTCGGTTCACCGTCGCGCTCTCGGCGCGGCGCGCCGGCGGCGGGATGTTCCATCTCTCCGCGATCACCGTGGTCCTGCTGGACGCGCTGCTCTTCGGTCTCGCGGGCCGCGACCGGGTGGGCGCGCTCGGCGCGGCGGAGGAGCTGCAGCAGCTTCGTGCTCGCATCGACGAGCGGATGGGGGTGACGCGATGAGCACGCTCATCGACGGACGGACCGCGATCTCGAGCGCGGAGGCGCGTGACCTGCGCGATCGATTCGTACCCAAGGGTCTGTCGGTCGGCACGCCGGTGGTCGTCGCCCGTGCCGCCGGCGCCGAGGTGTGGGACCCGGAAGGGAAGCGCTACCTCGACTTCGTCTCCGGCATCGGCGCGCTGAATCTCGGTCATCAGCATCCCGAAGTGCTCGCCGCCGTCCGCGAGCAGCTCGAACGCTATGGCCATGTGTCGGCACAAGCGGTCACGTACGAGCCGTACGTGCGCCTGGCGCGGGAGCTCGATCGGATCTATCCGCGAGCGTCCGGCGCGGCGCCGGGCGTCGAGCTGGCCCTGGCGACGAAGAGTGTCTTCGCGAACAGCGGCGCCGAGGCGGTCGAAAATGCCATGAAGATCGCGCGCGTCGCGACGGGACGTGAGTGGATCGTCGCGTTCCAGAACTCATTCCACGGACGCACCTACGCCGCGATGACCGCGACCGGCAAGACCAAGAGCTCACGCGTGGCGTTCATGCGCACCACGACGCCCAACATCGCGCATCTGCCGTACCCGTACGCGTACCGGCCCATCGCCGACGTCGCGGGCGACGAGCTCGCGGAGCTGTACGTGCGCCTCTTCGAGCAGGCGCTCGACACCAATCTCGCGCCCGAGCACTTGGCCGCGGTTATCGTCGAGCCGATCCAGGGCGAGGGTGGCTTCGTCGTCCCGCCGGCCCGCTTCCTGAAGCGTGTCGCCGCGATCTGCCGCCGGCACGGCATCCTGTTCATCGCCGACGAGATCCAGACCGGGATGGCCCGCACCGGGCGGATGTTCGCCATCGAGCACAGTGGCGTGACGCCTGACCTCCTCGTCACGTCGAAATCGCTCGGCGCCGGCTTTCCGATCGGCGCCGTCACGGGCCGTGCCGATCTCTTCGACGCGCTCGGACCGGGATCTCTGGGCAGCACGTTCGGCGGCCACCCGGTGGCCTGCGTCGCCGCGCTCAAGACGATCGAGATCATCGAGCGCGATGGCCTCGCCGCGCGCGCGACGGCAATCGGCGCGATGCTTCGCCGCCGCTTCGACGCGATGGCGGCGAGCCACGCGAGCATCGGCGACGTGCGCGGCGTCGGCGCCATGCAGGCGATCGAGCTCGTCCAGGACCGCGCGACGAAGAAGCCCGCGCCGCAGCTCGTGGAGGCGGCGACGAAGCGCGCATGCGAGCGCGGTCTGCTGCTGTTCCGCGCCGGCCTCTACAGCAATGTCATCCGCACGATTGTGCCGCTCACCATCAGCGACGCCCAGCTCGAGGAAGGGCTGGACATCTTGGAGGGATCGATCGATGACTGATCGGACGATGCTGTACCGCCGAGAGTTCCTGCGCCGTTCCGCCGTCGCCGCTGCGAGCATCGCGGCGCTCTCCTGCACGCCGACCGCGACTCCCGCCGTGACCGCGTCCGCGCGGTCGAAGGCGCCCGTCCGCGGCGGGACGCTGACCTGGGGACAGTGGGACAAGATCGATTCGATCGATCCGGCGCTCACGACCGGTGCCGCGGCCGGCGAGATCGCGCAGAACATCCTCGACACGCTCATCACGCTCGACGCCGAGCAGAGGCCGCATCCCGGCCTCGCGTCCAAGTGGACGGTCGAGGACGGCGGCAAGAGGTACACGTTCACGCTGCGCGACGGCGTGAAGTTCCACGATGGCGCAACGCTCACCGCAGCCGCCGTGAAGGGCTCGATCGATCGCATCCTCGAGCCGAAGCTCAAGGCCGGCGCGGTCGTGTCGCTCATCGGGCCGATCGACACGATCACGGCGCCGAACGACGCCACTGTGGTGTTCGCTTTCAAGCAGCCGTACCCGGCATTCCTGCTCCAGCTCTGGCGCTACTTCTTCGGCATCCTCTCGCCGAAGTACCTGGCCACGCTGAAGCCCGGCGACAGCGCGAAGGAGCCGGTCGGCTCCGGGCCCTTCATGTTCGCCGGGCGGTCGGCCGACGGCGTGGTCACGCTCAAGGCGTTCGCCGACTACAACTGGGGCGCCGAGACCTTCAAGAACCGCGCGGCGCCGTGGCTGGATACGGTGAAGTTCCGGGCGATCACCGAGGCTTCCACGCGTATCGCGACGCTCGAGAGCGGCGAGAACCTGCTCATCGACGAGATCCCCGAGGCCGACTACGCGCGTCTGAAGGACGACAAGCGCTTCACCTTCGTGCTCTCGCCCCGCGCGAGCCACACGCTGGGCTTTAGCATGAACGTCGCGAAGGCGCCGACCGACGACCACACGGTGCGCGAGGCCGTGAACTGGGCAGTCGACCGCAAGGCGATCGTGGACAAGGTCTTCTTCGGTGTCCACCACGTCTCCATCGGACCGCTGTCCGAAGGGGTCTGGGCGCGCGACGAGACCATCGAGAAGACGTTCACCTTCGACCCGGCGAAGGCGAAGGCGCTCCTCGAGGGAGCGGGCTGGAAGCTTCCGGCGCGCGGGCCGATCCGCCAGAAGAACGGCCAGAACCTCGAGATCCTGCTCGCGACCTTCCGCAGCCCGTGGACCGAGATCGCGCAGGCGATGCAGGCGCAGCTCCGCGACGTCGGCATCGATCTCAAGGTCCAGGTCATGGAGCGCGGGCCGTACCTCGAGTACGTTCGCGGCTACAAGCACAACATGGCCGCGACCTCGTCCACCGCGATCGACCCGGATGGCGTGTTGCGCGTCAGCTACCACTCCGCGAACCGGGTAACTGGCAGCAACTTCAGCAACGTGAACGACCCGGCGCTCGACGCGCTCCTCGTGAAGGGCCAGTCGCAGGAGTTGAACACGCCCGAGCGGCGCCAGACGTACATCGATGCGCAGAAGAGGATCATGGAGATCCTCCCGTTCGTCGGCGTGATGAGCCAGATCCGAGTCGAAGCTATGTCGACGAAGGTCCATGGCTTCAAGCCCGGTCCGGACGGGCTGACCGGTCTTCCGCTCAACGACACGTGGTTGGAGGCGTAGGGATGGACCTCGGGACCCTCGCGATCGCCGCGACGCCGGCATTCATCGCGAGCGCGGTCGAGTTCGTCGAGGCGACGACGATCGTGCTCGCGGTCGGACTCACGCGCGGATGGCGCGCGCCCCTCGCCGGCACGGCGCTCGCCGCGCTCACGCTCGCGGTCATCGTCGCGACGCTCGGCGTCGCGCTCGTCACGGTCGTGCCGGAGCGCTTCCTGCTCGGGCTCGTCGGAACGCTGCTCCTGCTCTTCGGTCTCCGCTGGCTGCGCAAGGCCGTCCTGCGCTTCGCGGGCATCGTCGCGCTGCATAACGAGGAGGAGATCTACCGCCGCGAGGTGGCCGAGCTCCGCGCGCAGGGCCTGCGCAGGACGGAGTGGGACTGGGTCGGGACCGTCGTGGCGTACAAGGCGGTCCTCCTCGAGGGCACCGAGGTCGCCTTCATCGTCATCGCCTTCGGCGCCGCGGGCATCGGCGCGATGAACGCCGCGATCGCCGGCGCCATCGCGGCCGGCATCGTCGTCATCGCGCTCGCCGCGGCGCTGCGCCACCCGCTCACCGCGGTGCCCGAGAACTGGATGAAGTTCGTCGTCGGCGCGATGCTCACGACCTTCGGCGTCTTCTGGTTCGGCGAGGGCGTCGGCGCGAAGTGGCCCGGAGACGCGGCG
Source organism: Candidatus Limnocylindria bacterium (assembly GCA_035651155.1). Lineage (GTDB taxonomy): Bacteria > Chloroflexota > Limnocylindria > P2-11E > P2-11E > CF-39. The sequence continues at coordinate 14,454 of DASRGG010000002.1, read as the reverse complement.
GCGATCCCGCTCATCCTCGGCGGCCTGCTCCTGGCGAGCTGGCTCGCGGTGCGGATGCTGCGGGGGCTGCTCCCCGACGGCGCGCTCGTGGAGGCAAGGAATGTCTAGCGTCGCCCGCACGATCTGGGACAACACCTACGGGCTGCTCGTCGACGACGGGCAGCTCGCCCTCGGCGCGGTCGCGGCGCTCGCGATCACCTGGCTCATAGCCCAGATCGGCGATGCGTTGCTCCGCGAGAACGCCGGCTGGCTCCTCTACGCGATGGTCCTCGTGCTCGTCGTCGCGAACCTCTACCGCGCGGGACGGAACGCGCGCCGGAGGCGGTCGCGGTCGCGGAGCTAGCCGACCTCATCTTCCGTGGCGGCCGCATCTGGACGGTCGACCCGGCGCGACCGGACGCAGAGGCGCTCGCCACGCGGGGCGACCGTATCGTCGCGGTCGGGACCGAGCGCGAGGCGATGGCGTGGCGGGGAGCGGCGACGACGGTCATCGACCTTCACGGCCGGCTGCTGCTCCCGGGCTTCATCGACGCGCACACGCATTTCGGGAACGCCGCGGCGTGGCTCTTCCAGATTGGGCTCTACGACGCGCGCGACGAGCGCGCGGTCCTCGGGGCCGTCGCCTCGGCCGCGCGTCGCGTGCCGATCGGCCTCTGGATCACCGGCCGCGACATCGGCGCCGCCGCCGCGTGGGACGCCGACGCGCGCGGAGTACCGCGTCCCGCGGCGCCGGGCATCGATCGGCGCGCGCTCGACGCGGTCACGACCGAGCATCCCGTGTTGCTGCGCAGGATCGACGGTGCGTACGTGGCGAACAGCCTCGCGCTGGCGCGAGCCCGCCTCGACGCCAACGTGCCGGACCCGCGCGGCGGCCGCATGGAGCGTGACGCCCGCGGAGAGCTGAACGGCGTCCTGCACGGCCGCGCGGGGGAGCGGGTGCAGGAGCTCGTGCCCCCCTTCACCCGCGAGACGGCGCTGGTCGGCGCTCGCGTCGCGCTCCAGGAGCTCGCGCGCGCGGGTATCACCTCGATCCACGACGTCGCCCGCGTCGATGCCCTCTCGCAGCGCCGGATCTTCCATACCGACGTCGAGCGGAGCAGCACGGATCTCGAGCTCTTCCGCGAGCTGCAGCGCCGCGGCGAGCTGACGGTGCGCGTCTACGCGTTCCTGTCGCTTCCGCTGTGGCGCGAGGTCGCGGACGCGGGCTTCACGCCGCGTACCGACGACGGCCTCATCCGCATCGGTGCGCTCAAGGCCTTCATCGACGGGTTCCTCATGGAGACGCCCTTCGCGGACACGCCTCGCTACGCCGGCGACCTGACCTTCCGCGTCGTCGACGAGGCCACGATGGCGGCGCACATCGCCGGCGCGGACGCGGCGGGGTTCGATCCGGTCATCCACACCATCGGCGACAAGGCGCACCGTCTGCTGCTCGACTGGTACGAGGCGGCGATCCGCGCAAACGGGCCGCGCGAACGCCGGTTCCGCGTCGTCCACGCGTGGTACCCGAGCGCGCGCGACATCGAGCGCATCGGACGGATGGGACTCATCGTCGACATCACGCCGCAGCATCTGGTGAACGACATCCGGTCCGTCGAGCGCCACCTCGGCCCGGAGCGCGCCCGCATCGCGCATCCGTGGCGCTCGCTGAAGGACGCCGGCGCGCGGCTCGACATCGTCTCGGACTGGCCGGGGAGCTTCAACGAGCAGCGCGCGACGCCGCTCGCGCCGCTCGAGAACATCGCGCTCGCGATGACGCGCGCCGTACCTGACGGCGGCCATGAATGCTGGCACCCCGAGCAGGCGCTCACGGCCGAGGAGGCGATCGCCGCCTACACGAGCGGGCCCGCGTACGCGTCGCATGAGGAGGACCGCAAGGGGACGCTCACCGTGGGCAAGCTCGCCGATCTCGTCGTCGTGTCGCGCGACATCCTGCGCGCCTCGCCCGATAACATCCGGCGGTCGCGTGTCGACCTGACGATCGTCGGCGGTCGCGTCGTGCACCGCGCGGACGGGACGGGGCCCTAGGCGCGGACGGGGATCGCGTGGAGGACGCGTCGGGCGCCCACCAGCGCGAGGATGCCGGCCACCAGCCAGGCGACGCCGGCGAGCCAGGGGTACGCGAGATCGGTACCCGACAGGATCCCATGGAGGAACGCCGCCGCGAACGCGACGTACGACACGCGATGGAAGACGAGCCATTCGCTACGCGAGAGGTGGTCCCTCGACCATGCCGCGATCGTCACGACGACGAGGAGCTGCACGCTGATCGTGCCGAGGCCGATCGCGAAGGCGCCGTAGCTCATCGCGAACGGGATCACGAGATCGACGAGGCTGACCTTCGCGTACGGGTCGAGAAGGAGCGCGAGCACGTGGCCTATCCCGAGCGGCAGCCACAGTCCCGTCGTGTATTCGTGGAGCTCGCTCACCGCGCGGTTTGTGGAGAGCCACGCCAGCGACCGCGGTCGCAGCGCCATGCCCGTGAGCAACGAGATCGAGAGCGCGAGGAGCGATGCGACACCCGTCGCACGGGCGACGATCCAGAGCGTTTGGTCGCTGAGCGGCAGGGTCAGCATCAGGAGGAGCGCGATCGCGTGCGCGGCGGAGCGCTCGTCGTGGGGATGCCCGCGCCGATCGTCGTCCGTCGCGTAGCGGTCGTGGGAGAGGGTGTCGGCGTCGCGATCGAGACGCTCGTCGTCGGCCGGAGCGGCGCGGACGCGTTTCGCGGATGCGTCGCCGCGAACGCGGAGACGCCGGTGAAGCTCGAGACCGTCACGAGCGTGGCGAGCCCGCGCAGCGCGACCGACGAGGTGATCAGCGGACGTGACGTCTTCCGCTGTTCCGTTCGTCCCTGCATGCGCCTAGTCCAGCAGGCCGGTGTGGCCCGCGCATGAAAGGTCCCTAAGACCTTGCGAGACGAAGACGGAAGAACGCGCCGCCGCCGGCCGGCCGTTCGAGCGTGACGCGACCGCCGTGCGTATCGGCCACGTCCTTGACGATCGCCAGGCCGAGGCCCGACCCGGGGAGCGAGCGCGCCGTCGGCGCGCGCCAGAAGCGATCGAAGACGTGCGCCTCGTCCTCCGGCGCGATGCCGGGACCGTGATCGCGGACCGTGACCTCGGCCCCGCGGACGGTGACCTCGACCAGGCCGCCCGCCGGGCTCCACTTGCCGGCGTTGTCGAGCAGGTTCGTGACGGCGCGGAGGATGCGCGAGCGCACCCCGCGCACCGTGCTTGGCGCGCTGGAGAGCTCGAATCGCACCTGCGGGTAGCGCAGGCGCATCTCGGCGATCGCGTCGCCCACGAGCTCGTCGAGACGTACGTCCTCGACGACGAGCTGCGTCTTCTCGTCGCGCGCGAGATCGATGAGATCGGAGACGAGCGTCGTAAGGCGCTCCATCTGCCCGACGACGTCTTCGAACACTTGCTGCCGCTCCACGGGATCGGACGGATGGCCGCGGGAGAGGAGCTCGAGGTTCGTCCGGATGCTCGTGAGCGGCGTGCGCAGCTCGTGCGACGCGTCGGCCACGAGCTGGCGCTGCGAGCGGAGCGAGGCCTCGAGCTCGCCGAGCATCACGTTGAAGCTGGCCGCGAGACGGCCGAGCTCGTCATCGGAGCTCGTCGAGACCCGGGCCGATAGGTCGCGCGTGCGCGCGACCTGCTCGACGATGTTCGTGAGCCGGCGCACCGGTGTCAGCGCGGTGCGGGCCACGAGCGTACCGAGCGCTCCCGCGAGCAGGACGCCCCCCAGCGCCACGAGGCCCAAGCGCACGCGCGTCTCGGCGAGCGCGCTCTCGATCGGATCGAGCGGGCCCCAGACCTCGACGGCGGTGCCGCGCTGCGCGCCCGGCGCGACGTAGATGCGCAGGTGCTTGTCCTCGATCTCCGTATCGAAGAAATACGCCGGCCTCGCTCCGCTCGCGACGGCGACGACGTCCGGCGTGACGAGCGCCACGACGGGCTCGCGGTCCGCGCGGCCGACGGTCCCGGTGTTGCTGTTCACGATCTGTGCGGCCACGTCGCCGCGTCCGGTGAGGCTGCCGACCGGACCGCCCGGGAAGAACGGCCGGCCCTGCCCGCCGCGCGGATCGCGGACACCGTTCGCCGCGTCGACGAGCGTGTTGTCGAACTGCGTGAGCAGCTGCGTCTGCACGACCACGTACATGAGCAGCGCCGCGCCGATGGCGGCGACGGCCACGGCGCCGGCGGTGAGCAGCGCGACGCGGAGGGAGAAGGTCACGGCGCGTCCCGCAGGACGTAGCCGACGCCGCGGACCGTGTGGATGAGGCGCTTCTCGCCGTTCGCCTCGAGCTTCCGGCGGAGGTACCCGATGTACACGTCGAGCGAGTTGGACTCCGGCCCGAAGTCGTATCCCCAGACCTTCTCGAAGATGACGTCGCGCGAGAGCACGCGGCGCGGGTTCGACAGCAGCAGCTCGAGCAACAGGAATTCGGTCCGGGAGAGCGGGATCTCCCGCGCGCCCCTGCGCGCGGTCATCGCGTCGCGGTCGAGCTCGACATCCTCGAACGTGAGGGTGCCGCGCGCCTGGCCAGCGGACGGCGTCCGTCGTTCGAGCGCGCGGAGCCGCGCGAGGAGCTCGTCGAGCGCGAAGGGCTTCACCACGTAGTCGTCGGCGCCCGCGTCCAGACCCTCGACGCGCTCGCTCACCGCGGCGCGCGCCGTCAGCATGAGGATCGGCACGGCGTTCCCTTTGGCGCGCAGCCTCCGGCAGACCTCGAGGCCGTCGAGGCCGGGAAGGCCGCGGTCGAGGACGATCGCGTCGTAGGGGTTGGCTGTCGCCCTGTCGAGCGCCTTGTCACCAGCGGTCGCCAACTCCACCTCGTGGCCCGCGCTCCGCAGCGCGCGCTCGACCGCGCCCCGTACAGAAGGATCGTCCTCCACCAGGAGGACGTGCATGGTCCCGAGTCTAGGCAGGGCCGCTAAGAGAGGAGTAAGAGCGCGCCGCGCCGGTCCATTTCTTAGGGCCAACTCATGCTTCGCCCTTCCGCGAGTGGTGTGCTTGGGTCGGCGCGAACCACCACGAAAGGAACATCCGAATGAAGCATCTCGATAAGGCCCTCATCGGGGCGGGTGCTGCCCTCCTCCTCTCCGGCGGGGTGGCCGCCGCGGCGCTCGGACCGAGCAACGTCGGAAGCGCCGTCCTCTCCTCGCTGCCCGGCGGCATCACCCTCAACGTCGCCGAGCACGGTCCCTTCGGCGGACCGAGCGTCTTCGCCACCGCGGCGACGTACATCGGCATCACCGAGGACGCGCTCCGCACGGAGCTGCGGTCAGGGAAGAGCCTCGCCGACGTCGCGGTCGCGCACGGCAAGACGCGCGACGGCCTCATCGCCGCGCTCGTCCAGGCGTCGACGACCGAGATCACGACGCTGGTGGACACAAAGGACCCGTTCCCGGCGCCGCCGGCCGGTGGCCGCGGCGACCTGCGCTTCTTCGGCGGCAACGAGCTTGCGACCGCGGCGACCTACCTCGGGACGACCGACGCCGACATCCGCACGAAGCTGCGGGCGGGCGAGACGCTCGCGCAGATCGCGAACGCGACGGCCGGCAAGAGCCGTGACGGCCTCATCGCGGCCCTGGTGACCGCCGCGACCGCGAAGATCGACCAGGCGCAGAAGGACGGGAAGATCACCGCGGACCAGGCCACGCAGGCCAAGGCGAACCTCACCACGCGCATCACGCAGCTCGTCGATAACACGCGTCCGATGGGTCCTGGCTTCGGCCCGGGTCCACGGGGACGCCGCTAGACACAGAGAGCCTCCCTCTCCACCCTCCTGCGTCGCGGGCCGCGCTCCTCCGTCGCGAGGAGCGCGGCCACGACCGCGCCCCTGGTGCTGTACGACGTGCACCAGGACGTCGACCGCGAGCTCGCCGAGCGTTACGAATGGAAGGTGGCCGAGCCCGCGCGCGGAGACAGGGTGGTAAGCGGCGATCTCGCGCGGCGGCTCCTGGCCACGATGTGGCTCTGCCGCGCATTCGAGGAGAAGGTCTCGGAGCTGATCGCGTCCGGCGCGATCTCCGGCCTCGTGCATCTGGCCATCGGCCAGGAGGGTACCGCGGCGGCGATCTGCGAACAGCTCGACGACGGCGACCTCGTCTTCTCCGGCCATCGCGCGCACGGCCACGCGCTCGCGAAGGGCGCCGATCCGTCGCGTGTCCTCGCCGAGATCGCGGGCCGGGCGACCGGTCTCTGCGGCGGCAAGGGCGGCTCGATGCACCTCGTCGACGTCGCGCACGGATTCCTCGGCGCGACCGGTGTCGTGGGCGGCAACGTCCCGAACGCGCTGGGCGTGGCCCTCGCACAGAAGCAGCGCGCGACGGGACGCGTCACCGTCGTGTTCTTCGGCGACGGCGCGGCGCAGGCCGGTCACTTCCTCGAATCGCTGAACCTTGCGTCGCTCTGGGAGCTGCCGGTCGTGCTCGTGTGCGAGAACAACGGCTATGCCGAGTTCACGCCGCGCTCGGCGCACACGAACGTCGAACGCGTCGCGACGCTCGCGAAGACGTACGGCATCGCGACCGCGACGGTCGAGGGGAACGACGCGCTCGCCGTCCACACCGCGGCCGCGCCCTTCATCGCCCGCGCGCGGGAGGGCAAGGGCCCCGCCCTCCTCGAATGCCTCACCTATCGCATGCGCGGGCACTACGAAGGAGACGCGGTGAAGTACCGCGAGTCGGCCGAGCTCGACGCGTGGAGGGCGAAGGACCCGCTGCGGATCCTCGAGAACCGCGCGGTCGCCAAGGACTGGTTCGACGACGGTGCCGCGCGCGCGATCGAGACGGCGGCGCGCGCGCTCGTGGACAAGGCCGCCGCGTTCGCGCTCGCGAGCCCGTGGCCCGACGCGAGCGCGCTCGCGCAGGACGTCCGATGAGCGAGATGACCGCGATCCGCGCGATCAATCAGGCGCTGCGGGACGAGATGGCGCGCGACGAGCGTGTGATGGTCATCGGCGAGGATGTCGCCGAGGGCGGACCGTACGGCGCGACCCGCGACCTGGTCGACGCGTTCGGTCGCGATCGCGTGCGCGACACGCCGATCAGCGAGGGCACCGTCATGGGAGTGGCGATCGGCCTCGCGCTCGCGGGGTTCCGTCCCGTCGTCGAGATCATGTTCATCGACTTCGTCACGCTGGCGCTCGATCAGCTCGCCAACCAGGGCGCGAAGGCCCGCTACATGTCGGGCGGCCAGCTGCGCGTGCCGCTCGTCGTGCGGACGCAGGGTGGGGCGGGCGTCCGCTCGGGCGCGCAACACTCGCAGAGCCTCGAAGCGTGGCTCGCGCATATCCCGGGCCTCGCCGTGGCGATGCCGGCCACCGCCGCCGACGCCGCGGGCCTCCTGCTCTCCGCGATCCGCGACGACGATCCGGTCGTCCTCGTCGAGAACAAGGCGATCTACTACCGGCGCGAGGACGTACCCGTGCCGTTCGCGGCGGTGCCGCTCGGCGCGGCGGCCACGCGCCGCCCAGGCCGCGACGTGACGGTCATCGCGACGTCGCGTCTCGTGGCCGAGGCGCTCGCCGCCGCCGACGACCTCGCGAGCGAGGGCATCGAGGTGGAGGTCGTCGATCCACGCACGATCCAGCCGCTCGACACGGACGCGATCCTCTCGTCCGTCTCCCGCACCGGCCGCTGCGTGGTCGCGCACGAGGCGGTCCGTTCATTCGGCGTCGGCGCGGAGATCACGGCGGTCGTACAGGAGGGGGCGCTCGATCGGCTGCAGGCGCCCGTCCTTCGCGTCGGCGCTCCGTTCACGCCGGTGCCGACGAGCCCGCCGCTCGAGGACGCTTACCTCGTCGGCCGAGCGGAGATCGCCGATGCCGTGCGCGAGGCGATGCGCTGGTGAGCGAGGCGGCGGAAGCATCCGCGCTCGTGGTGATCGAGCATCCCCGTCGCTTCCATGAAGGATTCGACGATCGTCGGGCCGACGAAGCGGAAGCCGCGGGCGCGTAGGTCCGCCGACAGCTTCGCCGGATCGTCGAAGCGCCGGACGTACGCGTCGAACGTTCCGGCCTCGCGCTGCACCGCCAGGAACGCCTTCGCGTTCCCGATCGCCGCCTCGATCTTCGCGCGGTTGCGCACGATGCCGGCGTCGCGCATCAGACGCGCGACCTCGCGCGCGCCGTACCGCGCGACCTTCTTCGGGTCGAAGCGATCGAACGCCTTCCGGTAGGCGTCGCGCTTGCGGAGGATCGTCTCCCACGACAGCCCCGCCTGCGCTCCCTCGAGCACGAGGAACTCGAAGAGCCCGCGCTCGTCGTGCAGCGGCGTCCCCCACTCGGTGTCGTGATAGGAGAGCAGGGGTTCCCGGGTCGCCCAACCGCAGCGGCGCGGGTGCGCTCCGGCGGCGCTCACGCACCGCCCCAGGAGCGCAGCAGCGGCGGCAGCTCCGAGAGGCGATCGACGATCGCGTCCGGTTCCACCGGCGAGGTGGGGAAGCCGTACGCGTTCCGGCGCCAGATGCCGCGCATGCCGACGGCCTTCGCGCCGGACACGTCGTCGATCTGACGGTCACCGATCATCACCGCGGTCGCGGGCTCGACGCCGAGGCGCCGGGCGATCTCTGCGAAGACCGACGGATGCGGCTTGCTGTGCTGGAGGTCCGAGGTGTACACGACCTCGTCGAGCAGATCCGCGAGTCCGTGCGCGGCAAGGTCCGCGTTGTGCCACTCGGCGGCCCACCAGGTATTCGAGAGGAGACCGAGTCGATAGCCGTGCTCGCGCAGCAGCACGAGCGTGTCGCGCGAATCGGGGAACACCGCGGACCAGCCGGCCACGGCCGTCGCGTATCCGTCCATGGCCGCGAGGAGCACGTCCTCCTCGACGGAGAGGCCGAGGCGGCGCAGGCCGTCCGACACCAGACCGGTGGGTGGTCCGCTCCACTGCTCGTGGTCCACACGCACCCAGTGCGCCTTTTCGGCCGCGCGCATGGCCGCCACGAAGGCTTCGCGCGGCGGCCACCGGGGATGGGGCCCGCGCGGAGCGAGCGAGGTGCGCGTCCCATCGCCGCCGGCGCGCAGCAGGGCGTCGTACGCGGACGACCATTTCGCCGCCGCGCCGTCCTCCCAATCGGGCCAATGCACGAGCGTGCCTCCGAGATCGAAGACGACCGCGCGGGGAGCGGTCACTGCAGCTCGGGGAGGCGGACGCGCACGGCCGCGACGAGGAGCTCGTGCGCGATGACATCCGAGATCGTCGCGATGTCGCCGGACAGCACGCGATCGTGCGCGAGCGTGGCGACGTGCTCGCGGATGACGCGGCGCGCCTCCTCGGCGCCCGGTGCGACGCGCGCGCCCAGGATGTCGAGGCCCTGTGCGGCGACGAGCGCCTCGATCGCGAGGACATCGCGGCTGTTCCGCACGACCGCGGCGAGCTTGTGCGCCGCGTGCGTGCCCATGCTCACGTGGTCCTCCATCCCCGCGGACGTCGGCAGCGATTCCACCGAGGCGGGGAACGAGCGAAGCCTGTTCTCGGTGACGAGAGCCGCAGCCGTGTATTGCGCGACCATGAACCCCGAGTCCGTCCCCGGATCGGTCGCGAGGAACGGCGGCAGCCCGCTGGTGTGTCCGTTCGTCAGGCGATCGATGCGCGCCTCGCTGATGTCGGCGAGCTCCGCCACCGCGATCGTCGCGGTGTCGAGCGCGATCGCGACCGGTTGGCCGTGGAAGTTGCCGCCGCTCACGACACGCCGCTCCTCGACGAAGACGAGCGGGTTGTCGGTCACCGCGTTGATCTCGACCTCGAGCACGCGCCGCACGTACGCGAGCGCGTCGCGCGACGCGCCGTGCACCTGCGGGATGCAGCGGATCGAGTACGGGTCCTGGACGCGCGGATCTCCCGTCTTGTGCGACTGGACGTTGGGGCTCCCGGTCATGAGCGCGCGCATGTTCGCGCCGACGATCGCCTGGCCGGGATGTGGGCGCGCGGCGATGAGCGCTTCGTCCCACGCGGCGTCCGTCGCGCGCAGCGCCTCGGCGGAGAGCGCGCCGATGACGTCGGCCGTCGTCGCGAGCACCTCCGCGTCGTGGAGCGCGAGGCAGCCGATCGCGGTCATGACCTGCGTGCCATTGATGAGTGCGACGCCCTCCTTTGGCGCGAGCTCGATGGGCTTGAGCCCCGCTCGCCGGAGCGCCTCCCCGCCCGGCATGCGCTGTCCGCCGACGAACGCCTCGCCCTCGCCGATCAGCACGAGCGCGGCATGCGCGAGCGGCGCGAGATCGCCGGACGCGCCGACGCTCCCGTGCTCCGGGATGACCGGATGCACGCCGCCGTCGAGCATCGCGAGCAGGAGCTCGATGACCTCGACCCGGACGCCGGAACGGCCGGCGGCCAGCGTGTTCGCGCGCAGCAAGAGGATCGCGCGCGTCACGTCCTCGGGAAGGGGCGCGCCGACGCCGGCCGAATGGCTGCGCACGAGATTCCGCTGCAGCGCCCGCAGCTCCGGCGTCGCGATGCGCACGGTCGCGAGGTCGCCGAAGCCGGTGTTCACGCCGTAGATCGGCGCGTCGCCGGCGGCGAGCTCCGCGACGAGCTTCGCCGCGTCGGCGACCCGGCGTTCGGCGGCGCGGTCGAGCGCGACGGGCGTGCGCCCGCGCGCGACCGAGATCACGTCGGCGATCGTGAGGTCGTGGCCGGTGAGCCGCAGCGTGGTCACCTGTTCGCGCTCGTCTCCGCTCGTCGCTCGCCGTTCATCTCTCGGTCTCCTTCAGGTTCGCGCGATACCAGGCCGAGAGCTCCACGTAATGCGCCGCCGCGCCGACGGTCCAGCGCGCGTCCTCATCCTGGACCGCGCGCACGACGCGGGCGGGGACGCCGAGCACGAGCGATCGCTCCGGCGCGTCGAAGCCCTCGGGCAGCACGGCGCCCGCGCCGACGATGGTTCCCGAGCCGACGTGGTTGCGCCCCACGAGGACCGCCGCCTGGCCGATGAGGACGTTCCGCTCGACGATCGCCGAATGCACGAGCGCCATGTGGCCGATGGTCACGTCCGGGCCGATGATCGTCGGCTCGTTCACGTCGGTGTGGATCGTGGAGTTGTCCTGCACGTTCGATCGCTCGCCGATCTCGATCCGATCCATGTCGCCTCGGAGCACGGTGCCGAACCACACGGATGCGCCAGACTGCACAACCACGTCGCCGATCAGCACCGCGGTCGGCGCGACGAACGCGTCGGCGGCGACGCGTGGACGCTTTCCGCGATAGGCGTAGACAGGCATCGCCCGTAGAGTATTTGGGATGGACGCGCCGACAGGGCGGTGCCGGCTGTGAGAACGCGCGACCTTCGGGTCGAGGGCTACCGCGCGCTCATCCCGCCGGCGGTGCTGCTCGACGAGCTTCCGCTGTCGGAGGAGGGCTCGCGCGCCATCGCCGGATGGCGTGAGGAGATCCGGCGCGTGCTCGCGCGCGAGGACGACCGGCTCGTCGCCGTCGTCGGCCCCTGCTCCGTGCACGACGTCGGCGCCGCGGAGGAGTACGCGCGGCGGCTGCACGCGCTCGCGGGCTCCCTCGCCGGTGAGCTCCGGATCGTCATGCGGGTGTACTTCGAGAAGCCGCGCACGACGGTCGGCTGGAAGGGGCTCATCAACGACCCGCGGCTCGACGGCTCGTTCCGCATCAACGAGGGGCTCCGGCTCGCGCGCCGCCTCCTCCTGGACCTCGTCGCGCTCGGATTGCCGGCGGGATGCGAGTTCCTCGACCCGATCTCACCCCAGTACACCTCGGATCTCGTCTCCTGGGGCGCGATCGGCGCCCGGACCACGGAGAGCCAGGTGCACCGTGAGCTCGCGTCGGGCATGTCCATGCCCATCGGGTTCAAGAACGGCACCGGCGGCACGGTCCAAATCGCGATCGACGCGCTGCGCGCGGCGGCGTATCCGCACCGGTTCCTCGGCGTCACCGAGCAGGGACTGGCCGCGATCGTGAGCACGCGCGGCAATCCCGATTGCCACGTCATCCTGCGCGGAGGCGCGCGGGGCCCGAACTACGACGCGGCGAGCATCCGGAGCGCGCTCGACCAGATCACGGCCTCAGGCCTTCCCGAGCGCGTGATGGTCGACGCGAGCCACGGCAACAGCGAGCGCGACCATCGTCGCCAGCCGCACGTGGCGCGCGAGCTCGCGGCGCAGATCGAAGCCGGCGAGCGCGGCATCGTCGGCGTGATGCTCGAGAGCTTCCTCGTCGAGGGCCGCCAAGACCTGGGCGATCCCGCCGCGCTGACCTACGGACAGAGCGTGACGGATGCGTGCATCGGATGGGACGAGACGGAGGTGATCCTCGGCGAGCTCGCGCGCGCGGTGCGCGCGCGCCGCGCGAAGGGTCGGGCCCGGGCCGATCGAGTGGTGTCGACGAGCCGGTAGCCGAAGCCGCGCGCGGTCTCGATCCGGACCTCGGTCACCTCGGCCACCTTGGCGTCCTCGAGCTTCTTGCGCAGCCGTCCGACGTGCACGTCCACCAGTCGCGTGTCGGAGCCCGGCTCGCAGCCCCACACACGCCGGTCAGGAGACCGTCCCGCGTGAACACGCGCGTCGGGTAGCCCAACGACACGGTCCGGCGGATCCTTGCGCGCCGAGATGCACAGGTAGCCCTCTTCGGCGAGGACGTCGGACACGAGATCGGCGATGTCGGGCTCGTCCTCGACGATCATCACCGTGATGCCGTGACGGCCCCTCATCCCGGACCGGACGCGCGAACGACTACGAGGCCAGCGCCGTATTGACCGCCGCCAGGCGCTCGCGGATCCACCCTCCCTCCGCGCCGACCTCCTCCGGCCACGGCGCGAAGAAACGCTCGTCGGTCACATCTTCCACGCGTTGCCGCACCTCGGCACCGCGTGGCGTCACCGCCAGGGCGCCTTCGCGGACGAGACCATCGCGCCGCAGCCGGGCGACGGCCGCTCGGATGTCGTCCGGCCGCTGCGGGAGCTTCGCGGCGAGCTCGTCCTCGTTCGCGACCCCGCGCCACACGTGCGTCAGTACGTCGAACGTCGGACCGTCGAATCCTCCCTCGCGCCACGACGACATGTGACAGTCGTCGCGGGCCTGCCAGAGACCGAAGATCGCGTTCTCGAGCGCGACCATCGGGATGCGCGCGTCCCCACAGGCCCGCGCGGTGCGCGAGATGTGATCGTGCGGGACGCCGGACGCCTCGATCGCCGCAAGCGCGCGCGCGAGCAGTCCGGCGAGGCGGACGAGCTCGACGTTCGGGATCGGCTCCAACGTCGCGAGATACGCGTCCGCCTCGCGCCGTACGCGGGCGGCGAGCTCGCGTCCGTTCGGCGTGGCGCGCCAGCGTCCTCCGACCTCGTCCGTGAGGCCCGCGCCCCGCGCCGCCGCGGCTGCCGCGGTCCAATCGTCGAAGACCGTGGAGTAGGGGTTGAACAGGTCCTCGAGCCGCGCGCCCTCGTCGGGCTGCAGCGCCACGCCGGCCACGACGAAGGAGAACGCCGGCCGATCGATGCCGAGCTCCTCCATCACGCGCAGCGGGAACGTGAACCGGACGCGCCGGTGCCGGAGGAATTCCGGGAGGAGCGGGACGATCTCGAGCGGATATGGCGGCCTGATGCGGGCATTGTGCCCGCGTTCGCCTACGTCGCGCGCGCCTGCTCGCGCGCCGCGTCCTTCACGCAGTACGGCGTGTCCGGGACCGCCTCGAGTCGCTCGTCGGGGATGGGCTTCCCGCACACGGTGCAGATCCCGTACGTCCCAGCGTCGAGGCGCGCGAGCGCGTCGTCGATCTGGCCCAGGCGTGCTTCGAACATCACCTCGCGCGCGGCGTCGAGCTCGCGGTCGGCGGTCTCCGTCGCCACGTCCGCGGGATGCTGGTCCACGAGCGAGATGTCGCCGCCGCTCTCGCGCTGAGAGTCGACCAAGCGTTTCTTTATCGCCTCGACCGTCCCTTCGAACTCCTCGCGCATCTTCAGCAGGCGCTCGCGTGCCTCGGTCCGTTCCACGTGCGTCTCCTCACGCGCAGAATGATCGGATGCGACCAGAAGACCTCAGCAAGGACCGGGCCGCGTACCACCTCCTCGACGTCCGCGAGGACGACGAATGGCAGGCGGGCCACATCGACGGCGCCCAGCACATCCCGCTCGGCCAGCTCGGCGACCGGCTCGCGGAGCTGCCGACCGGGCGGAGCGTCGTGGCGGTGTGCCGTAGTGGATCGCGCAGCGCCGCGGCAGTGCGCGGCCTGCGCCAGCTCGGATACACCGCCGAGAACCTCGATGGCGGCGTCACGGCGTGGTCGCGTGCCGGCCTGCCCCTCGTGGACGCGGCGGGCCGGCCCGGCCGCGTCATCTAGGCCGTGGGGCCCACGTTCCTGCTAGACAGCGCGCGCTTGGATCCGGATCTCATGGGGGTCCCATCCTTTCACCTTGAGCAGGCTCGGTCGATGCGCGTAGAAGATCGCGGCGGGGATGCGGCCCTGGGTGCGGTAGCCGCGG
>DASRGG010000001.1:0-95403 GCA_035651155.1 Candidatus Limnocylindria bacterium | reverse complement strand
CGAGCTGCGCGCCAACGCCGGCACCCAGTTCAACCCCGTGGTGGTCGAGGCGTTCATCGCGACCGTCGTCGGCGAGCGCCGCGGGGCGCCGCACGGCTTCGAAGAGACCCAGCAGGTGTTCCAGCAGGCGCTGGAAGCGGTGAAGGTGAGGGCACAGCAGACATGAAGAAGATCCTTTTCGTCGCGATCCTCGCGCTGTCGCTCGTCGGCGGCGCGGGTCAGGCGAGTGCCGACCAGGGCAAGCGCGGCCCGACGACGGCCGCACCGGCGGGGATCACCTGGGAACGAGCGGGCATCACCCGGGTAGGCGCGGGCCTCACGCGCTCCGGGATCACCTGGGAATGACCGCGACCCTCCGCCCGCTGTTCGGCGTCGTCTTCGCGGCGCTGATCGCGCTCTCGCTCGTCGCGAGCGCCGCGGACGCGCTCGCGAGCACGGCCGAGCGCAGCGGCGGGCCCACGCTGTTCGACCAGGGCTTCGTCGATCGGAGCGGCGGTCTCTTCAAGCCACGTCCCATCGGACGCCTCGGCGTCACGTGGGAATAGGGTGGCCGCGCTAGACCCCCGCGAGCTCCGGCAGAGCGAACAGCTCCTCGAGCGAGCGGACAACACGATCCGGCGCCGACTCGCCCTTCGCGGCATGCAGCGCGGCCTCCTCCGTGAGGCCCGTGAGGATCAGCACGCCGGTCGCACCGACCTTGTGCGCGGCGACCATGTCGTAGTCGGTGGAGTCGCCGATGACGACGGCGGGACCCCCACCCGCGCGGCCTGATCCATCGCCGAGCGCCGCTCGGCGCAGTACTTCCTCGAAGAGGAACGGCTCCGGCTTTCCGATGCACAGCGCGCGCTGACCCGTGGCGACCTCGATCGCCGCGACGATGCTGCCCGCGCCGGGCAGCAGCCGGCCCTCGACCGGATAGGCCCGGTCGCGATTGCTGCAGATGAAGCGCGCGCCCGCGAGGATCGCGCGCTGCGCCTCGGCCAGCTTCGCGTACGTGAGGTGGAGGTCGAGCCCGACGACGACCGTGTCCGCGGGCGCCGGCAGCGCCATGCTCGTGAGGTAGCGCCGCATCGCGCCCGGGTCGACGCCGTCGGCGGCCGCCTCGGCCGGCGGGGAGATGCCCGGAAGCGATTCGGGGCCGCGCACCTTGATGCCGGCCGCGCGGATCTCCGCGCGCAGGCCGTTCGCGCCGATGACCAGCACGTCCTTCGGCATCGGCTCGAGGCGCTCCAGATAGTGTGCGGTGGCGTACGCGCTCGTGACGACGTGCTCGAGATCGCCGCCGAGGCCGAGCGACGCGAGGCGGTGGACGTACTCGGCGCGCGTCGCCGTGGAGTTGTTCGTCGCGAAGAAGACCTGCCAGCCCGCGCGCCGCAGACGGTCGAGCGTCTCGCGTGCGTAGGGCATGAGGATGCTCCCGCGGTAGAGCACGCCGTCCATATCGAAGATCGCGACCGGCATCGAGATTGAAGGCTATGGGTTTTCCCGTAGGCTCGCCTGATGCCGACTGCCGCTACGACGCATCGCGAGTACGGAACGCGCCGCAAACCGCGGCGAGCTCGCGGTCGTGCTCCGCTCTCGGAAGCGGTCGTATCTGCGGGTCCGTGCGCCGTGCCCTGCGCCGGGGTCCGGTCCGCTCGTACGCGGACCGCGCCATCCGTCTAGAGCGCGGCGCGATAGAGCGCTTCGATATCCGCAGCGGTCGTCGTGCGCGGGTTCACCAGGATGTTGCCCGAGAGCATCGCGTCCTGCGTCATGTTCGGGATGGCGTCCTCGGTCACGCCGACCTTCGCGAGACCCGGCGGGATGCCGATCTCCGCGTTCATCTCGAAGACCCGCTTCACCGCGGCCTTGGCGTCCTTCGCGACGCCGAGCGCCTCGCCGACGATGGCGAAGCGGTCCTCGGCCGCGCTCCGGTTGAACTCCATGACGTGCGGCAAGAGGATCGCGACGGCGGTGCCGTGCGCGACGTGGCACCAGCCGCCGAGCGGCAGCGCCATCGCGTGCACGTTCCCGAGCCGCGTATTCGAGAAGGCGAGGCTCGCGTTCACGACCGCGCGGAGCATCGCCTCGCGCGCCTCCACGTCGCTCCCGTCCTTCACCGCGCGCGGGAGCGCGCGACCCGCGTCGCGGATCGCTTCGAGCGCGAGGAGCTCCGTCGTGCGATAGGAGCTCTTGCACACGAAGGATTCGATGGCATGGACCAGCGTGTCCATCCCGGTGATCGCGGTCCCGAACGGCGGCAGCGTGCGGGTCATGTCCGGATCCTCGAGCGCGAACAGCGCCGTCGCGTTCGGGCTGATGATGACGAGCTTCTTGTGCCGCTCGGGGTCGGCGATGACCGAATTGATGGTGATCTCTGCGCCCGTGCCCGCGGTCGTCGGGATGGCGACGACCGGCGCGGCCGGCTTCGGCACTTTGTCGATGCCGACGTAGTCGAGCACCGTGCCGCCGTTCGCGAGCAGCGTGGCGGCCATCTTCGCCGTGTCGATCGACGAGCCGCCGCCGACGGCGACGAACGCGTCCGCGCCGGCGGCCTTCGCGCGCTCGTAGCACCGCTGCACCTCACCCACACCGGGATCGGGCACCACCTCGTCGTAGATCTCGTACGGGATCTTCGCGTCGCGCAGGCGCTCCTCGATGGGCGCCACCAGGCCGGCGCCGAGCACGCCCTTGTCCGTCACGAGCAGGACGCGCTTCGCGCCGACCTGCCGCAGGGGCTCGGCCACGGTGAGCGCGACGCCGCGGCCGAAGAGGATGCGCGTCGGGATGCGGAAGACGTCGACGCGCGCGGTCACCCGATGAGTCTAGTCAGACCCGCGGATGCTCGGTCAGGGGCCACCGGCGCCGTCCTTACTTGCCGCGTTTGCGATACGCGCGCCACGCGCGGCCCGCGACCCTATCGCCATGCCGCCGCTCGACGTAGTCGTCGACGCGCGCCAGCAGCATCGCGAGCAAGGCGGCGGCGATGAGCCGCCAGATCTGGAAGAAGACGAGACGGAGGCAACCGACGAGGCAACAACCCACGCGACGACTCTAGCGAGTCGCGTGCCACGAGATCGCTGCGACGACCTCGCGTTCGACGGCGGTGCGCGGCACGCCCGTGGGCGCTACGCGGTGACGGGCGGGCGCACCACCGGCAGCGTGTGGAGCGCGCGCGGAACGAGCAGCACGGACGCGCGCGCGGGCCGGCCGATGTGCTCGTACGCGATGTCCAGCGCCTCCTCCACGTCGACCGCGGCGCGTAGCTTCGCGAGGCGCACAACCTCGGGCGCTTCGGAAGCCGCCACGATGACGAGGCAGTGCTGCAGCGTGAGCGCGACCATCACCGCGCGCTGCTCGCCACCGGCGAAATGCCGTCGCGCTTCCTCGACGACCGCCGATGGCGACTCGGCGCGCTCGAGCGCCGCCAGGAAGCGCTGCTCCCCCGCGCCCTCGCCGGCGCCCTCGTCGAGCTGGGCGGGCACGATGATCGCGCCGCCCTCGCGCACGACCGGCGTGGGCGCGAAGCGCAGATAGGTCGCGGCGCGCGAGGCCTGATAGAGGTTCACGTCCTTTGGCTTGCCGACGCCCGCGATCGCGATGTCGTACTGCTTCGCGATCGGGCGCGTGTACAGCTTCTCCCCGACGGCGACGAGCGCGCGCAGCACGTCGTCGGGCGAACCCGCCTCGATGGCGACGACGCGCTCGCGATCGTCCGTGACCACGTTGATGCAGAACCGCAGGCCCGCGCGCCGAGCGATCTCGGTGACCGTCTCGTGGAATGGATTGCCGTCGATCTTGGCGAGCCGCACGCCGGGATCCTCGAGGAAGCGCATGCCGTGCGTCGCCGTGATCACCGGCTCGCCGCAACAGCCGATCGCCACGGTCTTGCGGCCGCCCGACCAGCCGGCGTACTGATGCGGCTCGACGATGCCCGTGGCGACGACGAGGTCGGCGTCCTTCACGAGCCGCTGCGTGAAGCCGGGCACGCCGTACGGCGGGATCTGCCCGAGGTCGGCCCACTTGGCAGGATCGCGACCGTCCGAATCGATGACCTGCACGCGACCGGTGACCGCGTCACCGAGCTTCTCTGCCTTCTCGGCGTCGGTCGTGGGGCGATGGAGCCCGACCGCGACCATCACGGTGATCTGGGTGTCGGGGATGCCGCCGCGATTCAGCTCGTCGAGCAGCGGGGGCACGAGCGCGCGATCCGGGGAGGCGCGCGTGAGATCGGTGACCGCGATGATGGCCCTGGCGGGACGGGCACCGGCGCGGGCGACCGCGTCCCGCGCGAGCTCGGCGAGCGGCGCGGAGCCGCGTGGCCGCCGCAGCGCGGCCCGCGCCTCGGCCTCGACGTCGCCGACGGGCGGAACGGTCGCGGACTCCACGACGTCGATGTCGAACCAGGGCTGGAGCATGAACTCGAGCTCGTCGTGCCCGTAGGGCACGCGGTAGAGACGATCCTCGCCGGAAGCGCGCTGCACGATGCGACTCTAGCGGGGCGACTCTAGCGGGCACGCGCCCGGGTGCGAGACCGGCGGCCGCGGCCGAAGGAGCCGAACGGCCGCAGGGAGCACCGGCGCGACGATGATGGAGCTCGATGGGACCCATACGTACCCCCACGCGGCCGGAGCGACGGTGAGCGGCCGGTTGGGCGAATGGGCACGCACGGCCAACGCCGTGCGCGATACCAGGAAGAAGATCCAAAAGCACGCGGTGCTGACGGCGTACTTCGCCACGCTGGAGGACGCCGATCTCGCCATCGCCGCTCGCTTGTTCGCGGCGGCTCCCTTCCCGCGCAGGGACGAACGGGTGCTCTCCGTGGGCTGGAGCGCGCTCGCGGACGTGCTGCTCGAGCGGTCCGGGAAGAGCGGCGCTGACATCGGCGCGAGCTATCAGCGGCACGCCGACCTCGGCGACGTCGCGTTCGACCTCGTCGGCGCGTCGCCGCGCCAGGGCGAGCCGCTCACGCTCGTGGATGTCGAGAGCGCGTTCGTCGAGATCGCGGCGGTGCGCGGCGCGAAGGCGAAGCGCGAGCGGCTGCGCGCGCTGCTCGCGAGGGCGGACGCGAACGAGGCGCGCTACCTGGTGAAGATCATCGCTGGTGAGACGCGCATCGGCCTGCGCGAGGGTCTTCTCGAGGACGCCATCGCCCGCGCCTTCGGCCGCGACCGCGAACGGGTCGCGCGCGCGAACATGCTGACGGGGGATATCGGCGAGGCGGCGCTCCGCGCGAAGCACGGTTCGCTCGAGGAGCCGAGCCTGACGCACTTCGCCCCGATCGGGATGATGCTCGCGACACCGGTGCTCGAGCTGCGTGAGGTCGGCGAGCGCTTCCCACCCCCGTACGTCGTCGAGGACAAGTACGACGGCGTCCGCGCGCAGGTCCACAAGGCGAGCGATCGCGTCGAGCTCTATTCGCGGACGCTCGACCGCGTGACGCGTCGCTATCCGGAGCTGCTCCCCTCGCTCGAGGCGATCCCCGGCTCGTTCGTCCTCGACGCCGAGATCCTCGCGTTCGATGGCGGGCGCGCAGTCCCGTTCACGCGCTTCCAGACGCGCCTCGGGCGCAAGGACGTGACCGGCGAGCTTTCGGCGCGGTTGCCGGCGTCGCTCGTCATCTTCGACATCCTCGAGCGCGACGGGCGCGCGCTGCTCGACCTGCCGCTCGCCGGACGCCAGCGCATCCTGCGCGCGCTTCCGATCGCGCCGCCGCTCCGCTTCGCGCTCCGGCGCGAGCTCGGGGAGAGCGGCGAGGAGCTCGTGAAGGCGCTCGAGCGCGAGTTCCTCGCCTCACGCGAGCGTGGCAACGAGGGGCTGATGGTGAAGGACCCGCGATCGCCGTACCGGCCGGGACGCCGCGGCATGGAGTGGTTGAAGGTGAAGCGCGCGCTGCGGACGCTCGACGTCGTGGTGACGGCGGTCGAGTGGGGACACGGCAAGCGCAAAGACGTGCTCTCGGATTACACGTTCGCGGTGCGCGACGGCGACCGGCTGCGGAACGTCGGCAAGGCCTACTCGGGCCTCACCGACAAGGAGATCGCGGAGATGACGCGGCACTTCCTGGAGGCGACGATCGAGGACCTCGGGCGGACGCGCATCGTGCGCCCGGACACGGTCGTCGAGGTCGCGTTCGATCAGATCCAGCGGAGCCACCGGCACGACTCGGGCTACGCGATGCGCTTTCCCCGGATCGTCCGCCTCCGACCCGACAAGCCGGTGGACGAGATCGACACCCTCGACACGGTGCGCGAGATCGCGGAGAGCATCCGCTAGCCCAGGCGACGATTCCCCCTTCCCCATGTGCGCGAGGATCATGGGGACGTGCCTCGTCTAGGATCGCGCCAGATGGCGACCATCGACGCCGAGACGCAGCTCGTGTCGCTGGTCCGCCTCCAGCAGGATCTCGCCCTGGAGACGGACATCGACCGGGTCCTCGCGCGGATCGTCGAGACGGCGACCGCGATGCTCGCCGCCGAGCGCGCGACGCTCTACGTCGTCGATCCCGCGAAGAACGAGCTCTGGTCGCGCGTGCTCACGCAAACGCACGATCCCGGCGAGACCGAGGTGCGCGAGATCCGGCTTCCGCTCGACGGACGCAGTCTTGCGGCGGAGGTCGCGCGGACGGGAGCGGTGCTGCGCATCGACGCGCCGTACGACGATCCGCGCTTCGATCCGAGCACCGACCACCGCACGGGCTTTCGGACACGATCCATCCTCGTCGCACCGATCGAGGCGCGCGACCGGCGCCGCCTGGGCGTGCTGCAGGTGCTGAACAAGCACGACGGTCTGTTCGTGGCCGAGGACGAGGAGTTCGTGCAAGCGCTGGCCGGCGCCGCGGGCGTCGCCCTCGAATACGTTCAGCTCTCGACCGATCTCGCGGCGGAGCGGTTGCGCGTCGTACACGTAGCGGAGGAGGAGCGGAAGCGTCTCGCCCGGGATCTCCACGACGGCGTCGCGCAGGCGCTGGCGAACGCCGCGATCGGCATCGAGATCGCGAGCAAGCGCGCGCGGCTCGACGTCGAGGCGGCCCTCGCCGATCTCAGCGCGCTTCGCGAGCGGCTCGTCGACGCGCAGAAGGGTCTGCGGGACATCCTGTTCGCGCTGCGCCCGCTGCCCCTCGAGGAGGGCGGCCTCCCCGCGGCGATCGGTTCGCTCGCCGAGCGGATCGACGGCACCAACGGCAGCCACGTGACCGTGCGCCGATCCGAGAGCGCGCGGCGCCTGCGACCGGAGGTCGAGGCTGGCGCCTTCACCGTGATCCGTGAGGCGGCGAACAACGCGCTCAAGACCGGCCGCGCGCCGCACGTGAACATCGACGTGTACGACGAGCCCGACGCCGTGATCGCGATCGTCGAGGACGATGGACAGGGCTTCGACGTCGGCGCCGTCCTCGGGAGCTACGCCACGCGCGGCAGTCTGGGACTTCTTCAGATGCGCGAGTCGGCGCGCCTCATCGGAGCGCAGCTCTCGATCGACTCGAGCCCGGGGAACGGCACGCGCGTCCGCCTCCGGATACCGGTATGACATCCAAGGCGAGCGAGGAGCGGCTCCGCCGCGACGAGCGAGTCCGCCAGCGAGCCAAGCGAGGCGATGAGCTGCAGGCCGCCCGAAGGGCAGGCCGAAGCGAATGCGAGAAACAGGTATGAGCGGGGAGCGACGCAGGTCGCCGGGACGGCGCGCGAGCGATCACGCGATCGCGCCGATCGACGTGCAGGACGCCTTCGTCGCGCTCACGGACGGCATCCTCCTCACCGACCCGAATGGCGCGATCGTGAGCGCGAACCCCGCGGCCTTCCGCATCCTCGGCGAGAACGCGCTCGTCGGGAAAGTGTTCGACGAGCTGCTGCTCGTCTCCGGCGCGACGAGCGTGCAGGAGACGGAGGGTCATCGCGTCCGTCGCGCGTGGTTCCCGCGCGAGGATCGCATGGGCGTCCTCGAGATCGTGAGCACCGCGCTCGGCGATCGCGGGACGCTGCACACGGTGCGCGACGTGACGGCGCAGGCCGAGCTGCTGCGGCTCAAGGAGGACTTCCTCCTCCAGGTCGCGCACGAGCTGCGCACGCCGATCGCGGCTCTCTCCGCGACGCTCGATCTCCTCGTCGAGGACGCGCTCTCGATGTCGCGCGACGACCTCGGCTCGATGATGTCGACGCTGCGTCGCAGCGCGCTCCGGCTCGAGCATCTCGTCGACAACCTGCTCGACGCCGGCAGCATCGAGGCCGGCACCTTTCAGGTCCGCGCCATACCCACGAGCGTCCGGTCGAGCCTCCAGGAGGCGCTCGTCTTCATCCAGCCGCTCGTCGACGCGAAGCAGCAGCACCTCGCGGTCGATCTCCACACCGACTCCGACCGGGTGCTCGCCGATCCGCGGCGGACCGCGCAGGTCCTCGCGAACCTCATCGCCAACGCCAGCAAGTACGCGCCGGAGGGCACGTCGATCACGGTCTCGTCGGCGACCCGCGAAGGATTCGTGCGCGTCAGCGTCGCCGACGAGGGCCCGGGAATCCCTCAGGACGAGCAAACGCGCCTGTTCCAGCGCTTCTTCCGATCCCGCGAGGTCCGCGACCAGGCCGGCGGTCTGGGGTTGGGGCTGTCGATCTGCCGCGCCATCGTGCGGGCGCAGGGCGGCGAGATCGGCATCGAGAGCGCGCCGGGGCGCGGTACATCCGTACACTTCACGCTGCCCAAGGCGAGGCACCTGACGGAGGAGGCCGCCGCTCGGTGAAGCTCTTGGTCGTCGATGACGACCGCGACCTGGTGGAGCTGCTCGACTATGCGCTTCGGCGCGAGGGGTACGACGTTGTCCGCGCCTACGACGGCGAGGCCGCGGTCGAGGCCGTCTCCCGCGAGCGGCCGGACCTCGTCGTGCTCGACATCAACCTGCCCAAGCTGACCGGCTTCGTCGTGCTCGAGCGGATCCGGCACGTGGACGACCACGTGGCGATCCTGCTGCTCTCCGCGCGCCAGGACGAGAGCGACGTGCTGCGCGGGCTGCAGCTCGGCGCGGACGACTACATCACCAAGCCGTTCCGGCCGAGGGAGCTCGTCGCGCGGGTGAAGGCGATCCTGCGGCGCTCGGTCCGCACGCGCGGACGTCCGGCGCCGTCGGTGTACTGCACCGGCGACCTCGTCCTCGACGAGGCGACCCATCTCGTCACGGCCGCCGACGTCCCGGTGCATCTCTCGCCGACCGAGTTCAAGCTGCTCCGCCATTTCATGGCGAACCCCGGCCGCGTGCTCACGCAGGAGGAGATCCTCGAAGGCGTGTGGGGCTACGACGCCGATGTCGGCGGGGACCTCGTGAAGCTCAACGTGAGCCGTCTGCGCCGCAAGCTCACGCAGGACGGCAAGTCGCGCGACGTCATCCAGACGGTGCCTGGTGTCGGCTACCTCTTCCGCGGCGCCGACGGCGGGGTCACGCGCGCGGAAGCGCGGCCGAAGACCGCCAGCTAGAGACTACGGGGCGGTGTACGGGAAGCCCGCCTTCGCCGCCGCGTCCTTCACCGCTCCGCTCTGCAGTGCAGCCTGCAGTGCTGTGGCGATCGCCGTCGCGAGGTCTGGCGCGTTCTGACGGATGGCGATGACGTACGGGCGCGGCGTGACCTCCGCGATGATCTTGAGCTTGCGGTCCGCGGCCACGAAGGCGACGCCGATGCCGTCGCCCACGAAGGCAACGGCCTTGTCGCTCTCGAGCGCCATGGCGCCGCCGTTGACGCCCACGTACGTGTCGAGCGTCGCGCTCACGTTCTTCGATTGAAAGAAGGTCTGTGCGAGGTCGCGAGTGACGAGCTCGTCCTGCGCGACGCCCACGCTCTTCGCGGCGAGGTCCTCGACGCGCGCGATCGGTCCGCCGTCGCGGACGGCGATCACGACGGCGTTCGCCGCATACGGCGGGGTGACCGCTGCGCGGTCGCGTGCTGCGGACGAGTCCGTCACCATCGCGAGGTCGGCACCCTGGGCGAGAGCGGCTACGCGGTCGCCCCCTTGGCTCTGGAACTGGACCTTGACGCTCGCACCGAACACCGCGTTCGCGACGAGCGTGGCGACCGCCATCTCTAGCGCGCGCTTCTGCGCGTGCGCGGGGTCGCCCATCGCACGGTTGGCCGGCGGCGCTTCGACGCGGATCGCGACGACGAGCGTGCCGCGGGTCCTGATCTGGTCGATGGCGGTCGCGGTCGACGAGGTCGTAGGAGCAGCCGACGTCGCGACGCTCGGACCGGCGGTCGTGGCCGGGGTCGCCACGCCGCACGCGGCGACGACGGCGAGCATGAGCGTTGCGCCCATCCGTAGTGACGCCGGCATCGCCGGACAGTAGCGCGGCTGTCTAGGCGCTCGCGAGGCGGCGGCGGGTCGCCTCGAGATCGGTCGCGTTGCTGAACACCGGATAGATCGCGAGGCCCGTGGCGTGCGAGAGCGCGTCGACCGCGGTGGGGTTCGGCTGCGGGATGGCCACGGTGAGCACGTGACCGTCGCGTCCGACGACGACCGCGTTCCACTCCTGCGCCATAGTCGCGGGGATGAGCTCCTGCAGCTCGCGCGTCGCGAGGCGCGCCGGATCGGCGAGGTACGGCGCCGGCGGGAGCGCGACGCGCCCGGAGCGCAGCGCGCCGCGCGGGCCTTCGGCGAACGAGTGCTCCCAGACACGCACTCCGCCGCCGGCCTGCTTCGCGCGGTACATCGCGGTGTCGGCGGCCTCCACGAGGGCCGCGGCGTCGCCGAGCGGACGCGGGAACGTCGCGGCGCCGATCGACAGGCTGATCCGCATCCCCGCGTCCCGAAGCTCGACGGGGATCGAGCCGGCCTCGAGCTTCTCGAGCATGCGGCGCGCGACCCGCGACGCGACGTCGGTGTCCGCCTCGGGAAGGATGATCGCGAACTCGTCACCGCCGTAGCGCGTCGGCACGTCGTAGAGACGAACCGCCTGCTTGATGGCAGACGCGACCGCCCTCAGGACCTGGTCGCCGACGCGGTGACCGAAGCGGTCGTTGATGGTCTTGAGCTTGTCGACGTCGATCATGAGCAGCGCGAGCAGATGCTCCGCGCGCAGCGCACGGTTCGTCTCGGCTTCGAGCCGCCCGTCGAAATGGCGGCGGTTGAAGAGCCAGGTGAGCGGATCGGTCTCCGCGAGCCGCTGGAGCGCTTCGCCCTGCTCCTGCTGCACGAGGCACGCGCCGATATGCCCGGCCAAGATCTCGAGCGTCTGGAGATCCTCCTCCTCGAAGGGCCGGCCGTCGAAGCGATCGGTGACGTTCAGGACGCCGCGGGGCTCGTTGTCGACGAGCACCGGCACCGATACGAAGGAGTTCGAGCGATAGGTGCCGCCGCCGGTGGACGCCGGCATGTCCCCGTCGCCGCGCACGAGGAGCGGCTGCTTCGACGCCACGACGCGTCCCACGATGCCCTCGCCGCTCCGCACGCGAACCTGGCGCTGGACCTCGAGTGCCAGACCGGTCGCGCGCGCGATGACGAAGTCGTTGGTCTCGTCGTCGCGCAGCAGCAACGACGCGCGCTCACCACGGACGAGCTCCGTGGCAACGCGGAAGATCGAGTCGAGCAGATCCCGCGCTCGACCATCCGTCGCGATGTTCATCCCCCACTCCTGCGTCCCCGGACAGCGCCAGGCCGGCGCCTGCCTCCCTGCTGTTACTCGCAGTGTGCGAGTGGGTACCGCGGCGGGACAAGGGCCTGCTACCGCTTTGACCGTAGCCCGATACCGCGTACCCAGGTTTAGGGCAGCTAATGCCACTCCCGCGCGTTCAGCTCCACGAAGAGGTCGAGGCCGTCCAAGCGCGCGGCGAGCACGGAGATCACGCCGTCTACCGTCTGGAGCGCGCCCGCGACCACGACCGCGGCGCTCCCGTCGAGGACGCGCTTGAAGCGCCGATACGTGGCCGGCCGGATGATGACGTTCGCCATCCCGGTCTCGTCCTCGAGCGAGAGGAAGACGTGGCCTTTGGCCGTCTCCGGATGCTGCTTCACGACGATCGCGCCCGCGACGCGCACGAGCTCGCCGTGCGCGCGCGCCGCGAGATCGAGCGCGGACAGCACGCCGCGCCGGGTCAGCTCCTCGCGATAGAAGCGCATGATCTGCGGTCCCGTCGGGATCCCGGTGATGCGGTAATCGAGCGCCACGCGCTCCTGCTCGGAGAGGATCGGCAGGACCGGCGCGTGCGTCGCCGGCAGCGGCAGCGTCGGACGCGCGAACGCCGGCGAGGTGCGGTGCGCGTCGCGCGCGCGCCAGAGGAGCGCGCGACGCTGCTCGCCGAACCCGTCGAACGCGCCGACCAGCGCGAGATTGCGTAACGCCTCTTCCTTCAAACCGACGCGACGCGCGAACTCGTCGAAGCTCTTGAACCAGCCGCCGCGATCGCGCTCGGCGACGATCGCGGCCGCCTCGTCCTCACCGAGACCCTTCACGGACGTGAACCCCAGGCGGACGTCGTGATCGCGGCACTTGCGATGCGCGGCGATGGTCGTCGAGAGGTCCCGCGGACGAGGATGAGACTCCAGGGAAGATGAGGAGCTGCGAGGCGGCTCACCGAGGGCCCCCGCGCGGGGAGGATTCTCGCACACCGCCTTCGCGACGGACGCATTCACGTCCACGGGAAGGATGCTGACGCCGTGGCGCTTCGCGTCGCCCGCGATCACGGCCGGCGAGTAGAACCCCATGGGCTGATTGTTCAAGAGCGCGACGTAGAACTCGGACGGGTAATACAGCTTGAGATGCGCGGTGTGGTACGCGGTGAGCGCGAACGCCGCCGCGTGGCTCTTGCAGAACCCGAACTCCGCGAACGCGGCGATCTGACGGAATACCTCGTGCGCGATGTCCTCCGGCACGCCGCTCTTCCGCGCGCCGTCGACGAACGGCGCGCGCAGCTTCTCCATGTCCGCGCTCGATCGCGCGCGGCTCATCGCGCGCCGCAGCTTGTCGGCCTCGGCCGGCGTGAAGCCGGCGACGGCCATCGCGACCTTGAGGATCTGCTCCTGGAAGAGGATGACGCCGAGCGTCTCCTTCAGGATCGGCTCGAGCGACGGATGCGCGTACGTCACGGGCTCGCGGCCCTGCCGCCGCCGGATGTACGGGTTCACCATGTTCCCCTGCAGCGGGCCGGGCCGGATGATCGCGACCTCCACGACGATGTCCGCGAAGCTCCGCGGCCGCACGCGCGGCAGCGCCTGCGCCTGCGCGCGCGACTCCACCTGGAAGAGGCCGATCGTGTCGACCTCGCAGATGAGGTCGTACACCGCCTCGTCGTCGAGCGGGAGCGTCCCGAGCTCGAGGCGCTCGCCGTGGCGTGCGGCGATGTCGGCGACGGCGTCCTTCACGAGCGAGAGCGTGCGCAGCCCGAGCAGGTCCATCTTGACGAGGCCGAGGTCCTCGACGTCGCGCTTGTCGAATTGGACGACGTTGCGGCCCGGCATGGTCGCGCGCTCGATCGGGACCGTGTCGACGAGCGCCTCGGCGGTGATGAGCATGCCGCCGTTGTGGATGGAGAGATGCCGCGGGAAGTCGGCGATCGCGAGGGTGAGCTCGCGGAAGAGCGGGTAGCGCGCGCGCTCCTTCTCGTCCATCGTGGCGACGAGCTCCTCGAGCGTGTCGGGGAGCGTGCGCGGCGCTTCCCAGCCGTGCTCTGCCTCGCGCCGCGGATGCGTGTACGCGGGGTGCATCGCCGCGGACGGACGGACGGTCGGATCGACGTGGTACTGGTCGATGGAGCGCGCCATGCGGTCGATCGTCTCGTCGCGGAAGCCGAGCGCCTTCGCGACCTCGCGTGACGCCGAGCGCGCGCGATACGTGACGATGTTGCAGACCATCGCGGCGTGGCGCTCGCCGTACTTCTTGTAGACGTACTGGATGACCTCCTCGCGGTCGCTGGTGGCGATGTCGAGATCGATGTCCGGCATGGTGCGGCTGTCCTCGGTGAGGAAGCGCTCGAAGAGGAGGTCGTGCGCGATGGGATCGACCTTGGTGATGTCGAGCACGTACGCGACGATCGAGTCGGCCGCGGAGCCGCGTCCCTGCGCCGGGATCCCGCGCTCCTTGCAGAACCGGACGATGTCCCAATTGATGAGGAAGAACTCCGCGAGGCCGCAGCGCTCGATGACGTCGAGCTCGTGCGCGAGCTGCCGCGAGACGCGCGGCGTCATGCGCCCGTACTTGGCGCGCGCCCCCTCCTGGCAGAGCGCGTAGAGGAAGCTGAACGCGGTGTGCCCCTCCGGCACGGGGAACCCGGGAAGGCGCTCGCGCCCGGTCATGTACCCGGGTTCTCCGGCACCGTCGCCGCGCGCCTGGGCACCCCTCCCCCCGGGCCCGATCCGCGCGAGGTCGAGCATGCACGCGTCGGCGATCGCGCGCGCGTTGCGGAACGCCTCGTCGTGACGGCCGAGCCGTTCGCGCAGGACGGCCTCGTCCTTCAGCCAGTACTCGCCGTTCGGCTTGAGGCGGTCGCCCGCCTCGTCGAGCGCCACGCCGAGGTCGATGCAGCGCAGCACGTCGTGCAGGCGCCGGCCGGCCGGCCGGGCGTAATGCACGTTGTTCGTCACGACCGTCCCGAGGCCCTGCTCGCGCGCGAGATCCGCGAGCGCGTCGCAGAGCGCTGGGTCGCCGGGGTCGAGATGATCGCTGAGCTCGACGAAGCAGCGCTCGCCGAAGATCCCCGCGAGCGTCGCGAGCGCCTCACGCGCCGCGTCGAGGTCACCGGCGCGCATCGCGCGCGGCACGCTGCCGTGCGCGCAGCCGGTGAGCGCGAAGAGGCCGCCCGCGTTCTCCTTCACGAGCGCGAGCGTCGCGCGCGGCTTGGTCTTCTCCCCGGCGAGCTGCGCCGCCGACACCGTCCGGCAGAGGCTTCGCCAGCCGATCTCGTCCTTCGCGACGAGCACGAGATGCCCGAAGTCGAGCGTCCGCAGCTCGACGCCGTGGATCGGCTTCAGGCCCGCCTCGTTCGCGGCGTTCCAGAAGCGCACGGCGCCGTACAGGCCGTTCGTGTCGGTGAGCGCGAGCGCGTCCATGCCGCGCTCCTTCGCCGCGGCGACGAGGTCCTCCACCGACGACGCGCCGTCGAGGAACGAGAAGCTGCTGTGCGCGTGTAGCTCGACGAAGCCCGGCATGCTCACTCGTTCATGCGTGACGAAGTCGAGGCCGAGCCGAATGTCCCATCGTGTGGTCCTGGTACGTCGCGGCGATCGCAACGTCGGCACTCTGCGCATGCCTTCCGCCGGATAGCCGCACGGAGCGCGAGCTGTGCCGACCATATTCGCGTCCGTTGTCCGCGACCTCGCCGCGGCGCTTCGGCCTCTCCACGAGCGCGGCGCCCACGCGACGCTGGCACGCATCGACGACGACGTCGGCGGTGGCTGCTTCGCGAACATCGCGATCGACGGGACCGACGTCGCCGGCTATCTCGAGCGCGGTCCGCGCGATGGCGCGCGCCCTCTCGCCGCGGACGCGGCCGAGATGCGGCTCATTATCCACGATCGCTCGAAGGATGAGCGGATAGAACCAGGACAGTGCACCGCCCCGCCAAAGAACGACGATTAGACGCTGTATGTTGTGCTGTATATGGGTGCGACGCGCACGCAGATCTACTTGACCAGAGAGACGACGCACCGCGAGATCAGTCCATGACGCGCTGCAGCCACGACGAGCCGGTGCCGCGGTCGGTGTAGACGTCGCACACCATCCCGTCCGCGGTGCGCAGCGTGAGGTAATCGCGCGAGGGCCCGCCCCGCCACCACTCCGCTTCGACGCGCCAGCGGCGCAGCACCTCGACCACCGCGAAGCGGCGCCCGCCGACGTGCATGAGCGTGAGCTCGCCCTCGTCCCAGACCAGGCGCACGGGAAGCGGCTCGGCGAACAACCTCGTCACGAGATGACCTCCTTCCATCCGGCGGCCCGTTCCGGCAGACGCGCGTCCGCATCGGCCACATGCGCGCGCAGCACGCGCCCGGGACCGAGGCGCTCGCGCAGGTAGCGCGCGCTCGCGATCGCCTCCTCCCAGCGCGCGCCGTCCGCGGCGAAGAGCCCGATCTGGCGTCCGCGCGCGGGCTCGGCCTCACGCACCTCGACCGCGCACGACACGATCCGGCCGAGATGCGCGCGCTCCTCGATCGCCCAGCGCACCGATCGCACGAGGGCCGCGCTCTCGCGCGTGGGCGGCAGGATCGCGCGCTCCAGGCGCAGCGGCTCGGCATCCTCGCGCTCGAGCCGCACCGCGACGCGCAGCGCGGCGAGCCCATCCATCGCGAGCGCCTCGGCGATCTCCTCGAGCGCGGTGCGGAGCGCGAAGACGAGCTGCTCGCGCGAGACGAGCGCGTCCTCCCACACGCGGCGCGCGCGGATGCGCCGCGGCGGCGCGTCCGCGCGCACGCGCTCCTCGTCCTCGGCCCGCGCGAGCGCGTGCGCCCGCGCCGCCCCACGGCCGAAGCGGTCGGAGACCGCGCCGCGCGGAAGCGCGGCGAAGTCTCCGACGCTCCGAAGACCCAAGAGGCCGAGCTCGTCCATGAGCCTCGGCTCGATGGGCAGCACCTCGATCGGAAGCGGCGCGAGATACTCGCGCGGCTCCGGGACGAGGCGCACGTCACCGTCGGCGGTCCGCTCCGCCGCGACGCGCGCCGCGAACGGCGTCGTCGCGACGGCCACGGATGCGGGCGCGTTCACGCGTTCGAGACGCTCGATGATCCGTCGTGCGATGCGCGACGGCGCACCGAGCACGCGCTCGGTCCCGGCGAGATCGCACGCGTACACGCCGGGGCCGAGGACGCCGACGTGCGGCAGGAGCGCACGAAGCGTCGCGAGCGCACGCGTGTGCAGCTGATCGCTCGCGCTCCGCACGACGACCGCGGCGATCACGAAGCCTGCTCCATGGCGGCACGCGGCGCCGGCGGCGCGTCCACGCTCGCGAGCGCGCGGCTCATGCCGAGATCCGCGGGCGCCGCGTCCAGCGCGGCGAGACAGAAGAGCGCGCGCTCGCGCGACGCGGGCACGCCCGCCGCGAACGACCAGCCCACGGTCCGGCCGAAGCGCCGCCGCCACGCGACGGGCTCGACGCGCACGGTCGGGAGCGCGCTCCGCCGTCCGCGCTCTTCGGCGATCACGAGGAGCGCCGCGGGCGAGCCGCGCACGCTGGAGAGGAGCGGTGCCAGGTCGTCGACGCGGCAGGACGACGCGAAGGACGGCCCGACGTCCACGACGGCGAGCCGGAAGCCTTCGCTGCGCAGCACCGCCGATCCCGCGAGCAGCACCTCGTCCGCGCCGCGCGCGCGCACGACGACGAGACGATCGAGATCGACGCCGGCGCGAAGGGCGGCAAGCGGGTCGAAGGACGCGGAGGGGTCGATCCACACCGCCATGCCGCCCTCGCGCTGGGCCGCGGCCACCACGGTGAACGCGAGGGCCTGCTTTCCCGACGTCGCGGGACCGACGAACGCGAGCGGCTCGCCCGCGCGGATGCCGCCGCCCGTCACGAGATCGAGCGAGGTGCGCGCTTCGATGCGCCGCTCGCCCTCCTGGCGCTCGGCGACGTCGCCGCGCACCACCGCGCGCGTCCCGTAGCGGGACTCGATCCGCGCGATGGCGTCGGCGAGTGCTGGTGCTCCCACTGGCTCCCCTACGCACCCCTGCTACAAGAGCAGTTAGAACGTTTGTTCGAGAACGTACGGAGCGCCGGGAGGGCTGTCAAGGACGGCCAAAAGTGGCTGCACCACTCTGCCCAGGTTCGGGACGTTCGGCCTCGCCGGACCTTTCTTCGGGGCCGTTTTTGCGCCAAAAAGCACGTTTGCTTAGAGCGGGCTGAGAGCACGCTCCGGTCCATGCGGAGGGTCGGCAGCCGTCTGAGGGACCGCGTGTCCGGCTTGTCGCTGCGCTGGCGCATCGGTGCGCTCGTCCTCCTCGGGCTCGCCGCGATCTTCACGCTCTTCGGCGTCCTCGGATCCGAGCTCGCGCGCGACGGACGGCAGCGCACGATCGGCCAATGGGTGAGCCTCACGAGCTCGACCGCCCGATTCATCGATGCCGAGCTCGAGGCGCAGTTCGATCGACTCACCGCGCTGGCGGCACGGCTCGACGGCGGCGCTGACGACGCCGCGCGATGGACGGCCTTCCTCGACGACACGGCGCTCCAGCCGTCGACCTTCATCGTCGGCACCTTCCTGCTCGACGCACGGGGCGCGCTCCGCTGGACCGATCCCGCGCTCGCCGGCGGCCTGCCCGCGCTCCTCGCGAGCGACGCGCGCATCACCGATCCGCTGCGCTCGGGAGGGCGATACGCGTCGGGTGTGAGGGATCTTGGCGGACGGCCAACGGTGGTCCTCGCGGTGCCGGTCCCGGCGCCCGGCGGGCGTGCGGCCGGCGTGCTGGGCACGGTGATCCGCCCCGACGCATGGGTCGTCGACGACCTCGTCTCGAGCGCTCGCGGACTCGCGAACAGCGGTCACGCCGAGCTCATCGATCAGGAGGGTCAGGTGATCGTCTCGTCGGAGCCGGGCCGCGCGCTCGCCGGCGGCGAGCACCCCGATTTCTATGCGCCGCTGCTCGCGCATCACGGGTCCGGCGTCGGCCTCACCGAACCGGTGGGCGCCCTCGACCCGGCCGACCAGGGTGAGCGTCACGAGATGGCGTTCGTCTCGCTCTCGAACGCGCCGTGGGGCCTCGCGCTCGGCGGAGCGGACGCCGAGCTGTCGGCCGACGCGAACCGCTGGCAGACTGAGATAGCGACATTCGGCGCGCTCACGCTCTTCGTCGCGCTGCTCCTCGTGTGGATCACGACCCGCAGCGTCGCGCGACCGATCCGCGCGCTCACCGCGGCGAGCCGGTCCATCGCGGCGGGCGATCTCACGACGCCGGTGCCGCGCGGCGGCGAGGGCGAGGTGCGCGAGCTCGCGGCCGCGTTCGATCACATGCGCCGCGAGCTGCAGGCGGCGCTGTCGTCCCTCGCGCTCGAGGAGAGCCGCTACGAGGGGATCGTGACCTCGATGGCGGACGCCGTCGTCACGACCGACAAGGACCTGCGCATCACGGCCCTCAATCCGGCGGCCGCTCGTCTCACCGGTTGGAGGATCGGCGATACCGCCCCGGGTGCTTCGGCCGAGCCCGGCACGGGTGTGACGAAGGAGATCGTGCGCACGCCCGATGGCCGTCTCATCACGATGGCGACGACGCGATCGGCGATCCGGGACCAGAGCGGCCAGATCGCCGGCCTCGTTCACGTCCTGCGCGACGTCTCGGCCGAGGAAGAGGTCCACCGGCTGAAGGACGAATTCCTCTCGACCGTGTCGCACGAGCTGCGCACGCCGCTCGGCTTCATCATGGGATACGCGACGACGCTGCTGCTCCCGGACGCGCCCGACGACAAGGCCGCGACACGGCGCTGCGTCGAGGTGATCGCGGATGCGAGCAAGGAGCTGCAGGAGCTCGTCGACAACCTCCTCGACATGACCAAGATCGGTGCCGGGTCGCTCAGCGTCTCGCCCGCGCCGACGCGGCTCGACGTGCTCGCGAACGCGGCGGTGGAGCGCCTCGGCATCCGCGCGAAGGGCCACCGCCTGCACACCGCCATCGAGACCGGCCTGCCGCGGGTGTGGGCCGACCCCCATCGTGTCGAACAGGTCCTGTACAACCTCGTCGACAACGCGATCAAGTACTCGCCGGACGGCGGAGCCGTCGAGGTGCGCGCGCAGCTCGTCGGCGAGGAGGTCCTCGTGAGCGTCGTGGACGAAGGCCTCGGCATCCCGGCGGACGAGCTCCCCACCGTCTTCGAGCGCTTCCATCGCGGGAAGAACGCGCGCGCCCGCGGCATCGGCGGCACCGGCCTCGGCCTGGCGATCTGCCGCGGCATCGTCCTCGCGCACGGCGGCCGCATCTGGGCCGACAGCCCGGCGCCGCAGGCGGACGGGGCCCCGCGCGGCGCAGCCATCCACTTCACGCTCCCGGTGGCGACCCTCCACGCGGCGCGCCGGAGCGACGGTGGGATGGCGGTGGCATCGTGAAGATGACGACGATCCTCGTCGTAGACGACGAGCGCCGCTACCGCGAGCTGCTCGAGATGAACCTGGTGCGTCGCGGCTACCGCGTGATCCAAGCCGTCGACGGCCTGTCCGCGCTGAACCAGTTCGAGCTCGAATCTCCGGACCTCGTCGTCCTCGATCTCAAGCTGCCGGACATCGACGGATACGAGGTCTGCCGGCGCGTCCGCGAGTACTCGAGCGTTCCGATCATCATGCTCACGGCGAAGGCGGAGCCCTCGGAGAAGGTGCGCGGACTCTCGGTCGGCGCGGACGACTACGTGACGAAGCCGTTCAGCGCCGAGGAGGTGCTCGCGCGGATCAACGCCGTGCTGCGGCGCACCGAAGCCGCGCGCGGCGACATCGCGAGCACCTCGTTCCGCGCGGGCGAGCTCCACATCGACTACAGCCAGCACCGCGTGACGGTGCGCGATCGTGAGGTCGAGCTCACGCCGGGCGAATACAAGCTCCTCGCGCAGCTCGCCGCGAACGCCGGACGCGTGATCGTGCAGGAGGAGCTCCTGCGGCGCGTGTGGGGCGAGGGCTACTCGGGAGAGACCGCGCTGCTGCAGACGGCCATCCGGCGGCTGCGGACGAAGATCGAGGACGACCCGGCGGCACCGCGCTACGTCCTCACGAAGCGCGGCGTCGGCTACTGGCTCCAGAAGAGCTGACCCCGCCGAGCTGACAGCCAACTGTCAGATTCGGCCCGGGTCCCGTCGTCCGATTGCCACGCGCGCGGTCGAGGCTTTCCTCAAAGCGCCCGCCACGGCGGGCCGTTTTGGAGGAAGCAGATGAGAAGGCGCCTCGTGGTCGCGGGCCTCTGGGTCGCTCTCGCCGCGTGCAGCGCGTCCGCCGCGACGACCTCGACGACCGCCACGGCCGCCCGCACGACCGCGGCGGCGCCCACGCGCGCGAGCAGCGCGACCATGAGCCCGTCCGAGATGGCGGCGATGGGGCAGAGCGCCGCACCGGCCGCGGCGGCGACCAGAGCGACCGCCACGAGCGCGGCGACCGCCGCCGGCACCGCCGCGACGGCACCGGCGGCCGCGACGACGAACGCGCCGAGCGCGGCGACCGCGCCGAGCGGGGCGACCGCGGCACCCGCGACCGCGGCTCCCACCCCGGCCGCGACCGTACCGCCGGGCCCGAGCGCCACGGTGACCGTGACGCTCGTCGACACCGCGATCCGGATCTCGACGGCCACCGTCGCCCCGGGGAGCGTGACGTTCAACGTCACGAACGCCGGCACGACCCCGCACGAATTCGTCGTGCTCCAGACGAGCCTCGCGCAGAACGCGCTTCCAGCCGACCCGGCGAACCCGGCCATCGTGCTGGAGCCGGGGTTCCTGGGGAAGGTCGCGAGCCTGCAGCCCAAGACGAGCGGCGCGCTCACGCTCACGCTCGCCGCCGGCAGCTACGTCTTCATCTGCAACGAGCCGGCCCACTACAGCGCCCTCGGCATGCACATCGGATTCACGGTCCGGTGATCGAGACAAAGGGAAGGATGGACAAGGCCATGACCACGCTCCGACACATCGGGACAGTCGCGCTCTCGCTCTCGCTCGCCGTCTTCGGCTTCCCCGCCTCCGCGGCGGCCGCGACGGCCGCGCCGGCGGCCCAACCCACGCGCCTGCCGGTGACCGTGGTGCATGCCTCGCTCAACGACGACATGACGATCGCGCTGGACCGCTACACGGCGGTCCCCGGCTACGTGCAGTTCTTGGTCCAGAACAGCGGCGCCATCGAGCACGAGCTCGTCGTGCTGCGCACGGACACCCCGGCGAACAGGCTCCCCGCCGACCCTGAGGTGGCGGCGAAGGCCCTCGAGAAGGTCCACATGGGCGAGACCGGTGACATGGCGGCCGGCCACTTCAGCGGCCTCACGCTCTCGCTGGGCGCCGGCCACTACGCGATCATCTGCAACGAGCTTGGCCACTACATGGCCGGCATGCACGTCGACTTCGAGGTCACGCCGGCCTTCGTCAACGTATCGCTGAGCGACAGCATGGCGATCAGCGCGGACCAGACCGTCGTGTACGGCGGGCCCATCGTCTTCGCGGTCACGAACGCGGGCAAGGTCGAGCACGAGATGGTCATCCTCGACACGAACGTGCCCGCCGGCCAGCTGCCGATGGACAGCGAGGATCCGACCCGCGTGTCCGAGGTCATGAACGTCGGAGAGACCGGCGACATCGCACCCGGTTCCTTCAGCGGTCTCTGGATCACGCTCGAGCCCGGGGTCTACCAGGTGGTGTGCAACGAACCCGGCCACTTCGCCGCCGGGATGCGCTTCACGCTGACGGTCCTACCGTATCCGGAAGGAGACGAGCCCGAGATCGGGCAGTAGCGCGAGGCCCGACCATCAGCGCCGGCGGCGGCCGGACGGCCGCCGCCGCCGCGTTCCCGCCGACCCCTATCCGGAGCGCGCGGCCGGTGCGGCACGCGATTCGGCCGTCGCGCTGCGGAGCGCGGGCACGCGGATCGCCGCGTACAGCGCGACCGTGACCACGATGACGCCGCCGATGAGGAACGCGCGATCGATGCCCACGAACGTGCCCACCCCGCCGAGCAGCATCTGCCCGAGCGGCATGAGGCCGATCCAGACCATCGTGTAGACGCTCATCGCCCGTCCACGCAGGTGATCCGGCGTTCGCGTCTGCAGGAGGGTGTTCGCCATCCCGAGGAACACCATGACCGCGAGCCCGGTGAGACCGACGAACACCATCGCCCCGATGAGGCCACTCTGGAGCCCGAACAGCGACAGCAGCAGCCCGTGCGCGAAGACGGCGCCGATGAGGAGCGCACCGCGCCGCTCCCATCCGCCGAGCGCGGCGGTGATGAGCGCGCCCGCGAGCGCGCCGACGCCGGACGCCGCGAGCAAGAAGGAGAGCTCCACGGCGCCGACGCGGAGGAACTGCGCTTCCGCGGGCAGCAGCTGGATGTATGGCCGCGTGAAGAGCGCGGTCGTGATCGCGAGCAGCACGACCCAGCGCAGCACCGGCTCGCGCCGGATGTATCCCGCGCCCTCGCGCACCGAGTCGAGCATCGACGCGCGGCTGCGCTGCATCACGGGCTGCGGCGAGATGACGACGAGCGCGGCGAGGACGGCGAGATACGAGATCGCGTTCACGATCATGAGACCGCCGACGCCGAACGGGACGATGAGCACGCCGCCGATGAGCGGGCCGATGAGCGTCGCGCCGTTGAACGCGGCTGAGTTGAGCCCGATCGCGCTCAGCAGCTGCCGGTCCGGCACGAGACGCGGGACCATCGCCTGCCGTGTCGGCGCATCGAACGAGAAGATGAGCGACGTGATCGCCGACAGCAGGACGACCTCGACGATGTTGATGTGGTCGGAGATGGTCAGGGCGCCGAGGATGAGCGCGACGACCGCGGCGCTCGATTGCGTGACCATCAGGAGACGCCGGCGGTCGCTCCGATCGGCCACGACCCCGGCGAAGAGCCCAAAGGTCACGCCAGGGATCGCGCGCGCGATGCCGACGAGTCCCAGATAGAAGGGAGCGAGGTTCGGCGCACCGTCGCGCACCGCGAGCTGCACCACGAGCCAGCCCAGACCGTAGATCTGCATCCACGATCCGATGTTCGAAACGACGAGGCCGAACCAGAACAGCCGGAAATCGCGGTACTCGAGCGCGGCGAGCATCGAGGTGCGGCCCGGCTCGAGGGCGGTCGCCTCGTCGAGCGCCTCTCGGTCGAGCTGGGAGGCGATCGGGGGCCCTTGGATTGCCACGAGGGACCAGTGTGCGCGCGCGGCATGCCGGACGCAGTAACGTGCATCACACTGCGCGGCGGCCGCCTCGTGGTCCCCGCTGGGACGCGCCACGACATGAAGGACACCGGCACGGAGCTGATCACGCTCCTCACCGTGGACGCGCCGCCCAGCACGCCGCGCGTACGGCGCACGAGACCTAGGCCGACACCGAGCAGGCCGAGGCCGCCGTCGCGTCGC
Organism: Candidatus Limnocylindria bacterium; assembly: GCA_035651155.1. Lineage (GTDB taxonomy): Bacteria > Chloroflexota > Limnocylindria > P2-11E > P2-11E > CF-39. The sequence goes on along the minus strand of DASRGG010000001.1, from coordinate 71,447 downwards.
CGCCGCTGCGAGAGTGCATGGGAGTCGAACCCACCACGGAGCGCGACGCGCCCCGTCAACGGTTTTGAAGACCGCGGCCTGCACCGGCAGACTTGCACTCTCATCGAGCTCCCCGAGGGAACTCACGGTCAGTCTACCGGCGCACGTCCCGCTTCATCCCGGCTCATCCCGCTCATTCCGACCCGTTGGCTGTACAGGTGGCTGTACAGACAAGGCCCAGTGGCCGGCAGAGGTCGCGGTCTTACGCTCGCGGCGGCCGCGGTCCTCGGTGTCGCACCGCGAGCCTCTCGGGCGGCATCGCGGCGACATGCTGAGCGAGCCTGGCACTGACCGCGTGGGATCTGATAGCTGCAGGCGTACCACTGCGACAGCGCCTCGCCGCTTCGCGGCAGGCAGCGCACATCAGGAGTCGGCGTTCGCCAACCGCGTGCTGAACTGCCGGGCAGCTTCGGCAAGTACTGGGTAATTCCCCGCTAGCTGGTCGACTGCTCCGAGCGCACGCAGGCGCGTCGCGATCGCTCGTCCTGAGCCGGGACGACTGAGATGGTCGATGACGTTCGCGCTCAGCGCGCGCCCGATCCAGTACGCGACCGCGGCGGCGCGATCTCGCTCGTACTCGTGGGCGTCTGCCCACCTCGGGTACCACGTGCATGCTCTGCGGCGATAGACCTGCTCAAAGCGCGTCCTGTCGCCAGCAGTCCATCCAACGTCCTCCGGTGCTGTGGGAAAGCCCACGACCGGCGCTGCGGCGTCGATCATAGCGGCGCCCTCAGCCGCATCTTCGAGGTCAAGCACGCGCGCACTATGCGGCGTTCGTCGGCAGTTTCCCGGCAGCACATCGTCGTGGACCAGACTCCGAAGGGAGTTAGCAAGAACACGCGCCGCGGCAAGGAGCTCGCTGTCGGGTCGCAGCGTCAGACCAAGCCTCGCCATGTTCGCCGCGATCCGCTCTGCCATCTGTTCGACCGACGGACGCCGCGAAACCGGCCAGCGATGCTCGCGTGTCATCTCATGAAGCCGTGCGAGTGCCTCAGCGAGGGCATCGACGTCGACGGCGTCGCCAAGGTCGTCCATCGCCAACAACATGTCCTCGTCGCTGCTGCCCAGGATGTGCGGGCTGATCGCGAACGACTCAAGCCTCACAAGGATTGCCTTCTCGTGCATGTAGGCGTCGCGCCGACCTTCGGCGAACCACTTCACTATCACGGTCTGCGGCGCGTCGGGAGCCGAGACGCTGACGCGGGCTACCCACGCCTTTTGGGTTGCCGGCCATCCGCGGGCAAGACTCACACGAGCGGCACGGAACAGCTGACCTAGTAGCGCAGTCGTGACTGCCTCTAGGTCGACCGACGTTGAGTGCCACTGCATGCCACTCATTCGCGCTACACGCTACAGATGTCGGACGGTCCGCTCGTGTTCGGTTGGCTCGCGCGCGAACACCAGGACGTCGCAGCGCTGTGGATACTCCGTCAGCGGGGACTGCCGAGGCATCGCCTGATCATGGCATGTCATTGTCCCGGCCCGTCCCGCTTCGTCCCGGCTCATCCCGATACGCACGGAGCCTGGATTGCGGGTCTGAGCCTTGGGATGATGCTGAGGTGCTGAGACCGCGGGTGGCCGCTGATGTCGTATTCAGTCGAGAGGTCCGCCATGCCTCAGAGGCGGTGACCGCCGCCGCTCGGCCGCGCGTGTGGCCGCGTGTGGCGGAAGTCGGCCCCGGTCGACGCCGCAGGCGCCGGACCGCTCCGCGACGCTGTTGGCCGCCGTGTCGCCTCGTGGGCCGCGAGGGCGGCGGGGAGTGCTGTCCCCGTGAGACGGGCGCCCACCTCCTACCCGCGCCCACTCACGGCTCGCGAATGCGCGACCCTCGAGCGCATGGCGCGAGGCATGACGCAGAAGATGATCGCGTGTGAGTTCGGGATCTCGATCAACACGGTCGGCAACATCGCCGCGAACGCCTACCGGAAGCTCGGTGTGCATGGCGCCGCCGCCGCGGTGTCCGTCCATCGCGAGGTGCACGCCTTCTGTGGATTACGAATCGACTTCGGACCGGTACGCGAACGCCTCAGCGCGAACCGGCCAGCCTGACACACAGAACAGAAAGGAGCGTCGGTCTCCGCTCAGGCCTGACGCGGTGGCGCCGTTGCCGCGGTGGCCGTATCGCGAGGTCCCTAGGGAACGCGATGATGGTGCGAGCGAAGAGGGAGGCTGCCACATGGCCGACGACCTGACCCGTGACGCGGGAGGGCGACACGCTCGTGATCCGAATTCCGATCACCGCTCCGACGCCGAGGTCGAGCGGCAAGACGCTCGTGGTCGCGTCGACGCGCGGCAATCAGAACACCGGCGTTCAGATCGGCGGCAGAGAAGTCTACGTCGGCGTCAACACCTACACAGACGCCCAACCACGGGGCGATTAGGCTGCGAGGCCGCGCCTATGGCGCGCCGGCCGCCAACGTGAGTTCGATGGCGGCGACTCACCGAGGAACAGACTGCCGCCGCTGGTGCCTTGCACTCGACTCTTGAGCAGTGCACTCAAGTGATGGCCGTGATTCTCTCTTGCAGCTGCGCTCCGCTGTCGAATGGGACACTTCTCATGTGGGACGAGCGCGGAATCGCAAGCGTCACCGCAGCAGGTCTGCAGTAACTGGGCGTATGGCGAACGGCCTGTTGCGGGCAGGGCTCGAGGGCGCGCGCGTGTCGCCCGATGGGAGTATCGATGAGTCCTCGCTCCCCGCCGAGCTGCGCGCGATGATTGCCGCGGCGCGACGACCCGAGTACCTCGGCGCGAACGGACGCCTCATCGGCCGACCGTTCGTTTCGAAGGTCTTCAAAGGGGAGCGCTTCGTCGCGATCGGCGGTCGCATCACGAAGATCCCACCGGGCGCGACGTTCCACGAGTTCTTGCAGGCCCTGCTCGTCGACGAGGTGTTGAGCCGTGCGTGGGTCGCCGCGGAGCAGGAGAAGGGCGAAAGCGGTCACCCGATCGTGCGCTGGCTCTCAGACATCCGCGCACTGCGCGCCGCCGCGCCCGCACCAGTCGGGAAGGTTCACTCGGTAGGCGCGACAGGCAGCGCGCTCGCGTTCCTCACGCTCGCGTATGACGTCTACTCGACGTATCACTGCGCCAGGCTTCCAGCTCGCATTCGGAGTCGGCTGAAGCATCCGCTCGAGTTCCAGGGCGCGAAGTACGAGATCGCTGTGGCCGGGCTGTTCGTGCGCGCTGGCTTCACGATCGAGTGGATCAACAACAGCACCCGGAGACGTCCCGAGTTCGTCGCCCGCCACAAGACGACCGGCGAGCAACTGGTGGTCGAGGCGAAAAGTCGCAGGCGGGCCGGCGTGCTTGGCCATCCGGGTGCGCAACGTGCGGACAGCCCGACCGCGGATCTCGACGGGCTCTTCCGCGATGCGCTCGAGAAGGAGACTGACGGTCTGCCGTACGTGATCTGCTTGGATGCCAACCTCCCGCTGGGGACGAACGGCCAAGCGGGAGCGACGTGGCTGCGCGACATTCAACGCATGCTTGAGGAACGTGCCTCAAGTCCGACTGAGCCGGAGCCGTTCGCGGCCATCACCGTAACGAACTTCTCGTGGCACTACGCCGGAGCTTCAACGGTTGGGGGACAAAGCGAGTCGCTGCTGGTGCTTCCGCGCTTTCCTGCTGTTGCGCTCCGCGATCCTCGGACGACGCAGCTCATCTTCTCGGCGATGCAGCAGTACGGCGACGTGCCGGGCGTCTTCCCGGACGACTGAGCGTGTGCAAGTCGGTGCATCTATTTGCCGAGCCTGCGTCCTCGGCGTGTAGCGATACCCGCGCGGGTCAGGGAGGTTGATCGCGTTGCTGTCCGCCGTTGAGCGCTGCGCAGCCGCCGGGCCGCTGCATGAGCTAATCGCACGCTACCCGGAACTCCGCGAGGTGATGAAGTTCTTCAACGTCGAGCGCTTCGTCCCTGTGATGGTGAACACCTGCACAATCCCTCAGAAGCGGGACGGCACGTACATGACCGACTGCCTGGTGTACGGCATTTTCGTTGTGGACCGTGAGGAGGTGGCGAGGCTAGGCAGCACGAGGATCATCCGTCAGGACTACTTCGTGGCTTGGCTTGATGGCGACAAGGTTCGCGAGGTGCGGTACTACTCGGGGCCGCGGGAGAAGGCCTGGCGGTCAACGCCTCCGGCGTTCTGGACCCACATCGAGAAGTTCTGCGACGAGTTCGCCGGCCCAGGGAACTGCTACGGCTGCAAGGTGCGGGACGGAAAGGTCCTGCCAACACACTGGTACTCGGAGAACGACGCGGATCTGCCAATGGACCCGCAGCCCGTGTGGCGACTCGCCTTCGACCTTGCGCTCGCTTGGGCGCGCCACATGGAGCAATCGCCGACGACCTGAGATTCCCGCGCGCCGCATTCGGCGGCTGCGCTCCTAACGGCGAGTAGAAACACGCCAGCTGCGAAACGCCGACGCTCAACACGCGGAGACGGCACTGCCGAACGCGCGCGGGCCGTCCGGTGAGGAATAGAGAAACGCACTAGCCGCGAGCAGTGCAATTCCCCACGCGACCCATCCGCCGGCGCCCATCCTCATCCCCGGTGGACGTGACGCCGGCCTCGCAGCTCGCGTCGCCACGGCTCGTGCCCGTGAGCGATCTCCATCCGTGGGGTGAGAACCCGCGGGCCATCAGCCCCAAGCGGTTCGAGAACCTCCGGCGCGCGATCGCCGCCGACCCTGAGTTCCTGCGCCTCCGCCCGGTCCTCGCGCGCGCCGACGGCACGGTCTACTGCGGCAACCAGCGCTACCTCGCCGCCGTCGCCAACGGCATGACCGCGGTACCCGCGGTCCTCGCGCCCTCGCCATCGCCGGCGTCGTCCTCCCCGTCGTCCAGAACAAGATCGCCGGAGCAAAGATCGAGGGCCCGCTAGCGATCTGGCTGAACTTCGCGGCGGCGGTCGCGAGTCAAGGTGAACCCTCCTGACGCTGGCCAAAGCCCCGGTCCTCAAGCGTGGCTGGGCGACTTCCCCGAATGGAAGGCGAGAGGGACAATTCGGGCTGCTAGCCTGACATCCGTTCCGGTCGCGAGACCGTGGCGATGTGGGAGGAAAGGCGTGATGCCGCGTCGCCGAAGCTCGGCGGCCGTCCCCGAGCAGAAGACGGTCGAGCAGTACGAGCACCGCGGGAAGAAGCGGGCGAACAACCCGCCCGTGGGGCTCGTGACGCCGGAGAGTGATCGCGACGAGCCCAAGAAGGGTTACGCGTATGACCCACACCTGGATCCCCGACTGGAATGGGCAGGGAAGGCTGAGCGGGCGTCGTTCGAGGTTCCGACCGTCTCTCTCCACGTTCACGAGCGCATCGATCCAAGGACCATCCTCGACGCTGTTCGGCGCAAGGAGACAGGTCCGATCCAGGCCTCGCTCTTCGATCAACCGTCTGAGAACCCTCCTCTTCGCGAGGCCCTCGACTTCTACAAACATCCACACGGGTGGTCGAACCGGCTGATTGCCGGTGACTCGCTGCTCGTCATGAACTCGCTTCTCGAGAAAGAGGGCCTCGCGGAACAGGTCCAGACCATCTATATCGATCCGCCTTATGGCGTGCGGTATGGATCTAACTTCCAGCCCTTTGTGAGTCAGCGGGATGTTCGTGATGGACGAGACACAGACCTGACTCGCGAACCGGAGATGGTGCGCGCATTCCGTGACACGTGGGAGCTGGGGCTGCATTCCTACCTCACGTATCTCCGTGATCGCGTCCTCTTGGCTCGTCAGCTACTCAGCCCGACTGGCTCGATCTTCGTGCAAATCGGAGTCGAAAACGTCCATCACGTCCGCGAGCTGATGGACGAAGTGATGAACGCGAAGAACTTCTGTGGGCTCATCCTTCTGCAGAAGACTGCGAGTCAGTCCTCTGAGCTCTTGCCTTCTGTCGCGGACTACGTGCTCTGGTACGCGAAGGACAAGTCGCAGGTCAAGTACCGCGCTCTGTATCTACCAAAGGAACTGGGGCAGGTCGGGTCGACCAACTACGACTACGTTCGCTTGCCCGACGGCAATCATCGGAGAATGACGAGCGACGAGAAAGAGGACCCCAGCCGCCTCCCCGCCGGTGCGCGCATCTACCGCCGAGACAACCTGACCTCGCCCGGGTTCTCACAGAACACGACGGTGCCGTACGTCTTCAAGGGGAAGACTTATCACCCCGGCGTGAACAACCACTGGAAGACGTCACCTTCAGGAATCGACGAACTCGCGAGGCTGGATCGTCTGGAGGCATACGGCGAGACGCTCAGCTTCCGGCGCTTCATTGATGACTTCCCGGTCTTTCCATTGACGAACGTGTGGTCCGACACCGCCACCGGCGGCTACACGGACCCGAAGATCTATGTGGTGCAGACGAACACCAAGATTGTCGCGCGCTGCGTGCTCATGACGAGCGATCCGGGTGACCTCGTACTCGACCCGACTTGTGGCTCGGGCACTACCGCGTACGTCGCAGAGCAGTACGGCAGGCGCTGGATCACGTGCGACACCTCGCGCGTTGCAGTCACTCTGGCGAAGCAGCGGGTAATGACGGCCGTGTACGACTACTACCAGTTGGCTCATCCGGAGGAAGGGGTCGCGAGCGGGTTCCGCTACAAGACAGTGCCCCACGTGACCTTGGGTGGTCTGGCGAACAAAGAGCCGATGGTGGAGGAGCAGCTCCACGACCAGCCGCTTGTCGACAAGTCGAAACTGCGCGTCTCGGGGCCGTTCACCGTCGAGGCGGTGCCCGCGCCCGTGGTGCGGCCGGTCGAAGACCTCCCCGAAGAGCCGCCGGACGACGCGTCAGTGGCGCGGACTGGCCAGACGCTCCGGCAGGCCGAATGGCGTGCGCATCTGCTGCGCGCCGGGATCAGAGGACGTGGCGGCGCAAGGGTTGAGTTCTCTCGCATCGAGCCGCAAGGCGGCACGCGCTACTTAAACGCTGTCGGTGAGACAAATGAGGTGAAGGCGCAGGCGGTGGCGATCTCCTTCGGACCCGAGCACGCTCCGCTCGAGCAGCGCCAGGTCGAGCTTGCCTGGGAGGAGGCGCGCGGCCTCAGCCCGCGGCCCGACATCCTCGTGTTCGCAGCATTCCAGTTCGACCCTGAGGCCGCGAAGGATATCGACGAGCTCGACCCGAAGAAGACAGGCATGACCTTTCTGCGGGTGCAGATGGATCCAGACCTTCTCGTCGACGACCTGCGGAAGAAGAGCGCGGCCGATCACAGCTTCTGGCTCATCGGGCAGCCAGACGTCCAGCTGAGGCGGAAGAACGGAAAATTCACTGTCGAGGTCGCCGGCTTCGACTACTACGACCCGCGGTCGGGGGCGATCGACTCCGGCGACACGTCGAAGATCGCGATGTGGCTGCTCGACACCGACTACGACGGCAGGAGCCTCCTGCCGCGTCAGGTGTTCTTCCCCATGGCGGGCGAGAAGGACGGCTGGTCGAGGCTCGCGAAGGATCTCAAGGCTGTCATCGATGAGACGCTCCTGGAGGCCTATCGCGGCACTACATCGCTTCCCTTCGAGGCCGGTCCGCACAGGCGCGCGGCGGTGAAGATCGTCGACGACCGCGGGATCGAGAGCCTCAAGCTGCTGGAGCTCGAGTAGTGGCGACGGCGACGATCGACCAGCTCATCATCAACTCCCCGTACGAGGAGCCGCGCGAGCACTGGGCATACGATCCCGCGCTCCGCGTGTTCGAGCGGACCGCGGGCCGGCGGCCGGCCGGCTTCGTGCGTGCATCGACCTCCTCGAAGTCGTTCGACGACCCCGGGATCTTCACCCCGCTCGAGCTCCCGAACCAGATCCGTCCGCGGGTGAAGGCCTGGCGCGAGGCTGGCTACCCCAACGCGACCGGCATCACCAAGAGGCTCCTCCAGCACTGGTACGACCCCGAGCAGCGTGGCGATCGGCGCTTCTTCTTCTGCCAGCTCGAGGCCATCGAGACGCTCATCTGGCTGACCGAGGCCTCGGCCGCCGATCGCCAGGGCATCGAGGTCCCGAGCGACGGAGGTGACTTTCCGCGGCTGTGCGCGAAGATGGCCACCGGATCCGGGAAGACGATCGTCATGGCGATGCTCATCGCCTGGCAGATCCTGAACAAGGCCTCCTACCCGCAGGACAAGCGCTTTTCGAAGGCCGTCCTCGTCGTCGCGCCCGGGCTCACGGTGCGTAAGCGGCTCGACGTCCTGCTCCCCAGCCAACCGGGGAACTACTACGAGCTCTTCTCGATCATCCCCGCAGGCCTCGAGGACAAGCTGCGACAAGGCCGGGTCCTCGTGCGCAACTGGCACATGCTCGCGCCCCTCGACCCCAGCGACGGACCGAAGGTGGTCAAGAAGGGCGCGGAGAGCGACGAAGCCTTCACGCAGCGCGTCCTCGAGGAACTCGCGTCGATGCATGGGCTCGTGGTCATCAACGACGAAGGGCACCACGCCTGGCGGGTGCCGCCGAAGACCACCGCGCGCGAGGTCGGCAAGGACACGCTCGAGGAGGCGACCATCTGGGTCGGTGCGCTCGACCGACTGCACAGGACGCGCGAGATCATCGCGACCTACGACTTCTCGGCGACACCCTTCGCACCGACCGGGAAGGCGAGCGGCGAAGAGACGCTCTTCGGTTGGGTCGTCAGCGACTTCGGCTTGAACGATGCGATCGAGTCCGGCCTGGTCAAGACACCGCGGGTCGTGGTACGCGACGACGGCAAGCTCAGCTCCGACTACAAGTCGCGGCTGTATCACATCTACAACGATTCCGAGGTCAAGACGGACCTCAGCCGACCCGCGAAGCCACAGGAGCCCCTGCCTGACCTCGTCGTGAACGCTTACCTCCTGCTCGGCAAGGACTGGCTCGAGACGAAGAAGGCGTGGGAGGACTGGGGTCAGCCGACGCCACCGGTGATGATCACGGTCGCCAACCGCACCGAGACGGCGGCACGCGTCTACAACGCGTTCATGATCGGCAAGATCCACGGGATCGACGACCTCAAGGATCCGGCGCGCACGCTGCACATCGACTCGAAGGTCCTCGAGGAGGCCGAGGCGCGCGACGAGATCGTCGAGGCGCTACCGGTCGCGGTCGTCGACGACGCGAACGGAGATGCCGAGGCTGAGAGCGAGGCCCCGGCGAAGCCCAAGTCCAAGAAGGAGCAGGCCGAGTACCTGCGCCTCATGGTGAACACGGTCGGGCAGGCGGGCCAGCCTGGCGCGAACGTCCAGTCCGTCATCTCGGTGGGGATGCTTACCGAGGGATGGGACGCGAAGACGGTCACGCACATCATGGGTCTGCGTGCCTTCGACTCGCAGCTCCTCTGTGAGCAGGTCGTCGGTCGTGGCCTGCGCCGCACCTCGTATGAGGTGAACCCGGAGACGGGCTTCTTCGACCCCGAGTACGTCAACATCTTCGGCGTCCCCTTCACGTTCCTGCCGCACGAGGGCGGTACGACGGTGCGCAAGCCGAGCGCGCCGCCCGTCCCGGTCTTCCCCGACCCTGCGAAGGCGGCGTTCGCCATCAGCTGGCCGAACGTGGTGCGGATCGATCGGGAGTACCGTCCGCGCCTTGCGCTGGATCTCGCGAAGGTGAAGCCGCTCGTCCTTAACGCGAGCGACATCGCGATGAAGGCGCTCATGGCGCCGGTGCTCGCCGGAAAGGCCGACTTCAGCCGACTGTCACCGATCGACCTCCAGGAGCTCGCGCGACAGTTCCGCCTCCAGCGGATCATCTTCGAGACCGCGCGCGATGTGTACGACCAGCTGAAGCCGACTTGGAAGGGGACACGCGAGAGCCTGCTGCCGCAGGTCATTGGCCTGGTCGAGAGGTTCCTTGGCAGCGACCGGCTGCAGATCCAGCCGGCCGTCTACGCGCAGGACGAGCTCCGCCGCCGGCTGATCATCACGCTGAACATGAACAAGGTCGTCCAGCACGTCTTCGAGGCCATCCACTTCGAGAACACCGAGGCGCTGGTCCCGGTCTTCGACACCGAGCGCCCGATCCGGGGCACCGGCGACATGGGGACCTGGTACACGAAGAAGCCGCGTGAGCGGACCCAGCGCTCGCACATCAACGTGTGCGTCTTCGACAGCAGCTGGGAGGCGACCGAGGCCATGCACCTCGACATCAACCCGGCGGTGGCCGCGTGGGTGAAGAACGACCACCTGGGGTTCGAGATCACGTATGTGTTCAACGGCGTCGTGAAGAAGTACCGTCCGGACTTCCTCATCCGGCTCGCGAACGGCGTGACGCTGGTACTCGAGGTGAAGGGCCAGGACACGCAGGACGACCGCACGAAGCGTCAGTTCCTCGATGAGTGGGTCCGCGCGATCAACACGCACGGGGGGTTCGGGACCTGGGCGTGGGACGTATCGCTCTCGCAGGATGATCTGCCGGATGTTCTCGAACGGCATTGCCCGGTCGCAAAGCAGACCGCGGTGAGTTGAGCGGCGCATCTGGCGCCAACGCAAGCGGGAGCCGCCGAGCGCCCTGCTGAAGCGCCTGGGACTCGCTCGCGGCCATGACGATGCGAGGCAGCGTGCTGCACGGCGAGGAGAGTCGAGGCAGGTCACGCGACGCGTGAACGCGCGGGCCGCCTACCTCGCGGCACACCCCGCAGGTGTGCGTCGCCCAGACGTACCATCGCGTGAAGAGCTCCATGCACGAAAGAACGGTCACCTCTTGATCGGCACGGAGTGGCGGACACGCGGGCGTTCTCGATCTGGCGGCCACCTGACACGGTCCCGCTCACGCTCGCCCTGCCACCGCGCCTCGAGAGCTGGGACGCGAAGACGGCGCCGTCGCAGGTGGCGCTCGGCCAGTATCTCAACCACGTCGCCGAGCTCACGCGCCGGCAGATGACCGACGCGAGCACCGGCCTGCTGTCGCTCGAGCTCGCCGTGTCGCTGCCGGAGGACACCCATCTACCTCAGGGCGGTCACGACCTCGACAACTTCCTCTACCCGATCGTCAGACGTCTTGGGAGCCACCGGTTCGCATCCGCCCACGGCGCGCGCTTCGCAACCGAGTGCGCATCGGCGTCTGGTGGCGCTCGGCCGAAGGCGAGTCACCTATTTACGTCTAGACTCATAGATTCTAGACTCATATAGAGAAGGCTCAGATCCCTCGGCGGTTTCGGAGGGCGCGTGGGAGACAGCGATGGGTCGCGTTCCTATCACGGTCATGGGGTTCCGCTGCGAGCGGTGCGGTCACGAGTGGATCCCTCTTCGCACCGCTGAGGAGCCCAGGGTCTGTCCGAAATGCAAGAGTCCGTACTGGAACGTGCCGAAGAAATCTGCACCGATGACCTACGAAGGCTTCCGAGAGAAGATCAGAGCTGTCCTGGCTGGAGCGCAAGGCGGCCTGACCTGGACCGACGTGCGGGCGCGAGCGAGCTTGCCGCAACTGTTCCCGAACAATCAGTGGGTACGCCGTCTCGAGAAGGACATCTCACTCTCGCGCAAGCGGGACGCCCACGGGATCATCCGTTGGCGCCTTCGGGACGGGGGATAGAGGTGCGCCGCGCCGAGTTGCGCCTGCCCAGCGAACCAATGCGACTTCAGCGGTCGAACAAGGAGACCTGGAACGACGGGCGCTCGATCGACCGAGCGGACTTCTTCACCATTGGCTACACGGGCCGCACGCTCGAGGACCTCATCTCCGTGATGAAGACCGCTGGGGTCGCCTCACTCGTGGACATTCGCCACAACCCCGTCAGCATGTATCGCCCGGAGCTCAGCAAGGGCAACCTTCAGCGCGCCGTCGAGGCGAGCGGGATCCACTACTACCACGTCCGTGGTCTCGGAGTGCCGAGGGGCATCCGAGTTCTCGCAGTCGACGGGGACTCGCGCGACGTGATCTGGGATTGGTACGACGCCAACGTCATACCGGCCTTCGCTGGTCGGAACCTTCACTGGTTCTTTAACGCGATCGAGCATCCGGCCGCGCTCATGTGCGCGGAATTCGACCCCACGGCGTGCCACCGTCACCGCCTATCGGTCGCCCTCGAAGGCCATGGCCTGATGGGCTTCGAGCTCTAGGAATGCCGCTCGAATTCGGTACCGGCGGGTGGACGAAGAAGAAGGCCGTGATCGTCGTCAGGACGTACCCCGCTCCGGCGAGGAACGGCGTCGAGGTTTCATGTACCGCCGCGATCGGCGACGGCGCCTGGCTACGTCTGTTTCCCATCCCCTGGCGGCTACTACCCGAGAAGAAGAAGTTCCACAAGTACGAGTGGATCGAGGCGGAGATAAGGAAGGCGTCGACCGACACACGGCCCGAGAGCTACAACGTGAACCTTGACTCTCTCACCGTCCTGCCCGACACGGTTCCTGTGGACGATCACTGGAAGGCGCGTAGGGCGCTGCTCGATCCGCTACGCCGCGCGAGCATGTGCGAGATCGACCGCGAATGGCAAGCCAAGAAGGCGCCGACGCTCGGTTTCTTCAGGCCGAAGCGCATCAGGCGCCTTGTGATCGAGGAAGACCCCGACGGTCCTGATTGGACGGCGGAGCAGAGGGCGAAACTCCGCCAGGTGATGGGCCAGGGGACGTTGTGGAAGGACGAGGCGCATGCTCCGAAAGAGGAGCTGGAGAAGATCCCCTACAAGTTCATCTATGAGTTCGAGTGCGACGACGGCGGTTGTTGCGGACACGGGATGAGTTGTACCGACTGGGAGATCGCGCAGCTGTATCGCAATTGCCGACGTGATCACGGCGACAAGTGGGTGGAGAAGTTCCGTCAGCGCGCGGAGACCGAGATGATCGAGAAGTACGACACGCACTTCTACGTCGGAACGCTCCACGCCCACCCTGGGACGTGGATCATCGTTGGCCTGTTCTACCCGCTGCCTGCTTCCTCGTCTGAACCCGAAACCCTGACTCTCGGTCTGTAGGCGCGTCGCGCGCGTGCGGACAAGGCTGTGGATGAACATGTAGACGAGACCCGTTGTGGTCTCGGCCAGAAACCCCTGCTGACCTGCAGGCGCTTTCTAGACTGTGCGCGTGCCGCGCCGACGCCGCGATGACGGCGCACTGGTCGAGTTCGCCGAAGCGTTCCGGGACGTACCGCTCAAGGTCGGCGCGGTGGCAGCCGTTGTCCTCGCCGGTCTCGCGTGGCTCCTCCCGGTCCTCTTCCCCCGTAGAGGGACCGAGGTCATCGGCTCGCTCGCGCCCGCAGCGAGCGCCATCCTGTGGGCCTTAGCGTTCATGGTCATCGTCTCCGCACTCCTCGGGGCAGCCCGGCGCGCCAGGGACCACCGACTTTTCGACTCGAGGATCGACGTAGCAGACCTGAGCTGGGCGCAGTTCGAGAGCTACCTGGCCGAGTACTTCCGCCGGCGCGGGTCAACGGTCACGTACAGAGGCGGGGCGAGCGCAGACGGCGGGGTAGACCTCGTGCTCGAGGACGCCGGGGGTCGCCGCATCGTGCAGGCGAAGCACTGGAAGGTCCGCGATGTCGGCGTCGGCGCGCTGCGCGAGCTGTGGGGCGTTCGCGAGGACGAGGGCGCTCAGGGCGCTGTCTTCGTTACCAGCGGGCGCTACAGCGCCGCGGCCAAGGAGTTCGCCCAAGGGAAGAACCTCGAGCTCATCGACGGGGACCGTCTGCGCCGGTTGATCGCGGACGTCAAGGGCAGTGGAGCGCCGGTATTCGGTACGTCGGCATCGCAGCAGCAGACGATCGCGGTCTGTCCGCAGTGCGGGCGCGGGACGCTCGAGCGGAGACTGGCGAGGCGCGGAGCGAAGGCCGGAACCTACTTCCTCGGCTGCAGCCGCTACCCGACCTGCCGGTACACGAGAGACGCCGATTAGGGGTCCTCCGCCACTCGACGCTCGCGCTGGTGAAGCGCTACCAGCACGTCCTGCCCGGCCTCACGGTCGCCGCGGCTGAGGGCATGGACCGCAGTCCCTCGCGCCTACATCGCCGCCGAATTCCTCGGGATACCCACCCTCGCGATCAATGAACACGGGCCGTTCGCGTCGGATACCCAGCGGGACACCCAGGGGAACTCTCGTGGTCGCCCGGGAGGCGCCGTGACCGCCCGTGGGCCACTTTGGGCCGCCCTTTGCCCGCCACTCGACTTCGGGCCCCTTCTGGCGAGTGTTTGGTGCCGCCACGCCAACGGAGGAGCCCATGAACGCACCGCGCGCGCGAGCCGACCGTGAGCGAACCGCTCCTGCTCCGCGTGGACGAGGCCGCGAAGCTCCTCCAGATCAGGCGGAACAAGGTCTACGAGCTCGCGGCCGCGGACGAGATCCCGAGCCTGCACATCGGCCGGCAGCTGCGGATCCCGGTGGAGTCGCTACGCGAGTGGATCCGCCGGCAGGCGCTCGGCGCCGGGCGAGCGCAGTGAGACGCACCCGCGGCCAGGGCTCCATCTACTTCCAGCGCTCGCGCGGGCTCTACGCCGCGGCGGTCGACCAGGGCTACCTCAACGGCAAGCGCCACCGCAAGATCGTCTTCGGCAAGACGATCCGCGAGGTCTCGGAGAAGCTGCCGCACCTCCAGGTCGCGCAGCAGACCGGGATGCTGCCGCGAGGGAAGAGCCAAAAGCTCGCCGCGTACCTGGCGTGGTGGATCGCGCAGCGGCCGCGGAACCGCACGACGCGCGGCTACCGGCAGATCATCGACACCCACATCACGCCGGCGCTCGGGCAGACCGCGCTCGACAAGCTTCGAGCGAGCGACATCGACGCGATGCTCGGCGCGCTGCGCGGCCGGCTCTCGGACACGACGCGGCACCACATCCGCGCCCTGCTCTCCGTCTCGCTCGCGTACGCCGAGCGCAAGGGCCTCGTCCCCCGCAACGTCGCGCGCCTGGCCGAGCCGATCGCGATGCCGACCTACAAGGGCGTGTACCTCGACATCGCGCAGGCGAATGCCTTCCTCGATGCCGCGAGGGGCCACCGCCTCGAGGCGCTCTTCACGCTTGCGGTGTACCTGGGGATGCGCCAGGGCGAGCTCCTGGGGCTGCGCTGGAAGGACGTCGACCTCGAGGGCGGGGCGATCCGCGTCTTCGGGCAGCTCCAGGCCGAGCCCGGCCGGCCGAAAGGTGAGGGCCTCGTGGTGAACGACCGCCCGAAGTGGGGCTCCGACCGCACCATCGGCTTGCCGCGCGAGACGAGCTTCGTGCTCGAGGCCCTGCGCGCGCACCGCCAGCGTCAGAGGTTGGAGCGCGTCGCCGCGGGCGCAGGCTGGTCAGCGACGGTGCCGCTCAAGACCGAGCGCGGCATCCAGCTGGTCGAGAACGACCTCGTCTTCACGACGATGACCGGCCGCCCGCTCGCCGCCAGCCACGTCGACGCGCACGCCTTCCGCGAGGTTTGCCGCAAAGCCGGCATCGCGTACAGCACCCGCGAGCGCAAAGGGCCTGCGCTTCCATGACCTGCGCCACTCCGCGGCGACGATCCTCCTCGCGGCGGGCGTCCCCGAGCGCGTGGTCATGGAGATCCTAGGGCACTCGACACTCGCGATGGTGAAGCGCTACCAGCACGTCCTGCCCGGCCTCACGGTCGCCGCGGCCGAGCGCATGGACCGCGTGATGGGACGCTGACTTGGCGTTCTGCTCGTCCCGCCTCGAAGACCCTACTCGGCTTCGACGATGTCCTGGGCGACGAGATTCCGACCCTCGCGGGTCGCAGCGATCTTCACGCGGTGGTTCACAAGGGGTCCGATGACGTCGTCGAACACGCCGGCGCCGATGTCGAACTGATGCTCGGCCCCACGCTCGTCGACCACGACGACCCAGCCTTTGTCCAGGTGCACCGCGCGCAATTTCCCGAGTGCCTCTACCTCCTGGGGCTGGGACGCCAAGTCCTTGCGCGCCGCGCGCCGCGCAGCCTGGATGAGCCGATCCAGCTGCTTGCCTGACTCGGGCAGCAACTTCGTAGATGACCTTGTAGCGGGCCGCGACACCTCGATCTCGTTCAGGCCTTTCCCGGTCGGAGCTAGACCACGAATCGACCGAGTGAACCAGTCCGTGTACAGCGGCTCACGTACACGCTCACCGAGAGTGTCCGGTGACGTCACCGCCTCGTCGATGATCTCGAATGCCCGAGCAGCAATCTCGTCAGGGTCAATCCGTCGGCGCTCCGACACGAGCGTCAGCTGCTCTGGAAGAAGCTCCACTCCGAGCTCGAAGCGGTAGCTACCGATCGTTGCGGGCGACACGATGGGGACAATCGAGTCTGCCAGCTCAGAGGCGGCACGGCTCGTTCTGAACGGCAACTGAAGGACAAGCTCCCCAACGCGGAAGATGTAGTTCCTGAACTGATCCATCTTCAAGAGCACCGTCTCGAGCGGCACCGCACCAGCCACCCGAATGTCCGGGCCTCTCAACGCGACTTCGAACGAACCGAGTGCGGATACGCGGCCGCTGCTAGCGGCCTGTCGCCTTCGCTGCGTGTCGACAATGACGTTGACCAGCTCCGTCCGAGCCGCCTCAGGGAGATCATCAGCTGCCAGAACGCGAGCGGCGAGGGCGGCGGCCATGCGCTCGTCCCCAGCCTGGAGCCACAGCGATACGGCGCTCACGGCGATTGCGCCACGGGTCCGACGGCGCTCACCTGGAATCAGCTCATAGGCCTGGGCCTCAAGGTTGGCTGCTTCGACCAGCAGCGCGCGAGACCCTTCCGCATCGCCGGCGCGAGCCCGCTCGCCCGCGTCGGCGGCCACCTGCATCGCCCGGTCGTGGAGTTCGACAGACATTGGTTTCACGCGCTCCGGAACGCGACGCGGCGCGTCTCAAAGGCGACCACTCCGGCCATCGCCGGTCCATCGCCACCACGTCGTACCTGCTCGGTCTTGTCCTGCAGTCGGCCCAGCAGAGCTCCCTCACTGCGACACCGGTCCATCCCCGAGACCTCGACGCGTATCGCGTCCTCGTAGTTGAGATGGGAATCTGCAGCGAGGCGGTCCGCCGGAACAACCCACCAATCAGCGCCGGACCGCGTCATTGTCCGGGACAGAGGGAGGAGCCCGCGCGTGACCTCAAGCACCGACAAAACGATCGCATACGCCCCGTCCCGGGTGGCGTCGTCCCGGTTCAGCCAACTGGCTCTTGCCCTGTCGTCCGGCATCGGCCACTCGAGCTGTAGCGCCTGCCCGTCCGTGCTCTCCCAGAAGCTCACATCGAGACGGGTCGGGGATGTGTGGTGGCGGCCGAGGCAGACGGTCGCGGCTTCCGCTTGAGAACGGCACACGTTCGCGCTCATGTTGCACCTCGCGTGGAGGCGAAACAGATCAGGAATGCTCGGCAGGACGCTGCCGTCGTTCACCCGCGCGAACTCTAGCGAGGCCTCGCTCACCGATCGAATCGACAATCGGGTGCGGAGCGTTGAGTGCCTCAATCCCGACTGGTTCCGACTCGTCCCGCGTTGTCCCGACCCATTGGCTGTACGTTGGCTGTACGAACCCCACGCTCCTCAACTGATTCGACCCCGGAACGGCGAATTCCCGAGCGAAATGCGGAGGGGGTGGGATCCGAACCCACGGACGGCTTGCGCCGTCAACGGTTTTGAAGACCGAGGACATCACCGGATGCCTCGCACTCTCGAGCGCGTCGCCGAAGAGACGCGCGACGCCGAGTGTACGGGGGAGCCATGAAGGTCACCCACGACTTCGTCGTCTATCCGATCGGCGAGGTGAGCAAGGAGATGGCCGCGGTCGAGGACCTCGAGCCCGGGAAGGCCGGCGGGGCGACGCTCACGTCTACACCTGGGACCTGCTCGACGTTCGTCCACCGCGATATGGGTCAGCGCGTCACGTTCCCGGTCGCGGGAGGACCGCCTAGAGCGCTGACACCTCGTCCGGCGTGAGTGTCCACTCGGCGGCCTTCGCGTTCGCAGCGACCTGCTCCGCCGACGTCGCGCCGGCGATCACCGAGCACACGACTGGGTGCGCGAGCAGCCACGCGACGGCGAGCTCCCCCACCTCATGGCCACGCTCACGTGCGAACGAGCGCCAGCCATCGAGCTTCGCGAAGTTCTCCTCGGTGAGGAGCCGCGCGCGCTGCGGCGCGCGCCCGAAGCGCGTGTTCGCCGCGGGCGGCACACCACGCTCGTACTTCCCGGTGAGGAAGCCGCCGGCGAGCGGCGAGTACGGCACGAGCGAGAGACCGAAGTGTTCGCACGCCGGCACCATGTCCTGCTCGACCGCGCGCTCGAGGAGGCTGTACTCCATCTGCGATACGACCACCTGTGACCAGCCGTGGCGCTGGGCGATACCGATGGCCTCCGCGACGCGCCACGCGGCGTGATTCGAGATCCCCGCGTAGCGGACCTTTCCCGCGCGCGTCGCGTCCTCGAGGGCACGCAGCGATTCCTCGAGGGGCGTCGCCGGATCGGGGAAGTGGAGGTAGTAGATGTCGACGAAGTCGGTCGCGAGACGGCGCAGCGTCTCGTCGAGCCGCTGCGCGATCCGCTTGCGCGTCAACCGCCCCGGGTCGCTTCCGGCGCCGGTCTTCGTCGCGAGCACGAACTCGTGGCGGCGCCCGGCGAGCGCCTTCCCCAGCAGCTGCTCGGACGCGCCGGCTCCGTACATCTCGGCCGTATCGATGAAGTTCACGCCGAGCTCCTGCGCGCGGTCGATGATCGACCTGGCGCCGGCCTCGTCCACGACGCGGCCGAATTGGTTCGTGCCGAGACCGAGCGCGGAGACCTGGACACCGGTGCGGCCGAGCGGGCGGTACTGCATCGCCGGAGAGAGTAGAGCCGACGCCCGGTGCTAGCGCAGGCGGATCGGGCGGATCGAGGACGAGACGCGATCCGGGTGCAGGATCGACGCGAGCAGCTCGATCCCGTCCACGACGCGCGGACCGGGCCGGCTGAAGTACGCGTTGCCGTCCACGGCGAAGACCCTTCCCGCGCGAACGGCGCGCATTCCTTCCCATCGCGGATCGGCGCGCAGCCGGGCGGACTCCGCCACGGCACGGTCGGCGTCGAACCCACACGGCAGCAGGACGAGCACCTCCGGATCGGCGCGGAACAGCTCGTCGTCCGGGACGTCGATCGAGGACACACCCCGCCGGCCGAGCAGCTCGGTGCCGCCGGCGTGCTCGACCTGCTCGGGAACCCAATGACCCGCGACGAACAGCGGGTCCAGCCATTCGAGGCATACGACACTGGGGCGCCGCGCCCCGGCGACGCGCGCCTGCACGGCCGCGACGCGCCGGCGGAGCGAGGACAGGACCGCCGCCGCTTCGGCGCCGCGGCCGAGTGCCGAACCGACCCGGCGAATGTCCTCGAAGATCCCCTCGAGCGAAGCGCCGTCGAGCGGCACGACCGCCGGTGCGGGACCCGGCGTCGCCGGGAGCTGCGCCACGGTGACCGCGCAGACCGAACAGAGGGTCTGCCCGAGGAGCACGTCCGGGCGCACGGCAGCGAGCGCGGCTGGATCGAGATGGAAGGTGCTCTCGCCGCGCTCGGACGCCTCGCGGACGGCGGCATCGATATCGCGACTGCTCGACCCGCCGGCGATCGTCGACCGCGTCACGCGTGGGAGCACCGTGGCCGCCGTCGGGTAGTCGCAGTCGTGCGTGACGGCCACGAGCTCGTCCCCCGCACCGATCGCGTAGGCGATCTCCGTAGCGGCCGGGACGAGGGAGACGACGCGCATGCCCGTAGGCTAGGGCTCGTGTCGGTGGAGCGCGCCGTTCAGCACACCATCGCGAGCGAGCCCGAGCTCGTCCGCTCGACCGCGAACGCCGTCCCCAAGGCCTGGGGCACGCTCGCCGCGCGCGGCGTCCTGGCGTTCCGCGAGATCGTCGGTCGGCCGCCGAGCGACGTGGAGCGCCGGGCGATCTGGGCCTCGCTCTGGGAACGCGTACGCCGGACACACGACGCCGGCGGTCGCGCGACCTGCGGACACGCGATCGACCCTGGCCGTCACGGCATCTGCGAGGTCTGCGGCGGCATGCTGCTCTGCGTCGAGTGCGCGCGGGCGCATTACTGCACCAGCGCGTGCGGCGCCCGCGGCTGCGTCGCGGGGCTGTGCGTGAAGGAGGTGCGCGACGGCCTCATCGCCGACACGTTCGGGCTCGAATGAGCGGTACGCGCTCATGTGGTCCGGCGGCAAGGACAGCGCTCTCGCTCTCCTGCGCGCGCGCGCGAAAGGTCTCGAGGTCGCGCGACTGGTGAACTTCTACGATCCCGCATCCGGCCGGGTGCGCTTCCACGCGACGCGCCGCGAGCTGATCCAGGAGCAGGCCGACGCGATCGGCGTCGAGCTCGCGCAGTACGCGACCGCCTGGGAGCGCTACGAAGCCACGTTCCGGACCATGCTGGACGAGCTCGGTCGCGACGGCTTCACCGGCCTCGCGTTCGGGGACATCCACCTCGCGGACGTGCGCGCCTGGTTCGAGGACCGCGTGCGCGCGGCCGGCCTCGCGCACCTCGAGCCGATCTGGGGCGAGCGGTCGGCGGACCTGCTGCGTGAATTCGTGGCCTCGGGATCGCGTGCGATCGTCACCTGCGTCGAGCGTTCGAAGCTCGACGAGCGCTGGCTCGGCCGGATCATCGACGAGCGCTTCGTGCGGGAGATCGCGTCCGAGCCGATCGATCCCGCCGGCGAGAACGGCGAGTACCACTCCTTCACGTTCAGCGGCCCGCTGTTCCGCGGTCCGGTGACGTGCCGCCCAGGAGCGACGCGGACGGACGGCGACTTCGCGCAGCTCGACCTGGAGCTCGTCTAGCGAGCCTTCGCCTAACGGCGCGCGGGCGTGGCCTCCAGCAGCTTCAACCCCTCGCGGATGAACGCCGGGATGTCCTGCGGCTGACGCGACGTGACGAGGTTGCGATCGACCACGACCTCCTCGTCGACGACGTCCGCGCCCAGCAGCTTGAGGTCGGACTGGATCGTCTTCCACGCGGTGAGCCGGTGGTCCCTGTACTTCCCCGCGGGGATGAAGATCTGCGGACCGTGGCAGATCGCCATGATCGGCTTCCGCGCGTCGAAGAACGCCCCCACGAACTCCACCGCGACCGGATGCGCGCGCAGGCGGTCCGGCGAGAAGCCTCCCGGGATCAGGAGGGCGTCGAACTGGTCGGGCCGCACGTCCGCGAACGCCTTCTCGACCGTCGCGGTCTCGCGCCCTTTGTCGCCCGTGAGGTGCTGTCCTGCCTGGAGGCCGACGATCGTGACCTCGTGGCCCGCCTCCCTCAGCGCGTCGTAGGGCTGCTTGAACTCCGAGTCCTCGAATCCGTTGGCCAGCACGCACGCGACCTTCATGTCTGGACCTCCCAAGCCGATGTGCGTTTCCTCGATCGTACGCGGCAGGCCCCAGCCTGCGGGCGTGCGGATCTTCGTCGCCGGCGCGAGCGGCGTGCTCGGCGCGCTCGGCGTGCGCATCGTGCCGCTGCGCGTGGCGGCTGGTCACAGCCTCTCGGCACCTGCTCGGCGCGCGCCTGCCCCGCGCCCGCGTGGTGCCGACCCCGACAGCGACTACTTCGCGGTCGGGTCGACGACGCGACCCATGAACAGGATCGCGCCCGTCTCGTCGTCGCGGATCGCGAAGACGAATGGCCGGTCGATCGTGAGCTCGACGACGTTGGAGGGTGCGCTCGTCGCGCCCGCGATCACCGCGGTCGCGGCGGCGGCTTCGGTGCCGTCCTCGTCGACGGCGACGAACGCCTGGTGCGCGACCTCCTGTAGGAGCAGCTTCTCGCGCGGCGCCATCGCCGAGAAGTCGGCGTTCTCCGTGAAGGCGAGCGGCATGCCGAGCTTCGACAGCGTGCCCTTCAGCATCGCCGACGAGCGGAGCTGGAACTTCGGCATGGAGAGGCGGACGATCTTGCGCGAGGGAAGGTCCAGCATCCCGCGCAGCGTCGACGCGTCGCCGAGGCTCGACTGGACGGCCGCGAACGAGCCGGCGTCGGGCACGACGAGCACCATCGACAGCCCGCCGAGGTAGGGCAGGCTCACCGCCTGGAACCGTGTCCCGCGCGCGTACGGCAGGTTCGGCATCGTGCCGAGACGCATGAGCTCCGCCTGCGCGTCGCTGCCGTCGAGACGGTGGAACGGCGCGGCCTTCGTGAACGACTTCTCGAACGGGACCTCCCACCTCGCCTTCAGGTAGATCGCGTTCACGAGCACGAGGCGCGTCAGGTCGTCGAGCACACCCTGCGGGACGAGCTCCGGGATACGGGTCTTCGTGCGATCCGAGACCCACGCGTTGATGGTCTTGCGCGCGTCCTCGCGCGCCGCGATGTAGTCGACGACACCGACGCCGGTGCCGTAGTACGCGGCGAGCTGATCGAGATACGCTTTCGCGAGCTCGAGGTCGCGCTGCACGAAGAGCTGATTCGCCGTGCCGAGCTCGAGCGGCACGGTGATGTTCCCGAACGGGTAGCTGCCGGGACGCTTCGCGAGCGCGCGGTCGAGCGCGTTGAAGGCGGCGTCGAGGTCGCCGGCGTCGCTCGCGTGGAGCACGGCGTCCATCTCGGCGCGGGTCTTCCCAACGGCACCGTCGCGCGTCATCGCGAGCGCGGTGGCGACGCTGTACGGCGAGAAGACGAGATTGCCGTCGCCCTTCGCGAGCTGCGCGAACAGGTCCGCGTCGAGCGCGGCGAGCGCCGCCGCGGCGCGCCTGGCCGACTCGAGATCGCCCGATGCCCGCGCGACGTCGGACCGCACCAGCGTGCCGGCGGCGCGCACGGTCAGCGGCGAGGCGCCAGACGAGGAGGGCGGAGCGCTCGGCGACCTCTCAGCCGCCGGCGGCGTGCAGGCGCCGAGCACGAGCACGGCTGCGAGGAGCGCGCGTCTCATCACTCGGATGACGCGCGGGAAGGCGGTTTGTTCCGGCCTAGTGCTGAGGGTCGGCCGCGAGCCAGGCATCGACCTTCGCGCGGAAGCGCGTGGGCGCCTTGGCGAAGGTCTTCATGCAGCCGGGCGAGCAGAACGCGTATTCGCGGTCGTCCATCGCGAGCGTGAGGCCGTTCTCACGCGCGTCGTCGACCGCGACGATCATGTCGCACACGGGGTCGAGGATCTTCGGCCCCGCGGCGGCGCCGCTGTCTTTCACGCGGCCGCGGTGTCGAGGTGCGGGTTCAGGAGCTGAAGGAGACGCTCCTTGGGCATGTAGCCCACGAGGCGCTGCGCCTCGCGACCGTTCTTGAAGAGGATCATCGTCGGGATCGAACGGACGCCGAAGCGTCCCGCGGTGACCGGATTCGCGTCGACGTCGAGCTTCGCGACGCGTACCCTCGAGCTCTGCTCGCTCGCGATCTCCTCGAGGATCGGCGCGACCATGCGGCAGGGGCCGCACCAGGTGGCCCAGAAATCGACGAGAACCGGCGTGTCCGACTTGAGGACCTCGGTCTCGAAGGTCTGATCGCTGACAACCGTTGGCTTCGTCACGTTTCTCGTCCTCCCAGGGCTTTCACCATCTGAACGCGAGCTGCTGCCCACTTTGTTCCACCGCGGGCTCGAGGCCCAGGACGCTCTCGAGCCCATCCAAGCCTACGTCGCGGTCGGCCAGGAAGCCTCGCAGCGGCTTCCACTTTACGAACCTCCAGCCCCGGCGTCGAACGACCTCCGCCAGGCCCGGCGAGCGCTCCAGCTTCTCGGCCACCAGCGTGGTCCGCTCGTCGGCGACGGCCAAGAACCGGAAGACCCGATCGTCGTCGGGTATGGCCTCACCCAGGGAGAGCACGCTGCGGTGTAGCCGCGCTGTCCAGTCGACCTGCCAGAGGAACGCCATGCGGCCGCGGTCGTACCAGACGCAATCGACCGCGTCCAGCGCTTCCGCCGGGCCGCGGAGCGAGCGCGCCGGCCCCGTAAGACGCTCGGCGTCGGTGAGCAGATCGACGAGCGTGCGCCCGCGATCCGCGTGCGAGGCGGGCACGGCCCGCCGCTGCAGATCGCGGCCGACATGCACCTTGAAGCCCAGACGGTGGCCCGCGTCCACGAGATCGGCGATGACCTGCGCCTGCGACGCGTGGCGCGCGACGAGGGCATCCACGCCGGAAAGGCGCCACTTCCCCTCCTCGGACTGGTGCGCGTACGACGCCACGGTCCGCTCGATGAGCTCGCGCTCGGGCGTCTCGACGCCGCGAAAGAGCGCGTACGTGCGACGCAGCAGCGATCGTGTATCCACCTCGCGCGCCGCCGAGAGGACGCCCCAGACCGCCCACTCGACACGATCGTCGAGCGGTGTCACGTCGTGCGGCTCGGCAAGGACGTATCCGATCTCCTCCGGATCCGTCGCGAGAGTGACCCGCGCGAGACCGCTGCGCCGCGCGTCCGCCAGCGCGGACCTGAAGTGGTCGAGGAAGAGCTCGAGCTCGGACACGCCGCCGGCGCGAGCGAGCGCGAGCGGGACGAGGAGCGCTTCGGCGGAGAGCGCCTGCAGCGCCGCGGCGGCCGCCAGGTCCTCGCGGATCGGCTCGCCGCGCGCGAGATACGCGTCGCGCACGCCCTTCCGGATGACGTCCTCGATGAGCGCGCCGTCCGCGGAGGTCTGGTCGCGGAGCAGCGGGATGTCGCGGTCGAAGTCGCACGTCGCGGCGGCGGCGCCGGTCCCGTACGCGCCGGGGAGCGCGTCGCGCTGATAGAGGATCGTGCGGAGGCGGTAGCCCGCGCCCGCGCCGGCGAGCACGACGGCCGCGAGCGTCGCGGCGTCGGCGTGCTGCACGTACACGACCGCCGCGGCGCCGGCCTTCGACGCGCGATGTCCCTCGATGAGCGCGGCGCGCATCTGCCGAAGGAGCCGTTCGCGCGACGCGAGCCGGCCGTCGCCGTTGTCGATCGGCTTCAGCGCCTTCGCGCCGAGGAGCAGCGCGCTCGCGACCGTCGACCATCCGCCGAGCGTGTCCTCCACCGGAGCCTGGCAGAGCACGAGATCGGCTTCGCCCTGCTCGAGCGGGACGACGTTGCGCGGGCGCGGCGGCCGCTGCGAGAGCCAGGCGACGAGCTCGCGGACGGTGCGCTCGTATTCCAGCCAGATGTTGAGCTCGCGCGTCTGAGCGGCGTGGCCGCGTCGCGCCCGGCCCTTCTCGACGCGCAGGGGCGCGCCGTGTCCGGCGACAGCGTTCAGCCGGCTGCCGGAGACGATCGTCTCGAGCAGGCAGAGCTTGAGGACGGCCCGCGCCTCGGGCGCCGCGTCGCCCGCGGTCTCGATCGCGCGGAGCGTGGCCATGAGCGCGGTGATGTTGCGCGGCGTGTACAGCGCCGCGACCGATTCGCCCAGCGCCTGGGCCGCCGGATCCTGCCCGAAGCGCTCGACGAACTGCCAGTACGCCATGCCGCGCGGCTCGAGCCGCCGCGTGCGCTCCTCGTCCTCGGCGTCGGTCGCCTCGATGAGCAGCGCGCGCCCGTCGCGCGCGCAGACGCCGCAGCGGAAGGCCTTCTTGCTCGGGACCGGCGCGTCGCGCTCCCAGAGGAACGCCTCGACGACCGTGGGCGCGCGGCAGGTCGCGCAGCGCGAGCCGTACAGCTCGCGCATGGCGACCCGATGCGGCGTGCCGATGAGCGCGCTGTCGGCGACCCGCTCGAAGGCCGCGAGGATCTCGTCGGTGGACGGCGCGTCCGCGACCACACCGCGCGCCCACTCCCCGAGCGGCTCGCGGGATCGCGCGATGCCGCGCCGATCGACACGCTCGGCCGCGTCCGCGGCGGAGCAGGGGTACGCCAGCGGGTCGAGCACGATGCCGCGCGGCGGCGCGTAGGCGTTGGTGAAGGTCTCCGCGACTCCGGCGGGGAACGCGGTGCCGAAGCGGTGAAGCGGTCGCGGAAGCGGCGCCGTCTCGATCGGCGTGAACGACAAGACCCGCTCTCGCAGGGTGCTCATCGCTCTTCGCGCTCGCTTCGGCCTGCCCGCGGCGGCCTGCCCCACCGGCTCATTGCAGCCTGAAGAGTACGGCCCTCCGGGCGTCCGCGATCACACCGACCCAGGTGCCGTCCTTCGACACGACGAGGTCCTGGATCTGGCCGAGCGGCGCGAGCTGGTCCTTCGCGCCGTCCTTCGGCGCGAAGGTGACGAGGCTGTCGGTCCCGTCGAGGACGACGGGGCGCAGCCCGACGGCGATGCGGCGGCCGTCGACGAGGGGCTGCGACCACGTGGCGGTCCCCTCGGGCGAGATCGCGGTGAGCTGCTTCGCGTCGAGGAGGTAGAGCGTCGCGTCCTTGGCGAACTCGATGTCCCGCACCGGACCGCCCACCTTCGCGACGGTCTTCGAGGGGTCGGCGGCGTGGAGCGAGAAGCGGAAGGTGCCCTGATCCGTGACGGCCGCGCCGAAGGAGCCGGTCGGGTCCACGGCGAACGCCTTGCCCAGGCCGGGAAGGGTCACCGCGCCGCGCGGCACGCGCTCCTGCCCCAGGCGCAGCACGCGGACCTCGAAGCCCCGCGCGGTCTGGACGCCGATGAAGAGCTCGCCCACGTCGCTCGCCGCGAGGATCGCGCCGCTCGAGCCCGTGTCGATCGGGAACGGATCCGCGAGCGGCACGCCGTCCGGGGCACGCCCGCCCACGACGCCGACGGACGAGGCGGCGAAGGCGTACGCCCTCGGCACGAAGACCGCCGAGATCGCCGCGCCTTGGAGGCGCATCGGCTCGCCGACGTAGAAGGTCGGCCGCGGCATGACCCACGTCACCATGAGCTGGCCGCCGCCGAAGAGGAACCGCCCGTCGTCGGTGAAGACGAGCTGGTTCACGCCGGCGTTGAAGCGCGGCAGCGCGCGGAGCACGCCGTCGTTCGTGTAGATGGCGATGAATCCGTCGTCCGCGCCGGTCGCGACGAAGCTCGCGTCGCCGGAGAGCGCGATCTTGCGCGCGCCGGCGTGCGTGTCGATGAAGCGCTCGGGCTCGCGCCACAGCTCGAGGTCGGGGCTCGTGCCGGAGCGCGCGAAGGCGTAGGCGGTCTGGTCGATGACGATCGCGCCGGTGCCGTTCTTCTGCAGCTCCTTCGCGGCGGCGTCGGCCGACGCGCGGTCCGCATAGGTGACGCGCACGACGAACGGGCTCGTGGTCGCGGGGATGGCGTTCGGACCGAGCGCCCTCGCCTGCGCGGCGGCCTCGGCCGCGCCCGCGAACGGGCCGATCGTGACGAGCGCGCCCTGCGAGCGCGTCGCGCTCACCTTGATCGACCGCCCGCGCTCGATCGTCTTGTCGAGGCTGCCGTCGTCCTTGAGCAGGCTCTCGAGCTCCTGCAGGAGGCCCCAGCCCTTGTCGACGTCGGCGACGATGCGGGCGAGCGCGTCCGCGCTGCGGACGTCGGCGTACGAGAGCGCGTCCTTGCGGAGATCGCTGAGCGCGTCGGCGAGGACGACGAGCCGGTCGTGGATCGGTCCGGCGGTCTCGACGACCGCGGCGACGATCTTCGTGGCATTGTCGGCGAGCAGCTGCGCCTGCGCGCGCGCGACGATCGCGTAGCGGTCCGGCGTGACGACGCGGATGTGCTCGCCGTTGAGCGCGCCCACGAGCGCGTAGTCGTAGGCGGCGAAGTTCAGGAGGATGTCGGCGATCTCGCGCGCGATGGGCCGCGCGTCGGCGATGTCGCGGCTGGGGGCCTGTCGCGGGGACGGAGCGGATGAGCATGAGACCGTCGCCACGATGAGGATCGCGAATACCGCTCCCCATCCGGCGCGTCCCATCAGCTCACCCCTTTATTCGTCCTCTTCGTCCTCCGCATCGTCCTCGTCATCGCCCACGACGAGCGGCTCCTCGACGGATTCGGCCTCTTCCAGCACTTCCTCGCCGGTCGCGGCCTCGGCCTCATCTTCGACGCCCTCTTCGATGTCCTCGAGCTCCTCGTCGGCGTCGCTGCCGAACCGGAAGAAGTTGCCCTTGATGTACGCCCGCTCCTTCGTCTCGGCCGGCCGGTGGTGCCCCGGGAACGAGATCCGGCTCGCGTTCTCGGCGCTCTGGAAGACCTCTCGAATGGCAACGCGAGCGTTCGCCTGGTCGTTACTGACGATCGCCGCGACGTACTGGTTTCCGGTACGGATGAGATCGATGAGGCGCCGTCCGACCTTCGGCTCGAGGAATCCGAGGAGCTCGCCGTCCCGGGCGTGCACCGCGAGAAGGCCCTCTTGCTCGCGCAGCTGGCACTCAGCCCCGGCGCTGTAGCGCGCGAGGATGTGCGCCGGCGCGGGGTTGATGAGCCGCAGGATCCCGGTCTTGCCCATGTCCTCGATGAAGAGGCGGGGCTGGGTCTTGGTGGTCGTGGCGACCGCCTTCCCGTTGTGCTCCTGGAGCTGGGCGATGCGCTGGCTGCCGCGGATGGCGATGGAGTTGTAGGGCTCGGCCTTCAGCACCTCGGCGAACGCGGCCTTCGCCTCGTCCAGCGAGCCCTGCTCCAGCAGCGCGCGGCCCAGCCGGTTGCGGGCGTCCACGTCGTCGGGCGCGGCTTCGAGGATCTTCGTGTTCAGCTCGATGGCGCGCGGCCAGTCGGCGTCGAGCGCCGCGGCCACGGCCTGGTCCGCGAGGGCGCGCACGCGCAGTCCGGCGTCGGCTGAGGGAGACATCCACGTCATTGTCCCACATGTTGCGAGTACATTTCGCGCGACATGCCGTATCTGTCTGAGATCCAGCATCGGCGGGTCATCGAGCCGAACGGCAACGAGATCGGCACGCTCAAGGACCTTGCGGTCGTTCCCCAGGGCCAGTTCCCGGCGATCCAATGGGCCATCCTCGCCACCGGCGAGGGCGAGCGGGTCGTGAAGTGGAGCGATATGGCGCAGGAGATCGGCCACCTCCGCCTCCGGACCCGGCTCGAGGCGACGCCGCAGGCCAGCCTCCCGCCCGAGGCGATGCGCCTCTCGCGCGACCTCCTGGACAAGCAGATCGTCGACACGCACGGCGCCAAGGTCGTGCGGGTGAACGACCTCCAGCTCTCGGAGGTCGACGGCCAGCTTCGCCTCGTCGGCGCCGACGTCGGCCTCCGCGGCCTCCTCCGGCGCGTCGGCGCCGAGGCGTTCGCCGAGCGCTTCGCCGGCCTGGCCGGCCGGAAGCTGCCCCGAGGGATCATCCCGTGGCATCTCGTCGAGCCGCTCGAGGCGCCGGAGGCGAACGTGCGCGTCACGGTGCCGCGCACGAAGCTCGCGCTGCTCCATCCGGCGGACATCGCCGACATCGTCGAGGAGATGGCCGCGGACGAGCGGCGGCAGGTGTTCGAGCAGCTCGACGTCGAGACCGCCGCCGAGGCGCTCTCCGAGGTCGAGCCCGAGATGCAGGCATCGATCGTCAGCGACCTCGATGAGGAGCGCGCCGCCGACATCCTCGAGGAGATGGCCCCCGACGAGGCGGCCGACCTCCTCCAGGATCTCCCCGAGGAGCGGCGCGAGGAGCTCGTCGACCTCATGCAGAAGGAAGAGGCCGCCGACGTCGAGGAGCTGCTCACCTACCCGGAGGATTCGGCCGGCGGCATCATGACGACGGATTTCGTGGCGCTCGCGGCGGAGCTCACCGCGGCACAGGCGATCGACAAGCTGCGCGAGCTGCAGCCGGACCCCGAGCTCACCTACTACCTCTACGTGGTCGACGCGCAGGGCCGGCTCGACGGGGTCGTCAGCCTGCGCGACCTCGTCGTGGCCAAGCCGGACCAGAAGCTCAACGAGGTGATGGATCCGCACGTCCTGAAAGTCGAGGCGACCACGTCGAAGGAAGAGGTCGCCGCGCTCATCGCGAAGTACGACCTGCTCGCGCTACCCGTCGTCGACGCGCGTCAGAAGCTGCTCGGCACCGTGACGGTCGACGACGTCGTGGAGATCATGCTCCCGCGCGGCTGGAAGAAGAGGTCAAGCCGGACCCTGGCCCGGTGAGGCGCGTCCGCTTCTACCTGCTCGCGCTCGGTCCCGGCCTCGTCACGGCGTTCGCCGACAACGACGCCGGCGGCATCACGACCTACTCGCTCGCGGGCGCGCAGTTCGGCTTCGGCCTCATGTGGGTGCTGCTCGTCACGGCCATCGCGCTCACCGTGACGCAGGAGGTCGGCGCGCGTCTTGCCCTCGCGACGGGCCAGGGTCTCGCCGGTCTCATCCGCGAGCGCTTCGGCGTGCGCTGGACCGCGTTCGCGGTGCTCACGATGCTCGTCGCGAACCTCGGCACGACCATCGCCGAGTTCGCCGGCATGGCCGCGGCACTCGGCCTCTTCGGCGTCCCGCCGCAGCTCTCGGCGCTCCTCTCGGCCGCGCTCGTCGTGCTCATCCTCGCGCGCGGGAACTTCACGAAGATCCAGTACGCCTTCGTGGCGATCGGCGCCGGCGTCTCCATCTCGTACGCCGCATCCGCGTACCTCGCGCATCCGGACTGGGGACGCGCGGCGAGCGCGCTCGTGCAGCCGCAGATCAGCTGGAGCGGCGCGTACTTCCTCATGCTCGTCGGCGTGGTCGGCACGACGATCACGCCGTGGGGGCAGGCGCTCATCCAGTCGTACATCGCCGACAAGGGCCTCGGCCCGCGCGACCTCGGGCCGGTGCGGCTCGACGTCACGCTCGGATCGGGCGTGCTCACGAACCTCATCGCCGCGTTCATCGTCATCGCCTGCGCCGCGACGCTGTTCCCGAACGGCGAGACCATCAACGACGCCGCCGACGCCGCGCGCGCGCTCGGACCGCTGGTGGGGCCGTCGGCGACCCTGCTGTTCGCCGTCGGCCTCTTCGCCGCGGGTCTCCTCGGCCTCGGGACCGTGCCGCTCGCGAGCGCCTACTTCGCGTGCGAGGCGTTCGGCTTCGAGCGGGGGCTCTCGTTCCGCTGGCGCGAGGCCGGCGTGTTCTACGGCCTGCTCACCATCTTCATCGTCGGCGCCGCGCTCTTCGTCGTGATCCCCGGCCTGCCGCTCATCCAGGTGATGCTCGTCGCGCAGGTCGTGAACGGCCTGCTGCTGCCGATCATCCTGATCTTCGTGATGAAGCTGTCGCGCGAGCCGAATCTCGGAACGCTGCGGAGCGGCCCGATCCTCTACCCGCTGGGGTGGCTGATCACGGGTCTCGCGAGTGCGATGTCCATCACCTTCGTCGCGTCGCTCATCATCGGGGGATGATGCGCGCGCTGACGCTGGCGATCGCGCGTCAGCGCGGCTGGTCGAGCACGCCACCGCCGGCGTCGAGCCAGCGGTCGGGGTTCTCCTGGAAGATACGCTTGCAGCGGTCGCGGTCGAAGTCGTAGTACCGGCCCTCGTAGCGGAGGCGCATCCCGCCCTCGCCGACCGGCTGCTTGCAGACGACGCAGCGGCGCTCTACGTCTCGCACCGGACTCGGCCTTCGTTCACTCGAGCTCGATGATCGGCTGGTGCGCGCGGACGAGCTGGCCGTTCTCGACGATGATGCGGCGCACGCGTCCGCTCGCGGTCGAGCGGATCTCGTTGAAGAGCTTCATCGCCTCGATGAGGCCGACGACGTCGCCCTGCGTGACCTCGCTGCCGACCTGGATGAAGGGCGGCGCCTGCGGCGACGGCGAGCGATAGAAGATCCCGGTGAGCGGGGCATTCACCGTCGGGTAGTCCGTGCGCGCCGGGGGCGCGGGTGCCATCGCGGTGACGCCGCTCGCCGGAGCGCTCGCGCGCGCCGTCTCGCCGGCGGCGGCGCCCTCCTTGCTCACGCGGACGCGCAGCGGACCGCGGCGGACCTCGAGCTCCTGGACCTCGTCCGCACCGAGCCGCTGCAGCAGCTCGACGACGAGCGCGTTCGCGTCGGCGCGCAGCTTCTTCGGATCGGCCACTACGACGCGCCCTTTCGGAAGATGAGCGACGCGTTGTGGCCGCCGAAGCCCATCGAGTTCGACATCGCGACCTCGACCTGCGCGGCGCGGGCCACGTTCGGGACGTAGTCGAGATCGCAGAGCGGATCGGGGTTCTCGAGATTGATCGTCGGCGGCAGCACGCCGTCGCGCATCGCGAGGAGGCAGAAGATCGCCTCGATCGCGCCGGCCGCGCCGAGGGTGTGCCCGGTCATCGATTTGGTCGACGAGACCGCGAGGTCGTACGCGTGCGTGCCGAAGACGGCCTTGATCGCGCTCGACTCCGAGCCGTCGTTCGCCTGCGTCGACGTGCCGTGGGCGTTCACGTACGCGATGTCGGTCGGCCCGATGCCGGCGTCCTCGATCGCCATCCGCATCGCCCGGACCGCGCCCTCCGCGCCCTCCGGCGGCGCGGTGACGTGGTACGCGTCGGACGTCGCGCCGTACCCGACGACCTCGCCGAGGATGCGCGCGCCGCGCGCGCGGGCGTGTTCGAGCTCCTCGAGCACGAGGCAACCGGCGGCCTCGCTGAACACGAACCCATCGCGGTCTCGGTCGAACGGGCGCGACGCCTTCTCGGGCGCGTCGTTGCGGGTGGAGAGCGCGCGCGCCTGGTTGAACGCGGCGATCGCGACCTTGATGAGGCCGGCCTCCGCGCCACCGGCGAGCATCACGTCGGCCTGACCGCGGCGGATCATGTCGGTCGCCTCGCCGATGGCGTGCGCGCTCGACGCGCAGGCCGAGACGTGCGCCATGTTCGGACCCTTCGCGCCGTACTTCATCGCGACCTCGCCAGCCGCCATGTCGACGATCATCATCGGGATCATGAACGGCGAGACCTTCTTCGGATCCTTCGCGTGCGAGAGCACGTTGTCCACCAGCGTCGAGACGCCGCC
Source organism: Candidatus Limnocylindria bacterium (assembly GCA_035651155.1). GTDB lineage: Bacteria > Chloroflexota > Limnocylindria > P2-11E > P2-11E > CF-39. The sequence continues at coordinate 38,868 of DASRGG010000001.1, read as the reverse complement.
GATGCCGGACCCGAACGCGACGCCGATGCGCGGCGCCCTCTCGGGCGTGACGTCGAGCTTCGCGTCTCTCAGCGCCTGACCCGCGGTGGCGACGGCCATCTGCGCGAAGCGGTCGGCGCGGCGGATCTCCTTGCGGTCCATGTACTCGGTCGGCTCGAAGTCGCGGACCTCGCCGGCGATCCTCGTCTCGAGACCGCTGGCGTCGAATCGCGTGATCGGGCCGATGCCGCTGCGCCCCGCGCGGATGCCCTCCCACGTCTTCTCGACGCTGCTGCCGAGCGGCGTGATCATGCCCACGCCGGTGACGACGACGCGTGCGCGTCCGCGTTCCATGCCGTGAGTCTAGGGAAGGAAGCCAGAACGGGGACGCTCCCAGTGTCTCGACAAGATGACCGGGATCCCCGCCTCAGCACCGTCACCGGTACCGGCTCCGCGCCGAGCGCGCGGAGGCGCTCGCCGCGGAGCGCGGTCCGTCGCGCTGGTGGATTCGCCCGACCCGCAAGGCACGAGGCGTCCGGTCACGTGCCGACCCCGAGGAAGCTGAAGCGGCGCACGAGGCGGTCGTAGTTGCGGCGGCTGCGCTTCTGGCGCTCGTCCTCGGGGAGGCGCTCCCACGCGCGATGCGCGTGCCGCGCGGCCCGCGTGTCGCCGACGGCCACGCAGCGCAGCCCCTTCGCGCGGAGCGCGAGCGACGTCGCGATGTCGAGGTTCCGATAGAAGCGGTAGCGCTCGTCGAATCCGCCGATGGCGAGGAGCGGCTCGCGGCGCGTCGCGAAGCAGTAGCCCTGCACCGCGTCACACGCGCCGCCGGTGACCTCGTCCCACTCCTTGAGGTGATCGACCGCGCGCAGGCCCCACGGCCCGGCGGCTCCGACCGAGCTCGAGCGGAGCGCCGACGCGAGCGGAGCGAAGAGATCGTCGGTGAGCTCGACGGACGGATCGAGCTGAAGGAGGAGCCGCCCGCGGGCGATGCGGAGGAGGGCGTTGCGGCCCGCGCCCTCGCCCAGGTCGCGGTCGGCGAGCACGACCCGCACGCGCGCATCCGACGCGAGCGCGAGCACGCGGCGCGCGACCTCGGTGGTCGAGCCGAGGTCGAGCACAAGCACCTCCGAATCGGCCGGGAGCCAGCGGAGGACCGCGCCGACCGCGCGCTCCAGGTCTCCCGCGAACTCACGCGTCAGCACGCAGACCGACCACGCGCGGGACGCGTCCGCCGCACGCTCGTCGGGCAGCTCGCGTCCCGACGAGATCCGTCGCAGGCCGCGCGGCTCGAGGCGACGGTCGGCGCGAGAGACGAGCAGCGCGCCGCGCGGGAGGTCGTCGACGCGCCAGCCATCGAGACGCGTCCGCAGCTCGTCGGCCACGCGCAGGTCGCGCGAGGCGCGCGCGCGCCGTCGCTCGTCGATCACGTGACGGATCTCGTGCGGCACCTCGTCGCGCTCGCGCGCCGTCGCGACGAGGTCGAGGCCGAGCACGCGGTCCATCGCCTCGAGCGCCTCGAGCCGGTCGCGCGCCGACGTCGCGCCGTCCGCGACGCAGGCCTGCGCGACGGCGAGCGCGCCGGGCAGGTCGAGGTCGTTCGCGAGCCGTTCGTTGAACCGCGCCGTCCACGCCGTCCGCGCGTCGGTCGCCGGGCTCTCGGGCGCGAGCTGCGCGAGCGCGCGCACGCGCTGCCGGAGGTGGTCGAGGCCCTCGGCGGCCTGCCGCAGCGCGGCGTAGGTGAATTCCATGCGCGCCCGGTAGTGCGTGAGCAGGCACTGGTAACGGAACGCCAGCGGATCGATCCCCATCGCGAGGAGCTCGGTGATCTCCGCGGTGTTCCGCGCGGACTTCGCCATCTTCACGCCGTCGGCGAGGAGGTGCTGCCCGTGCACCCATATCCCGACGACGGGGTGACCGAGCGCGCCCTCCGACTGCGCGATCTCGTCCTCGTGATGCGGAAAGATGTTGTCGACGCCGCCGGTGTGGATGTCGAAGCGCTCCCCGAGGTAGCGCATGCTCATCGCCGAACACTCGATGTGCCAGCCGGGATAGCCATCGCCCCACGGCGACGGCCAGACGAGCGCGAGACGGCCGCGCTCGGCGCGCTTCCAGAGCGCGAAGTCGGCCGGATCGTGCTTGGCCGGGTCGATCTCCGCGCGCACGCCCTGCCGAAGCGCCTCCTGAACGTTGCCGGAGAGACGCCCGTAGCCGGGGAAGCGCTTGACCGCGTAATACACGGTGCCGTCCACGACGTACGCAAGGCCGCGCGCCACGAGCCGCTCGATGAGCGCGACCATCTCGGTCACGTGCTCGGTGGCGCGCGGGAACACGGTCGCGGGCAGGATGCCGAGGGCGCGCTCGTCGTCGTGGAAGCGCGCTTCGTACGTCGCCGCGATCTCCATCGGGGTCTTGCCCTCGGCGAGCGCGGCCGCGATGACCTTGTCCTCGCCGCGATCCACGACCTCCTGACGCATATGGCCGACGTCCGTGATGTTCTTCACGTGCACGACGCGGTAGCCCTCGACCTCGAAGGCGCGGCGCAGCCAGTCCGCCAGGAGGTACGAGCGCAGATTGCCCAGATGCACCGGCCGGTACACCGTGGGCCCGCAGGTGTACATGCGGACCTCACCGGGCACCAGGGGCACGAACTTTTCGATTCGGCGGGTCAGCGTATTGAAGAGGTGCAGCGTCCCTCGATGCTAGTCCCGCGAGACCTCACCATCGTCGATCCGGGGGAGGCGAACGATGGCAGCCGGATTCCTGTCCGACCCCCGCCTCCTCGGCGCCCGGGACGAGCGCGGGACGTCCGCTCTGCGCCTCGCCTACTCCCACCGCAAGGCGGAGGTCGCGAACGCGCTCCCCACCCATCGTCCCGATCTCGCGCCGCGCGCGAACGCCGGCGGAGCGAGGCCGCGGCCATGCCGCACGTCGCCGTGCTTGGCAAGCGTCCTCTGTGAAGCGGAACGACGCGAGGACAGCGCCTGCTCGGCCGCCGCTAGAGGATCGTCTCTCCGAGCGCGCTCGCGACGAGCTCGACCGCCAGCGACGCGGTGCGGTTGCCGCTGTCGAGGATCGGGTTCACCTCGGCGATCTCGACGGACACGAGCTTCCCCGACGCGGCGAGCATCTCCATCGCGAGCTGCGCCTCGCGGTACGTGAGGCCGCCGCGCACCGGCGTCCCGACACCCGGCGCTTCGTCGGGGTCGAGCGCGTCCATGTCGAGCGAGACGTGGATCCCGCCGGGCGCCTTGCCCGCGACGGCGATCGCCTTCTTCATCGCCTCGGCCATCCCCATGCGGTCGATGTCGGCCATGGTGAGCGCCGTCACGCCGGCGCGCTTGATGTTGTCGCGCTCTCCGGCGTCGATGTCGCGGATCGCCAGCAGCACGCCGTTGGCGCCGTCGGTGGTGCCACGCAGCGTCGCCGGGAACGGCTCGCCGGCGAGGCCGAGCGCGACCGCGAAGGGCATGCCGTGCACGTTCCCCGAGGGCGTGCTCTCCGGCGTGTTGCTGTCGCCGTGCGCGTCGATCCAGATCACGCCCGCGCGCTTGCCGGCGCGATCGAGGCCCGCGATGGTCCCCATCGCGATCGAATGGTCGCCGCCGAGGACGAGCGGGATGTTGCCGGCCTTCGCGATCGCCTCGACGGCGCGCGCGAGCTCCTCGCAGGCGCGCACGATCTCCTCGACGTTGTGCGCCTTCGGCCGTGACCGCACGCCCTCGAACTTCTCGTAGGTGTGCGTCGCGCGGCCCTCGTCGGGATCCTTGACGCGGATGTTCCCGCGGTCGCGCACGCGGTATCCGATCTCCGTGAGCTTCTCCGCAAGCGACGCGTAGCGCATCGCCGACGGGCCCATGTCGACGCCGCGGCGGCTCCCGCCGAGGTCCATCGGAACGCCGACGATCTCGACGGTGCCGCGCGCGTGCATCGTCGCGGCGCGCTCCGCCTCAGCCTGCCTCATGCACCGGCCTTCTTCGTCGGCTGGAAGACCGCGAGGATCGCGCCCTCGGCCGCGAGCTCGTCGCCCACGAAGGTGCGCACGGTCACGCGCGCGAAGCCGCGGCGGAGCTTGTCCATGACCGCCTCGAAGCGGCCGGTGTCGCCCGGCTTCACCATGCGCTTGAAGCGCATCTCCTCGATGCCCGCGAAGAGGCCGAGCCCGTCGCGGTACTCCGGCAGGCTCATCGCCATGACTGTGGCGGCTTGGGCCATGCTCTCGACCAGGATCACGCCGGGCACGATCGGGTTGCCCGGGAAATGCCCGTCCTGGTACCACTCGTCGCCGGTGAAGGTGTGCTCCGCGACCGCGCGGACGCCGGGCTCCAGCTCGGTGATGCGGTCGATGAGCAGGAACGGCTCGCGGTGCGGGATGAGGGCTTCGATGCCCTTGCGGTCGAGGACGCTCACAAGCCGAGTCTATTCGGGCGGATCGGACACGTGTCCTCTCGACGACGGCGATCGCCCACTCGATGAAGCGAGCGGCGCGCTCCAATCCATCACGCGCCTCCGCCGCCGTTGCCCGGCGCGCGTCATATGCCACGGCACTCTTCCGTCGAGGAGGCGACGCAGCTGCCGCGCTCGTGCGGACACACCTTCCTCGAGACGCGCCGCCGTCTCCAAGAGCTCGACCGCCCGGGCATGGTCCGTCTCCGAGGAGCGTCGACCGATCAGAGCCACGCAGACGGCGTCATTCGCGACGATCGCCGCGTGTACGGGCATCACCGTCTCCCAAGGCTCTTCACCTCCGTGAAATCGGTAGCGTCTTGCCTTCGATCCGAATGCGTTCGCGAATGCCGCGCCCGCGATCGCGGCGCAGCCGGAGCACATTCACACGATTGCCGCGGCGCTGGAAGAGCTCTTCGAAATCGCTCTCCGGAAACGCGTGCCGCGACTCGACCGCGATGTCGATATCGCTCGTCGGACGCATGTCCCCACGGGCCGCACTGCCGAAAAGGTACGCCGCGGTGACCCCTCGTTTCCGACGCAGTACGGCGGCGACCTCGCGCTCGAGACGATCCTTCACGGCACTCTCGTACGCGAGGAGTTCGTGAAGCGGCGCGACGAGCACGTGCTCCTCGTTGAGGCGGTACGAAGCGTTCTTCAGGGAGCGCTGTACGCGCACCACACCCTGCTCGACGAGCGCCGCAAGGACATCGCGGGCGGTCGGCGCCGAGAGTCCCGCGCGTCTTGCTATCTCGCGTCCACTCACGCCGACTCCGTGCGGCAGATCGTGCAGCACCCGAAGCACCCGGATGTGGCTGCCGGTCCTGAAGAGATCGTCCAGTGCGTGCTGGAGCCGCATGAAAGGAACTCCTAACACTAGGAAGCATTCCCTTACAGGCGAGCACGAGCTAGCCCGTGAGCGCGTCGACCCCCACGGTATCGATGAGATGGGTCGTGACCTGGCCGGAGCGGAACAGGTCCGACGCGAGGATCTTCTTGTGCGCGGGGATGTTCGTGGTGACGCCGACGATCGTGAACTCGTCAAGCGCGCGCTGCATGCGCGCGACGGCCTCCGCCCGGTCGCGACCCCACGCGATCAGCTTGGCGAGGAGCGAGTCGTAATACGGCGGGACCTCGTAGCCCTGGAAGCAATGCGTGTCGACGCGGATCCCCGGGCCGCCCGGCGTGAGCCACGTCGTGAGCACGCCGGTCGACGGCGCGAAGTTCTGCTCGCTGTCCTCGGCGTTGATGCGGCACTCGATCGCGTGCCCCTGCACCCAGATCTGCTCCTCGCTGAACGACAGCGGCTGCCCGGACGCGAGCGCGATCTGCTCCTTCACCAGGTCGATGCCCGTCGTGACCTCGGTGATGGTGTGCTCGACCTGGATGCGCGAGTTCACCTCGATGAAGTAGAACCGGCCGTCGGGCTCGACGAGGAACTCGAAGGTGCCGACGTTTCGGTATCCGCAGCGCACCGCAGCGTCGACCGCGCGGTGCGCGATCTCCTGCCGGAGCTGCTCGCTGATCGACGCCGACGGCGCCTCCTCGATGAACTTCTGATTGCGCCGCTGGATCGAGCACTCGCGCTCGCCGAGGCAGATGCCCGCGCCGTACTCGTCCACCGCGATCTGCGCCTCGACGTGACGCACGCCCTCGAGGCAGCGCTCGAGGTAGATGCCTTCGTCGCCGAACGACGCCTTCGCCTCGCTGCGCGCCTGTTCCCACAGACGCAGCAGCTCCGACGGCGACGTGGCCTTGCGCATACCACGGCCGCCGCCGCCGGCCTTCGCCTTCAGCATCACCGGATAGCCGATGGCCTCCGCGATGCGCAGCGCCTCGGCGCTGGTGCGCACCGGACCCTCGGAACCAGAGATGACCGGCAGGCCGAGACGCTTCATCGTGGCGCGCGTCTCGGCTTTGTCGTGGAAGGTGCGCAGCACTTCGGGAGGCGGACCGATGAAGGTGAGGCCGTGATCGCCGCAGACCTCCGCGAAGTCCGCGCTCTCCGAGAGGAATCCGTATCCGGGGTGGACGGCCTGCGCGCCGCTGATGAGCGCGGCCGACATGATCGCGGGGATGTTCAGATAGGAGTCGCGCGCGGGCGCCGGCCCGATGCAGATCGCTTCGTCGGCGAGGTGCACCGGAAGGCTCTGCGCGTCCGCCTCGCTGTACACGACGACGGACTGGATACCGAGCTCGCGGCACGCGCGGATGACGCGCAGCGCGATCTCGCCGCGGTTGGCGATGAGGACCTTATCGAAGGACAGGAAGCGCCTCCCTCAATGTCGTCTCATCGGAGACATTCGCGATCCTCGGCGACGAGAGGATCCGTTTCGCGAGCCCGGCGAGGACGGTCCCCGGACCGAACTCGATATACGCGGTCGCGCCCTCCCCTTCCGCGCGCCGCATGCAGGCGACCCACTGTACCGGAGACCACACCTGTTGCTCCAGCAGTGTGGGGAAATCGGCCGCTTCTTCGTGCTTCTCCGCGTCGACGTTCGCGATGACGGGAAGCCGCAGCGCGTTCCAATTGGCCGACGCGAGCGCGTCCGCGAGATCGGGGGCGACCGCGCGCATCGCGGGCGAATGGAACGCCGCGGAGGTGCGGAGCGGGATGACGCGCTTCGCGCCCGCGCTCTTCAGCGCGTCGGTCGCGGCATCGAACGCGTCGCGCGGTCCGCTGATCACGACCTGCCCCGGCGCGTTGTCGTTCGCGACGACCATCCTCGTTCCCATGATCGCGCGCGCGACCGCGTCGGCGTCGAGACCGAGGACCGCGAGCATCCCGCCGGATGGATCAGCCCGCTGCATGAGCTCGCCGCGTAGACGCACGAGACGCACCGCGTCCGCGAGCGGCAGCGCGCCGGCCGCGACGAGCGCGGTGAACTCGCCGAGCGAGTGGCCGAGCACCGCGACCGGCTCGGCGAGCCGGCCCGCGGCTTCCCGCGCGGCGCGTAGCGCGGCGATCGACGCGGTGAGGAGGGCCGGCTGCGTGTTCGCGGTAAGATCGAGCTCGCTCTGCGGTCCCTCCCAGCAGAGCGCCGCGACGTCGATGCCGAGAGCGTGCGAGGCCTCGTCGAACGCGTGCTGCGCGCTCGCGTAGCGGCCCGCGAGGTCGCGGCCCATGCCGACGACCTGCGAGCCCTGCCCAGGGAACATCCAAACGACGCCGCCCATCGGAGCGATGGAGTTTAGGCGAGTCGCGATGCGGTCGGCGGATATAGTCTCGACACAGATTGGTGCCGGTGCTCTTCGTCGACAGCGAGCTCGAGGCCGAGCTCGCGCGAGGTCGCCTCGAGAGCGAGGGCATACCCGCGCAGGTGCGCTTCAGCGCGAAGGGGGGGTACCCGCGCTACGCGGTGGGATACGGCGGCTTCGGCATCGGCGCGCCGCTGTCCACGTACGAGGTCCTCGTTCCATCCGAGCACGTCGACGAGGCTGGAGCGATCCTGCGCCTACCTGAGCGCGTGGCGCCGCACGCGGGCCGATGGCGGATCTGGATCGTCCGCGCGTGCGCGGCCTTCCTCGTCGCGACGCTCCTCTACGGAGCGTGGGTGCGGCTCCAGCTGCTGTTCTAGGACGGCGGTCGGTGCGCGAACGGGCCGCGTGGATCTTGATCCGCGTCATGGCGCGCTAGTGGACGCTGATGACGAAGAGGGCCTGACCGTATTCGACGGGCGCGCCGGCGGTCACGAGCACCTCCTTGATCTCGCCGTCCGCCGGCGACTTCACCTCAGAGACGTGACCGAGCGTCTGGACGCCGCCGAGCACCTCGCCGCGCGTGACCTTGTCGCCGGGATTCCACGTGCGCGGTCCGCTGAAGATGCCCACGTTCGCCGCATGCACCTTCTGCGTCTTCGGCGCCGCGGCGGCCGCGTCCTGCGTCGCGGCGCGCTCGGCCGTCGCCTCGCGCACGACGATGCCCCCGCGTCGCGTCACGGTCACCGCGAAGCCGTCGGACTCGACCTCGATCGTCGACGCGGGCGAGTCCGCGAGCAGACGCACGAGGTCGTCGACCAGACCCAGGACGTGGTCGGTGTCGCTCATGTTTCTCGCGCTCGCTTGACCCGCTCGTCGCTCGCCTTGTTCATGATCGTCGCGCTCGGATCAGCGGAAGCTTGCGCCACCACGGCACCGCCGGCGGCGGCGCGGCGGCCCCGCTGTCGGCGATCGTCCCGTACGAGCGGAAGCGCTCGTAGCGCGCCGAGAGCAGATCCGGGATCGCGACGCGCTCGAGCTTCACGAGCTGCGCGACGAGCGCGGCCTTCACGGCCCGTGCCGTGGCGGCGTGATCGGCGTGCGCGCCCCCCGGCGGCTCCGGGATGAGCGCGTCGACGACGCCGAGATCGAGCAGGTCCGGACCGGCGAGGCGCATCGCCTTCGCCGCGCGCTCGGCCTCGGCCGGGCTGCGCCACAGGATCGCGGCGCTGCCTTCGGGCGAGATCACCGAGTAGATCGCGTTCTGCAGCGCCAGCACGACGTCCCCCACCGCGAGCGCGAGCGCGCCGCCGGATCCGCCTTCGCCGAGGATGACGACGATGATCGGCGTGCGCAGCGCCGTCATCGTGAAGATCGCGCGCGCGATGGCCTCGGCCTGTCCGCGCTCCTCACCCTCGGGACCCGGGTAGGCGCCGGGCGTGTCGACGAGCGTGATGAGCGGAAGGTGGAACTTCTCCGCGAGCCGGTAGAGACGGACGGCCTTCCGGTACCCCTCCGGATGCGGCATGCCGAAGTTGCGGACGATGTTCTCCTCGGTCGACGCGCCCTTCTGCTCGCCGACGACGACGACGGGCCGCCCATCGAGCTCGGCGATGCCGCCGACGATCGCGGGATCGTCGCGGAAGCCGCGATCACCGTGCAGCTCCTGGAAGCGCTCGAAGGACGCACCGATGATGTCCAGCGCGTGCGGGCGCTTGATGTTGCGCGCGGCCTGGACCGCGTCCCACGCGCTCGCCCGCGCGGCGAGCTGCGACGAATCGGTGATGAGGTCGGCGTCCGCCGGCAGATGCCCGTTCGCGTCCACCTTCTTCGTGCCGACGAGACGATCGAGCATGGACATGGTCAGAGGCTCCAGCGCACATCCCGCGACGCGGCGCGGAACGCGCTCAGGAAGAAGCCGATGCGATCTCGCAGCTGCGCGCGCGGGACGATCTGGTCGAGGAAGCCTTTCTCCAAGAGGAACTCCGCCTTGCCGAAACCGGCCGGCAGCTTCTCGCCCACGGTCCCGCTCGTGACGCGCTCTCCGGAGAATCGGACGAGCGCGCCCGGCTCGGCGACGATGAGATCGCCGAGGGACGCGTACGACGCGAGGACGCCGCCGGTGGTCGGGTCGGTGATGATGCTCACGTAGGGGATGCCCGCCTCGTCGAGACGCGCGAGCGCGGCCACGATCTTCCCCATCTGCATGAGCGCGATGGTCCCTTCCTGCATGCGCGCGCCGCCCGACGCGGAGACGACCACCAGCGCGCGGTGCTCGGCAAGCGCGCGCTCGGCCGCGCGGGTGATCTTCTCGCCGACGACGCTGCCCATCGACCCGCCCATGAATTCGAAGTCCATCACCACGAGCTCGACCGGATTGCCGCCGATGGTCGCGCTGCCCGCGATGGCCGCGTCCTTCTCGCCGCTCTTCGCCTGCGCGGCGGCGATGCGCTCCGGATACGGCTTGCTGTCGGTGAACGAAAGGGGATCGCCGGAGGTGAGGGCGGCGTCCCGCTCGACGAACGAGCCCCTGTCGGCGAGCAGCTCGATGCGCGCCCGCGCGTCCATGCGGAAGTGGTGCTCGCACTTCGTGCACACGTTGAGATTGCGGGCGAGCTGCTTGTTGAACAGCATCTCGCCGCAATTCGGACACTGCGTCCAGAGGTGCGACGGGAACTCCTTCGGCTTGCGGCCGAAGGGCATACGCAGCCTCATGTCGGCTCCGCCGCCACGAGGCGAGAACCCATTCCTCGCAGGGGCTCCGCCCCTGCGACCCCGGGAAGGGCATCGCTGCGGCCCAGGCCCGGTCTGCCCCCGTCGCCGCGTGTGTCTCCGTGACTCACTTCGTCTCGTCCTCACGGTACCAGCACAGCCCGATGACGCCGGGGCCGGCGCGCGCGCCGATGACCGGTCCTGCCTCGGCGACCCAGTGCTCGACGCAATGGAACCGCTCCTGCACCCACTCGCCGAGCTCGCGCGCGCGCTCGGGCTCGTTCGTGTGGAGGGTGCAGGCGTGTAGGCGCGATCCCTCCGGCACGCGCTCGGAGACGACCTCCTTCAACCGCGCCACGGCCTTGTCGCGCGTCCGCACCTTGTCGAGCGGATGGACGACGCCGTCCTTCACCTCGAGGATGGGCTTCACCTGGAGCATCGATCCGAAGAGCGCGGCGGCCCCGCTCACGCGACCGGAGCGCTTCAGGTATTCGAGCGTGTCGGCGACCGCGAGGATCGCGATCTTCCCCGACATCCTGCGCGCGAGCGCGACCGCGTCGTCGAAGCTCCCGCCCGCGCGGCGCAGCCGTCCCACCGCCGTCGCGATGAGGCTGATGCCGCCCGCGAGCGAGCGCGTGTCGACGACCTCGACGCGCACGCCGGGCATGGCCTGCGCGGTGGTCGTCGCGACCGAGAACGTCCCGGAGAGCTCCGTCGCGACCGTGAGCACGAGGAGCTTCGTCGTCCCCCCGCGCACGATCGCGTCGTACACGTCGCGGCACTCGCCCATCGACGGCTGCGACGTTCCGGTGATCACTCCGGGCGCCGCGATCTTCGCGTAGAACTGCTCCGCGCTGAGATCGACGTTCGCGGTGAACGTCTCTTTGCCGATGTCGACGTGCAGCGGCAGCCACCGCACGTCGAACTCCCGCTCCAGGTCCTTCGTGAGGCACGCCGTCCCGTCGACGACGATCGCGAACCGGTCGCTCACCCGCGGCGCCCCGCGGAGGCGCCGCCGCGCGCCACGCGCGTATCCGCGCCCGCGACCCGCCACCGACCGGCCTCGTGGTCCACAATGCCGCGCCGCGCGAGGTCGCCGCCGGTCAGGGTCGAGAGCACGTCGCATGGCCGCGTGGTCATCGGCGGGAGACCCGCGACACGGCGCGCCTCGCGCTCACGCGAGGCGGACGTCGCCCGACACGACGCGCTCGACGCCGGAGGCCGTGTGCACGATGAGCGCGCCGTCGTCGGCGATAGCCGTCGCGGTCCCGCTGAACGGCGCGCGTCCTGAGACGTTCACGCGCACCGGGCGGCCGATCATCGTCGAGCGCTCGCGCCACTCATCGAGCGCCGCCGCGCGCTCGTCGGCGCGCACGATCCGATCGAGCTCGCGCGTGAGGCGCGCGAGCAGCGCGAGACGGTCCACGGCGGCGCCCGCCATCGCGAGCGATGTCGCGGATCCGCGCAGCTCGGGCGGGAAGCCCTCCGGTCGTTGATGCACGTTCACTCCAATGCCCAGCACGAGCACGCCTCCACTCTGGTCCGACGTCGCATGCGCGAGCGCGCCCGCGATCTTCCTGCCCCCAAGCTCGACGTCGTTGGGCCATTTTAGGCGCGCATCGGGAACATCCAGCGCATCGAGCGCGCGTGCGATCGCGACGCCCGCGAGCGCGGCGAAGAGCGCGGGCGCGGCCGGTGCCGGCCGCAGGATCCACGACGCCAGCAGGCTCGTCCCGCGCGCCGCATGCCAGGTCCGTCCGCGCGTCCCCTGCCCCGCATCCTGCTCGTCGGCGACGACGACGCCGCGTCCGCCGCCGGCCGCGGCGAGCTCGCGCGCGCGCGTCTGCGTCGACCCGAGCCGCTCGTGATATTCGACAGCGCGCCCGAGCTCGCGGCCGAACGCGGACGCGACCGCGGGATGGGCGAGGAGCGCGAGCCGCGGCACCTAGTGGGCGATGACGACCGGGACGCGCACGATCTCGTCGATCTGCCCGTCCTTCGGGCTTCGGTCGTACACCTCGACCACGCCGGTCGTGTCGGCTGCCGGCGGCGTGAACGTCGCGCCGACGCTGAACGTGCCGCGCGCGGGCGCGCCGGCGCTCGCGGTGGCGATGCCATCGACGACGACGCGTCCACCGCTATCGACGAGACGCCATTGCAGCGCGGCCTCGAAGACGCTGGCGTCCCCGGTGATCGCGAGGGGCGAGGTCACGCGCGCGCCGGAGAGCGGCGTGCGCACAGTGATCGAGCCCCGCGCCGAGGTCATCGGCGTCGCGGACGCGAGCGCGGTCGGGCTCGCGGACGCGCCGCCGGTCGCCGTCGCGCTCGGCGCGCGCGAGCCCCCCGCGACGCCGCCGCCGCACGCGGACGCGAGCGTCGCGATGACGAGCGCACCGACGACGACACGGGTCACGAGCGTCGCTCGACGATCTGCGCGCCCGCCGCTCGCACTCGGAGGAGACGGGCTCGACCACCGACACCGTGAGCCGCGGCGGTCTCCTCCATGGCCGCGACGACGCGCGGCGCGAGGCGGACCGGCGCGATCGCGAGGATGCTCGGGCCGGCGCCCGAGAGCGCGGCCCCGAACGCGCCGGCGTCACGCGCCGCCGCGATGACCTCGCCGAGCGCGGGGACCATGCTCGTGCGCGCGGGCTGGTGCAGCCGATCGGCCATCGCCATGGACAGCAGCGCGCCGTCCGATCGCAGCACGGCGGCCACGAGCGCCGCCGCGTGCGCGAGGTTGAACACCGCATCCGCGCGCGGGACCTGCGGCGGCAGGACCGCGCGCGCATCCTCGGTGAGAAGGCGCGCGCCGGGGATGAAGACGCAGACGCGCCACGCGCCGGGGAAGGCGATGCGGGTCGCGAACGGCCCCGCCTCGTCGGGCAGCGCCACCGTGAGCGCCCCGTACAGGGCGGCCGCGACGTTGTCCGCGTGGCCCTCGACCTCACTTGCCACGCGCAGGAGCGTGCGCCGATCGAGCGGCTCGCCGAGCAGTGCGTTCGCTGCTACCGCACCACCGACGATGGCCGCGGCGCTCGAGCCGAGCCCGCGCGCCACCGGGATCGCCGAGCGCTGCGTGACGTGCTGCGCGGCCACCGTCGCGTTCGCCGCACGCCCGACCGCGCGGGCCGCGACGACGAAGAGGTTGTCCTCGCCCTGCGGCACGGTCTCGCCGTCGCCGTCGCACTCGACGCTCCATGTCCGCGCCGGACGAAGCTCGAACTCCGCGAGCAGCGGCAGCGCCACCGCGAACGAGTCGAAGCCCGGCCCGAGATTGGCGCTCGTCGCCGGGACGCGCAGCCTCACGTCGTGGAGAGCACGCGGCGGACGGCATCGGTGGTCGCGTCGACCTCCACGGGCTCGCTCGCGAGCGAGCGCGCCGTGTCGGGATCCTTGAGGCCGTTCCCGGTGAGCACGCACACCGCACGATGGAGCCCCGACGTCTCCCCGGCACGCGCGCGCTTGCGCAGTCCCGCGATGGCCGCCGCGCTCGCGGGCTCGCAGAACACGCCCTCGTGCCGCGCCACGTCACGGTAGGCGGCGAGGATCTCCTCATCGGTGACGGCCTCGATCGCGCCGCCGGATTCGTCGCGCGCGCGCACCGCGCCGGCCCACGAGGCGGGCGCGCCGATGCGGATCGCCGTCGCGATCGTGTGCGGCTCCGCGACCGGAGCGCCGCGCACGATCGGCGCCGCCCCCTCGGCCTGGAACCCGAACATCCGAGGACGCGAGCGCGCCATGCCCGTGCCGCTCGCCTCGACGAATCCGCGCCAGTACGCGGTGATGTTGCCGGCGTTGCCGACGGGGATGAAGACCGCGTCGGGTGCGTCGCCGAGCGCGTCGCAGATCTCGAAGGCGGCCGTCTTCTGCCCCTCGATGCGGTACGGATTGATGCTGTTCACGACCGTCGCCTCGCCGGAGGCCCCGAGCTCGCGCACGACGGCGAGCGCGGCGTCGAAGGCGCCACGGACCGCCACGATGCGCGCGCCGAACGCGATCGCCTGCACGAGCTTGCCGAGCGCGACGTATCCCGCGGGCAGCACGACCGTGCACGGCAGACCGGCGCGCGCCGCGTAGGCCGCCGCGGAGGCCGAGGTGTTGCCGGTCGAGGCGCAGAGCACCGCGCGCGCGCCCTCCTCGACCGCCTTCGCCACGGCGACGACCATGCCGCGGTCCTTGAACGAGCCGGTCGGGTTCCCGCCCTCGACCTTCAGCCACACCTCGTCGATGCGGCACTCGCGTTCGAGCCAGCGCGCGCGCACCAGGGGCGTGTCGCCTTCGCCGAGCGTGATGCGGGGCGTGCGGGCGGTGATCGGAAGGTGCGCGGCGTATCGGTCGATCAGCGTCGGGCGCATGGGCACCCGGCGATGGTATCGCCGGGCCTAGCATGTGGTCGCATGCACCTCACCGAGAGCGATCGACAGCTGCTCCGCGTGGTGGCCGTGCTGTTCGCGGCGTTCCTCGCGATACAGGTGTTCGCGCTGGTCTGGCAGGCCGTCGGCGCGGTGGCCGACGTCCTGCTGGTGTTCATCGCGGCGTGGGCGGTGTCCTACCTGCTCGCGCCGCTGGTGCGGCGGATCGATGACCGGACGCCGCTCGACCGCACGCTCTCCGTCGTGGCGGTGTACATCGTCATCGCGGTCCTGCTCGCGGCCGCGGGCGCGCTCGTCGTGCCGCCCCTCTCGCAGCAGCTCTCCGACATGATCGCGCGCGCGCCCGAGTACGGCGACCGCGCCGGCCAGGCCGTCATCAACGCGCAGAACACGCTCGCGTCCGCCGGCGTGAAGGTGGACCTCGCCGATCTGTACGGGACCCTGCCCCAGCGCGTCGGCGCGATCGCCGGAGCGTACGCGGCCGACATCCTCGGCGTGATCTCGGCGACCGCAGGCGTGCTGTTCAACCTCACGCTCGTGCTGATCATCGCGTTCCTCATGCTCATCGACGGCGACGCGCTGTGGCGCCGCCTGCTGATGCGCCTCCCGCCGTCCCGCCGGCACGAGGCCGAGATGTTCCGCGAGGCCGCGGACCGCTCGTTCGGCGGCTTCATCCGCGGGTCGCTGATCCTCGGCACGATCTACGCGATCGCGACGTACATCATCCTCACGTTCTTCAGCGTTCCGTTCGCGGGCGTGCTCTCGGTCGTGTCAGGGCTCACGATGATCATCCCGTTCTTCGGCCCCATCATCGCGATGGTCCCGGTCCTCGGCGTCACCGCGGTCGGCGCGGGCGATCGCCTGCTCTGGGTGTTCATCGCGCTCCTCGTGCTGCAGCAGATCGTCCTCAACGTCGTGGGCCCGCGCATCATGTCACGCAGCATCGGGATCCACCCCCTCTTCGTGTTCTTCGCGCTCCTGCTCGGCGCGCGCGTCGCGGGCTTCTGGGGCGTCGTGCTCGCGATGCCCATCGCGGGGATCCTGAACGTGTTCGCGCACTACCTGTGGGACGTCACCATCGGACGGCCGGGCGAGTCCGAGCATCTGGTCGAGGCGAGCTGATGGCGCACCCGCACATCCTCGTCACCAACGACGACGGCATCGACGCCGACGCGCTGCCGCCGCTCGCGGACGCGCTCGGCGCGGTCGGCGACGTCGACATCATCGTCCCCGAGCGGAATTGGAGCGGCGCCAGTCACAGCATCACGCTCTTCCGGCCGCTCCGGGTGCGCGCGACGAAGCTGCGCAACGGACACCCCGCCCACATGACGGACGGCTCGCCGACGGATTGCGTGCGGCTCGCCGCGCTCGGGTTCCTGCGTCATCGTCCGGATCTCGTGGTCAGCGGCATCAACCGCGGCGCGAACATGGGCGACGACATCACCTACTCGGGCACGGTCGCGGCGGCGATGGAGGGACTCCTGTCGAACATCCCGTCGATCGCGATCTCGATCGCGGCGTTCGGCGGCGATACCGACTACGGTCCGGCCGCGTCGTTCGCCGCGCTCCTCGCCCAGAACATCATCGAGAAGGGCTTCGCGCCGGACTCGCTCCTCAACATCAACGTCCCCGCGCTCCCGCGCGACCGCATCGCCGGCGTCGAGGTCACGCGGCTCGGAAAGCGCACCTACCGCGACCAGCTCATCGAGCGGCTCGATCCGTACGGCAATCCGTACTACTGGGTCGGCGGACCGGCGGTGAGCGAGGATGCCGTGGAGGGGACCGACGTCGCGGCGGTCCGCGCGGGCAAGATCAGCGTCACCCCGATCACGCTCGATCTCACGCATCACGCGCTCATCGAAGAGCTGACCACCTGGGAGTGGGGCTGGACCGCGCCGCTCGAGGTGACCGCGCGGTAGCGGCCGCGGAGGTGCCCGCGGTCCGACCCTGCTCCGTGCGCTGTGGATCGTGCGATGCGGTCCAGGCGTTCCTTCGCGATCTCGACAGGATCCGTCGCGCCCGCGCCGATCGCGGACCGTGCGGACGGTCGTCCGCGGAACGGCCGCGCCGGTCCCGATGCGACGACCCACGACCCGGCACGCGGTCGCCGTGGACATGAAGGGCCGCGGCCTCCAGATCGAGCGCGCGATCCGGGCGGCCTGACGATCAGCTGGGGATGACGATCGCGCGGCCGCCCTGTCGCATGACGGTCCAGCCCTCGCCGAAGACCGCGCGCACCAGATCGGGCTCGAGCGCCGCGGTGGGCGCCGCGTCCCGGACGATGCGTCCCTCCACCACGACGGCGACGCGATCCGCCAGGCCCGCGAGGTTCAGCTCGTGCACGATGGCGAGCACCGCGAGGCCGCGCTCGCGCGCGAGGCGACGCACGAGATCGACCGTCGCCAGCTGATGCGCGGGGTCGAGATGGACCGTCGGCTCGTCGAGCAGCAGCACCGGCGTCTCCTGCGCGAGCGCCATGGCGAGGACGACGCGCTGGCGCTCGCCGCCGCTGATCGCGTCGACGCGGCGCTCCGCGAGATCGTCCAGATCGAGCGTCGCGATCGCGCGCGTCACCGCGGCCACGTCGTCGCCGGAGCTTCGGCCGAGCGCATCGAGCCGCGCGGTCCGTCCGAGCGCCACGAGCTCGCGCACCGTGAATGGGAAGAGCGTCTCCACCGCCTGCGGCACGACGGCGACGCGGCGCGCGACGTCGGCGCGCGGCAGCGTCGCGAGGGGCACGTCCCCGATGCGCACCTCGCCGGCGGACGGCCGGAGCAGACCGGCCAGCACGCGCAGCAGCGTCGACTTTCCGGCACCGTTCGGCCCGACGACCGCCACCACCTCCCCGGACCCGACGGTGAGGTCGCACCCGTGCAGCACCTCGCGCTCGCGGTACCCGGCCACGACGCCGCGTGCCTCGAGCATCAGGGGACGATCCGCCGCGAGCGGACGAGGAGCAGGAGGAAGAACGGGCCGCCGATCGCGCCGGTGAGGACGCCGACCGGAAGCTCGGCGGGCGCGAGCGCGGTGCGCGCGCCCAGGTCCGCGAGGACGAGCACCGCGGCGCCCGCGAGGAAGCACGCGACGATGAGCGGCCGGTGGCGCGCGCCGAGCAGGCCGCGCATCGCGTGCGGGACGACGAGTCCGACGAACGCGACGAGGCCGGCGAGGGCGACGGCCGCGCCCGCGAGCAGGGCGGTGATGACGAGCACGCCCGCGGTCACCCGCTCGGTGTCCACGCCGAGCGTGCTCGCGGTCTCCTCGCCGAACGCGTAGGCGTCCACGCGCGGCGCGAGCGCGAGGGCGCCGGCGAGGGCGACGGCGACGACGACCCCCGCGGCGGCGAGCTCCGCGCCGTCGCGCACCGAGACACCGCCGACGAGCACGTCGAGGAGCGCGCGCAGATGGAGGGAGAGGCGGTCGCTCGCCACCACGACGAGCGTCACGACCGCGCCGGCGAACGACGTGAGCACGACGCCGGCGAGGAGCACGGTCAGGATCGTCGTCGGTCCACCGATGCGCGCCATCCGCCACACCAGCGCGACCGAGAGGAGCGCGCCCGCGAACGAGGCGATCGGGACGAGGGTGGGCACCGAAGACGCGAGCGCCACCGCCGCGACCGCTCCCAACGCGCCGCCGGCCGACGCTCCGGTGACGAAGGGATCGGCGAGCGGATTGCGCAGCAGTCCCTGGAGCAGCGCGCCGGCCACCGCGAGCGCGCCGCCCACGAGCGCCGCCGCGACGACGCGCGGAAGACGCAGGTCGCGGACGATCGTGAGCGTCGTCGCGTCGCCGCGCCCGAGCAGCGCGTCGATCGTCCCCGCGAAGGGAAGCGGAACGGTGCCGAAGAGGATCCCCGCGACGACGCTCATCGCGAGCGCCGCCGCGAGGACCGCGATGATCAGGGCGCCCCGCGTCAGCGGAAGAGCTCCGGGTGCACCAGCCTGGCGTACGCCTCCGCGGCATCCGCGACGCGCGGGCCCGGCCGCGAGACGAGGCTGTCGGCGATTGGGTAGACGCGCTTGCTCTTCACCGCGCTCATCCCCGACCAGCCCGGCCGCGTCGAGACCTGCTCGAACGTCGTGCCGTAGTCGGCGTCGCCGAGCACGATGACCTCGGGGTCCGCCCGCACGATCTCCTCGAGCGACATCTGCGGGTACGCCGATCCGGCGCCCGCCGCGATGTTCGCACCCCGGACCAGCGCGATGAGGTCGTTGATGTACGAGCCCGGTCCCACGGTGAATGGCTTCGCGGGATCGCTCGCGTCCACCTCGTGGAAGACGCGCGGGGTCGTGGTCGCGGACGCGACCTTCGCTTTGACGGCCTGCAGCTTCTGGTCGATCGACCGCGCGAGACCGTCGCCGTCCTTCCCGACCGCATGACCGATGAGGATCGCCGTGCGCGCGACGTCGCCGAGGGTCTGCGGATCGACGACGAGCACCGGGATGCCGGCGCTGGAGATGCGCTCGATCGTCCCATCCGAGAACTTCACCGAGATGACGAGGTCGGGTCGCAGCGAGACGACCTTCTCGACGTTGACCTTCACGCCCCCGACCTTGTCGATCTTCGCCGCCGCCGCGGGCTCGTCCGAGAAATCGTCGACGCCGACGACGCGCGATCCGGCGTCGAGCGCGAAGAGGAATTCGGTGTTCGACGGCCCGATCGAGACGATGCGCTGCGGCTCGGCGGGGACGCCGACGCTGCGGTTCTGGAAGTCCGTGATCGTCGCGGGGAAGGCGCGTGGCGGCGCGACGGTCGCGGGGCCGGACACGCCCGGGACGGCGGTGGGCGTGGCGGCGCCGGGAACGCACGCGGCGAGGAGAAGGGCGAGGAACGCGAGGATCGCGAGGGCTCGACGGGTCATCAGGCGCACCCCTTTCACGCGAAGGTGTGTAGGCCGCGAGCGGGATGCCCAGGCGACCCGAGTTCGGGCTACGAGCCCATCACGGTGGCGCGACCCTGCCGGAATTGCACCGGCTTCGCTGGGACACCCGCGTATTCAGTTGTGAGATCGCGGAGGTTAGGCCGGGACGACGTGCTCCGTCGTGTACCGAGCCGCCTCGCTGAGATGGCTCGCGAAGACGCGCTGCATGGTCATGACGTGCGCGCAGAGGCCGCTGGTATGGAAGTGATCGCACTCGCAGGTCCAGTCATCCCCGCGAAGAGAGACGCGATGCGAGCCGTTATCGCCGCGGAATCGGACGTCAAAGGTCTCGAAGGTGATCCGCTCGGGCTCTTCGGCGTAACGCTTCGCCTTCTCGATCTTGGAGATGAGGCTCGAGTACATGCGACTCCTCCACCACTCCGTCATTCCCGGCTGGCGCCGGCGAGCCGATTCTAGGCGCGCCCCATTTCTGGCGCGTTTCCGGCGCGTTCTCCTGATACGCGCGTGCCCGTCCCATCCCTAGGGACGTGGTGGCTCGTAGGCGCGCCACGCGTCGAGGCCGTGTGCCGTCGAGGGCCAGGCGAGCTCGTCGAGCGGCGGGATGCTGCCGCGCGGGAAGAACCGCGCCTCCGACGCTTCATCCGGCGCCACGCGCAGCTCGCCGGACGTGATGTGGGCCAGGTAGATCACGACGAGGATCGGGAACCCCGGACGCATCCAGGTCGCGAGGAGCCCGTCGAGCTCGACCCTGAATCCGGTCTCCTCCTCCGTCTCGCGGACGGCGGCCTCGACGGGAGTCTCGTCCACCTCCACGAGACCGCCGGGCAGCGCCCAGCGTCCGTCGCGCGGACCGTAGTTGAGGCGCACGAGGAGCACCCGATCGTCGCGCTCGACGATGGTGTTCGCGCCGATCTGCACGTGCATGAAGTCGGCGAAGCCGCAGACCGGGCACGTGGGCCGATCGCGGCCATCGATGCGCGTCGGCACGAGAGGCGTGCCGTCGCGGGGGCAGAAGCGGAATCGCCCGCCGTCGCCGCTGTGCGTCGCTAGGCCTTGGCCAGGCGGTCCTTGAGGTAGTCGATCGACCGGACCTCGGACGGATCGGCGCCGTTCAGGAGCGCGAGATAGAAGGTCACGTAGTCCGTGAACATCGTCATCTGCAGGACCTCCGAGAGCATGTTCTGGCCCGAGAAGCGGAGCGTGGTGTGACGGATGCCGGCGCGATCGAGCAGCTCCGCGGTGACGTCGAAGCGCACCTTGTGGCGCGGATTGTCGCGATCGCTCCGCAGCAGCAGCACGGTGAGCGCGTCGCGCGCGATCGGCGGGTGCGGGAAGCCCACGACCGCGTTGTGGTTCAGCTCGCTCATCACGTCGAACGCGGACCAGTTCTTCCCGTTCTCGTTGAGCTGTCCCTTCACCCGTCGGGCCATCACGCCCATCACGCCCGCGCCGTACGAGAAGGGGATGCGGCCGTAGAGCTCGATCGCGAGGCGCTTCGCGTCGTTGGTGCGCGCGCCCTCGTGGACGCGCTCCTCGAGCTTCGCGAGATCGGCGAGCGCCGCATCGACGTCGGCCTTCAGGTCGCGCACGAGGCCCAGGCGGCAGAGGCACCCCAGCACGAGCCCGAGTGAATAGCCGAGCGCGGCGCGCGGCTGCGCCCTGTACGAGAACGTCACGAGCGGGTAATTCGCGCGCTTCGCGAGCTCGGCCACCTTTCCGCCGGTGGTGAGAACGAGGATCTTCGCGCCGCGCTTCTGCGCGACGTCGAGCGCCGACAGCGTCTCCTCGGTGTTCCCCGAGTACGAGGACGCGATGACGAGCGAGTCGCGCCCGACGTACGCGGGCGCCCCGTAGTCGCGATGCACCGACATGGGGATCCTGAGCTCGTCCGCGAGGAGCGCCGCCGCGATCTCGCCGCCGATGGCCGAGCCGCCCATACCCGCGACGGTGATGTTGCGCACATCGGCGTACGCGGGCGGGATGTTCGCCGCGCTCGCGATCTTCCAGGCGTCGCGGACCTGCGTGCCGAGGTCCTTGATCCGGTCGAGCATGTTGCCGGGGTCGGCCGAGCGGATGCGCTCGACCGATTCGATCACCGACGTATCCACGGCCGCGCTAGCCACCTTTCACCATCCTCTCCCCAGCATCGAGCATGGGCTTCACCTCGTTCTCCGCGCGCGTCTCGGTGTACACCCGTACGAGCGGCTCCGTCCCCGAGAGGCGGACGAGGAGCCACGAGCCGTCGTCGACGAACCACTTCACCCCGTCCTTCGTGTCGAGTGGAACGGTCTTCGCGACGGTGTGGCCCGCGAGCTCTCGCGGCTGCGCCGCGTGGAGGCGCGCCATGATCTCCGGCTTCTGTTGGGCGTACGTCGCCGCCTCGAGGTGCAGGTCGCGCCGCAGGTAGAACGACGGGCCGAACTGCGACATGAGCTCGGCGATGAGCTCGGACGGCTTCTTCTTCGTCTGGTGCATGAAGTCCAGGAGGAAGAGGTCGGCCACGATGCCGTCGCGCTCCGGCAGGTGCATCGCGAATCCGAACCCGCCGGACTCCTCGCCGCCCATCATCGCGCCGGTCTCCTGCATCTTCGGGCCGATGTACTTGAAGCCGACAGGCACTTCGTAGACGGGCACGCCGTACTTCGCGCCGAGCCGGTCGCACATCGACGTCATGTTCACCGTCTTCACGACCGGCTTGCGCAGCTTGCGGACCTCGAGGAGGTACCACATGAGGAGCGCGTAGACGGTCAGCGTCGTGACGAAGCTCCCCTTCTCGTCGCCCAGGCCCGCACGATCGGCGTCGCCGTCGACCGCGAGACCGACGTTGGCGCGCTCGGCTGGGATGCGCGCGAGGAATTCGTCGATGTTCGGCGGGATCGGCTCCGGGTTCACCCCGCCGAAGTACGGGTTCCGCTCGCTGTGGAGCTCGACGATCTGCGTGCGCCCACCACCGAGCAGCCGCGGGAAGTACCCGCTCGCGCTGCCGAAGAGCGGCTCGCAGACGATCTTGTAGCCGGCGCCGCGGAACGCCTCGAGGTCGAAGAGCTCCGCGACGCGCGCGAGATAGTCGGGCGCGGGATCGAAGATCTCCACGAGCCCCTTTGCCTTCGCGTCGTCGAGCTTCATGCGCTTCACGTCGTTCGGCCGCGATTCGAGCGGATGGATGATCGCCTCGAGCTGCTTCAACACCTCCGGCGACGCCGCCGCGCCGGTCTCCTCCTTCACCTTGAAGCCGTTGTCCGTCCAGGGGTTGTGGCTCGCGGTGATCACGATCCCGGCCTTCGCCTTCTTCCGCATCGTCGCGTAGGAGAAGGACTGCGTCGGCGCTGCCGCCGACGCGAGGAAGACGTGGATGCCGTGCGCCGCCACGACCTCCGCCGCGGCCGCGGCGAAATGCTCCGAACGGAACCGCCGGTCGAAGCCGATGACGACGCCGCGGTCGGCCTCGCCGCTCTTCGCCACCCACTCGGCGACCGCCTGCGAGCACACGCGAACGGCGTCGAAGGTGTACGCGTCCGCGATCCCCGCGCGCCAGCCGTCGGTGCCGAATTGGATGTTTATGGATCCACTCCTCGCGGCGACGCCGCTCGTTCATTCAGTTCCGCCTGTCCGACCTGCGCGCGCCAATAGTCGAGCAGATCGCCGAGCGACGTCCGCAGCGGTATGCGCGGCGACCATCCGGTGCGCGCGCGGAACCGCGAGGCGTCGAGCGCGAACGCCGACGCGTCGCCGCGGCGCACGCGCTCCGGATCGACCTCGGTCGTGAGTGGAACGCGCGCGAGCTCCACCAGCGTGCTCAGGATCTCGCCGATCCCTACCGCACGACCGGTGCCGACGTTGAAGACGTGCGCGCCCGGCTCGGCGATCTCGCAGGCCGCGACGTAGGCCTCGGCCATGTCCCGAACGTCGAGGAAGTCGCGGCGGGCCTCGAGCGAGCCGTGCCGGACGACCGCCGGTGCGAGGCCGGCCTCGGCCTGGGCGATCTGCTTCGCGAACGACGACGCGACCAGGCCGGGATGCTGGCGCGGGCCGACGTGGTTCGTCGGACGGAGGATGACCACCGGCCGCGAGTCGCGCTTTCCGAGCTCCCGCGCGAGCGCTTCCGCCGCGACCTTCGTCGCGGCGTAGGGGTTCCGGGGATCGAGCGGCGCGTCCTCGGTCACGGGACTCCGCGCCGGGGCGCCGTACACGTCGCCGCTCGACGCGAGCACCACGCGCACGCCAGGCCGCTCGTCGACCGCCGCCAGCACGGCGGCGGTGCCGAGCACGTTCACGCGCACCGCGCCGATCGGATCCCGCGCGGCGAGCGTCGGCACGGCCTGACCCGCGAGGTGGACGACGACCTCGGCGCGCGATCGCGCCATCGCGCCGCGCAGATCCTCGAGCGAGGTGATGTCGCCACGATGCATCGTGACGCGGTCTGCCACCGCCGCGAGGTTCGGATGCGGCGCGTCCTCGAACGCGAAGCCGTGGACGTCGGCGCCGAGAGCGACGAAGCGCTCGGCGAGATGGCTACCCGCAAATCCCGTCACACCGGTGATGAGGACGCGTGGGGGCATGCCTGGAGCCTATCGCTTGGGCGGCGGCGGCTCTCGCCGTTCCGCCGCGGTCGTTCGCTCGTCTCCTGGGTATCCTGCGGAGCCGTGGGCGGTGCGGCCGCACGACGCCGCGTGCTCGTCGTCGACGACGAGCCGCAGGTCCGCGCCACCATCCGCGACGCGCTCGCGTTCGAGGGCTACGAGGTGAGCGAGGCGAGCAACGGCGCGGAGGCCCTCGCGCTCATCGACGACCGAGGGACCGACGCGATCGTGCTCGACCTCTGGATGCCGGTGATGGACGGATGGCAGTTCCGCCGCGCGCAGCTCGCCGCGCACCCCGAGATCCCGGTCGTGGTGCTCTCCGCGCTCGATCTCTCGAATGAGCGGCTCGAGGAGCTGCGCGCCCACTCGCTCATCGGCAAGCCGTTCGACCTCGACGTGCTCTATGCGGCGCTGGCGGACCTCTTCCGAAAGCGCGCCTAGCGAGCGCGACGCCTGTATTGCGACCGCACTACAGGACCGTGGCGGTGAATGGTCGCCGGCCGCTCTGGAAGCGCTCGAGCGAGAGATCCGCGATGTCCAGCGTGTGGGCGCGGCCGTCGAGCATCTGCTCGACGACGAGCTGCGCGGTGGCCGGCGCGTGCATGAAGCCGTGGCCGCTGAAGCCCGCGGCGATGTACAACCCATCGACGCCGGGCACCGCGCCGACGATGGGGTGATCGTCCGGCGTCATCTCGTAGTAGCAGGACCAGCTCGAGCGGATCTCCACCCGCGCGAACGCGGGATGGCGCCACGCCGCGCGCGCCCTGACCCACGGCTCGAGCGGCGCGGGCACGTCCAGCGGCGCGAACTCGCCCGGGTACGACGGTGGCGGGGAGCCGGGCCCCTTCTCGACGCGGCCGTCGGTCGTGAGGTTCGGCATCGCGAAGAGCACGGCTTTGCCCTTCGGCCGGAAATGGAATCCGGATTCCCACTCGACGACCATGGGAGCGGTCGCGAGCTGCGGGATCGGCTGCGATCCCATGATCGAGCGCCGGTAGGGCCAGATCGGCACGGCGATACCGGCCGTCGCCGCGAGCGGCGCCGTCCAGCAGCCGGTCGCGAGGGCCACGCGATCGGCCGCGATCTCGTCGTCGCCGACGCGTACGCCGGTCACGCGGTCACCGGCTCGGATGAGCTCCCGCACCGGCGCGCGTTCGCGCAGCGTGACGCCCATGAGCTGCGCGAAGGCCGCGAAACCGGCGAGCGCCTGGAGCGGATCGCCGTAGCCGTCCTCGGCGCCGAAGCGGCCACCACGAAGATCGTCGACGCGGATCCCCGGCACGAGATCGCGGATCGTCACGCGATCGACCATCTCGACGTTCACGCCGGCGCGCTCGTACAGCGGCATCGCCGCGCGCAGCTGATCGAGCCCCTCGTCGGTGTTCGCGAGGAACAGGTAGCCGCGCTGCTGGAAGTCGTGCCGAGCGCCGGTGAGCTCGTCGAAGCTGCGCCAGAGCTTCGTGGCGAGCATCGAGAGGCGCACGTCGAGCTCGTCGGCGAACTGATGCCGGATCCCGCCAAGCCCGCCCTTGCTCGTGCCGCTCCCGAGCTCGTCGCGCTCGAGGAGCACCACGCCTTTCTCGCGGCGTTCGGCGAGGAAATAGGCGATCGCGGCACCGACGACGCCGCCACCGACGATCACCGTCGAGGCGCGCTCGGTCATTCCGCGAGCTCGTCGAAGCGGAAGCGTCCCTCCTGCTCGGTGATGCGTCCGAAGCGCGGCGCGTCGTGCGTGAACGCGACGATCCAGCGCTCCGCGATCGCCCGCGGCAGGATGAGCTTCTTCGCGGCGAGGGTCTCGAGCGGATAGAGATCCTGCGAAGGGATCCACGGGAGCGGCAGGTGATGGCGGTCCGGCATGAAGTCGGACGAGAAGAAGAGCGTCTCCTTCCCATCGGAGACCCGCACGGTCTGCGTGCCGCGCGTGTGGCCCTGGATGCGATCGAGACGGATGCCCGGCAGGATCTCGACCGCCTCGTCGATCAGCTCGAGCTTGCCGGTCGCCTCGAGCGGCGCGAAGTCGTCGGGGACGTACGAGCCGCGCGTCCGCTCGTTCGGAGCGTTCGCGTCGATCCATTCGAGCCGCTGGAAGACGTAGCTCGCGCGCGGGAACGTCGCGACGACGCGGCCGTCATCGCGATAGGTGTTGCCGCCGGCGTGATCGAAATGCAGGTGCGTGTTGACGACCAGCGTCACCTCGTCGGGGCGGACGCCACGTTTCGCGAGCTCCTCGAGCAGGCGCGGCGGGCCGTCGACGCCGAAATTCCGCCTCTGCTTCTCGTTGAGCTTCGGTCCCGCACCGGTCTCGACGAGCACGACGTGCGTGCCGTCGCGGATGAGCAGGCAGTTCATGTCCATGGCGACGCGGTTGAGCTCGTCGGCGGGCTTCTGCTTCTCCCAGAGCACCTTTGGCACGACACCGAACATCGCGCCGCCATCGAGCCGGAATATGCCGTCGCTGAAGATGTCGATGTCAAAGCGACCGAGGCGCATGGGCGTCAGTATGGAGAAGCCATGAGCGATCGGCTGGACGCGACACGGAGGCAATGGGGCGACGCGGCGGCGGCGTACCTCGACAGCCCGACGCACGCGCGCGGCGAGGACCTCGACACGATGATGCGATTCGCCGATCCGAAGGCGGATGACGTCGCGCTCGACCTCGGCTGCGGCGTCGGGCACGCGCTGCGCCGGCTCGCGTCGCGCGCGCGGCTCGCGGTGGGCGCCGACGCGACGAGCGGCATGCTCGAGGGGGCGCGCACCCTGCTCGCGCGCGAGGGGCTCGCGAACGCGGTGCTCGTCGTGACACCGGCCGAGCAGCTCCCCTTCCTCGACGGGTCGTTCGACGTCGCGGCCTGCCGGCTCGCCGCGCACCACTTCAGCGACGCGGGCGCGGCCTTCCGCGAGGTGCACCGCGTCCTGCGGCCGGGCGGGCGCTTCGTGCTGTCGGACAGCTACGCGCCCGACGACGAGGCGCTCGATCGATTCATCAACACGCTGGAGACCGTGCGCGATCCGACGCACGTGCGGTCCCACAGCATCGGCGGCTGGCGGGACCTCATCGAGCAGGCGGGATTCGACGTGACCGGCGAGGAGCGCGGCGCGATCCGCGTCGAGACGGAGGATTGGCTGGCCCGGTCGCGCACCCCCGAGCGCGAGGCGTCGCGCGCGAGGGAGATGCTGCGGACCGCGGCGAAGCCGGCGATCGACGCGTTCGGGATCGACGCTACCGGCTTCCGCCTGCTCAAGGTCGTCCTGCACGCGCTGCGGTGAGCATCCCGGTCCGCCGCGCCGGTCGCGTGAGCCTCACCACGCTGCCGACGGTCCGCGACGCTCCCGCGGCGAGCGCGGCGCAGATGGCGGAGGCCGACCGCATCGCGTCGACCGAGCTCGGCATCCCGCTCGAGGCGCTCATGGAGAACGCGGCGCGTCAGGTCGCGGTCGCGACGCGGCTGTTCCTCGGCGGCGTCGCGGGAAAGGACATCGTCGCGATCGCGGGCACGGGCAACAACGGCGGCGACGCGCTCGGGGCGCTCCGGCACCTGCACGGCTGGGGCGCTCGTGTCGAGGCCTACGTCGCCGCACCGCGCGAGCGCCTGCGTCCCCTCGCCGCGCTGCAGTACGACATCCTCGCCGCGCTCGGGATCGCCCTACACGAGACGACGTCCAGCGTCCTTCCCGTTCTCGTCGAGCGATTCACGTCGGCGGACGCGCTCCTTGACGGCCTGCTCGGATACAGCGCGAAGGGCGCGCCGCGTGGCGAGATCGCGCGGCTCATCCAGGCGACCGCGAGCGGCGGGCCCGGCCGGATCGTCGCGGTCGATGTGCCGTCGGGCGTCGACCCCGATACCGGCGAGACCATGAGCGGCGGGCCTCTCGGCACGGTGCCGGCGGCGCTCACGGTCACCCTCGCGCTGCCGAAAGCGGGGCTTCTCCGCCAGCCGGCGCGACGCTGGGCCGGTGAGCTCCTGCTCGCGGACATCGGCATCCCGGCGAAGGCCTTCGAGCCGCTCGGCATCGCCGCGCAGGGCGTCTTCGCGTCCGGCGACCTCGTGCGGATAATCCGCTGACGATGCCGCTCACGGGAAAGCGCCTCGCCTTCATCGGCGGCGGCACGATGGCCGAGGCGATGATGCGCGGGCTCTTCGAGAAGCACCTCGTGCCGCCGTCGCACGTGCTCGTCACGGGGCCTCGCCGCGAGCGCCGCGCCGATCTCGCCAAGCGCTTCGGCGTCAAGGCGATCGCGTCGAACGTCGAGGCGACCCGCTCGTCCCACGTCGTGGTCCTCTCCATCAAGCCGCAGGTGCTGCCCGCGGTCCTGCGCGAGCTGCACGGCGAGCTGCGCTCCGATCAGCTCGTCATCTCGATCGTCGCCGGCGCGCCGCTCGCGGTCCTGCGCGACGGACTCGATCACGCCGAGATCGTGCGCGCGATGCCGAACACGCCGGCGCAGATCGGCATGGGCGTGACCGCGTGGACCGCGACGAGCGCCGTCGACCGCGAGCAGCGCGACCGTGCGAAGGCGATCCTCGGCGCCCTCGGCGAAGAGATCGAGGTCGAGGAGGAGAGCTGGGTCGACATGGCCACGGCGCTCTCGGGCACGGGCCCGACCTACGTGTTCCTCCTCATGGAGGCGCTCGTCGACGCCGGCGTGCATCTCGGGTTCTCGCGGCGCGTGGCGGAGGAGCTCGTGCTCCGGACCGTCGAAGGCTCGGCGGCGTTCGCGCGTCAGAGCGGGCGCCACCTCGCGGAGCTGCGGAACATGGTCACGTCGCCGGGGGGAACGAGCGCGGCCGCGATCTACGAGCTGGAGAAGGGCACGCTGCGCACCGTGCTCAGCCGCGCGGTCTACGCCGCGTATCTGCGGACGCGCGAGCTCGGCCTCGAGGCCGAGGCGCGCTCGAAGAAGGAGAAGGCCTGAGCCTCGGCGCGGGGATCGGGGCGGCGATCCGCAGGAGTGCGAGCGCTAGGCGTCCTGGTTGATCTCGAAGACCTCACCGTGCCGTGAGATGTTCGCGTGCGCGTCGACGGCGCCCATCCAGGTCGTGCCGCCGGCCGCGAGGGCCTCGAACGTCTTCGCCGGTGAGATGCGCGGCCACAGGAGCACGGTGCGCTCGTGGGGCGCGCCCTCGGCGAGGAATCGTTCGAGGTCCGATCGCGTCGTGAGGACCGCTGCGTGACCGATGGTCGCGCCCTCGGGAGCCCACTTCACCTGACGCGGTGACCATGCGGAAAGCCAGCTCGGAGCGGCGCCGTCGGTCCCGACCACCGCGACGAGCGGGGTCGGCCCGAACTCCCAGAGCCACGCGGCCGTCTCGGCGAGGGTCTCCGGATCGGCGAGGGGACGCCACTCGGCGTCGGCCGGCGGGAGCTCCACGACGTAGCGGTCGTATGCGACCTGGCTCACCTGCATGTCGGGCCCGGAATAGCACCGGTGGCCTCGTTCGGGCAGTCCCCGTTCGGGGGCAGCGGATCCTGGTACTTCCGTACCTGGGCGACGATCGCCGCGGCGGTCACCCGCTCCGGCGCAGCCGCGGGTCGAACGCGTCGCGGAGCGCGTCGCCCAGGAAGTTGAACGCGAACACCGCGGTGAAGATCGCGATGCCCGGACCCACGCTCATCCACCACTTCAGGTTCGGCAGGTACCGCTGCGAGTAGTTGATGTCCTGTCCCCACGATGGATAGGGCGGCTGCGGCCCGAGACCCAGGAACGAGAGCGCGGCCTCGGCGAGGATGGCGAAGGCCGTCGAGAGGGTCGCCTGGACGATGAGCGTGTTCATGACGTTCGGGAAGACGTGGCGCAGCACGATGCGCAGCGGCGAGCAGCCGATCGTGCGCGCCGCCACGATGAACTCGCGGGCGCGCACCGCGAGCACCTGGCCGCGCGTGAGACGAGCGTACGCGGGGATCGCGACGATGCCGATGGCGATCATCGCGTTCTGGATCTGCGGCCCGAGCGCCGACGTGATGGCGATCGCGAGGATGAGCGCGGGGAATGCGAGCAGCGCGTCGATGAACCGCATGACGAGGAGGTCGAAGGTGCCGCCGAGGTACCCCGCGGCGAGCCCCAGCGACGTCCCGACCAGCAGCCCGATCGACACCGAGATGAGGCCGACCGAGAGGCTGACGCGGCTTCCCCAGAGCACGCGCGTGAGGACGTCGCGACCGAGGTCGTCCGTACCGAGCCAGTGCGCGCCGCCCGGGGGCTCGAGCGCGTTCGTGACGTCGACCTTGATCGGGTCGTACGGAGAGATGATCGGCGCGAACGCCGCGATGAACAGCCACGCGAGGACGATCGCGCCGCCCACGACCATGCGCGGGTTGCGGCGGAGGAAATACAGCACCCCTGCGAGGCGATCGTCCCTCGGCCGGCGCAACGCGATGGGAACGGTCGTACCTGCCATTACGCGGCCGCCGTGTCGTACGAGATGCGGGGATCGATCCACGCGTACAGGACGTCGACGACGAGCGTGCTCAGCATGTACGAGAACGCCGAGACGAGCACGACCCCCTGCACGACGGGATAGTCCTGCGCCGGGATCGCCTGCACGGCGAGCCGTCCGATGCCGGGCCAGAAGAAGATCTGCTCCGTGATGAAGGCACCCTCGATGATCGCCCCGATCTGGATGCCGATGAGGGTCACGACCGGAATGAGGGCGTTCTTCAGCGCGTGCCGCGTGATCACCACGCGCTCGCCCAGCCCCTTCGCGCGGGCGGTGCGCATGTAGTCGTGTCCGAAAACGTCGAGCAGGCTCGACCGGACCTGACGGAGATTCACGGCCAGGCTACCCGTCGCGAGCGTGACGGCCGGAAGCACCAGCCGCTTCAGGTTGTCCATCGGGTCCTGCGTGAAGGGCGTGAAGCCGCCGGGTGGGAAGATGCGGCCGGGGATCACGTACGCGAACAGCAGGATGAGCAGGATGCCGAGGAAGAACGACGGGAACGAGACGCCCATGAGCGTCACGGACGTGGACAGCAGATCGACGAGCGAGTTCCGTTTCACGGCCGAGAGGATGCCGACGAGCAGCGCGAACGTGACCGAGACGAGGAGCGCGGCGAGGCCGAGCTCGAACGTGGCCGGAAGGCGCTCGGTGATCGCCTCCATCACGCGCTGGTGGTTCTGGAACGAGCGGCCCAGGTCGCCCTGGACCGCACGGCCGAGCCACGCGACGTACTGCACCGGTAGGGCCTGGTCGAGGCCCAGCTCGTGGCGGATCTGCTCGAGCGCCACCGGATCTCGCTCCTCGCCGGCGAAGATGAGCACGGGATCCGCCGGCGACAGGCGCGCGAGCCCGAATACCGCGACCGTGACGAGGAGCGCCACCGGGATCATGAGCAGGAGGCGACGGAGGATGTATCGAATCACTCCGTCGCCTCCGCCGTCACGAGATCAGAAGGCTACTTCGCCAGCTGCGCGGTCTCAAAGCGCGGGATCCGGTCCGGGTACGCCTGCATGCCCGTGAGGTTCTTCACGGTCACGAGCGGCGAGACACCGAATCCGTACCAAACGCGCGAAGGATCGTCCACGACGTAGATCTGCTGCGCCTGCTGGAGCAGCGCCTTGCGCTTCGCGGGATCGGACTCGACGCGCTGCTGGTTCATCAGCTCGTCGACCTTGGCGTTCGAGTACGACGAGTCGTTGTTCGGCTTGCCGGTCACCACGAAGTCGTAGGTGTTGCCGTCCGGGTCGAGCCGTCCACTCCAGCCGACGAGCGTCATGCCGGGGTGCTTGTGCTGCTGCTGCAGCGTGACGATGTCGTTGAAGAGCTGCGTCTTGATGTTCGCCTTGATGTCCGCCTTCGCGAGCTGCGCCTGGATGAGCTGCGCGAGCTGCAACGTCGCCGCGCTGCCCGACTGCACCAGCAGCTCGAACTCGAGCGGACCCTTGCCGACCTCGGCGACGAGCTTCTTCGCGCCCTCCGGATCGGCCTTGGGCCACGGCTTGAAGCTCTCGTCGTACGAGAAGTGGGCCGGCGACATCGGACCCCATCCGACGAGGCCGACACCCTGGTCGGGCCCCTTCTGCAGGAGCTCGTCACGATCGATGGCCATCGCCACCGCCTTCACGTAGCGCTTCTCATTGAAGATGAAACCCGGCGCCTCGTTCGGGACGAGGCTGTTGAACGAGAACGCGCCGACCTGCTGATAGGTGAGCGAGGTGTCGGCCTTGATCGCGGGCACGTCCTTTCCGGAGATCCCGTTCAGGACCTGCACCTGGCCCGTTCGTAGGTTCGTGAGCCGCACGTCGGGATCGACGATCGGCTTCACGATGATCTTGTCGAGGTACGGGAGCTTGTTGCCCGCCGCGTCCTTGCCCCACCAGTCGGGGTTCCTCTCGAGCGTGTAGTGATCGTTCTTCACGGCCTCGGTCAGGATGAATGGGCCGGTCCCCGCCTTGAACGGCTTGAGGGTGAAGTCGGCGCCGCCGGCCTCGACGGCCTTGCGCGACAGCATCATGCCCGCGCGGTCGACGAGCGCGCCGAGCAGCGGCGAGAACGCCTGCTTCATGTTGAACTTCACGGTGCTCGCGTCGACGACCTCGACGCTCGCGACGGACGCGAGGTCGCCCGTGCGGAGCGATCCCTTGGTGTTCATGTAGCGCTCGATGTTCCATTTCACGGACTCGGCATCGAAGACCGAGCCGTCGTGATACTTCACGCCCTGCCGGAGGGTGAACGTCACGGTCTTGCCGTCAGAGGACGTAGTCCACTTCTCCGCGAGCCACGGGATGATGTTCCCCTTCGGATCGACGCGGACGAGCGAGTCGTACATCGCGTAGTGGATGTTCCGGTCGACGAAGAGGCCCGAGAGCATCGGATCGAGGTTGCTGACGTCGTTCTCGAGACCGAAGGTCACGGTGCCGCCGTAGTTGGCCTTCGCCGCCGCGCTCGCGGTCGCCGCCCCGCCCGAGGAGCTCGAGCCGGAAGTCGACGGCGCGCACGCACCGGCGAGGACCGCGAGGGTCACGAACAGGGCAAGGATCGGACGCGTTGGTCGCATGATCGCCCCTCCCACGTTGGCTGCTGTGCGCTCTGATCGCCCAGCAGGATTCGAGGAGCATACGCGCGGGCAACCGGCGAAGTTCACGTCTCGCGCAATGAAAGGAGCGGCCCGAGGGGCCGCTCCCTACTCGCCTTCATGCCGGACGCGCGGGCTCTCGGCCTTGTCGACCCGAGAGGTGTGCACCTCGTCCACGTCGCGCTCCTCGATCCGCTGGCCGCCCTTCCTGCCGACGCTCGGGCGGAGCGAGCTCCGACCGACGACGTCGCCCGGCGAACGGACGCCGGAGCCGGCGAAGAGACCGATGCCGAGGACAGCTGGGACCGCCGAGGACGGAGTCCCACGACGTCCCAGCGGGGCGCACGACGGCATTGGTATCAGCCATCGGTCCTCGCCTCGCCGATCCGAGCGTGCTGGTGACTGCGTGCGAGACGTGCGCCCGCCGGTCGGCAGGCGAACGCCTAGGCGAGCGCCGTCTTCGCCCCGACCGCGCGGGCGAGCACCGGCGCGAGGTCGACCCGCTCCCAGGGAAGGTCGAGATCCGGCCGGCCGAAGTGGCCGTACGACGCCGTCTGCCGGTAGAGCGGCCTCCGGAGCCGGAAGCGATCGATGATCGCGCCCGGGCGGAAGTCGAAGTGCTCGTCGATGAGCGCCTTGATGCGATCGTCGTCGACCGTGCCGGTGCCGAAGGTCTCGACGTTGAGCGAGATCGGCTTCGCGCCGCCGATGACGTACGCGACCTGGACCTCGAATCGATCCGCGAGCCCGGCCGCGACGACGTTCTTCGCGACGTAGCGCGCCGCGTACGCGGCCGACCGGTCGACCTTCGTCGGGTCCTTGCCGCTGAAGGCGCCGCCCCCGTGACGCGCGTATCCGCCGTACGTGTCGACGATGATCTTGCGTCCGGTCAGGCCGGCGTCACCCATCGGACCGCCGATGGTGAAGGCGCCCGTGCCGTTGACGAGGTACCGCGTGTCCTTGTCGAGCCATTTCGCGGGGATCGCCGCCTTCACGACGACCTCCTTGATGTCGGCCTCGATGCGCTGCTGGGTCACGCCGGGGTCGTGCTGCGCCGCGACGACGACCGTGTGCACGCGCTTCGGCACGCCGCGCGAGTACTCCACCGTGATCTGCGATTTCCCATCGGGACGCAGGTACGGGATGGTGCGCTTGCGCCTCGCCTCGGCGAGCTCCCGCGCGACGGCGTGCGCGAGCGTGATGGGCAGGGGCATGAGCTCGTCCGTCTCGCGGACCGCGAAGCCGAACATCATCCCCTGGTCGCCGGCTCCCAGCTCGTGCGGGTCCTTCCCGGCCTTGGCCTCGAACGACTCATCGACGCCCTGCGCGATCTCCTTCGACTGCTCCTTGATCGCGGTCAGGATCCCGCAGCTCTGATAGTCGAAGCCGTACTCCGCGTCGGTGTACCCGATGTCGCGGACGACGCCGCGGACCATGCTCGGCACGTCGACCCAGGCCTTCGTCGTGATCTCGCCGCAGACGAGGATCGTGCCGGTCGTCGTCGCGGTCTCGCACGCGACGCGCGAATTCGGGTCCTGCTTCAGGCATTCGTCGAGCATCGCGTCCGAGATCTGGTCGCAGAGCTTGTCGGGATGTCCCTCGGTCACGGACTCGCTGGTGAACAGCGCGCGGTCGGCCGACATGAAGGAGCTTGCCATGCGCTACGTCCCCGCCTTCCAGGAGCTCGCGTACGTGCGCTGCTCCTCTGTCATTGAGTCGATCGGCATGCCCATCGCCGCGAGCTTGCTGCGCGCGATCTCCTCGTCGAGCTCGCGTGGCACAGGGTAGACCTGTGGCGCTAGGTTCTTCGCGTTCTTCACCATGTATTCGACCGAGAGTGCCTGGTTCGCGAAGGACATGTCCATCACGGCGGGTGGATGTCCTTCCGCCGCCGCGAGGTTCACGAGACGTCCATCCGCGAGAACGACGACGCTCCGTCCGTCGCGCAGGCGGTATTCGTTGACGAACGGCCGCAGCTCGCGGCAGCCCGTCGCCAGCTTCGTGAGCGTCGCGAGGTCGATCTCGTCGTTGAAGTGTCCGGCGTTCGCGACGATGGCCCCGTCCTTGAGCTTCGCGAGCGCCTCCTTGCCGATGACGTTGACGTTGCCCGTCGCCGTGATGAAGAGGTCGCCGCGCGCGGCGGCGTTCACGATCGTCGTCACCTCGAAGCCATCCATCGCCGCCTCCAGCGCGCGGAACGGATCGATCTCGCAGACGATCGTGATCGCGCCCATGCCGCGCAGGCGGCTCGCGATGCCGCGCCCGACCCAGCCGTACCCCGCGACGACCGCGGTCTTCCCGGCGAGCAGCAGGTTCGTCGCGCGGATTACGCCGTCGATCGCCGACTGCCCCGTGCCGTAGCGGTTGTCGAAGAAGTGCTTGGTGAGGGCGTCGTTCACCGCGACGATCGGGTACGCGAGCACGCCCTCCGATGCCATCGCGCGGAGGCGCGTGACGCCGGTGGTGGTCTCCTCGGTGCCGCCGGTGACCTCGGGGAGCAGCTCGCGCCGCTTCGTGTGGAGCTCGGTCACGAGATCGGCACCGTCATCCATCGTCAGCTGTGGCCTCGCGGCGAGCACGGCGTTGATGTGCGAGTAATAGGTGTCGCGGTCCTCGCCCTTGCGCGCGTACACCGCGATGTCGTCGTTCGCGACGAGCGACGCGGCGACGTCGTCCTGCGTGGAGAGCGGATTCGAGGCGCAGAGCGACACGCTCGCGCCGCCGGCCTTGAGCGCGAGCATGAGGTTCGCGGTCTCCGCGGTCACGTGGAGGCACGCGCCGATGCGCAGGCCGTCGAGCGGCCGCTCCTTCGTGAATCGCGCCGCGATGCCGGCGAGGACCGGCATCTCGCGCGCGGCCCACTGGATGCGACGCTCCCCCGCCCCCGCGAGACCGATGTCGCTCACGTCGTGCTGGCGTGTGTTCGTCGTCATCGCATCCTCCCAAGGATCCGGTCCAAGGCCGATCGACGCACCGCCGGACCTTCGATGAACGGTGCGTGCACGTGGTAGCCGAGTCGCTCGTAGACGGCGATCGCCGGTGCGTTGTCCTGCCGCACGTTGAGCACGACGTCGCGATGTTCCTCGAGGGCCGCCTGCGTGACCGCCGACGTGACCGAGGTCGCCATGCCGCGATCCCGGTACGTGAGCTTCGTCAGCACGTTGCCGACGGCCGCGATCCCCGAGATGGCCGACCGGACGTGCGTGCCGGCCGCGGAGACGAGGGCGGAGCCCGAGAAGATGCCGAAGTAGATCTCGCGCTCCAGTCGCTCCGGCGTGAAGTAGGTCCGCGACGCGTGCCCGTACAGCTCGATGACGTCCTCGACGTGCTCGGGGCCGAGCCGCGTCACCCGGTGCGTCACGCGCGGATTGAAGGAACGCGCGTCGACCACCATGCGGTGCATGCGGTCGACACGTTCGAAGCGGTACGCCGCCTCGACCGCGACGCGGCCGGCGGGCGGCGTCGAGATCACGAGCCGCGG
Source organism: Candidatus Limnocylindria bacterium (assembly GCA_035651155.1). Classification (GTDB taxonomy): domain Bacteria; phylum Chloroflexota; class Limnocylindria; order P2-11E; family P2-11E; genus CF-39. The sequence continues at coordinate 2,196 of DASRGG010000001.1, read as the reverse complement.
CTCGCGGATGCACTCGCGGTAGATCGTCGCGAGCGCCTCGGTCTCGCCCGTCGCGAAGCACGGTCGGAAGGGCAGCGCCTCGACGACCAGCGCGGCGGCGACAGCCTCGTCGCCGCGGCGCGCGAGCCACCAGCGCGCGCGCTCGATCTCCGTCGCGTCGAGATCCGCCAGGGCGTACGCGGCGAGCAGCCGGTCCCGCTCGAGGAACGCGCGCAGGCGCTCGGCGGGGACCTGCTCGTCGACGTGGATCTCGGGCAACAGCGGCGCCGCGGTCATCGGTCCTCCTTCGATGAAAGGACCAAGCGGGCCTCCGCCGGTCGAGAGGGTGCGAGAGGATTCTAGACCGTGCGGCACGGCAAAGACGAGCCGAGCCGCGGAGGAGGATCCGTGGAACATCAGGACATCGCACGCGCACGTGTGCACCGTCCGCGTCTGGTCCGCAGCCAAGACGTGCATGCGACGGTGCACGGCACCGGCCCGCTCGGGCGGTTCAACACCTGGCTGGCGGTCCACATCACGCGCACCGTCGGCACGATGTGGGTCGCCTACGCCTTCGCGCTCCTCGCGCTCGTGTCGCTACCCGCCGCGCTGGCCACGCACGACGTCATCGTGATCGTCGCGTGGATCGCACAGACGTTCCTCCAGCTCATCCTCCTGCCGATCATCATGGTCGGGCAGAACGTCATCCAGGCGGCGAACGACGCGCGGGCCGAGGCGGACCACGAGACGCTCACGGCGGTCCACCGGCTTACCGTCGAGGTCCACTCGATCAACGAGGCGCAGACCGAGATCTTGAGAGAGCTTCGCTCTCGGTCCGCGCCGCGCTGACCTGCGGCTACGGAGGGGCCGGGAGGCTCTCCGTCTTCGCGCTGTAGAAGACGGCGAACGACCCGCGCGACGACGCCTGCCGGGGGCTAGTAGCTGATCAGCGTGACGACGTCGTAGCCGCGGAGCTTGTCGCGCCCGTGGAGCGCGGCGAGCTCGATGAGGAAGGCGCACGCGACGATCTCGCCCTCGAGCTGCTTCACGAGCTCGATGGTGCCGGCCACCGTGCCGCCGGTCGCGAGCAGGTCGTCGACGATGAGGACCTTGGCGCCGTGCGCGAGCGCGTCCTTGTGCATCTCGAGAGTGGCCGAGCCGTATTCGAGGTCGTACTCGACGGACACGACGTCGGCGGGGAGCTTGCCGAGCTTGCGCACCGGTACGAAGCCGACGCCGAGCTTGTACGCGATGGGCGCGCCGAAGATGAATCCGCGTGACTCCATCCCGACGACAGCATCCACGTCGCGCTTGCCGATCTTCTCGAGCAGCCCGTCAACGGCTGCCCGGAACGCGTCGCCGTCCTTCAGGAGCGTCGTGATGTCCTTGAAGAGGATCCCCGGCTTCGGGAAATCCGGTACGTCGCGGATGCGCCCGGCGAGGTCCTTCACGGTCGTGGCCACGGCCGAAGGGTAATGCAACGGTTCGACGTGCGCGCTCTCGAAGAGCCGCTCCACGCGACCGGTCTCGCCGTCGGTGACGACGACGGTGACGCTCGTATTCGTCGCGGGCGAGCGGTCGAGCTTCGGCAGGACGCCCAGGAAGTGCGAGACGAGGATGCGCGTCACGCCGCCGTGCCCGACGACCAGGAGCGTGCCGCCGGGCGTGTCGCGCGCGAGACGCCGCACCGCGCGAAGCGCCCGCTCGAGCACCTGTTCGAGCGTCTCGCCGCCCGGCCATGCCACGAAGCCGTCGTCGCGCCACGACGGCAGGCCCATCAGCTCGTCGAACGTCGCGCCGGTGCGCTCGCCCACGTCGATCTCGACGAGATCGCGCTCGATGTCCACGGGCATCCTGCGCCGCCGCGCGACGGCGAGCGCGGTGTCGAGCGACCGCGAGAGCGGGGTCGCCACGATGCGATCGAACGGCACGTCGCGCAGCGCCTCCGCCACGGCCTCCGCCTGCCGCCGGCCGCGTCCGGTGAGCGGGCTGTCGCCGTGGCCCGAGAAGCGACGCGCCGCGTTCGCCTCGCTCTCGCCGTGACGGACGAAGAAGAAGGTTGCGGGCGCCACTAGACCGTAGAGCCCACGTTGAAGGTAGACACGCCGAACCCCTTCCTGCAAAGAAGAGGAGCCACGCGCATCCTCATCCCCGAGTCCAGGAAGACGAAGGGAAGGGGTACGTCGTGGCTCCATCCGATAGCCTCGCACGTCTGCG